>DAOLFG010000038.1:0-46438 GCA_035326425.1 Geminicoccus sp. | reverse complement strand
TTCACCGGCCCGCGGTTCCGCTCCGAGGTGGTGCCGATCCTCGAAGCGTTCCTCGTCCCGCGATAGCCTATATGTTGCAGGTGCAGGGTGCGGGCGTGGGCTTCCAGCTCTGCGGCAGGCCCTCGACGCTGCAGGTGATCCAGATCAAGCCCGCCGGCTGGCCGGCGGTGGTCCGCTTGCAGAGCTGGTTGGCCGGCATCCCGGTTCTGCACTGCGGGGGCTTGGAGCCGCAGGAGCCCTGCGCCACCACGATGTTCCCGCTCGGACCGATCGGCTCGACGACGCTCATCCTGGTCTCGGGCGCCGTCACGAGACCGGTGGCGTAAAGGGTCCCGATCAGCGCCATCGTCGTCAGCGACTCTGCCATGATTGTTCCTTCCGCGCTGTTGTTGTTCTCGACCTGCGAATTCGAGGCGATCGCCTTTCGGCCGTCGTTGAGATTTCTCACCCGCCGCGGGTGATGGGGTCAGAATGTCAGAGACAATTGCAGCAGGATGGTGCGGCCTGTCAGCAGGACATTGCCGGTCTCGGAGCTCCTGAAGTCGTCCGACTGCAGAAGCGTGCTCTCATCCAGGAGATTTCGCCCGACCAGCGCCAAGGTGCCCCGCTGCTGGGGCAGGCGATAGCCGATCACGCCGTCCAGCATGACGAGATGGTTGCGCTTCTCGGAATTGAAGTTGATGCCCTCGAACGACTTCAGCTCTTCGGCATCCTGGAACACGTAGCTCAGCGTTCCGCCCAGGAAGATTCCGGTCGGCGAGAAGTAGCGGACGTCCAGCGGCGCCGAGATGGTCCAGTAACGGACCGGGACATCCCCATCCTTGTCCTGCTGGCGGAATCGCCGCCATGTCAAGGATTGGCTGACGACGAGCTCCTCCGTGGCGAGCCAGTTCGCCGACAATCCGGCCGCCTGCTCCGAAGGGTCGGATATCTTGACATCCTCCACGTCGTTGGCCGGCAGCTTCTGGGCTGAGTTGCGCAGCAGGCCCTGCGCGCCGAGCGTCACATCGTCGGTGACGCGCCAGGTCGCATCGAGCGCCAACTGGTCGCTGCGTGTGCCGTCGAACTCGTCGAACAGCTCGGTGAGCCCGACGGTATCCGTCGGAAGGATGGTGGCATTGAGCGCCAGCGGCCGCTTCAGCACACGGCTGGCGGCCGTGCGGACGAGGATCCCGGGGGTCGGCTCCCACATCAGGCCGAGCGACGGCGTCGGCGTGCTGAAGTTGGCGTTCGGATCCGACAGCCAGTCATAGCCGAGCCGTGCCACCCCGGTGAGCCCGGCTGCCAATGGCACCTGACCCTGCACGTAGATCGACGCGCCGTCCGTATCCCAGTCGTTGACTTCGGGCGGACCGACGCCATCGAAGCCGAGCCCTCTGAAAGCCGTCAGTGACCGCAGCCTGCGGTCCAGGTGATAGATGCCGCCACCGAGCTGAAGGCCGATCTGCCCCTGCTGCCGATACAGCACGGACTCGAGTTGCGTTCCGGATTGATCGGTCGTCGTGAAGCTGCCGATGCCCAAATCCCCGGGCGCAACGAGATCGCGATCGTCCTCGTCGAGATCGCGGTTGCGGTCCGAATAGACCCCGGACACCAGCAAGGTCGTCGCCGGATCGAGATCGAGCCGCCCGCCGGCGCGCAATATGTCTTGTTGGATGTGCGTCCGCTGGTTGGGCCGTGATTGATTGAACAGCGATTCGTCGCGGAATCCGAAATCCGAGTACCGCCGCACATACTCGACCTGCACGCTGCTGTCGGCGGTCAGCCCCACCTGGCCGAAGATGTTGTAGATGTCGTGCTCGATGTCGTTGTTGGTCCGCGAGCCGTCGGTCTGGTAGTGGAACTGGCCCAGGCTCAGCGCCGTCCGGCCGAGCAATCCGCTGGCGATCAGCTCGTTGCCCAGGGTGTCCTCGGTGCCGACGACGCCATTGGCGTTCAGCCGGACGCCATCGCTATCGAACAGCGAGCTGTACTCGTTGAAGCCGATCCGCGCCGGGCCGGTGCTCCGGACGATGTCGAGATCGGTGAAGCCGAGGCTCGGCTGGATGATGTTGGTGCTCGGCGGTGACAGCAGCCTGGACTTCAGGAGGTCGCTGACGCGCGAGATCTCCTGCCTCGGCGCGTCGAGCGCCAGGTCGGCCATGAGCCTGCGGGCCGCACCGCTGGTCGGATCCTCCACCACCGCCTTGCCGGCCACCGATCGGCCGAGCTGGTCAAAGCCGAGATCCTGGTAGATCCGGCCGAGACCGGCGGTGCGCACGGCGCGGTCCTGGTCGAGCCGGAGCTGCGAGCGGAAGGTCGCCCGGTCGTCGTTCAGCTCGATGCTGCGCTCGAGGTCGCGCAGGGCCGCCACCGGACGGTTGTCGAGCTGCTTGCGGATGGCGTCGTAGAGCCAGGGCGTCGGATCGGTCGGGTCCAGCTCCTTAGCGAGGCCGAGCTGCGTCGCCGCCCGCGCGTCGCGCCGCTCCTCGAAGAACGCCTTGCCGAGATAGCTGCGCAGCAGCGACTGGGTCGGGTCGAGCGTGGCTGCGATCTCGAGCGACCGCCGGCCCTCGGCGAGCCGTCCCTGCCGGATCAGGGCGAGGCCCAGGCCCAGATGGCCCAGCGGCTGCTCGCTGTCGCGGGCCAGCGCGGCGCGGAAGCGGCGGACCGCCTCCTCGGCCTGGAAATTGGCGAGATCGGTGAAGCCCAGGATGATCTGGGCCAGCGGAGTCCGGCCGATGGCGGCCGAGCGGCGGGCGGCATCGGCGGCGGCGCCGACATCGCCGAACATCATCTCGACCTCGGCCAGCCTCGCCCATGCCAGCCCGTCGGCGTCGGGCGCCCCTGTCGCCAGCCGCGCGCTCCGCTGTGCGGCATCGAGCTGCCGCAGGCTCTGCTCGGCATAGGATCGGGCCAGCAGCACGGGCGCGGAATCGGGGCGCCGCCTCACGGCACCGCTCGCCAGCTCCAGCGCCTTCTCGCGCTCGCCCTGGGCCAGGGCCACCATGGCCAGCAGCGCGTCGCGGGTCGGTGCGCCCGCCGAGCCGTCGGGAATCGCCGCCAATGCCGCCAGCGCCGCGTCGGCCCGGCCGGCGCCCAGCAGCCGCGCCGCTTCCGCCTGGCCCGGCGGGAACGCCCGGGCGGGATCGTCGGCGAGCGGCGGATAGTGCAGGGTCCAGGCCAGCTCCCGGCCGGCGGCGAGGCGGAGCGCGCCGGCCGGCCCGCCCGGGATCGCGGCGATGGATCCGCTTCCGTCCCGCGGCAGCGTCAGCCGCTGGCCGGCCGAGACGCCGGCGGCAGGCGGGGCCGTGCCGCCCGCGAGCTGCGAAAGGGCGATACGGCCGTCATAGACCGTCAGCTCCAGGCGGTTCTCGCCCCCGCCGTCGGCGCGGACCAGGACCTCGGTGCCCTCGACGCCGGCCGTCATGTAGGGCGTGTTGATGGTGAGCGAGCGCCTGACCTGGCTCAGGAAGAACAGGCCGCCGCGCAGCAGGTCGACGATGCCGCTCTCGGGCGCCGGCGGCGGCCGCAGCCGGGAGCTGCTGTTCTCGTCGAGGCGGAAGCCGGTGTCGGCGCCGTCGGCATGGATCTGGACACGGCTGGCGGCTCCTGTGCTGATGACCGAGCCGGCGCAGACCGCCAGCGGCAGGTCGGCCTGCCGCACCGGGTTGCCGTCGAGCCGAACATCGCCCTCGAGCGCCTCGATGCTGGCCACTTGGCCGTCGGGCGGGCAGGGCGCGACCTGCGCCCCGGCGTGCCCGGGCAGCCAGAGCGCAGCGAACAAGGCCAGCGGCCGCCACAGCCTCACCCGCCTACTCCGCGATGCTCAGCCGGGCGAAGCGCTGCCCGGCCGTGGCCGCCCGCAGGTCGGCGCGGAGACGGAAGATGCCCTCGATCCGGCTCCGGCCGCGCAAGGGATGGCGGCCGACCGGCTCCAGCTCGAACCGGCCCGCCAGCATCCGCGCGGTGGCCTCGCCGAGCAGGATGGCCGCCGTCGGCTGGTCGGGGCACAGCACCTTGCCCAGCTGCTCGATCCGCTGGGTGGTGTTGACCGGATCGCCCACCACCGCATAGGTGGCACGGCCTTCGGCGCCGACCCTGCCGGCGCTGATGGTTCCGGTGTTGATGCCGATACGCAGCCGTATCGGCGGCTCGCCGGCCAGGATGCGGCGGCGATTGTCGTGCTCGAGGGCGGCGCCGATCGCCAGCGCCGCCCATGCCGCCCGGGCGGCATGGTCGGGGACCGGATCGGGGGTTCCCCAGAACGCCAGCACGCTGTCGCCGACGAACTGGGCGACGAGGCCGCCCTGGCGCTCGATCTCGTCGACGATGAGGGTGTAGTGTCGGTCGAGGAAGTCCTTGACCGCCTCCGGCTGCTGCGGCTCGACCAGCGTCGAGAAGCCGACGATGTCGGTGAACATGATCGTCACCTCGCCGCGGATCGGCCGCTCGGCGGCGAGCTCGCCTCTCAGCGCACGGCGGGTCACGGGGCGCGGCACGAAGATTCCGAACAGCCGCACCGCACCCAGATAGTGCATCAGCGGCCCCAGCAGCAGCGCCAGCACCAGCATGCAGAGCGGCACAGCCACCGGCAGCCACAGCCGGGCCTCGACGAAGGCCGTCCAGACCACGAGCGCGTAGGCCGTGGCCAGCCCGAGCACGCCGGCGATCCCCCGCCAGACCGTGCCGCGCGTGGCTGCGGCCGCCATCGCCACGGCCAGGCCAGCCACCAGCAGCAGGCGCGCCGCCTCGGGCAGGCCGCGCAGGGTCTGGTCGCGCAGCAGGTTGTCGAAGGCGGTGGCAGCGATCTCGACGCCGGCGAGGTCGACGCCCAGGCTGTTGCGGAACACGGTCGGGAAATGGTCCCGACCGTCCAGCAGGGTCGGCTCCTGGGCGCCCACGAACACCGTCCGTCCGGCGAGATCGGGACCGGCCGCGCCGCTCAGCAGGCCCAGCAACGAGATCGACGGCACGGTGCCCGGCGGTCCGAAGAAGTCGAGATGATGCTGCGCCGGGCCGGTCTCGACCCGGCGGAGGGCTTCGAGAAGCAGCCGGTCGCCCTCGGCCAGCGTGGCGGGAGGTGCCTCGGCCACTGCCAGCCAGGCCTCGACCAGCCGCGCGCGTCGGCTGGCGGCCGAGCCGCCGGGCGGCACGAGACCGGCGCTATCGGCCCAGCGGTCGAGTGCCGGCAGCGCCAGCACCTCCAGCGCCCGCGCCGGTAGCTGCAGGTCGCCGTCGTGGCGGCTCCAGAACTGATGCACCGTCGAGACCCCGCGCGGCAGCACGAAGGCGGCCGTGCCGGCGGCCTCGGCCGTCAGCAGCGGATGCGGCGGGACCCTGGTGTCGACCGTCGCCGCCGATCCGTCGAGCGGCCGGCGCTCGGCCATCTCCAGCAGCACGACGCCGCCATGCGCCCGGATCGCCGCCGCCAGCTCGGCCGTGCCGGGCTCGCGGTCGGGAATGTCGGCGAAGCCGATGTCGAAGGCGATGACGGGCACGCCCCGGCGGGTCAGCTCGTCGACCGCGCAGGCATAGGTCTCGCGTGGCAGCCGGTCGAGCGCGTAGACCTGCCGCAGCGCCGCGAGGCCGGGATAGCGCGCGACACAGCCGCGCAGCGGCTCGGGCCATGCCGCCGGATCGGACGGCAGGGCCCGCAGGCCCGACAACGTGGCGCGGTCGAGCCGCACGACCGCCACCGTCTCCGGCGGCTCGCGGGCGCCGCGCAGGCCGAACAGCCAGCGCAGCCCGGTCTCCTCCTCGAGGGCGAAGCCCAGCGGGCTCAACGACAGCAGCAACGCCACGAAGGCGGCGCCGAACGCCGCCAGCACGTCGCCGAGCCTGCCTCGGAGGCGCCGCCCCACTCCGTCCACCCCCAGCCGAGACCGGACGCGGCCTTTCCGCGAAGCCGCGTCCATGGGCACCCGGCGACACTACCACTTTCGAGTGACCGTGGCGGTAGCGAATTCCGCCGCAGGGGACGGCCGGCTCTACGCCGATCCCCCAGCCCCCCGCCTTCCTCGACGTCGTGGTGAAGTGAAATTCCCCGGCCTGGAAGATGAAACCCGCCTTTCGATGCTCCGATGACGAGCCGGGCTCGTCAATCGCGCTGGAACGCCCGCTTCAGCGCATGGCGCATGGCGTCGAGCTGGACCTCGATGCTGGCATCGACGATGCCGAGCTCGCTCTCCAGGATGCAGCCGCCGCGGCGCAGCCGGGCGTCGGGGGTGACCTCGACGAAGCTGACGCCGGGATAGCCGGCCATGATCTCGGCGATCTGCTTGCGCACCGGGTCGACCAGGTCGGGCATCACTCGCAAGGTCACCTGCTTCTGGTTGCGCATCACCCGCATGGCGCTGTGCACGACCCGGCTGACCAGCTGGATGTCGTCGAGCTCGCCCAGGATCTTCTCGGTGCACTGCATCACGAGCTCGGCCATCTGGGTCTCGACCCGCTCGTACCAGGCGACGGTGGCGGTCACCATGTCGAACTGCTGCTCGACCGCCTTGGCCGCGGCCTCGGCCTGTCCGTCGGCATAGCCCCGCCGTTTCTCGGACTCGTAGGCCTGCCTGGCCTCGGCCTCGATCTCGGCGGCGTGCGCCTTGGCGGCCTCCAGGAAGTCGGCGCCCTCGACCCAGGCCTGGTAGTCCTCGGCCCGCACCACCCGGCTCTCGGGCGCGAGCGTGACGTCGCCATGGATCAGTCGCAGCAGTCCCGCCATGCGGCTTCTCCCTCGCGCAGGGTGAGCATCAGGGTCCTATGGCCGGCGTCACCCTCCAGGCCGGGCGTCGGCGCATCGAGCGCCGTGCCGGGTGGAAAGCGCAGGCGCACCCGCTGTGCCAGCGCCTCGGGCTCGCGGGCGAGCCAGGCGGCGAGGCAGGACAGGCCGTCGCGCTCGATGACGGCCGCCGGGTCGTGCGCCTCCGGCAAGCGTGCCGGCAGCGACAGGAACGGTGCCCGCCGCAGCGCGAAGGCGTGGCCGTCCTCGCCCAGCAGGCCGCGCACCGCCAGCACGCGGTCGCGCAGCACGATGCGGCGGATGGCGGCGGCATGCAGCAGGGCGCCGGCGCGCACCGCGATCCGGCGCAGCACCGCGGCGTCGAGCAGCGCCAGCCTGCGCCGCCGCGGCTCGAAGTCCCACAGCTCGCGGCCGGCGAGGCCGTGGCGCTCGAGGATCCGCCGCGACAGCCGGGCGGACAGCCGCGGCGTCGCCAGCAGCCGACGCCAGGCCTCGGCCGGCAGCGACGGCTCGTCGGCGGCCAGCCGCGCCGGGTCGATGTAGGACACCGGCCGCCGGTTGAACGCCAGCACGGACCGGAACAGCACCGGATCGGCGGCGAGCAGGGCCCGCGCCGCCTCAGCCGGCATCGGCGGCGGCCGTCGCCGCGGGCCGGGCGCCGCCATTGCCCAAGGTGGCTCGGCGCCACAGCCAGAACAGCACGCCGCAGCCGGCGAGGCCCAGGATGGCGAGGCCGGCGAGGCCGCCCGTCACCATCCAGAACTCGTTGACGCTGGTGGGATGCAGGCGGATGCCGCCGATCTGGCTCAGCCGGACGTCGCCGGCGGTCAGCTGATCCTGCTCGACCGGCACCAGGATCACCGAGACCTTGTCGTAGGACAGGCCCTGGATGCTGTTGGTCACCAGCATCTTGATCTGCGGGATCAGCCGGTCGAGCGGCACGTCGGCCTGGTGGCGGATGAACACGGCGGCCGAGGACGGCACCACGTTCTCCATCGCCAGCTCGTTGTTGGGCAGCACGACATGGACGCGGGCGCTCAGCACGCCGTCGATCTCGGAGATGGTCTGCGACAGCTCCTGGCTCAGCGCGAACACGAAGCGCACCCGCTCCTCGAGCGGCGAGGAGATCAGGCCCTCCTTCTTGAACACCTCGCCGATGCTGGCGAAGGCCTCGCGCGGATGGCCCTGGCGCTTGAGCAGCTCCACCGCCTCGGCGAACCGCTTCTCGTCGACGGTCAGCGTCATGCTGCCTTCGGCGCCGGGGATCTTCTCGGCGTCCATGCCGGCGCGCAGCAGGATGGCCAGCATCTCGTTGGCCTCGCGCTCGCTGAGGCCCGAGAAGAGCTCCACCTGGCAGCCGGCCAGGGCGAGCGCCAGGAGCAGGGCGGCGAGCGCCCGCCGGCCGCGCCCGGCCAGGGACGGGCTCCTCACTGACCCTTCAGCAGCGTCTCGAGGTTCTGGGTGCTCTTGCCGACCAGCTTGCTCAGCATCTCCTGCGACATGGTCAGGCGCAGCACCTCGACATAGACGCGCATGGCGTCGGTGACCTGCAGCATCTCGCCCTTGTCGCTCCGCTCGCTCAGGGTGTCGTTCATGTTGGCCATGCTCTTCTTGTAGTCGGCCCGCATGGCGTCGACGCCGGCGAGGATGCGGTCGCCCAGCGTCGCCGGGTTGTCCATCGCCTCGACCATCGACGGCGCCGGCAGTGCCGGCGGCGCCTCGCCGACGGCGAGTGGCGGTGACAGCGCCGCCTCGAAGCGCGCGATCTCGTGGTCGGTCGGCATGGGCACGCCGGCCGCCGGCTCGACCACGCTCATCGCCTCGTCGGGCATGAGCTGGGCCATGGTCAGAACGGCGACCTGGGTCATCGCAACCGTCTCCCGGAATGCTCAGCGGGCTTCGAGCAGCTGACGCGCCAGCCGCGCGCTCGTGTCGTCCGGACCTTCGGCGAGGAGCTGCTCGAGCACACGGCGGCTATCATGATTGCGTCCGACGTAGCGCAAGGCAAGGCCGAGCATCGACCGCGCGGTCCGGCTGCCGGGCTCGGCGGCCAGCGCCTCCTGCTCCAGGATGCGCACCGCCTCGTCGGCCCGCCCGGCGGTCATGGCGGCCAGCGCCCGGCCTATGCCGGCGGCGGCGTTCTGCGGCCGCAGCAGCGCCAGCGCCGCGAAGATCGACGCCGCCCGCTCGCCCAGCCCGTGATGAACGGCGGCGTAGCCGATCTCCGCCAGAAGCCTCAGGGCCTCGTCCTCGTTCAGCAAGTGACACCTTGTCCCGCGCGCGGCCCGGTGGGCCATCCTTCCTCGACGCCCTATATAGACGTATGATGCATGAGCGTTCAAGGAACGCGAGCGCCGGCGAAGGGTGGGGTCCAACAGAGAAATGAGCATGCGCAAGGATCCGATCGCGGCCGAGTTGGGGCGCCGCGGCGGGCGCAAGGGCGGCAGGGCGCGCGCCCTCAGCCTGACGCCCGAGCAACGGCGCGAGATCGCGCAGCGCGCCGCCGCGGCCCGTTGGCAGCGTCCGGCCAATGGCGACGGCACGGTCCCCGGCTCGCTGGCGCACACGCCGGTGGCGCGGGCGCGCGGTGCGGCGCAGATCGACGGTCGGATGCTCGATGCCTTCGTGCTCGAGGACGGGCGCCGGCTGATCGGCCTGCTCTCGGCGGCGCTGGCACTCGACTACGATGCCGAGCAGATGGCGGAGCGGGCGTCCGGCCATGGAGGGGAGGCGACGGTGACCTTCCACGTCCCGGGCGACTGGCGCCTGATCCGGGGCATCGCGCCGGCGACCCTCGTCGACATCTGCCGCGACCTCGTCGAGACGGCGCTGGCCGATGGGCGGCCGGAACGCACGGCCCGCGGCCGGGCGCTGCGCGCGGCGGGGCTCCTGGCTGCGGCCGCCGAGGAAGGCGTGCCGGGCCTCGTCGACGGGGCGGTCCGGCCGGTCGGCGAGCCGGCCCGTCCGGCCGGGACCTCGGCGAGGGCACCTGCAATCGTGGATTGACTCTGCTTTACCGCTCAAGCATAGTCCGGGCACTGTATCCGGATATGTGCGAGGCGCAAATGGCCAGTGTCTCTGGTCCGACCCATACCGGCGGTGTCAGCTGGGTCCCGACGAGCCAAGCCCAGGCCCCCACCACCACCGAGACGACACTGGGCGCCGGCGAGTTCACGCCCCAGGCGCAGGGCTCGGCATCCGGGGCGGGAATGGCGCTGCCGCGCCAGCTCGATCTCGAAGGCATGCTGACCGAGCTGCGCAGCAAGCTCGACGAGCAGACCTTCCGCAGCAAGCTCGAGGAGATCCGCAACCAGATCGAGGCCGCCAAGGCCATGCGGCTGGGCGGCCTGTTCGGTGCCATGACCGATCGCTGGATGGCCAAGGGTGCCGACCTCGAGACCCAGGCCGAGTACCGCCAGAACGGTGTCAGCTGGTGGGACAAGCAGCGGGCGACCCAGGCCCTGCAGCAGTCGGGCGTGAGCTACTGGGACGCCCAGGAGATGGTCGACACCGCCGAGGCCGCCATGCGCGGCGACGCCGACGCGACGGCGAGGCTGACGGCGCTGGCCGGTCGGCTGCGCGACAGCATGGGGTTCGACGGCTTCTCGAAGGCGATGCAGAGCCTCGGCAAGATGATGGACAGCCAGTGGGGCTGGCCGCTCGGCGGCAAGACCGACGACAGCATGAACACCATGCTGCGCGGCCTGATGAACACGCTGGCGGCCGCCGGCACCCAGGCCTTCGGCGCCTCGGGCGGCATCGTCGTCGCCAACACCCTGGTCCCCGCCCTCGCCGGCCGCTACGCCGAGGACGCGATGAGCGAGATGGGCTGGCAGTCCGGCTTCTGGAACATGGGCTGGACGGCGCGGGAATCGGCCAAGGAGGACATGAAGGCCGACTTCATGCAGAAGTTCGGCGCCCAGGTCGGTGCCATGTCGCGGCAGAACGATCCGACCTGGCAGCTCTCCGGCTTCAACGCCGCCGTCCTCGGCTTCTACGGGCCGCTGGGTGCGATGACCCAGCATGCGGTCGACCGCCAGGCGGCGAGCGACGCCTGGACGCAGCCGATGCAGGAGGCGCGCTTCGTCAACGTGTCGACCAGCGACGAGCGGGCGGTCGAGAGCATGCTGCGCAGTGCCGGCATGGATGCTGCCACCGCCGACCGCCTGGGCACCGCCGTTCGCGCCAAGCTGCGTGGCGACCCCAATGCCGACCAGATGATGCGCGCGGCCTTGGCCGGCCTGCAGGCCAAGGGCTTCGGCAGCTTCGAGTCCATCGCCCAGCGCCTGGGCGAGCTTATCAAGGCCCGCTCGCCCGGCGACGACGGCCAGCTGCTGATGCTGCGCGGGGTGATGAACGCCATGGCCGTCGGCGGCACCGTCGCCTTCGGGCCGATGGGTGGGCTGGCCGTGCAGGCGCATCTGAGCAACCCGCTGGCCGATGTCATCGCCAACGACCGTCGCGACTGGAGCTACAGCGGCTTTCCCTTCCAGCCCTTCGAGCGGCCGCGCGAGGAATCGGCGACCCAGCTGCGCATGGACTTCGCGCGACAGCTCGGCGGGCTGACGCGGCTCACCGCCAACCCTTTCCCGATAGCTCCCTTCAGCCCGCTGATGCTGTCCTCGGTCGGCCAGCTCAATGCGTTCGGGCAGTCCGTGCAGGACCAGCGGCTGCTGCAGGCCGACGGTGCGCAGCTCGTGCAGGAAGCGCGCCTGCAGGGCGTGCAGCCCTGGCAGATCGACAATGTGATGAGCCGGCTGATGGGCACCGGGATGGACTGGCAGACGGCGCAGCGCGCCCGCGATGCCGTGCAGTCGCTGCTGTCGGGCAGCCCGGATGCCGAGGCCAAGATGCAGCTCCTGGGCCAGAGCCTGGGCGCGCGGGGGCTGCCGGCGCTGGACCAGATGCTGGGCTCGGTGGCCCAGATGATGCACGATTCTCGCGGCGACCCGCAGGCGGCAGTGGCGCTGAAGGGCTTGGCGCGGGCGCTCGCCGGGGCTGCCTCGTCGGCGTTCGGCCAGGCCGGCAGCGGCATGGTCGTCTCGAAGCTGACCTTCGGCCTCGCCGACTTCGCCGTCGACCAGCACATGGCGCGGATGGAGGCGGCCGGCATGCTGCGGGGCATGAGCCCCGCGGAGCGGCAGCGTCTCGAGATGGAGCTGACGGCCAAGCAGCTGAAGCCGATGACGGAAATGCTCGGGGCCTACGGCCGGAGCACGGACGACCGCTCGCGCTTCGCGAACCTCGAGCTGATGTTCCCCCAGCTCGGCTCCTGGATGGGCTCGGCCCTCGACCTGCCGGCCGCCGAGCGGTTCAGGTTCGAGGCGCGCACCGACATGGAGATCAGGAACGCCCAGCCCTATCAGCTCGACCAGATGCGCAACCTGCTGATGGGCGCCGGCATGGACTGGCAGACGGCCCAGCTGGCGATCGAGGCGATGCGGCTGGACGGCGCCAACGACCCGCGCGCCGCATCGGTGATGGAGCAGCTTTCCACCCGACTGCGCGACCAGGGCGGCCTGCCCGGCTTCCAGCAGTTGCTGGGCCGGCTGGCCGGCAGCCTCGACGACAACTTCAACCTCGCCGGGCTGGCACAGGGCATCGCCGCCACGCTGACCGAGGCCGGCACCCGCGCCTTCGGCGTCGCCGGCGGCGTGTCGGCCAGCCAGGCGCTGCAGCTTCCCGTCGCCACCGCCCTGGCCAACCGCGACTTCCAGCAGCGGGTCCAGAACGGGCCGTTCGCGATGCTGAGCGGGCCGCAGCGCGAGCAGGTCCGCCAGGACCTGCTCTCCGGCCATCTGGCGCGCATGCAGCAGGGCCTGGGCGGAATCCTCGGCGCCACCCTGGTGGGAGGCGATCCCGAGCATCCGCTGCACGGCGTCGAGCCGAAGTCGACCGATCCGATGGAGTATCTGAAGTCGGTCCTGCTGGCGATGATGCAGCGGGACAAGCTGCAGGAGGAGCTGGACCGTGTCATGCAACAGCTCGGGGACAGCAACTCGGTGGTGATGCAGATGCTGCTGGGGCAGGGTCAGGGCATGGGAATGGGCGGCCTGATGATCGACCAGCGATTCTCGATGATCTGAGGCGAGGCCGCCGATGCCGGATCGTCGGACCGTCGACGGGCTCGTTTCCGATCTCGGCCGTGCGCTGGGGCTCGACGAGCTGGCGCTGGACGACGAGGGCCGGCTGCGCATCAAGCTCGACGGGACCGAGGTCCTGATGGCCTTCGACGCCGAGGACGATGCCCTCTGGCTGGCCAGCGACATCGGCCGGATCCCCGCATCCCTGCGCGACGACATGCTGCCGAGGCTGCTCGCCGCCAACCTCGCCGCGCCCGCCCGCGGTCCGACCTTCGCCATCGATACCGATACCGGAGCGGTGGTGGCGATGAGCGAGCTGCTGGAGGCGCGGCTCGACTATGGCGATCTCGAGGCCGCCTTGCTGGGCCATGTCGGCGAGGCCGAGCGCTGGTCGGCTGCCGTCGCCGGCGGCGCCGATCCAGCGGCACCGGCCGAGCGCCTCCGGGGCATCGGCGCCGGCGGGGTGATCTGGGGATGACCGAGGGTGCGGCACGGTTCGCGGGGCTGGCCGCGGCGCTGTCGGCGGCGCATGGCCTGCCGCCGCCGGAGCCCGCCGCCGACGGCTCGGTCGACTTCGTCGTCGACGGCGGCCTGGTCGTCAGCCTGCGATCCCAGGACAACGCCACCGTGTTGACCATGACCGCCGGCCTGGGCCCCGTCCTGGCGGCGGCCGAGGCGGCATGGCATGCGGCCCTGCTCGATGCCGGGCTGTTCGGCGCCGGCAGCGGCGGCGGGCGGTTCGGAATCGATTCCGACGGCGCCATCGTGCTGCGGCGCTGCGTTCCGCTCGACGACGGGCTCGACGCCGCGCGTCTCGAGGAGCGGTTCCGGCGGTTTGCCCAGGCTGCCGTGGCATGGCGCGAGCGGCTCCGCGAACAGGCTGGGGAAGGCGGATAGATCATGGCCATCTCGCTCGGCGACTTCGCGCGCATCTCGCAGACCCAGCAGCGGGGTGCTTCGCTCGATCCCGATCCCACGGGCGCCAATCCGCTGCGGGCGACGCCCAAGGGGCTGGGGCACAAGGTCGCCGGCGTGTTCAAGAACGCCTTCACCTCGCGGACCGCGATCCAGCAGCACGCCACGCCCAAGCAGCAGCTCGCCGACCAGTTCCGCACCGGCCTTCGCACCAAGTATGGCGACGACGTCGCCAACCGGTCGCTCGGCCGCTTCACCATCGACCCGATGCGCTCGCTCAAGGTCGGCCATGTGCTGAAGGGCCTGGGTGGCGCCGCGGCCGAGCATCACGCCGCGTCGGTGCCGGCGCGCATGCAGGCCAGCCTGATCCAGGGCAAGCCCTACAGCTTCAGCGGCGCGTTCCCGGGGGCCATCCAGACCAACGCCCTGCAGCGCGTCGACGAGCTTTCGGGCGAGATGACCGGCGGCGAGGTGTCGAGCCCGGACGGACGCACGCAGCTCGCCAGGGGCTTCTACAAGGACCATGTCGAGCGGGTCGATCCCCTCCGGATCAAGGAAGGGACGGTCACCCGGACCATCACCAACGGCGACGATCCCGACCCGGCCGATGCGCTGACGGCGTTCGCCGGCTCGGCCGCCCGGGCCGAGGGGCTGTCGCACCTGCTGCACCAGGGGGCGATGGCGGCGCTGGTCGGCGCCAGGGCGGAGTTCCTCGGCTCCAGCGACGGCGGGCCGATCGTCCCGTTCGGCCAGGAGGCCCCGAGCTACACGCTGAGCCGCGCCTCGAACGGCGACTTCGTCATCGACCTCGCCCTGACGATGAATCCCGACCAGCTCCAGGGCGGCGGCCCGCCGCTGCCGCTCGATCCGGCCCGCAGCCAGATCACCTGCACCATGCAGCTGCGGATCACCCAGGCCGACCTCGATGCCGGCAACGGCCGCTTCACGGTCTCGAAACCGCCCGCCGTCGACATGCAGCTCACCGCCGACTGGGCGCGGCTCGCCACCTGATCCGCCGTGGCCGAGAAGACCGAACCACCTTCACAGAAAAAGCTGCGCGACGCCCGCAAGAAAGGCAACGTCGCGCACAGCAAGGAAGTCGTGACCACGGCGATCACCGTGGCGATGTTCGGCTATTTCTGGGTGACCTGGAGCGGCTTCGTCGAGCAGACCAAGCAGATCCTCACCTTCCCGCCGCAGTTCTACGAGATGCCGTTCCGCGAGGGCATCAAGCTCAGCTTCGACATGGCACTGCAGATGGTGACGGCGATCCTGGTGCCGGTGATCCTGCTGACGGTGCTGGTCACCATCGTCGCCAACGTCGCCATGGTCGGCTTCCTGCTGGCCGGCGAGGCCGCCAAGCCCTCGCTCGACAAGCTGAACCCGGCCTCGGGCATCAAGCGCATCTTCGGCATGAAGAACCTGATCGAGGTTCTGAAGTCGATCGTGAAGACGGTGTTCCTGTGCATCGTCGTCTACGTGCTGATCAAGAGCTCGGTCGGGCCGCTCATAACGGCACCGGTCTGCGGCATGCCCTGTCTCGAGGCCGTCCTGGCCGACACGATGAAGACGCTGGTGATCTTCACCACGGTGGCCTTCATCATCCTGGCCGCGATCGACTATGGCTGGACCAAGTGGAAATACACCAAGGACCTGATGATGAGCATGGAGGAGGTCAAGCAGGAGTACAAGGAGAGCGAGGGTGACCCGCACGTGAAGGGGCACCGCAAGCAGCTGGCGCAGGAGATCGCCATGGGCGACGAGGGCCATGCCGTGCGCAACGCCTCGGTGGTCGTCACCAACCCCACCCACATCGCCGTGGCGCTGCGCTACGAGCCGGGCAAGACGCCGCTGCCGATGGTGGTGGCCAAGGGCGAGCGGATGAATGCCGAGCGGATCATCGCCATCGCCCGCGAGGCCGGCGTGCCGGTGATGCAGAACGTGCCGCTGGCGCGCTCACTGTTCGAGGAGAGCATGGTCGACACCTACATCCCCTCCGACCTGATCGAGCCGGTGGCCGAGGTGCTGCGCTGGGTGCGCGCGCTCCAGCAGGAGCGGCAGGGCGGCTGAGCGCCGGTGCGACTGGCCCTGGCCGCGGCGCTCGGCAGCTTGCTGCTGCTGCTGGCGCCGCTGCCGCCCCGCCTCGCGGTGCCGCTGCTCGGTGGCTGGGTGGTCCTGCTGGCGGGCATCCTCGTCTGGCAGCTCCTCGAGCCGTTCTACGTCCAGCGCCACCTCATCGCCGCCTGGCTGCGCATTCCCTCGCGCCGCGCCCCGGTCCGCTACGTCCGCGCCCTGTTCGACGAATATGCCGGCCGCTACGATGGCCACCTGCTGCGCGACCTGCACTACGCCGCGCCCAACCTCGTGCGGACCATCGTCGGCGACCGGCTGGACGGCCGGCCGGACGCGGCGGTGGCCGATCTCGGCTGCGGCACCGGCCTGTGCGGGCCGCTGTTCCGACGGGTCGCCGGCAGGCTGGTCGGCGTCGACCTGTCGCCGCGCATGCTGGACGAGGCGAGGCGCCGCGAGGTCTACGACGAACTGGTGGAAGCCGAGATCGTGGCGTTCCTGCGGGACCGGCGTGACGATTTCGACCTGCTGATCGCGGCCGACGTGCTGGTCTATCTGGGCGATCTCGGACCGCTCTTCCGCGCCGCCGCCCTGGCGCTGCGGCCGGCGGGCCTGATGGCGCTCACCGTCGAGGAGGGATCGTCCGACGGCTTCGCGCTGCGATCGTCCGGCCGGTTCGTGCATGGCCGGGCCTATGTCGAGCGCGCCGTCCTCGAAGCCGGCCTGCGGCTCGTGGCGGTCCGGCACGCCGCGATCCGCCGCGAGGCCGGCGAGCCGGTGCCCGGCATCGTCGCGCTTGTCGCGCGATAGCCGGTAAATGGCTGTGCTCAATCGTCGCGATAATCCGCAACGCGTGCTATTAGGCTGATCCGACTGACCCCATGGGCGCGACGCGGGCGCATGCAGGCCTACGACCGAATCGATATCCTAGAGCGCTCAAGCATCTTGACAGTGCAAGAGCGCTCAAGCATGATGCCCCTGTGCCGCAAGACGGAGCCTCGAAGCGAGATGGCGCAGATCAAGAAGCAGGACGTCGGCCGGGTGCTGGGCGAGCTCGAGGGGCTCTCCGACAATGTGCCGGCGCTCCGTCCCGAGGACGTCGACCGGATCAAGGCCATCGCCGGTGAGCCGGACATCGGCCTGCGGGTGCAGAGGATGGCGGCGCTGCTCGACGAGCTGGAGAGTCAGTTCAACCGTAACGCGGAAGAGCTCGCCGGCCTCCAGCGCAGCTTCGGCCTCGTCCCGGGCAGTGCCCGCGCGCTCCTCGACAGCGACCAGCTGACCGACGACTCGCGTGCCGAGCTCTACGGCTCGATCGACGCCTTCACCCAGCGGATGATGGAAGAGGTCAAGCGCGAGGCGCGGGCCGCCGTCGGCGGTTCGAGGTCGGCGCGGCCGGTGCGGCCCGGGCGGCTGCGGGTCTGACAGCGGGGAGCGGGAGGTCATGGTCGACGGCATCGGCGGCAGCTTCGCCACCACCGCGCGCATCCTCGACGACAGCGTCGGCACCGGCGACATCCACCAGGTGCTGATGACGCTGGGCATCGAGCGGGCGTCGATCACGGAGCAGGCGGTCAAGACCAAGATCGCCACCATCCGCGAGAACAACGCCAAGGTGCAGGCGCTCAACAGCATGATGTCGACGGTCGAGAACGCGCCCCGGCGCGGCCCCGACACCGCCGACCTGAAGGCGGTGGGCGAGCAGATGGCCGGCTGGGGCAGCGCCGGCGGCCGCTCCTGGATGTCGCCCGACTTCAAGGACACGCTCGACAAGTACGGCGTCGAGCACAAGGCGTCGAACATGACGAAGGAGAGCATGTCGACGTCCAGCGGCGGCTGGACCGTCAGCTACCCGACCTCCGAGTACCATCAGCTCGGCAAGGACGTGCAGCAGAAGGCGGCGGACATCGCCGCCGGCAAGGATCCGAAGTTCCCGCCCGACCACATCGACCTGGCCCAGACCGTCCCGAACAGCAACCCGCCGGTCACCTACCAGCAGGCGCTGGAGAAGGCCGGCATCGAGTGGGGCGGCGGGACGCTGATCCACCAGGACAAGCTGAAGGACCTGCGCGGCTCCATGGACCTCCAGGTGAAGTCCATGACCAGCAACGACCAGCTCGACATGATCGAGCTGCAGAGCCTCGTCGGCAAGCAGACCAACGCGGTCGAGGTCGTCTCGACCATGGTGAAGAAGAAGGCTGACCAGGACGACAGCGTCGTCCGCAAATGGTGATGCGCGGCACGAGCCGCAGGAGGAAGCCGAGATGAGTGCTGTTGACGGTCCCACCGGTACCACGGTCATCCAGTACGCCAACATGGACCAGGCGCTGGCGGCCGGTGACATCGAGGCGGTGATCCTGATGCTCGGCATCGAGCGCGCCAAGACCGCCGAGGACGTCGTCAAGACCAAGATCCAGACGATCAAGGCCAACAACGCCAAGATCCAGGAGCTCAACACCATCCTGCAGAAGATGCAGGGCAAGGACGACAAGAAGGATACCAGCCTCGGTATCACCGAAGCGGACAAGACGCTGTTGACGAAGTACGGCATCAATGTCGGCGACTACATGGACGGCACCAAGGTCAAGGCCGACGGCAAGCTGGCGCTGCTGCGCGAATCGATCAGCAACCAGGTCAAGCAGATGTCGAGCAACGACCAGCTCGACATGATCGAGCTGCAGAGCGCCGTCAGCAAGCAGAACAACGCCATCGAGATGGTCTCGACCATCGTCAAGAAGTTCGCCGACCTGAAGGACAGCATCGTCCGCAAGTTCGGCTAGCGGCTGGCGCCGGACGCGAGCGAGGCAGGCAGGGGGAAGAGCAGATGGCCCGCGATATCGAGAACGTGGACTTCGATCCGCAAGCGACGGCGGAGATCGCGACGGCCGTCGCGTTCGAGGGCTACACCTTCAAGGACTTCGCCAGGATCACCGACGACGAGATGGAGGCGGCCTATTCGGTGGCCTTCAACATGGTGAACCAGGGCCAGTTCGAGGAGGCGGAAAGGCTGCTCTCCTGGCTCGCCGGCCTCGACCAGTACGAGCCCAAATACCTGATCGGCGTCGGCGTCTGCCGGCAGCAGCTCCGCCTCTATCCGGGTGCAATCGACGCCTTCGCCGCCGCCGGCGTGCTCGAGGTCGACAACCCGATCCCGGCGCTGCGGGCCGCCGAGTGCTACCTGGCGCTCGGCCAGGACGAGCCGGCGCGCAGCGGCCTGCTGGCCGCCGTCCACTGGTCCGGCGACAAGCCGCAGCACGCGGCGGTCAAGCAGCGGGCCGCGGCCCTTCTCGACGCCCTCGACCGGCGCAAGGAGGTCTGAGCATGGCCAGCGTCGGCAATACCGGCAACGCCGGTGGCGTGTCCTTCAACTGGGGCAGCTTCGGCCTCGACCAGAAGCAGCTCCAGGATCTCCAGACCAAGTTCGCCGCCGGCCAGTTCGCGCCGCTGCCGATGGGCGATGCCGCCGAGCTGGCGCATCAGCTCGGCATGGCGCCGCCGCTCGACATGAACATCGGCGATGTCTTCGCGCTGGTGGCGGCCCTCAAGACCAAGGTCGAGGAGACCAGTCTCGACATCACCACCGGTGAGGTGAAGCGGGTCAAGGAGGAGCAGAAGACCAAGTCCCAGGAGCGGATGGACAAGCTCAACGAGCAGTGCGACAAGATGAACGAGGCCAAGAAGGGCGGCCTCGTCGGCGAGATCTTCGGCTGGATCGCGGCCGCGGCGATGGCGATCGCCGGCGCCATCATGATCGCCACCGGCGTCGGTGCGGCGGCCGGCGTGGCGCTGCTGGCGGCCGGCATCACCATGCTGGTGACGCAGACGCTGACCAGCCCGTCGCTGGGCCAGGCCTTCGGGCTCGAAGGCAATCTCATGGGCGCCATGAGCAAGGGCATCACCGATGCTCTGGTGAAGAGCGGCGCCATCAGCCCCGAGGACGCCGAGAAGGTCCGCGCCTCGATCGAGATGGCGATCACCGTCATCGTCACCGCCGTGGCCGCCATCGCCGGCACCGTCGCCGGCGGCCCGGCGCTCGGCATCTCGCTCGCCGCCTCGGCCATGAGCATGGCCTTCACGCCCGAGAACCTCGAGGCCTTCGGCGTGCCCGAGGACAAGGCCGGCTGGGTGGCCATGGGCATCTCGATCGGCCTCGCCGTGGTCGGCATCGCCAGCGGCCTCGCCGCTTCGGGTGCCGCCGACAAGATCGCCAAGGCCGCGACGCAGCTCGCCGGCAAGATCGCCGCCGTGTTCGCCGATACGGCCGACGATGCCGTCAAGGCGGCGTCGATGGCGACCAGCCTCATCGACGACGCCGCCAAGGTGGCGGCGGATACGGCCAAGACCGTGGCCGAGGTGTCCGACGATGCCGCCAAGGCCGGCGCCGACATCGCCAAGGCCACCGTCAAGGAGATCATCGGCAGGATCGCCTCGAGCGTCAGCCTGATGATCGGCGCCTTCGCCACCATCGGCCAGGGCGCCTCGATGGGCGTGACGACGAGCCTGAACTATCAGGCCAAGGGGCTCGAGGCCGACGCTGCCGAGATGAAGGGCCAGCTGGCGATGATCGCGGCGCTGATGCAGCGCAAGAGCGAGGACCTCGAGGACATCCTCAAGCGCATCCAGGAGAACGCCTCGGCGGTGATGCAGGTCATCAACGGCACCGCCGAGACCGCCAAGAGCGTCATCGACATCAACAACCGCCCGCTGGGCGCCTGAGGACGGGACCGGGCTCATGCAGCAGTCTGTCGAAACGGCGGCGGCCCGGCCGGCGGAGGTTCTCCTGACCGGTGGCACCCTCGCCGATGCGGCGGGGATGGGGCCCTCGCAGCTCGAGGCGATCTACGGTCTGGCCTTCCAGGAGATGGACCAGCGCCACTACGACGAAGCCGAGAAGACGCTGCGGGCGCTCTGCCTCGTCAGCCATACCAGCGCCCGCTACTGGCTGGCGCTGGGTGTCTGCCGCCAGCGGATGGGCGCCTTCGAGGCGGCGGTGCATGCCTACTCGATGGCGGCGGAGCAGGGTGACCTGGACCCGATGGTGCCGCTGCGCGCCGCCGAGTGCTACCTGATGCTCGGCATGTACGACGAGGCGGTCAGCGGCATCGAGGCGGCCCTGGAGACGACGCACACGGCCGAGGACCCGCAGGCCCTGGTCCGGCACATCGAGCTGCTGGTCGAGGCGCTCGAGAAGGCCAGCGGCGCAACCCCACGGAACGACCCGGCCCCGCGCTGAGGCGCGGCAGGCGAGGAGACGGCTCATGGCATCGATCGGTGGTCCCAGCACCAACGTCACGATGATCAGCTACGAGCAGCTGACGGCGCTCGACCTCGAGCGGACGGCGAGGTTCGACAACGAGACCGACCGCACCAACTTCCAGAACGCCGTCGACTGGCTGAAGGAGCAGCACGCGGCCGGCGTCGCCAATCCGCAGGCGCCGATCCCGATGCCGACCAATGCCGAGGACATCGGCCTCGCCGAGGCCAGCCTGTCCGATCTGTTCTCGTTCATGGACGACGCCATCCTCGAGGCGATGAAGACGCTGCACGAGATGGCGCAGACCCAGCGCAAGGCCGAGCAGGACAGCCGGCAGGCGACGGCGGAATCCGAGGTCGCCTCGCAGAACGCCGCCGCCGACAAGATCCGCGACAGCGCCATCTTCGGTCTGGTCTCCGGCATCGTCGGCTCCGCCATGACCATCGGCAGCGGCCTGATGTCCCTGAAGGGGGCGAAGGAATCGCTGAAGATGTCTATGGAGCCGCTCAACGTCTCCGGCACCAAGGACAACTTGGCGGGCCTGAAGGAGAAGCTGGGTGCGCTGAAGGAACGGCTGAACACCATGGACCCGGCGGAGTTCGCCAAGTTCGAGCAGTCGATGCGCACCGCCAATACCAACGCCGACGCCTACCGCCAGAAGTGGCAGGCCTATGCCACCATGACGCAGGGCGGCCAGCAGCTGCTGACCTCAGGGCTCGAGTTCGGCGGCAAGATGATGGATGCCGAGAAGTCGCGGCAGGACGCCAAGACGACGATGATCCACTACATCCGCGAGAATCTCGACGACTTCGTCAAGCAGTCGACCGACCTGATCAACGACCTGCGCTCCAAGTTCAACGAGTTCGTGCAGAGCCGGGCGCAGACCGAGCGAGAGACGTCGCGCTTCGTATAGGGTGGGCCGCCGACCTTGACCCCGGAAAGCCTGTTCCAGCAATTGGCCGCCAAGCTCGGCGCGGCTGCCCTCCGGCCCGACGCCCAGGGGCGCGTCCGGCTGGATTTCGCCGAGCTGCCGCCGATCGAGCTGGCGGTGCCTGCCCGCGGCCAGCTCTATGCCGAGGCCGAGATCGACCGTCTGCCGCAACGGCCGAGCGAGGCCGAGGCGATGGTGCGCCGTTATCTCGGCCGCGCGCTCGGCACGATGCGTGACCGCCAGGAGGTGCTGGCGGTGGACGGGAGCGGCGAGCGGCTGGTGCTGTTCCGACGGTTCGACATCGACAGCCTGAGCTTTGCCGACTTCGAGGCGGACTTCGCGGAATTCCTCGACCAGGTCGACCTTTGGAAGGCCAGTTCCGCGCCCGCTCGGCCGATGGCGCCGCCTTCGCTCATGATCTTCCCTTGAGGCCCGCGGCCGCGGTGCTCCGGCTGCTTCGCGCGGGACTCCTGGCCCTCGTCTGTCTCGCCGGCATGGGCGGGCAGGTGCTGGCGGCGATCCCGAACTGGGGCCGCGAGCCCTACACCTACGTCACGGTCGACCAGGAGCTGCAGCAGGTCCTGCGCGAGTTCGCCGCCAATATCGGTGTCACCATCCAGATCAGCCCGAACGTGCAGGGCACCGTCCGCGGCCGGCTGCCGAGCCTGCCGCCCGAGCAGTTCCTCGAGCTGCTGGCCCGGACCTACGGACTGCTGTGGTACTACGACGGCATCGTGCTCTACGTGAACGCTCTCGACGAGGTCGAGAGCAGGATGATCAAGCTCAACACCATCTCCGTCGACACGCTGGCGCGCTCGCTGGTCGAGCTCGACATCGACGATCCGCGCTTCCCTTGGACGGTCAGCGAGGCGCAGGGGATCCTCTACGTCGCGGGGCCTCCCCGGTACGTCCAGCTCGTCACCCAGACCGCCGAGCTTCTCGACAACAGCCAGGCGGTGCGGATCGACATCCGCGTCTTTCCGCTGCGCTATGCCAACGCCGCCGACCGCCGCTTCAGCGTCCGCGGCCAGGACGTGACGGTGCCGGGCATCACCACCATCCTGCGCCGGCTGGTCAACGCCGACGACCAATCCTCCTCCGACCAGGATACCCGCTTGCGCCGTCGTGCCGGTAGCTCGACGATGACGACGGTCGGGGGCAGCGGCAGCGCCGATGTCGCGACATTGGCCGAGCTTTCGGCCCAGCGGGCGGAGGCGGCGGCGTCGCAGGCGCAGCGGCTCGCCTCGAGCAGCCCGGCGCGCGAGGGCGACACGGACGTGCAGATCGAGGCCGACACACGGCTCAACGCGGTGATCGTCAAGGATCTCGCCGAGCGCATGCCGATCTACGAGCGGCTGATCGCCAGCCTCGACAAGCCGCAGAAGCTGGTCGAGGTCGAGCTGGTGATCGCCGACATCAACAGCAGCCGGCTGCAGGATCTCGGCGTCGACTGGCAGCTCGGCTTCGACAGCGGCAGCACCAATGTCGGCATCGGCGTCGGCGATCCGACCTCCGTGGCGCTGCGCAACGGCCTGACCTTCGCCACCGCCATCACCGGCGATCCGTTCAGCTTCCTGTCGCGCATCCGGGCCCTCGAGGACACCGGCGACGCCCGCGTGCTGTCGCGTCCGACCATCCTGACCTTCGACAATGTCGAGGCGCTGTTCGACCAGAGCGAATCCTTCTTCGTCCGGCTCGAGGGCCAGGACGAGGTCGACCTGGTCGAGATCCAGGCCGGCCTGCTGGTCAAGGTGACGCCGCACCTGATCGACGAGCGCGCCCGCACGCGCGTGCAGCTGATGATCGACATCGAGGACGGCTCGTTCCGGCCGCTCGAGCGCGTCGACGACCTGCCCACCGTGGTCAAGGCCACGCTCAGCACCCAGGGCATCGTCGGCCCGCAGCAGGGGCTGGTGATCGGCGGCTTCTACCGCGAGAGCCAGATCGACAACCTGTCCAAGGTGCCGGTGCTGGGCGACATACCGCTGCTGGGCTGGACACTGTTCCGCCAGCGCCGGCAGGAGCAGGAGAGCATCGTCAGGCTGTTCATCATGCGGCCGGTCGTGGTCGACGAGAACCCCGATCGCAAGTTCGTCAGCGGCACGCTGCGCACCGACGGGCCGCCGACGGCACTGTTCCCGCCGGCCGGCGAGCTGAGGCTGACGCCGGGCGGCTCGGTGCTGCTCGACCAGATCCGCTGGGGCACCCTGGTCGAGCAGCAGGTCAGCGATCGCGGCTTCGAGGCCCTGTGCCTGGCGCGCGCCGGGCTCGGCGAGGATGCCTGCCGGCCGCTGAACCGCGCGCCGCTGCCCTTCGGGCTCGAGCTGTTCCAGGAGCGCGACATCGGCGAGGCCACGGCACCGCCGCCGAGCATCCGTCCCCCCGACCCGGCGGATGCACGGTTGCCGCGACCGCTCTATTGAGGCGGCGCGCGTGGCCGTCCTGCGGATCGACCTGGACGCCGACATCGCCGCGGTGGCGCGGCTGGCCGACGAGGCCGGGGCGTTCGCTGCCGCCTGCGGGCTCGGCGACGAGGCCGTCTCCAGGCTGCTGACGGTGCTCGACGAGGTGGTGACCAACGTCGTCGCCCATGCCGGCCTCGCCGCCGGCGCGACGATCGGTGTCGAGCTGCGCCAGCGGCGGAAAGGGCTGGACGTCGTCGTCGAGGACGAGGGGCCGCCGTTCGACCCGCTGTCGGAGGCGCGGCCGCCGGTCCTCAGCGGCGCGGCCACAGATCGGCCGATCGGCGGCCTCGGCATCTTCCTCCTGCAGGGGCTGGCCAGCGAGGTCGCCTATCTGCGTACGCCGCAGGGCCGCAACCGGCTGAGCTTCCACGTGGCGTAGGCGCTCACCGCCACCGGGCGGAGCGGCCGAGCCGGGCCGCCACCTCGTCGGCGTCGAGCCCGATATCGGCCAGGAGATGGCTCGAGGTCTCGAGCAGCCGACGCAGCTCGGCCAGGGTGCGCCGCCGGGCGAGGAGGTCCCGCAGCCGGGTCGACGCCGGACGGGAGCGGCGATCCTGCAGGATCACCGGTAGCGTGGTGCTCGCGATCATGGCCGCCTCGTCGTGGCTAGCATCAGGAATATTGTGCCGAACCGGCCCATTGAGCCTTTTCATGGCCCTGTTATCAAACCATGTTATCTGCGCCTGAGGATCAGGAAAGCTGAGGCTGGTCGATGCGGCTGCCCCCGCTCAACGCCCTGCGCGTCTTCGAGGCCGCCGCCCGCCACGAGAGCTTCGCCCGCGCCGCCCAGGAGCTGCATGTCAGCCAGGGTGCGGTCAGCCGGCACGTCAAGCTGCTGGAGGCCCGCCTCGGCGTGGCGCTGTTCCGCCGCCATCCGCAGGGCATCGAGCTGACCGCACCGGGCCGCGCCCTGCTGCCCGAGCTGACGGCCGCGCTGGAGCGCATCGCCCGCGCCGTCGCCCGTGCCACCCGGGCCGAGCGCGAGATCAGGGTCATCGCCGCCCCGACCTTCGCCATGCGCTGGCTGGTGCCGCGGCTGCCGCGGTTCCGCGACCGGCACCCGGAGCTGCGGGTGAGCGTCGGCATCTTCCGCGACAGCTTCGAGGACATGCGCGAGGGCGCCTACGACATCGGCATCAATGCGCTGGAGGGCGAATTCGCGCCGCCGCCGGACGTCGAGCGGACGCGGCTGAGACGGGAGGTGCTGACGCCGATCTGCGCGCCCGGCCTGCTCCACCAGCCGGACCAGCCCCTGCGCGTGCCCGCCGACCTCGCCCGCCACACGCTGCTGCATCCGACCGCCGACCGGGCCGACTGGCGGCAATGGGCGAGGGCGGCCGGCCTCGCCGGGCTCGACGTCGATGGCGGCCTGGTCTTCGCCACGATGGAGATGGCCCTGGGTGCCGCCATCGGCGGCCTCGGCGTCACCATCGGCGACCTCGACCTCGTCCGCGACGAGCTGGCCGCCGGCAGCGTGGCGGCGCCGTTCGGCCACATCCTGAGCGAAGGGCCCGGCTACTTCCTTCTGCTGGAGCCCGGCCACCGGCAGGATCCGCGCGTGCGCGCGTTCTGCGACTGGGCGCTGGCCGAGAGCGCCGCCGATGGCGAGCGGAGCGCCCCCTGGCTCAGCCCCTGAGGCCGAGCCGGGCCTCGCGGTGCAGGATGTAGAGGCCGCTGCCGATGATGATGCCGGCACCTGCGAGCATCAGCGGCTCGGGCAGGTCGCCGAACAGCAGGTAGCCGGTGAGCAGGCCGCCCGGCATCTGCATGTACTGGAAGGGTGCCACCAGCGCCGCCGGCGTCACGCGGTAGGCCGTCGTCACCGCCAGGGCCGCGAGCCCGCCGAGCAGTCCGGCCACCAGCAGCAGCGGCAGCTCGGCGGCTGTCGGTGTCACCCATGCGGCGGCGGCGAAGGGCAGCGTGCCGACGACCACGGTCAGGTTGCCCCAGACCACGAAGCTCTCGGCCGTCTCGACGGCGCCGAAGCGGCGGATCAGCACGTTGCCGAAGCCGGCGGCGGCGGCACAGGCGAGCACGCCCAGCGCGGCCGGCTCGACGATGCCGCTGCCGGGCCGCAGCATCACCAGCACGCCGAGGAAGCCCGCGATCACCGCCGCCAGCCGCCGCCAGCCGACGGGCTCGCCCAGCATCGGCACCGACAGCGCGGTGATGATCAGCGGCATGGTGAACAGCAGCGCATAGGCGTCGGCCAGCGGCAGCCGCGACAGCGCGTGGAAGAACAGCAGAGAGGCCAGCAGCATGGCGAGGCCGCGCACCAGCTGCACCAGCGGCCGGCGGCTGCGCAGGGCCGCGGCATTGCCGGTGGCGAGGCACCAGGCCAGCGGCGGCAGCAGGCCCACGCCATAGACCACGAACAGGATCTGCACCGACGGCAGATGGGCCGTCAGCAGCTTCACCACCGTGTCCATCGCCGTGTAGCCCAGCGCACCGGCCAGCGCCATCAGCATGCCCGCCACGACGCGCGGCGCGGCGAGGACCAGCGTCGAGGTGGTCATGGTCGGCGGGTCAGCCCGCGGCCGCGATCCGCTCGAGCGCCCTGGCGTCGTGCAGCACGATGATGCCGTCCTCGATCGAGGCGATGCCGTCGTTGCGCCAGATGGCGAGCTGGCGGTTGATGTTCTCGCGCGCCAAGCCGACATAGCTGCCGAGCTCGCGCTGCGACAGCTTCAGCTCGATGTGGATGCCGTCCGAATAGGACTTGCCGTAGATCTTGGCCAGCCGCAGCAGCATGCGCGCCAGCCGCGTCGGCATGTTCAGCGTCACCGATTCCTCGAGCAGCTCGCTGGTGCGGCGCACGCGCTCGCACAGGATGCCGATGATGCGGAAGGCGATCTCGGGGTGGCGCTCGAGGAAGGTCAGCACGTCGGCGCGGCGCAGCACGAACAGCTCGCTGGGCTCGGCGGCGGTGGCGTCGGCGCTGCGCGGCTTGCCGTCGAACATCGCCAGCTCGCCGAAGGAGTGGCCGGGCTCGATGAAGTTGAGCAGCGCCTCCTTGCCCTCGGCCGAGACGTTGCTGATCTTCACGCGGCCGCTCAGCACCACCATCAGGCTGTCGCCCGGCTCGCCCTTCTGGAAGATCACGTGGTTGCGGGAGTGCCGCACCGGGTTCCCGTAGGTGACGAGCCGGTCGACCTCCTCGTCGGTGAGCGCGCCGAACACGTCGCTGTCGGCGAGCGATTCCCGCAGCCGCTTATTGCGTTCCATTGTCGCGTCCTCCGGCTCGCCGGAGCATAGGCGCGCCGGGCCCGGAGCCAAGCCCGATTAGGCGGTTACGAGCACGGCAGCCCCCTGCAATCGCCCGAATCGCAGGTCGTCCAACGCACGATTGGCCTCAACCAACGGGTAACCGACGGTATGAGTGACCACCGGCACGCGGGGCGCCAGCTCCATCAGCTCCAGCCCGTCCTGGCGCGTCAGGTTCGCCACCGAGCGGACGACGCGCTCCTGCCAGAGGATGCCGTAGGCGAAGCTCGGAATGTCGCTCATGTGGATGCCGCCCAGCACCACCGTGCCTCCCTTGTCGACCGCCCGCAGTGCCGCCGGCACCAGGGCGCCGACGGGGGCGAAGACCAGTGCGGCGTCGAGCGGCTCGGGCGGCTGCTCGTCCGAGCCGCCGGCCCATTCGGCGCCGAGGTCGCGGGCGAAGGCCTGGGCGGCGCTATCGCCGGTCCGGGTGAAGGCGAACAGCCGCCGCCCCTGCCAGCGGGCGATCTGGGCCACGATGTGCGCGGCGGCGCCGAAGCCATAGATGCCGAGCCGCTCGGCATCTCCCGCCATCCGCAGCGTCCGCCAGCCGATCAGCCCGGCGCAGAGCAGCGGCGCCGCGGCGATGTCGTCGTAGGCGTCCGGGATCGGGAAGGCATAGGCCGCGTCGGCCACGACGTAGTCGGCATAGCCGCCGTCGCGGGTCCAGCCGATGAAGCCCGGTGCGTCGCACAAATTCTCCCGGCCGCGTCGGCAATAGGTGCAATGCCCGCAGGTATGGCCGAGCCAGGGCACGCCGACCCGCTGGCCCGGCTCCAGGCCGTCCGCGCCCGGACCGAGCGCGGCGATGCGGCCGACGATCTCGTGTCCCGGCACGATGGGCGAGCGGACGGGCCCGAGCTCGCCGTCGACCACATGGAGGTCGGTGCGGCAGACGCCGCAGGCGGCGACCTCGACCAGGATCTCGCCCGGGCCGGGCTGCGGCACGGGCCGCTCGGCCAGCCGCAGCGGCTGCCCGGGCGCATCGAGCTGCATCACGCGCATGGTGAGCCCTTCCGGCATATGAGTGATCCAGGTCACAGACCCCGACCGCCCGTCTGTCTACCCTGCGTTTCGTCGCCGGCCCACTCCGGTTGCCGGTGACGGGGCTTCGTTCGGATCGGACCTGCGGGGTGCGCGGCCTCGGTTGCGCACCCCGGCTCTTTGCTGGCCGATACGGGCTTTTCGTCCCTCCGCGAATGCCGCGCCGATCGGCTCACGGCTCGACCAGCCGAAGGCCCAGGTGTCGGCCCATATGCAGGAAATCCCGGTCCTTCGTCAGCAATCGGCACCCGTGGACGATGCAGTAGGTGCCGATGAAGATGTCCGGCGCTCCCAGTGTGACGCCACGGTCCCGCAGTCTGCGGTAGTGTATGACGGCGACGTCGATCAAACTGTGGTCGAGCATGGACACCATGACCAGGGAGCGGAGCAATTGGCGGGCAGCACCGAGATGCTGCGCGTCGCGAAAGCCCGCCAACACCTCGTAGGCGACCACGTCGCCGACCATCACCGGAACGTCGGTGTGATTGAGCAGCACGCGGAGAAAGGCGGCTTCGTCGCCCTGACGACCCGTGAAATGGTCGATCCATACCGAGCTGTCGACGACGATCATCGATCCTCGATCTGCCGCCAATTGCGCATCTGCTCGAGGTCGCCGTCCCAGCTCGGAAACTTGCCGAAGCTGTCGGCGACCTTCCGTCGCCGACCCCGCTCGACGAGGAGCTTCAGCGCCTCCTCGATCACCGCCCGCTTGGTCCGCAGTCCGCTCAGCTCCATCGCCTCGGTGAGCAACGCGTCATCGATCTGCACATTGGTTCGCATCGTTGCACCTGTTTCGTGCCGGAACATGCACCATCTAGACGTCGGGTGCGGGCCGAGACAAGACGGGCTTCCGTTGTCGTGACCAATCGGTAGCATCGACGGCGACCACGGAACGCTTCGCCGAATGATCAGCCTCAGCCGCTTCTCGCCCCTCCTCGCCCTGCTCGCCGCCCCGCCCGCCTGGGCGGCGCCCAGCTTCGACTGCGCCAAGGCCGGCGGCTGGGTCGAGCACACCGTCTGCGCCGAGGCCGTGCTCGCCGATCTCGACAGCCGGCTGGCCGGGCTCTACGCCGCCAGGCGCCACGGGCTGGCGGCCGCGGAGGATTCGGCGCTGCGCGATTCCCAGCGCGCCTGGGCGCGCGGCCGTGCCGCCTGCGAGAAGCAGCCCGACGCCGTCGCCTGCCTCGAGCGTCACTACCGCCAGCGGCTGGCCGAACTGGCCGATGCGGCTCCGCCCGCCTGGGTCGGCGAGGTCGCGGGCTCGCTCGTGGCCATCGACGGCTGCCTCGCCGCCACGCCCTCCACGGCGGTCGCCGTGACCGACCTGCGGCGTGACGGCGGGGACGTCCGCCTCGCCCTGCGCGGCGGCACCGGCCGCGGCTTCGCCTGTCGGGTCTCGCTCGACGGCAAGGGCATGGTGGCGGTGGAGGATGCCGAGGCCTCCCCGGTCGGCCCGGGCTTCCGGCGTGGCGCGGCCAGCCCCTGCCCGTCGGCCGCGCCCGTCACCTCGGCCGTCGGCGCCACGGTCGGCTGGATCACACCCGCGAGCTGCTGAGGATCGATGGACAAGCTGACGATCGCCCTCTGGCCGGTCGGCATGGCGGCCGTGCCGGCCTCCGTCGCCGATGCGGCCGACCGCATCGAGGCCCGTCTCGCCGAGGCTGCCGCTGCCGGCGCCGGCCTGCTGATGCTGCCGGAATATCTCGGCGAGCAGTGGCTGGCCTGGGCGCCGCGCGATCTGCCCGAGACCGAGGAGGTGGCGTGGATGGGTCGGCACGGCGCCGCGCTGCTCGAGCGTCTCTGTTCGTTGCCGGCCCGCCACGGCGTGGCGCTGCTGGCGGGCACCTGGCCCGCGCGGGCCGGGGCGGGCTGGGTCAACCGGGCCCATCTGCTGCTGCCGGACGGCCGTATTGTCGTCCAGGACAAGCTGTGCCTGACCCCGTCCGAGCAGAACGCGGCGGCCTGGCGGCTGGAAACCGGCTCGGCCGTCCGCATCGTCGAATGGCGGGGCCTGCGGATCGCCATGCTGGTCTGCCTCGACATCGAGCAGCCGGCGCTGGCGGCGCTGCTGCAGGCCGCCGACCTCGACCTGCTGCTGGTGCCGTCGATGACCCGGCAGGCCTCCGGCCATGCGCGGGTGACGGGCTGCGCCAAGGCCAGGGCGGTCGAGCTGATGACCACGGTGGCGGCGGTCGGGTGCATCGGCTCGATCCCGGTCGAGCCGCCCCGGCCCAACACCGGCGGAGCCGCCGTCTACCTGCCCTGCGAGGCGGCGCTCGGCCACCACGGCATCGCGGTCGAGCGGCTCGGCATCGCGGCCTGCGACGGCGAGGGCCCGCTGGTGATCGCCCGTGACCTGCCGCTGGGCACGGTCCGGGAGCTGCGCCGCGGCGGTGCCGAGGTCTGGCCCGGCGCCTGGCCGGCATCGCATGTCCGTCTCGTCGAGGAACGTTGAGCGATGGAAAGAGCGATCGAGCGGTTCCTGTTCGCCAGCCGCTGGCTGATGGCGCCGATCTATCTCGGCCTCGTCCTGACGCTGGTGGCGCTGCTGGCGAAGTTCGCCCAGGAGCTGCTGCACTTCGTGCCGCACGTCCTGGAGCTCAGCGAGACCGAGGTGGTGCTGGCGGTGCTGAGCTTCATCGACCTGTCCTTCGCCGCCAGCCTGCTGATCATGATCATCTTCTCGGGCTACGAGAACTTCGTCTCGAAGATCGACACCGGCACCGCCGACCGGCCGACCTGGATGGGCCAGGTCGATTTCGGCGGCCAGAAGCTGAAGCTGATCTCCTCGATCGTGGCGATCTCGGGCATCCACCTGCTGAAATCGTTCATGAACGTCCAGCACGTCGATCCCAACGCGCTGAAATGGATGGTCATCACCCATCTCACCTTCGTGGTGTCGGGTGTGCTGCTGGCGCTGATGGACTGGCTGCACGAGAAGGCGGGGGCGCATTGAGGCCCCGCCGGATCCTCTCAATCGAGCTGCTTGATCCCCGGCGTCAGCCAGCCCATCTGCATGCCGCCGTCGAGGGTCACGAGCTGGCCGGTCATCGAGCGCGCCTCGATGACGAAGCGCAGCGCCGCCACGATCTCCTCCGGCGAGCTGCCGCGCCGCAGCGGCACGCTCCGCTCCAGCTCGGCCCAGTCGGCGTCGCTGACGTTGCCCGGCTTCAGGGCCGGGCCGGGACCGATGGCGTTCACCCGGATGCGCGGGGCCAGCTGGCGGGCCAGCACCTGGGTCGCCGCCCACAGGCCCGACTTCGAGACGCTGTAGCTCAGGAAGTTCGGCGTCAAGTTCAGCACCCGTTGGTCGAGCATGTTGACGACGAGGCCCTCGGCACCCGCCGGCAGCCGGGCGGCGAAGCCCTGGATCAGCACGATCGGCGCGCGCAGGTTGATCTCGATATGGCGGGTCCAACTCTCGCGGTCGGCGGTCTCCAGCCGGTCGAGGTCGAAGATCGAGGCATTGTTGACCAGCAGGCCGAGCGGCCCCAGGGCGTCGCAGGCTTCCGGCACCACGCGCGCGGCCTTGTTCTCGTCGGCGAGGTCCGCCCGGATCACCGTGGAGCGCCGGCCCATCGCCAGGATCTCGGCCGCCACCTCGCGCGCCTCGGCCGTCGAGGCGTTGCAGTGCACCGCGACGTCCCAGCCGTCGGCGGCGAGGCCCAGCGCCATCGCCCGGCCGAGCCGGCGTGCCGCCCCGGTGACCAGTGCCGCCCCGGCCAAGGCGTCAGAACCGCAGCTTGGCGGAGATCGTGACGAGGTCGATCGAGTTGTCGTAGTCGGCATCCAGATCGCCGCGGGTGGCGTTGCCGGGTTCGGACGCCTCGAGCCGCACCTCGGCGTCCTCGACGAAGATATGGGTCACGGCGGCGTCCAGCGACAGCCAGGGCAAGGGCATCCAGCCGACGCCGAGCGACAGCCAGGTGCGGTCGCCGTCGGGGATGCGCGGCGTGGTGTGCGCCTCGTCGACTGGCGTCTGGTCGTGGGCGACGCCGGCCCTGAGCGTCAGGTCGTCGCGCGGCCGCCAGGTGGCGCCGAGCGCCAGGAACCAGCTGTCCTTCCACTTGTACTCGGTGACGCTGTCGGGCTGCGCCGGGTTGTCGAAGGTCAGCCGCAGCTCGTCGAACCGGCTCCAATTGGTCCAGGCCGCCTCGGCCATGACGTCGACCCGGTCGGTGATCCGCTGCTGGATGCCGATCGAGGCCGAGGCCGGCAGCTCGATGCGGGCACCCACCCCGGTATCGGCGAAGGCGCCGGTGGCGGCCTCGATCGCCCGGCCGGTCGGCGAGGCGGCGGTCGAGAAGTCGGCATCGCCCTTCAGCCGGTGCTCGACCTTGGAGCGGTAGCCGATGCCGATGCGCGTGCCGGAGATCGGCTCGGCCAGGGCGCCCAGGGTGTAGCCGAGCTGCCAGTCGTCGCCGTCGACGCGGGCGAAGCCGTCCTGGCGGCCGGGCAGCGAGCCCGGGATGCCGAGGCCGGCGCCGATGGTGCCGAAATCGATGGCGTTGGACAGCGAGGCGTCGGCGTGGGACGCCTGCAGGCCGGCGCCGAAGGCGAGCCCGGGCAGCGGCCGGTAGGCCAGGGTCGGGGTGACGCCGATCACCTTCACGCTGGAATCGACGGCGTGGTAGCGGCCGACCCAGCCGTCCGGATATTCGGTGCCGAGCCCGAAGGGCGCGTTGATCCCGAGGCCGGCCACCCACTGCTCGCCCAGCCGCAGGCCGCCATAGAGCGCCGGCACGGCGGCGAACTCGGCGATGTTGTGCCGCGGCACGCTGCCCCCGATCGGCGTCCCGGCGCCGGTGGTGCCGGAGGCGCTCTGGAGCTCCATGTGCGCCAGGATCAGCGAGCCCGTGGCCACCAGCTGGTGATCGCCGCTCATCATGCCGAGCGCCGCGGGATTGAAGAACATGTAGCTGATGTCGTCGGCGCCGGCCGTGGCACCGGCGAAGGCGTTGCCTTGTGCCGTCCCCGACTGCTCCTTGAGGGCGAACCCTGCCGCCAGCGCCGGCCCGCCCGCCGAGGCGGCCGACAGGGCTGCGAGCGCGAAAGCCACACGGCGTCTGTGCAAGGGCGGCCTCCCCGCCTTCGATTCCTGTGGTCCCCGCGATAAATCCGCCTGACAGTTGTATCCAGGGGCATACTTGCTCTCCCGGCGCGCTCTGCGCGCACTGTGGCGAATCGGTGACGATCGGGTTCGCCCATGTGGCGAATCGGTGCGGCATTGCCAGCGTCGCCCCGGCGCGCTTAGCTTGGATGGGGCCATGTGAGAGAGGCCGGATCGTCAGATGCAGCGCAGGGCCAAGTTCATCATGGGCGGCGTCACCGTCCTGGCGATCCTGGCGCTCGGTCGCTACGGGATGATCGACATGCAGCGGTCCTCCCCGGGCGCCGACGGCATGGCGGCCGAAGCGCCGTCGGCCAACTCGGCGGTGCTGCTGGCCGCGGCCGCCGACAGCGACACGCTGGCGGTGCGCGACTGGCTGCGCGAGCAGGTGACCGGCCAGACGGTCTTCCAGCCGGCGGCCGGTGTCGGGCTGCTGGCCGAGCTCGACGAGGATCCGCGCGACCAGAGCAGGGTCCGGCTGATCCCCACCGGCCGCTCCGTCTCGAAGGCGGCGGCGGGGGAGAGCGCCGGCTGGAGCGTGGGCCGCGTCTGGCCGGTGGCGCGCGGACTCGGCGGCGAGCGTTCCGCCGCCTATCTCGACCTGCACAACATCCGCGCCGCCGAGCCGGATATCGACCGGCGCCGCAACGGCCGCGACTACAGCGAGGGCGTCGAGGCGAGCTCGCTGGAGCCCGACGACAGCGTCAAGGGCGACATGGCGCGAGCGCTCTTCTACATGAGCCTGCGCTACGACGGCCGTGACGGCGGCGACCCGCTCCGCCTGGTGGTTCGGCCGGCCGAGCCGGGCGAGGCGGCGATGGGCGGCTTGTGCATCCTGCTCGACTGGAACGACCGCGATCCCGTCGACAGCGGCGAGGCCCGGCGCAACGACCGGGTCGAGCGTTACCAGGGCAACCGCAACCCGTTCATCGACCGGCCCGAGTTCGCCCGCGTGCTGTGGGGGCGGGCCTGTCCGGGCAGGGCGCCCGGCAGCTAGCCCCGGTCCGGCCGCAGCGTCTCGACGAACCGCACCGGCTCGCCCGAGGGCTCGCCCAGCAGCTGGCCGTCGCGCGCGACCAGCCGGCCGCGCAGGATGGTCGCCACCGGCCAGCCGGTGAGGCTGCGGCCCTCGTAGGGCGACCAGCCGGCGCGGCTCCTCAGCCAGCCGCGCTCGACCTCCCGCCTCGCCGCGAGGTCGACCAGCACGAGGTCGGCGTCCCAGCCGCGCACGATCCGGCCCTTGCCGGCGATCCCGAATATTCTCGCCGGCCCCGATCCGGTCAGCTCCACCAGCCGCATCAGGCCGAGCCTGCCCGCCGCCACGTGATCCAGCATCACCGGCAGCAGCGTCTGCACCCCCGGCATGCCGGAATGGCTCTCCGGGTAGGGCTCGGCCTTCTCGGCTACCGTGTGCGGCGCATGGTCCGAGCCCAGCACGTCGGCCAGCCCGTCCGCCACCGCCGCCCACAAGGCGTCGCGGTGGCGGCCGTCGCGCAGCGGCGGGTTCATCTGCGCCAGCGTGCCGAGCTCGGCGTAGCATTCCGGTGCCGCCAGCGTCAGGTGCTGCGGCGTCACCTCGACGGTGGCGACGTCGCGGTGCCCGGCCAGCAGCGGCAGCTCCTCGGCAGTCGAGACGTGCAGCACATGCACCCGCCGGCCGGTCCGCCGCGCCAGCGCCAGCAGCCGCCGCGTCGCCGAGACCGCCGCCTCGACGCTTCGCCACACCGGATGGGTCTCCGGCCTGCCGTGCAGCGCCAGCCCCTTGTCCCGCCGCAGCATCGCCTCGTCCTCGGCATGCACCGAGATCCGCCGGAAGCCGTTGCGCAGCACCCGCTCCAGCGTGGCGTCGTCCTCGACCAGCAGCGAGCCGGTCGAGCTGCCCATGAAGATCTTCACGCCCGCCGCACCCGGCAGCCGCTCGAGCCGGTCCAGCTCGTCGACGTTCTCGGCCGTGGCGCCGACGAAGAAGGCGTGATCGCAGCGCATCCGCCCGCTGGCGCGCGCCAGCTTGTCGGCCAGCGCCTCGGCGGTGCTGGTGGTGGGTCTGGTGTTCGGCATCTCGAACACCGCCGTCACCCCGCCCAGCACGGCGGCATCGCTGCCGGTCGCCAGGTCCTCCTTGTGCTCGGCACCCGGCTCGCGGAAATGCACCTGGCTGTCGATGACGCCCGGCAGCACGTGCAGTCCCTTGGCGTCGATCTCCTCGGCCGTCGAAGCGCCGCTCAGGGCGCCGATCGCCGCGATCCGTCCGTCGCGCACGGCGATGTCGGCCTCGGCGACGCCCCAGGGAAGGGCCACCCGGCCGCCGCGAACGATCAGATCGAAGGCCATCCGCCGGACTCCCGGTGTCTGCTGAGGGCCTGTGCTTGCCCGATGGAACACGCAGCCGCAAGCGACGACGGCCGGCTGATATCAATCGACAGTGGAATTTACTCCCATTTTGTGTTACCCAAAATAGGAAGCGGAACTCGACGGCTCGGCTTCCCGTGAACAGTCCCGTCGACGTTGCGCACCAGGTTCCCACCCCGGAGGGCTGCTCCGTGTCGCCAGTGCTCGCAACCTCGGCCGAGGCGCCGCCTCGACCTGCCTTCAATCCCATCGGACGGCTTTCCCAAGCCTTGGCTGTCGGCCGCGTCGAGGGCCAGCGCTACCTGCTGCTGCTCCGCTTCGTCCTGGTCAACATGGTGGGGCTCGCCCTCCTGGGTGTCGCTGCGATCCAGGGTTGGCTCGGCATGATGTTCGCCGTCGACGACACCCATGTCTGCAAGCTGCTGTTCGTCCTGTTCACGGTCGGGCTGGTCTGGGCCGGCCGGCGGGTGGTGATGCTCTCGCAGGAGCTGAACGCCCTCGACGGCAGCGACTGGCATGGCGGCACCCGCGTTGCCTCCTTCATGCGCGGCATCCGCGGACGCGGCGGCGAGACGCGTGCAGCCCTGGCGACGGCTCTGCGGCTGAAGCTGGCGCACCGCCTGGCGCCGGTCCGGCAGATGGCCAGCACCCTGGTGCTGATCGGCCTGATCGGCACGATCATCGGCTTCATCATCGCTCTTTCCGCCGTCGATCCCGCCGCCGCCGCCGACCCCTCGCTGATCGGCCCCATGGTGGCGACCTTGCTGCGCGGCATGTCGATGGCGCTGTTCAAGACGCTGACCGGCTCGATTCTCAATGTCTGGCTGATGGTGAACTACCGTCTGCTCGAGGGCGGTGCCGCCCATCTCGTCACCCGCACCATCGAGGTGGGGGAGCGCCATGCTGACGCCTGAGAGCGATGACGGCGACGACGGCGACATCGTCTTCCGCGACCTGATCATGCTGATGCTGTCGGGCTTCGTTACCGTGGCGGTGCTGCTGCTCTCGCACATCAACGCACCGAGTGCCCGGACCTCGGAAGGCATGGAGCCTCCCGGCAACGTCGTCATCGAGGCCCGCTGGCCCGACGGCATGGACGCCGACATCGATCTGTGGGTGCAGGGCCCGGGCGACGTGCCGGTGGGCTACTCGAACAAGGGCGGCGAGCTGTTCAACCTGCTGCGCGACGATCTCGGCAAATACGCCGATGCCACCGACCTGAACTACGAGGTCGCCTATTCGCGCGGCGTCGCCGGCGGCGAATATACGGTCAACGCCCATCTCTACCGCGACAATGCCGCAGTCTATCCCGTCCCGGTGACAGTCGTGGTGAGCACGAAGCGCGCCACCGGCGGCAGCTCGCGCCAGATCCTCAAGGCCACCGTGGAGCTCGCCCGCGAGGGCCAGGAGCTGACCGTGTTCCGCTTCCGGCTGGACGCCAAGGGCGAGCTCGAGCCCGGCAGCGTGCATGCGCTGCAGAAGAACCTGCGCTCGGCGAGGCCGGCATGAGCACGCTCACCCTGGTCTTCGCCGTCGTGGCGGTGCTCGCCACCTGCCTCGCCAGCATCGCCGTCTGGGCGCCGCGGCGCCTGTCGGCGAAGCTGGCGGCGTTGGGCGCGGCGGCGCTGCTGCTGCCGGCGTCCTATGTCGCCCAGGCCGAGCTGCTGGGGCGCCCGAAGCCCGTGGCCATGGAATGGCTGGCCGGCGCCCGCGAGGCCACGGTGCTGGGCTCGGTCAAGGAGGAGGGCAAGCGCATCCTGGTCTGGCTGAAGCTCGAGGGCGACAGCGAGCCTCGGGCCTATGCCCTGCCCTGGAGCCGCGACGCCGCCGAGCAGCTGCAGGGCGCCGAGCGCGACGCTGCCGCCGCCGGCAGCCAAGTGCGCATGCGCGGTCCGCTCGACGGCGAGCCCTCGCTCGACGCCCGCGAGCCGCGCTTCTACGCCGCCCCGCAGCCGCCGCTGCCGCCCAAGGAGACCGGCACCCCGGCGCAGTTGTTCACGCGGCCCGATCCGGCCTAGGCGAAGCCGACGGCGAGCCCCCGCCAGCTCGCCGCTCGTCCCGCGACGTCGATCGACAGCAGGTCCTCGCCCACGACCACAGGCCCGGCGAACTGGCGGCGGGCATCCGCCAGCAGGGCGGCGGGATCGGCCTCCGGCGGGACGATATGGGTCAGCGCCAGCAGCCCTGCCCCGGCGGCGCGCGCCACCTCGCCGACATCGGTCGACAGCGTGTGGTAGCTGGCGACCGCCGCGATCGTCGCCGGGTCGCGCACGCCGGCGATCGGCGGCATGGCAAAGTGCGCGAACACCTCGTGCACCAGCAGGTCGCAGCCCCTGGCCGCCTCGATCAGCGCCGGGCAGGGTCGGGTGTCGCCGCTGAGTGCTGCCACCGCACCGCCGCCGCGCAGCACGAAGCCGAAGGCCGGCTCGACCGGCCGATGATCGACCGGCACCGCCTCGACCTCGATGTCGCCGATGGCGAGGCGGCGGCCGGCCTCGATCTCCTCGACCGCGAAGGCGAAGCCCTCCGGGTTCGGCCGCCGCTCGAAGGCGAGGCGCTGCGCCCGCTCCGGCTGCCAGGCGGCCTCGATGGCGGCGACATGGCGGCCGAAGCCCGGCGGCGCGATCACCCGCAAGGGCCGGCGCCGTCCCTGGTGCCAGCCCGAGACCAGCACCTGCCAGAGATCGACGATGTGATCGGAATGCAGATGCGTGATCAGCAGCGCGTCGATCGCCGCCACCCGCGCGCCGGCCTCGGCCAGCCGCTGCGTCACGCCCGAGCCGCAGTCGATCAGCAGCCTGGTGTCGCCGCGCTCGGCGAGCTGGGCCGCGCCGTAGCGGCGGGTGCTGACCGACGGGCAGCCGGTGCCGAGCAGCGTCAGCCGCACCGCTCAGACCTCGACGCCGGCCGCCTCGCAGAGCGCCCGGCGCAGCGCCGGCGGGCAGCCCAGCACGAAATTGCCCTTCATCAGGCCGTCATTGGCCAGGAAGTCGTTGGTGTAGCCGCCGGCCTCGGCGATCAGCAACAGGCCGGCCACGGCATCCCAGCTGTTCATGTGCGGCTCGACATAGCCGATGAGCCGGCCGCAGGCGGTCCAGGCGAGGCCCAGGGCGCCCGAGCCGTGGCGATGGAACATGCCGCCCGCCTGCAGCAGCCGATCGATGACCGGAACCACCTTGCTGGCGGGAATGCGGTTCGAATGACCGACGCTCACAGTCCCCTGGGTCAGCGAGCTGGCATTGGCGACATGGATCGGCCGTCCGTCCAGCGTGGCGCCGCCGCCGGCGCGGGCGGCGAACAGCTCGCCGGCATTGGGATCGTAGATCACCCCGGTCTCGATCCGCCCGTCCCGGACATAGGCCAGCGAGACGCACCAGGCGCCGATGCCGTTGAGGAAGCACCAGGTGCCGTCGATCGGATCGACCACCCAGGTCCCGTCCCGGCCGTCGCCGTGCAGGCCCCCTTCCTCGCCCAGGATGGCGTCGCCGGGAAACAGCGCGCCCAGCCGCTGACGTATCAGGTCCTCGACGGCGCGGTCGGCGGCGCTGACGACGTCCTGCGGCCCCTTGCTCTCGATCTCGAGCGCCTCGAGGTTGCGGAAGTAGCGCAGCCCGAGGGTTCCCGCCTCGCGCGCCACCGCCGCCGCCGCCGCCAGCCGAAGCTCGCCATCGTCCTGCATCATCCGGGCTCCCCGCAACCTGTCGGCGGCGTTATAGGCATGAGCGAGCCAAGTCGAAAGGAAGGGAGCGCCATGCACCGCGTCGCCGCCAACGGTGCCGACATCCCGGCATTGGGCTTCGGTACCTGGGAACTGCGCGGCGCCACCGCGCAGAGGCTGGTCGAGGCAGCGCTCGCCATCGGCTACCGCCATCTCGACACCGCCCAGATGTACGGCAACGAGGCCGAGGTCGGTGCCGGCTTGCGCGCCAGCGGCCTGCGGCGCGACGAGGTCTTCGTCACCACCAAGGTCTGGCCGGACCGCTTCCGCGCTGGCGATTTCGAGCGCTCGGTCGAGGAGAGCCTGCGCCGGCTGCGGCTCGACGCCGTCGACCTCCTGCTGCTGCACTGGCCCAGCCGCGAGGTGCCGCTGGCCGAGACCATGGGCGCACTGAACCGCGTGCATGCCGCCGGCAAGGCCCGGCACATCGGCATCAGCAACTTCACCACCGCGATGATCGACGAGGCAGTGGCCCTGAGCACGGCGCTGCTCGCCACCGATCAGGTCGAGTACCACCCGATGCTGAGCCAGCGCGCCGTGCTGCGGGGCTGCCGCCGCCACGGCATGGCGCTCACCGCCTACTGCCCGCTCGCCCGCGGCCGGGTGTTCGGCGACCCCGTCCTGAAGCGCATCGCCGAGGCGCACGGGCGCGGCGCCGGCCAGGTGGCGCTGCGCTGGCTGGTCCAGCAGGAAGGCGTGGTCGCCATTCCGCGCTCTTCCAGCGAGGAGCATGCGCGCGGCAATTTCGCGATCTTCGATTTCGCGCTGGGCGAGGCGGAGATGGCCGAGATCACGGCGATCGGCGCCCCGGCCGGCCGGGTCGTCGACGTCGCCGGCATCGCACCTCGATGGGATGCCGAATGATGGTGGCCTTCGCCGAGATCGAGCAGGCAGCACTCGCCCGCCACGGCCAGGCGGCGGTCGATGCCCGGCTCAGCCGTCCGCTCAGCGGCGACGAGCTGCGGGCATTGCCGGAGAGCTTCTTCCTGTCGCAGATGAGCCTGCGCATCTTCCGTGCCGGTCTGAAGCACGAGCTGGTCGATCGCAAGTGGCCGGCCTTCGAGGAGGTGTTCGACGGCTTCGATCCCGAGCGCTGCGCCAGGATCCCGGACGAGCGCATCGAGGAGATGCTGGGCGACAAGCGGCTGATCCGCAACCTCCCCAAGCTGCGGGCGGTGCGGGCCAATGCCGGCGCCGTGCTGGCGCTGCGCGGCGAGGGCGGCATCGGCGGCTGGCTCGCCGGCTGGCCGGCCGCGCGCCTCATCGATCTCTGGGACGAGCTGGCCAGGCGCTTCCAGCAGCTCGGCGGCAATTCCGGCCCCTATTTCCTGCGCATGGTCGGCAAGGACAGCTTCATCCTGAGCGACAGCGTCCAGCGCGGCCTCGTCCACTGGGGCGTGCTGGCCGATCTGCCGCCGAGGAAGGCCGACCGGGCGGCCATCCAGCAGGCGTTCGCCGGCTGGATGGCCGAGACCGGCCGGCCGTCGTGTCAGTTGAGCCAGATCCTGGCGATGAGCCTGGACACCTAGGAGGTGCGCGGCACCCTGCCCTCGATCGGGTAGCTCGGATCGTTGTAGCCGGGGGTCGAGGGATGGCCGGTGGCGACCAGGCTGTCGACCAGCTCCTCGTCCTCGGCCGTGAAGCCGTAGTCGAGCGCGCCCAGATAGTCGCGCATCTGCTCCTCGGTGCGCGGGCCGACGATGGGTGAGGTGACCAGCCGGTTGTTCAGCACCCAGGCGACCGCGAACTGGACGGGGGTGATGCCGCGGGCGGTGGCGTGCTCCTTGAGCTTCTGGGCGATGACCAGGCTCTCCTCGCGCCACTCGGTCTGCATGATGCGGCTGTCGGCGCGGCCGGCGCGGGTGCCCTCGGCCGGCGGTGTGCCGGGCAGGTACTTGCCGGTGAGCACGCCGCGCGCCACCGGGCTGTAGGGCACCACGCCGAGGCCGTAATAGCTGCAGGCCGGCAGCACCTCGACCTCGGGCATGCGGTTCAGGGCGTTGTAGTAGGGCTGCAGCACCACCGGCAGCTCGACGCCCATCCGGCCGCACAAGGAGCAGACCTCGGCGATCCGCCAGGCACGGAAGTTGGACAGGCCGAAATAGCGGATCTTGCCGGCACGGATGAGGTCGCCCATCGCCCGGACGGTCTCCTCGAGCGGCGTGTCGTGGTCCTCGCGATGCAGGTAGTAGATGTCGATCCAATCCGTCCCCAGCCGGCGCAGCGAGGCCTCGGCCGCCATCATCGCCCAGCGCCGGGTCAGGCCGCGCTGGTTGGGATCCTTGCCGCGGGCGTTGCCGAGCTTGGTGGCGAGGATCCACCTGTCGCGCTCGGGCCTGATCGCCCGGCCCACCACCTCCTCCGAGCGGCCGTCGTTGTAGACGTCGGCGGTGTCGATGAAGTTGATGCCGGCGTCGCGCGCCATGCCGGTGATGCGCACGGACGACCGTTCGTCGGTCGGGCCACCGAACATCATGGTGCCCAGGCACAAGGGCGACACGCGCACGCCGGAGCCGCCGAGCCTCACCAGATCCATCGCGTCGTCCTCCCCTTGCTCAACCGAGATCCTCGGGCCTGACGAACGGCCCGAGCCGTGGGGGCGATGGATACAGTTGCTGCGCGTCGAGCGCATCGGCCATTTCCTGCATCGCAGCCTGCGCCAGGAGCGGGATCACGGCCTGCAGCCGGAGCGCGTCCTCCGCCGCCCACTCGCCGCGCCCGCCCTCGGGCCCGTCGCGGCGCAGGCGGGTGCGGACCGGCCGCGGGTCGATCCCGCCGGGAAAGGCCTCGAGCAGCTGGTGGGCCTCGCTCTGCGCCTGGGCGCAGGCGACCAGCAGGCTGTCCTGCACCATGGCGGCATAGTGGGCGGCGCCGGCCTCGCCGACATCGACGACCGCATTGTCGCCGACCACGCGCTGCAGCCGCGGCCGGGCGAGATCCAGGCCGCGGGCGTCGCCGGAGATCAGCAGATCGCCGCCGAGCCTCGAGGCGTCGACGTAGAAGATCGAGCGATGCCGCATCCGGCGCCAGCGGCGCAAAGTGTCGCCCCAGTAGCTCGGGCTGAGGTCGACGACCAGATCACCCGGCTCCATGGTGACATAGGCCGTGTCGATCACCTCGTCGATCCCGGCGCCGCAGGGCAGGTCGAGGATATAGAGGCGCGGAAACTCCAGGCGCTCGAAGAAGTCCGGATAGTCGGGCACGGTCTCGATGCCCAGGTCGCCCATCACGATGGCCTCGCCTTCGCTCAGCGGCCTGGCGAGGACGCGAACACCGTTCAGCCGGGCCGTCGCCGCCCAGCTCTGCGCGCCCCCGATGACGGCGATCTCCACGTTCGGCACTCCCCAGGGTCGTGGCCCTGGGCGAGCCTAGGCGCGGGCCGTCGAGAGAGAAAGGGCAGGCGTGGCGCCCGCCCGTCCCCTGATCCGATCAGCTGCCCTTCTGGCCCGGGATCTTGGTGATCGGGGCATTCTCCGAGACCGTGGTCTGGCTGCTGCCGGCCGTCGTCAGGTGGCCGGCGCAGTCGGCCAGGGCGCTGCCGGCGGTGACGGCGAACAGCGACAGCACGGCGGCGAAGGCGAAAATCTTCCTCATGGCCAAGCTCCTCCTCGGTCGATCATCGAGGATGATGGCACGATCGGGCAGCACGGCAAGCCCTCATGCGTCGGCCCCGCTCACAGCTGCGAGAACGGTCCGGCCGTAGCGCTCGAGCTTGGCCGCACCCACGCCCGGAATCCGCGCCAGCTCGTCGAGCGTGCGCGGCATGGCGTCGGCGATGGCCAGCAGGGTGGTGTCGTGGAAGATGACGTAGGGCGGCACGCCCTGCGCCTTGGCGAGGCTCATCCGGCAGGCGCGCAGCGCGGCGAAGCGGGCCTCGACCTCCGGGCTGCGGGCGATATCGGCGCCGCGCGCCGCCGGCTTGGCGGCCCGCTTGCGCGGCTGGTCGCTCCGCAGCTCGATCCGCCGCTCGCCGCGCAGCACATCCCGGCAGTCGGGCCCCAGGCGCAACCCGCCATGGCCCTCGATGTCGACCTCGACCAGGCCCATGGCGGCGAGCTGGCGGAAGACGCTGCGCCAGCTCTCCTTGCCCAGGTCGCTGCCGACGCCCCAGACCCCCAGCCGGTCGTGGCCGTACTGGACGATGCGGTCGTTGGCATTGCCGGTCAGCACGTCGACCAGGTGGCCGACGCCAAAGCGCTGGCCGGTGCGATAGACGGCGGAGAGCGCCTTTTGCGCCGCCTCGGTGCCGTCGAACGACTGCGGCGGGTCGAGGCAGATGTCGCAGTTGCCGCAAGGCCGCTCCAGCACCTCGCCGAAATAGCCGAGCAGCACCTGGCGGCGGCAGCGTATGGCCTCGCAGTAGCCCAGCATGGCGCTGAGCTTCTGCCGCTCGACGCGGCGCTGGCGCTCGACCGCCTCGGACTTGGCGGCGAGACCCTGCAGCCGGGCCACGTCCTCCATGCCGTAGGCCATCCAGGCCTCCGACGGCAGGCCGTCGCGGCCGGCCCGGCCGGTCTCCTGGTAGTAGGCCTCCAGGCTCTTGGGCAGGTCGAGATGGGCGACGAAGCGGACGTCCGGCTTGTCGATGCCCATGCCGAAGGCGATGGTCGCCACCATCACCACGTTCTCGCCCTTGAGGAAGCGGTCCTGGTTGGCGGCGCGCACCGCCTTGTCGAGGCCGGCATGATAGGGCAGCGCGTCCAGGCCCTTGCCGGACAGGAACGCCGCCAGCTCGTCGACCCGGGCGCGCGACATGCAGTAGACGATGCCGCTGCCGGAACGGCCGGCCATGAAGGCCTCGAGCTGGGCCTTGGGGTTGCGCTTCGGCGTGACGGTGTAGCGGATGTTCGGCCGGTCGAAGCCCTGCACGAAGACACGGCCGCGGCCGAGGTCGAGGCGCTGGACGATCTCGTTGCGGGTTGGGCCGTCGGCGGTGGCGGTCAGCGCGATGCGCGGGACGTCGGGGAAACGCTCGTGCAGCATGGCGAGCTGCAGGTAGTCGGGGCGGAAGTCGTGGCCCCATTGCGAGACGCAGTGCGCCTCGTCGATGGCGAACAGCACCGGCCGGCAGCGCGCCAGCAGCTCGACGAAGCCGGGCACGGCCAGGCGCTCGGGTGCCAGGTAGACGAGGTCCAGCCGGCCCTCGCGCATCGCCCGCTCGGCCTCGCGGGCCTCGCGCGGCTCCAGGCCCGAGTTCAGCGCCGCCGCCCGCACGCCGAGCTGGCGCATCGCCTCGACCTGGTCCTGCATCAGCGCAATCAGCGGCGAGACCACGACCGTCAGGCCGTCGAGACAGAGTGCCGGCACCTGGTAGCACAGGGACTTGCCGCCGCCGGTCGGCATCAGCACCAGGGCGTCGCCGCCCTTCAGCACATGCTCGACGATCTCGGCCTGCGGGCCGCGGAAGGCCGGGTAGCCGAAGACCTTGCGGAGCACGTCCAGGGGCTGGCGGCGCAGCTGGGGCACCTCGGCCACTCGGGCGGAGGCGGCGCTCAAGCGGGAACTCTTGCAGGCATGCCGAGCCTCCTAGCAGGCTGTCCCGGACCACGGCAACGCGGCCGGGCACATATGGCCGCATCTTGGTTAACGCATCGCTGATCGGCGCACGGGGCGACTTGCGGGGCGGTGGCCCGGCCGGCTAGTTGGCGGGGCCGGAAAAACGGGAGGCTCGGGCGATGCGGCTGTTCGATCTCAAGGGGCGGGTGGCGGTGGTCACCGGCGGCAATGGCGGCATCGGGCTGGGCATGGCCAAGGGCCTCGCAGAAGCCGGCGCCTCCGTGGTGGTGGCGGCGAGAAATGCCGAGAAGAACGCGGCGGCGGTGAAGGCGCTCGAAGGCTTGGGGGCCAAGGCCATCGCCGTGGCGACCGACGTCACCGACGAGGCCTCGGTGGCAGCACTGGTGAAGGCCACGGTCGACAGGTTCGGTGCCCTGCACATCCTGGTCAACAATGCCGGCACCAACGTCCGCAAGCCGCCGCAGGACTACAGCCTCGCCGACTGGCACAAGGTGATCGATACCAACCTGACCAGCGCGTACTTGTGCTCCCATGCCTGCTATGCCCCGATGAAGGCGGCGGGCGGCGGCAAGGTCGTGATGATCGGCTCGATGACCTCGATCTTCGGCCTGCCCTTCGCCTCGGCCTACAGCGCCACCAAGGGCGGTATCGTGCAGTATGGCAAGGCGCTGGCCACGGCCTGGGCCGCCGACAACATCCAGGTCAACTCGGTGCTGCCCGGCTGGATCGACACCGACCTCACCCGCGCCGGCCGTGCTCAGATCCAGGGCCTGCACGAGCGCGTCGAGGCCCGCACCCCGGCCGCCCGCTGGGGCACGCCCGAGGACTTCGCCGGCATCGCCGTGTTCCTGTCCTCGGCCGCCAGCGACTTCATCACCGGCGCCTCGATCGTCGTCGACGGCGGGTTCTCGTCGCAGGGCTGACCGGCCGACGCCGTCGGCCTACGCCGCCTTGCGCTGCACGGCGGCGAGGCGGCGGCGCTGCTCGCGGTTGAGCGGGG
>DAOLFG010000122.1:0-8981 GCA_035326425.1 Geminicoccus sp. | reverse complement strand
GGCGCAGGGTCGCACCCGGCTCGAAGCCGCGCAGGCTGGAACCCAGGCTGTTGGCATAGCTCTGCAACAGGCCGCTGAGCTTGGCCGACACGTCGCGCTGCTCCGGGATCGAGACCGGGGTCCTCAGCTCCAGCGCATAGGCGTGCAGCAGGGCTGTGGGCACCGCCTCGTCGAGAATGTTCAGCTGCGCGCCGACCTCGCCGGCCACGGCCTGCAACGCCTTGCGCCGTTCGGTCTGGCTGGCTTCCGGGTCGATCAGGGCTGCCTGGTAGCGCTCCAGCAGCGCACCCAGCTGGGCCACCGCACTGGTGCGAACGCTCTCGCCCTCGATCACCTGGCCGAGGATGGCCTCGGCCCGCTGGCGCTTCTCGCCCAGCGTCCGCGCCACCGGGCCGGTGCCGCCGGACTCGCGGCCGCTGAGGCAGCTCGACCGCCGCTCGCAGTCCTCCTTCATGCCGAGATCGTCGACGATGGAGCGCAGCACCGGGGCCGAGCGGCCAGCCTCCTGGGCGCTGCGGCCGCGCGCATCGACATAGGCCGCCAGCTCGCGGCCGAAGTCGCCGAGCCGCAGCGCCTCGGTCTCGCGCAAGGTGAACCCGGCATAGGTCGAGGCGAACAGGCCGGCGCCGACGGTGAGGATCGACAGGATGCTGACGACGGCACTGCCCTTCATGCCGATCACCGCCTGCGGTGCGCCTTTCTCGACCGCTAGCCGGGTGACGGCATAGCTGGTGATGGTGGCACCGGCGGCGATGACGGCGGATTTGATCAGGTCGAGCACGCCCTCGCTGCCGACCATGGCGGGCACGGCAAACGCCAGCATGGCGCCCGAGCAGCCGGCCAGCAGGGCGGTGGCGAAGCGGGCAAAGCGCGGCGGCTGCGGGATCGGCAGCCCCTCGTCTTCGAGCATGACAAGTCTCCCGGTTGGACCCATCGTCGCCGCCCGAGGGAGTTCGAAAGGCGAGAATGGTCGGCAGCGGGAGTCGCACGCCGGATCGCAGGCGGTCCCCAGCCGCGATCCAGCACGATGCTGGGTCGAAGCCTCGCCGGCTGCCGGGTGACGGGATCGTGCCGGAGCTGCGCGAGAAGCTCCGGCTGCTGGTCCAATACGGCTACTTCGAGAGTTTTGAGGCCATCGCCGCAGCGCTGGGTCGAAAACCCAAGACGCTGCGCTGGTGGGCGCATGGCGATGCCGCCCGCATGCCGGGGCGCGTGCCGGCCGACCGCTACGCGCAGGTGATCCAGCTGCTCATGGACTGCCTGATCCCCGATGTGCCCGAGCAGCGGGCGCAGGAGATCGCCGTCGGCCCCGCCCGCAGGATGGAGGAGCAGCTCCGCGCCGGCGATGCGCAGTCCATCGCCGACTTCATCGAGCGCGAGGGTTTGACCCGCACCGGCCGGCTGTTCCTCGACAGGCAGGGCGAGATCGGGCTGGTCGAGACCGACAGGGAGCGGCCGGCGGCATCGTTCAAAGTGCCGCTCGATGCCTGGTTCCGGATCGTGGTCGAGAAGGACTTGCGCCGGAAGCACATCCTGGCGCTACAGCTGGCGTCATCGGCCTGCGGGATCGTGTCCCATGCCGTCGATGCCGGGACTGGGCATGTGCTCCTGCCGGGGCTGAAGGAGGATGGCGGCTTGGCCTGGATGCGCGAGCGCCGGGACAACGGCCTCAGCCGCTTCGCGGTGATCGTCACCGCCGAGGCTATGCCGGCCGACATCCCGTCGGACGGAGCGGGCCTGAGCGAGACCCTGCTGGACAGGCTCGGCGACGTCTACGGCCGGCAGCCGCGTGCCGGGCGGGAGATTCATCTGCTGCGGGTCGATATCGTCAAGCCGGGATAGGCGTCAGATATAGCCGAGGAACCGCAGCACCTTCTGGTTGGTGGGCGCCAAGTCGAGCCACTCCCTGGCGGCCTGCGTCGCCAGCAGGTCCGGCGACAGCTGCGGCTCGAACAGGGCGGTTCTCAGGTCGCGCAGCAGGGGGCCTTCGTCTTGCAGGTCGTCGATGAAGGTGCTTGCACCGGCCGCCGATATGATCAGCGCCGCGTCGCTCAAAACCGGGCGAAAGACCGTCTGCCGATAGGCCTCGAACCGATCCTCGGGCAAGGCGCTGGCCGGAATATAGGCATGGCCGTCGTCACGGATGTCCCGCTCGGCTTGTCCATCGCCCCAGATCGTCATCATCGTCGCCATCAGCATGAACAGCCGTGTCACCGCCACCGGATGGGTGACGTTGCGGTTGCCGAGCCGGGCGTTTTCCCGTTCGATCAGCGCCATCACCACGAAGATCGCCACGGCTCGGACACGAAAGGCCGCGGCGTCGGCTTCCTCGTAGGTGCCGAGAAAGACCCGGCTGGCATCGTCGTCGGCCTGCAGCTCCAGGCAGCGGCTCAGGCAGGAGGAATCGAGGAGCCCGCCCAGCGCGGCGGCGGGTTCCTGCCGGACATCATCGGGCGTGCCGATCTCGACCAGGCGAGTGCTGCTCAGCAGGCTATGGTGCCGCAGCCGGACATGCATCAGCTCGTGCAGCAGCAGCCAGGTCAGCGACAGGTCGGCGCCATCGGCCGGGCTCATTCCGCCACGCGCGCCGGCCAGCAGTGGCGTGAGCCAGAGTAGGGACCACAGCTGGTCCAGCCGATCCACCACCCCGGTCGATACGCTGATCCTTCCTCTGGAGACGGATGCGGCGAACCCCGGCTCGTCCTCGACGGCGAGTCGGGCTGCGATCCGCGGCTCCTCAGCAGCAGCCTGCCGGATCATCGCACGGGCCTGGCGCATGGCGCGGTTCAGACGGCTCTTGCAGGAAACCCGCCTCATTCCGGGTTTAGCAACGTATGGTTGAGCATTAACCAAAAGATAAAACTCTCCCGCTACGATGAAAGGGATGAAACCGAAAGGCAAATGTCTGTTCGACCTTCGAGAGGTGCTGATCTCCCACGCCAGGGAGGGCATCGCCACGACGGACATGCTGGATGCGCTGGCGGACCTCGCCACCGAGGTCGCCTGCGCCGAGCTGGACCATGCCGTCGAACGGCTGGAGCGCGTCTGCGGGAGGCTCGATACCGCCCTTGATGACATCGCCGTACCGCTGTCCGGCCGCGAGCGGCCGGTCCAGTCGCTGGTCTGCGGCATCTCGGTGTCGCCGCCGGACGAGCACGGCAACCTGATCCTCAGCTTCCGCAGCCTCAACGGCAGCATGCGCTACGCCGCCCGTCTGCCGACGACCGAGACGCTGAAGCACGCCGGCTCGATCATCAAGGCCGTCGGCTACGATGGGCAGATTACGCAGTGAGCCCTGGAGGAATCGGATTCCGCCATTGTGGATATGCTCGGTGAAGACATCAAATCTGTTTATGACAATCCCTTATATGGATTAATGTATTTACGAGCCGCGAACTTTCACTTAGAATAAACCGATAATGATCATGTCGTTATGGGCAGATGAGCGAGATGTATGACAGGCGTTTGGTATTCCATGTCTTTGTCGTCGCATTATTGTTGCTGTTCGCGGCAATGGCGATTGTCGAGTTTTAGAAAGGGAGAGCATCATGCATAAATATCTTCGTATCGCCTTGATCGTCTGCTTTTCGGCGCTGCCGGCGGTGGCGCAGGAGACGGCACCGGGCGACGCCTGCACGGGTGGCGAGCAGAACCAGACGCGGCTGGTCGGCGGCCCCGAGACGAGCGGCGTCAACCATCTGCTGGTGTGTGACGGCAGCGAGTGGATCTCAAAAACGATGTGGTCCGCGAATGGAAAGGTAGGCATAGGGGTAGATGATGACAGTCAGGACCCTCAATTCTATGTGTGGAAGTCATTGAACGCCGCTACAGTCAACTGGCAGGATGTCGGGGCTTTCGATATCAACCTCTGGGGCAACTCGAACAGCTATGTGGGCGTTACCGCCGTCGCCGCCAATGTCAATATCGAAGCGACGGGATCGGGGGGGAAAGAAGGCTATGGCTTCATGGCCGACCTTTCCACCGCCAACGATGCCTCCGTGCAGAGTGTCTATGGGCTTTTCAGCGCCCTCGAAACGCATGTCAATGATAGCGGCTTTGGTCTGTATCTGACGGACGAAAATGCTTCCACCGGCGGCACACAGTACGGCGTCTACATCAAGCTGGACGATACGAATGTTACACGCTATGGCATTTATCAAGAAACAGATAATAATAACTATTTTGCCGGAAATGTCGGCGTCGGCACCAGCAATCCGCAGTCCGCGCTGCATATTCCCGATGGGAGATATGTGCAGTTTCAGGACAACAACGCCGGCGCGCCGCCGTCCGGGGACTGCGACAACAATAACGAGCGCGGTCGCATGAGCATCGACACGACCAATAACCGGCTGTACATCTGCAACGGCGCGACACGCGGCTGGGACTATGTGGCGCTGACGAATTGACGGGCCGGCTTTAGAGCAACGAATGCCTATGATGGCAAAGACAGCAGCCGCGCGCAGGTCGTATCGTCTTGAGAATCGAGGGAGCCCACATGGATAGACGAGCTCCTTTGGGGTTTGTCGGAAGCGAGGCCGGATAGGGCCAGCCTTCCAGTGGACGGCCGACTCGACAGAGCGGATGAGGTACCTATCCGTGTGGGTGATTGGCAGTCTTTTCCTTCTCGGAACGGAATCTCGTCGTCCATGTCCGGCGGGGGGAATGTCAGGTCTACTCGCGAACTGTACACCCGGTCGCCTGAACCTCAAATGCTCAACCCATGGCCGCACACGGAATTCCTGATAGTCCCCGGAAGGGCGGGACGCGCTACTTCAGATAGGTACGCAAAATTTTCATCACCCCTTCCACGTTCTCATCATGATCGCTCGCTCCGTCTTGACCTACCGGCTTGCCCTGGGAACCGAATGTCTCTCGAAGGTGACTCTCCATCACCTCCGCCATCAAACCGTTCGTGGCGCCCCGCATCGCCACGATTTGCTGGAGTAATGGGGCGCAGTTGATCCCAGCCTCGATGGCACGCTCCAGCGCCTCTGCCTGCCCCTTGATGCGACGTAGCCGCGTTATCGCCCGCTTCTTGTCTTCCGGTGAATGTGCCATCGCGCTTTCCTGAAAGATCACTCCACCGTATTATACAGTGGGGCAGTTTCAACCCCGTCTGAAGGAGGCCGAGTTTGCTCCTGGCACGATACCAAATCGGTCCAGGCTTTGCCGTGAATGACCCTTCTGCTGTCATGATAACAGTGTGCGTCGTTTCCGGGGGCCGCACCACCCTTGATACTAGTGGGGAGTATCCTATATCGGATCGACGCGCCTGGACTGCCGCACGCCCTCAAATAGTGTCCCCCGGCTGTCACCCCAGGTGCAGAGCGAGGAGCTTGTAACGATGGCAAACGGATGGGCATCCGATAGTGCCGTGCAGGATCAGATCGATGCAACGATCACGGATGCGGTTTTGGCGGCGCGTTCCCGCCTGCCTTCCGGTGAGGGCAGCACCGATTGCGAGGTATGCGGGGACGAGATTCCCGCGAAGCGTCGCAGCGCCATTCCGGGGGTCAGGACATGTGTCGCCTGTCAGAGCGTCCGCGACAAACGTCCTGCCTTCACCCATATCAATCGCCGAGGCAGCAAAGACAGCCAATTGCGTTGAATTATGCGTCGTCGAACACTTCGATCAGTGCAGCGGCGACTTTCCATCGGAGCCGCCGCGCAAGCTCGGCGAAAACGAGGTGGGCCGCGCCGCCAGTGTGGCCAACTGCCCGTAAGTGCGAGATGAGCAGCAAACTCCAGCTGTCGGTACCGGGGGGCCTGAATACCGCCGGCGCCGGGGCCGCCTACGCCGCTCCGGACGGAGCGGCGGTGCGGATGGCTTTGCACCTCACGCGCCGGCAGCGCGGGTCCAGCTGTGACTTCTGATCGGGTTGTTCATATGGCTGCCCTAAGCAAGATAGCTGGGACGCCGCCGCCCTTTATGGCTGTCGCTCCATGTCCGGCCCCAGCGCCCGCCGCAACGTCTTCTCGTCAACGCCCAGCAGTCTGGCGACACCGGCACGGGTCTCCGTAGCGCTGGCGAGTAGGACACGGGCCTGTGCCAGCTGCTGCGGCGAGAGCTTGCGCGGCCGGCCGACATGGCGCCCCCGCCGCTTGGCCGCCGCCATCCCGGCCTTGGTCCGCTCGGCGATCAGCGCCCGCTCGAACTCCGAGAGGGCGCCCAGCATGTGGAAGACCAGCCGACCGCCAGCCGTCGTGGTGTCGATGGCCTCGGACAGTGAGGCGAAACCCGCCCCGGCCTTGCCGAGGCCGTCGAGGAACTCGATCAGCCTGAACAGCGAGCGGCCGAGCCGGTCGAGCTTCCACACCACCAGCACGTCGCCGGGCTCCAGGCGGGCCAGAGCGGCAGCCAAGCCCGGCCGGTCGGCCGTTGCCCCCGAAATCCCCCGGTCCTCATAGACGACCGCGCAGCCGGCCGCCTCCAGCGCATGACGTTGCAGGTCGAGATTCTGCTCGTCGGTCGAGACCCGTGCATAGCCGATCTTCATCGCCAAATGATGCCGGACACGTTCACCCGGCTCCAGTCCAGGGCTGTTCGCGAGCTTGAAAAGCTGGGGATAGCCGACCTCTGGTCAGCGTCGTAGGCGTGGAATTTGCATTTTTGGCCATTTTATCTATATTATCTAATGAAGGGATGCTCATGAAAGTCACATCGACGGAGTTCCAGCAGAACATCGGCCGCTACCAGGACTTGGCCCAGCGCGAGCCGGTCGCCGTCACCAAGAACGGCCGTCCGCACACCGTGCTCATGTCGGCGGCGCTGTTCGAGATGGTCATGAAGGGTAGAGTATCGCGGCCGGTGGAGGACCTGGACGACGATACGCTGCGCGCCATCGCCAACAGCAGCGTGCCGGACGCGTTCGCCGATCTCGACAAGCTCGTTGAAGACTGGAAGCCGTGAGCCTGCCGCCGCCCCGGCCGGGCCAGATCATTGCCTATACCTATCTCTGGCGCGCGACCACGGCGCGGCCGGGAAGAAGGCACCAAAGACCGGTCTTGCACCATCGTCATAGCGGCGCTGGCCTCTTTCCAGGCAACTCCACAGTGAAGGAGAGTAAATTCTACCTTGACAGGTGTTGCCAAATTTGGCAACATTATTCTGATAAGCGCATATACACGTCAGATTTCCTGGATCAAGGCAGCCAGGCGCGATTTCGATGAGTTTCCCCAGGACGCCAAGGACAGGTTGCTGGAGGCCCTGACGGTTGTCGCGGGTGGGGGATGCCGGGCTTGGCAAAGCCCCTCAAGGGTTTCGGTTCCGGTGTGCTGGAGCTTGCCATGCGCCACCAGGGGGGAGCCTGCCGCGCCGTCTACGCCTTGCAGATCGACGCCGACATCTGGATCGTGCACGCCTTCCAGAAAAAATCGAAGACGGGCATCAAGACACCCAAGGCAGAGACGGACCTGATTGCAGAAAGACTGAAGCGGCTCAAGGAGGTACTACGATGGAAAACGACGATATGGAACTTATCCGGGGAAGCGGCAACGTCTTCCGTGATTTCGGCTATCCTGACGCCGAGGTCAGGCAGGCAAAGGCTTTGCTTGCCGCCGAGATCGTCAAGGTTCTCGACGCGCAGGGTCTATCCACCCGGCAGGCCGAGGCCCGTACCGGCATCGCTCACGCCGAGTTCTCCCGCATCCGCAACGTGAAACTGGAACGCTTCACGCTCGACCGGCTGCTTACGATCCTCGACAAGCTGGGTCAGAACGTCGAGCTGAGTGTGACGGTCACGCCCCGCATGAAGGACCGCCCGGCCGAGGGCGTGTTGCACCCATGAGCCGGCCAGCAAGCAGGGGCGAACGCCAGTGGCTGACGATGCTGCGGGAGCTTCGCGTCTCCTGCCACAAGCGCGGCACGAAGAAGTGGCTCAAGAAGGGGCTGTCACGCGCGCGCCGCCGTTCGGATGCGGCATTGATAGTCCGCGCGGAATGACGGATAGGGCGGACGGCCCTTGTCTTCCAAAATTCCTCTTTATCGATATTTGGTATATTCTGGTATTATGGAGACGTCATGGCCCGCAACACATCCATCTCGCTCGGCGATCACTTCGCCGCGTTCATCGACGCGCAGGTGCAGACCGGCCGCTATGGCTCAGCCAGCGAAGTCGTGTGCGCCGGCCTGCGTTTGCTTGAAGAGCACGAGGCGAAGGTGCAGGCCCTGCGTGCGGCGCTGATCGCCGGCGAGGAATCCGGCCCATCGACCGTCTTCGACTTCGATGCCTTCCTTGCCGGCAAACGCACGATGAATCTCTGATGGCGGGCTTCGTTCTTTCGCCCGTCTGCGACCGACTTCGGCGGGCTTGACCTCATAGTGGTTCAAGTCCAGTGAGCCGATCCTCTCGAAGGCGGCGGCAGCGATCCCGGTGCAAGGTGATGGCGGACGATGATGGCGGTGATGCGGAGCAGGGCGACCAGCGATACCGGCGACTATGGGGAACGCCCGTCGCCCAGGACTGTATAGACCTCAAGGCGTCGCTCGCTGGCTGGCTGGGGGAACGCCTTGTCTATCTGAGCTGGCAGGTTCGACATCACGCGGCCGACGAGAGCGAAAACAGCTTTAGGCGCGACATGCAACGCCACGGCCAGACCCTCCTGGAGTACGGGCGGAATCGAGAGGACCGCGATGATGCGGCGGCACAGACCGCGATGGAATGGGTTGCCAGAAACTTCCGCCACCTTTGGCATTAGTCGCACAGGGGCTGGTCACTGTAGAATATATCCAAGTTAAATCTTCAAAGCTCACAAGAGCTAAAAAATAGATTGCTATCTAGGCGAGTTCTCTTTCTTGCATATTCGAGATACGGATTGTGACCGTATCTTCTCCTCATTTTTTGCCCTATTCCTTCATTCGATCAGCGTCTGCAACCGCGCCAGCACCTCGTCCATGATGAATTCCGGCACGTTCTCGACGAATTTTGCTCCGCGCGCCTTGAGATCGAGCACGCGGGGCTGATTGCACAGCACCACGCCCT
>DAOLFG010000005.1:0-139725 GCA_035326425.1 Geminicoccus sp. | reverse complement strand
CTCGATCTCCTTGGCGACGGTGACGCCGTCCTTGGTGATGCGCGGCGCGCCGAAGCTCTTCTCGAGCACGACGTTGCGGCCCTTGGGGCCTAGCGTGACCTTCACCGCGTCGTTGAGGATCTGGACGCCCTTGAGCATCCGGTTGCGGGCGTCGGTCGAAAACTTGACGTCCTTGGCTGCCATGTTCGGCTTTCCCTGTCAGAAATCTCTGGCGATAGGTGCGAGATGCGGCCGGCTCAGGCGGCCTTGGCAAGCGCGGACGTCTCGATGACGCCCATGATGTCGCTCTCCTTCATGATCAGCAGCTCATCGCCGTCGAGCTTGACCTCGGTGCCGGACCACTTGCCGAACAGGATGCGGTCGCCGACCTTGACGTCGAGGGCCTGGATCTCGCCCTTCTCGTTGCGGGCGCCCGGGCCGACGGCGATTACCTCGCCCTGCATCGGCTTTTCCTTGGCGGTGTCCGGGATGATGATGCCGCCGCGGGTCTTGGTCTCTTCCTCGACGCGCTTGACGACGACGCGGTCGTGGAGCGGGCGGAACTGCGTGGCCATGAGCCCCTGTCTCCTGCCTATGTGGTTGGATACGCTGGCTGAATTCTTGTTAGCACTCGCCATTGACGAGTGCCAAGCACGCGGCGGTAGGTAGTCCCAACTCGGCCGGGCTTCAAGGGGCTCGGCCACAGAAATGTCAGCACTCTCGGTCGTTGGCTGCTAAACTATTGAAATACATACGAAAGGGCGTGTCTCTACGCTTGACCCCGTCGCAGCGCAAGGCAAACTCGGTGCATCGTCGCTCCAGGAGGTCTCGGATGCAGGTGGATCGGCACGAGGCGATGAAGTTGCAGCTCCAAGGCTACCGGCTGGCTACGGCCGAAATCCTCTACAGGCTTCCCGACCATCCCAGCGTGCTGCAGACCTTCGTCTGGCAGCATTACGACATCCAGCCCAAGTTCCCGGTGCTCCGCCGCTTCCTCGACTACTGGACCGAGAACATCGAGGGACCGCTGCATTCGGTCCGGGTCACCCGCTTGGCCTTGCTGACGCCCGCCGGATACCGCAGCGTGGCGGCCAGCTTCCAGCTCCACTAGCCCAGCATGTGGTTGTCCCACCGGAAAGTGGGACCGGGCAGGGCTGAAAGGGCGGCGCCGGCGTCCGCCAGGGCGCACAGCGCCCCGCCGCCGCTGCTGAGCAGGATGCCGGCATCCGTGGCGGCGACGCCGCAGACGTCGGCGAGCCCGACCTCGGCCAGCAGCCGCCCTTCGGCTGTGTCCCAGACGATCGCCCTGCCGCCGCGCGGCGAGGTCGCGACCACCAGCCGTCCGCCGCCAGCGAACGCCACCGAGCCGACATAGCCGCGCAGCCGCCATCCCAGGCCGGCCGGCGCCTCCAGCCAGCGCAACCTGCCATCGGGCTCGATCAGCCCGACCAGCGGCCCGTCATAGTCGGCCGAGCCCTGGTTCTGGGCCGCGAAGGCTATCCGGCGGTCGCGGTCGACGGAGAGGTGCCGCAGCGACAGCTCGGCCAGCTCGCCGTCCAGGCGCAGGCGGCGCAGCTCGCCGCCGTCGCGCGGATCGAGCACCAGGATCGCCGAATCCAGCTCGCCATCGGTCAGCGCCGCCCGTTCCAGCTCGACCGAGGTGGTGATACCGCCATTCGCCACCACCATCGCATCGCCGCCCGGCAGCAGCGCCAAGTCGTGCGGACCGATGCCGCCGCTGGACAGCTCGGCCACCTGCTGCCATCCGGCCAGACCGTCACGCACCCCGATCAGGCCGCGTTCCTCGACCGCCTCCTCCTCGCTGGTGAACAGGAAACGGCCGTCCGCCGAGAAGGTGGCGTGACCACCGAAGCCGCGGGCCTCGGCGGGTACGAGGCTCGCCAGCACCGCACCGCTCGCCGGATCGAGGATGCGCGCATAGCGGCCGGGCCGGCGCGCCATCGCCACCAGCTCGCCGGTCCCCGGCCGGCGGGCGAGACCGTGGCCACGTTCCGGCAGATCGGCGCGCCAGCGCAGCGAGCCGTCGGAATCCAGCGCCGCCAGCAGGAACCTGCCCTCGAAATCGGCGGCGGCACTCACCAGCCAGGGTGCGGCGGCACGGGCCGGCAGCGGCAGCAGAGCGGCGGCCGCCAACGCCAGCAGGCGGCGCCGGTCAATCGCCATCGAGGGCATTGAAGCCGACCGCGATGCCGACGGTGGGACCGAACCGCTGGGCGACCTGGTCGCGCGCCCGGCGCCAATGATGCAGGAAGGTCATGACGGCCGCTCTCCCCTCCTCGGTCTGCACCGCCCGGTCCAGCGGCTCGGGGATAGCCGCCAGCGCCGTCTCGGCGGCATCGAAGGCGTTCTGCACCTCGCGGTCGATCTCGCGCGAGTCCATCCCCTCGAACAGCAGGCTGTGCAGGCCGAAGCCGCCCTCGGCGCCGAACATCGCCCTGGCGCTGGCCAGGTTGGCGGCGATCATCCGCAACGACCGGCCGCTTCGCCAGCCCTCGGTCAGGGTGGGGCGCGCCCGATCGAGGCTCTCGCCCATCGGCGCCTGCAGCTTCACGTCGCCGACGAGCTGGAACAGCGTCAGCAGGTCGTTGAACAGCCGCCGCGCCGCCTCGGCACCGTCGGCGAAGAACGGGTTGGGGGTCTCGGGACGGTCCAGCACGGCCTGGAAGCCGTCGGGCGCCGACCATTCGCGCGCGAGGTCCGCCGCGATGGCCGCGACATTGGAGGCGATCGCCCCGACCACGCCGCATCGCGCCATGTCACCGGCCAGCAGCGCCGCCTCGGCCTCGTCGCCATGGATCAGCATCTCGAGTGCCGGCAGGCCCTGCACGGCGACGCTGCCGCCGGCGAGGTCGGCGGCGGTGAGCGAGGCGGCTTCAGGCCGGCGCAGCAGGGCCGCGAGCTGGCGCTGGGTGACGTTCTTGCGCTCCGGCCAGAAGTAGATCCGCTCGACACGGTTGGCGATCGAAGCCGGGCCGGTGCGCAGGTGCTCGACTGCGGCCCAGGCCACCGTCGTCGTCACGAAGGCCTCGCGCAGCCGGGCCAGCGGCTCGGCCGCCGGCTGGCGGCAGAACGCCCCCGCCGCCTCGTCGAGGCCACCCGCCGCGATCGCCAGCGCCTCGAAGCGCGGGGCGACATATTGCCGGGCGAGCTCGAGGTTGAACGCCGTCCACTCGGCATCGGTGCGGGCCGCCACGGGCGCGGGCAGCAGGAGGATCAGCAGGACCAGCAGGCGGCGCATGGCTCAAAGTCCCGACAGGAAGGCCAGGAGGCGCTGGCGCTCGGGCTCGGCGAGGGCATCGAAGCGATGGACGGCCGAAGCGGCCTCGCCTGCATGCCAGCCGATGGCGGCCTCCAGCGTCGAGGCCCGGCCGTCGTGCAGGAAGGCCGGGAGGCCCACCTCCAGGCGCGCAGCGATACCCCAGAGCGGCGGCGTGCGCCACTCGCCGCCGGCGGCATCGCCCTCGACCAGGTCGTCGGCCAGCGGCTCGCCCATGTCGTGCAGCAGCATGTCCGTGAAGGGCGCGATCGTCGATGGCACCACCGCCCCGGTCCGTACGACCTGCCAGGTCGGCCGGTGGCAGGCGGCGCAGCCGGTGGCCTCGAACAGCGCCAGCCCTTCCGGATCGGCAGCCGGGCGCGGTGCGGGGATCAGCGAGACGAACAGGTCCACCAGCCGCGCCATCTCGGGCGTGATCTCGGGGGCGTCCGCGCTGCCGCCCTGCGGCGCGCTCCGGCAGCCCGGCTGCCTGTCGGTGCAGTCGGCCCAGGATGCCGGGTGGATGGGCGTGCCGAGCCCGAGATCGAGCGCGAAGGCGGTGGCATTCTGCTCGGCCAGCGACGCATGCGCCGCCTTCCAGCCGAACCGGCCGAGCCGGCGGCGCTCGCCCAGCAGGTTGGGGCGGCCGGAGACGCCGTCGCCGTCGCGGTCGTCCGGATCGGCGCCGGCCAGGATGTCGGTCTCGGTGATCAGCGCCAGGAGCCCGATGCCCGAGATCGTCGGGGCGTGGCGCAGCGAGCGGGTGGTGGCGGCATCCAGCGGTCCCTGTGGCGCGTCGACCAACCGCGCCTCGCGGCCTCGCGGCCCGTCCTCGACCGACACCCTACCCTCGCCATCGAGGCCGAGAGCGGCGAAGGTCTGGATCTGCTGGCCGTAGAGCGGATCGTCGCCCAACTTCAGGGTCAGCGCGAACGGGTTGGTCGAGGCCGGCGACAAGCCGCGCAGGCCGTGGCAGGCGCTGCAGGAGCGGGCGTTGAACAGCGGCCCCAGACCGTCGGCCGACCGGGTCGAGGCCGGCGCCGGCACCCAGGCGCGGTCGAACAGGGCACGGCCGAGCACGGCATCGAGGTTGCGCTCGCCCGCCACGACCGCCGGGGCGGCCGTCACGAGCGCGGCCAGCAGCACGGTGGCGGCCGGGGCGGTCCTCATGCGACGCGAAAATAGCCCATCATGCCGGTGTCCTGGTGCTCGATGATGTGGCAGTGGAGCATCCAGTCGCCCGGATTGTCGGCGACGAACGCCACGGTCAGCCGCTCCTTCGGCCGGACCAGGGCGGTGTCGGCCACATGGCGCCGCACATCGTCCTTGTTGGACCTCAGCACCGTGAAGCTGTGGCCGTGGAGGTGGATCGGGTGCATCTGCGGCGTGGCGTTGACCAGCTCCAGCACGCAGGTCCGGCCGCGGTCGAGCTCGAACAGCGGCGGCGGCCTGTCGCCCTCGCGCTGGCCGCGCCAGGGCGTCTTGTTGATCGCCCAGAAGCTCTGGCTGGCGACACACAGCGAGTCCTCGACCGAGGCGCCGGGTGGCAGCAGGGCGCGGGCGGCGTCGCGCTCGTTGGGATCGACGGGCGATATGCCGGCCTGGCCGATCGAGGCCGAGAAGTTCAGCTTGAGCTCGGCAGCGCCGGTGAGGTCGGGCTCGGGCACGCGACCCGGCGGTAGCTGCGGCGGGCTCGCCGGAACGCCACGCAGGGCGCGGCCGCTGGCCCGACCGCGGGCGATCACCCAGAGATCGGCCGAGAAGGTGTTGACCAGCCGGAACTCGGCACCGGGCGTGTCGGAAGCCCTGACCGCGACGTCGATCCGCATCGCCGGTCCCAGCATCCAGTCGGCGAGCGGGAAGGGCTCGACCGGAATGCCGTCGGTGGCGACCACCCAGGCCTCGGCGTCGAGGACCGAGATCGCCATGATCCGGCTCATGTCGAGGTTCATCACCCGGAGCCGCGCCCAGCCGCCGGTCGGCAGGTCGAGCACCGGATCGATGAGGCCGTTGACGGTGTGGACGCCGCCGAACGTCCCCGCCTTCGAGGCGCCGGCGCTGGTGCTGAGCGGCAGGAAGCGGCCGGTCGGGTCGATGTTCCAGTCGCGGCAGGCGACGACGACGTCGGCGGCGAAGTCCGGTGGCTCGGCCTCGTCGACGATCAGGATGCCGAACAGGCCGCGACCGAGCTGCTCGACGCTGTTGCAGTGCGAATGGAAGAAGAAGCTGCCGGCATCGGGCGGCGTGAACAGGTAGTCGAAGCTTTCGCCCGGGAAGGCGGGCCGCTGCGTCAGCCAGGGCACGCCGTCCATCGGATTGGGCAGGCGGATGCCGTGCCAGTGGATGCTGGTGTGCTCCGGCAGCCGGTTGACCAGTTGGGCGCGGAACGGCTGGCCCTCCCTGGTCCGTAGCACCGGCCCGCCCTCGTTGTAGGACCAGCAGGGCGTGGCGCCGGCCGGCGGCGGCAGGATCGCCTGCGGCCGCGCAGCCGCCACCAGCTCGTGACCGTCGCCGCCGGCAGCCGGCAACGCCATGAAGGCGCCGCAGGCCGCGGCACCACGCAGCACCGACCGCCGGGAGAACGGCAGCCTCACTGCGCCCCGACCGCCCCCGGATTGTCGAGGCTGTCGGAACCCTCGACCTCGATGGTGAGGCCCAGCGCCGTCACCAGCGCCTCGACGGCATGGGCCTGGGCCACCAATGCCTGCACGGCATCGTCGACCAGCTTGTTGCCCTCGGCATTGCCCTCGCCCAGCATCTGGTCGTAGGCCATGGTGCCGGAATCCGCCGTGCTCTTGATCTTGCCCAGCGCGGCTTCCGCCGCCGCCATGGTCTCGCGCACCTTGGCGTCCTCGGCCGGCGCCTTCTCCCTGGCGAGATCGCCGATGCCAACGCCGCCGGCGACGCTGCCGTCCAGCCGGGTGTACTTGCCGGCGTAGATGTTCAGCATCCCCTTCTCGTCGTAGTAGTGCGAGTTGTGGGTGTTGTCGCTGAAGCAGTCGTGCTCCTCCTCCGGATCGTGCAGCAGCAGGCCCAGCTTCATGCGCTCGCCGGCCAGCTCGCCATAGGACAGGCTGCCGAGGCCGGTGAGGATGGCGGTCAGGCCGGCGTCGGCGCCGTCGACGACCGCCTTGCGCGCCTCGCCGTCCGCTCCCCAGGCGGCTTCCATCTCCTTCAGATCGTCGACCAGCAGCTCGGTGGCGGTCAGCAGGTAGGCGGCACGGCGGTCGCAGTTGCCGCCGGTGCAGGTGGTACGGTCGAAATCGCTGACGGGACGGTTGCCGGCGCCCGGCCCGGTGCCGTTGAGATCCTGTCCCCAGAGCAGAAACTCGACGGCGTGATAGCCGGTGGCGACATTGGCCTCGAGCCCGCCGGCCTCCTGCAGGGTGTCGGCCAGCAGCTCCCTGGAGATGCCGGCGGCGTCGATGGTCTTGCCGCCGATCTTGAGCTGCGGATGGGCGATGACGTTGGCGGTGTACCAGGGATTCTCGTCGGAGCTGTCGCCGTAGCTGCCCGTGTCGACATAGTCGATCAGCCCCTCGTCGAGCGGCCAGGCGTTCACCTTGCCCTCCCAGTCGTCGACGATGGCGTTGCCGAAGCGGTAGCCCTCGCTCTGCATATAGGGCACGCGCGACGCCAGCCAGGCTTGGCGCGCCGCCTGCAGGTTGGCCTCGGTCGGCTCGGCCACGAGGTTGCGCACGGCCGACAAGAGGGCCTCGGCGGCAATGCGCGAATCGGCATAGGTCGCCTGGGCGACATCGGCATAGGACTTCAGCACCGCGGCCGGATCGACCGCCGCCGACGCAGCCGAGCCCATCAGGCCGGCGGCAACCGCCGCCACCGCCGACAAGGGCCATTTCATGGACATGGAGGCATTCCCCGCTTCACGACGTTCCTCGGCCGCAGCCTAGCAGGCGAGGCGGGAAAGTTGAGGGGCGAGATACTTCCTTAGAATCAGATTAATACGAAGCCTGCGGCAGTTCTTTGTTGTTTCAATGTGAAGCGTCTCACATCGACGGCAATCGGCCCGATTCTGGAACATTCATGCCGGCCCGACCAACCGTCGAAGCCCGGGGAAGCGAATAGCCCAAGTCGAGGAGAACAGATCGTTTACGATCAGCACACTGCGTCGCGCGGAGATGGGCGGCCATCGTCTCGGCAGAAGCGACATTCGCCGGTCACCGGCGGCCCGGACCCGGCCCCGAGCACCGGTCGAGCGCCTCTTGCAGGATCCGGCGGCGCAGGCCTGGGCAATCCGGTGCCTCGATATCTGCGCAAGTCACCCGACGCGACGCAGATGAAAGCTCTTCGGCCGCGTCAGATGCTCGTAGGCCAGTCGCGATAGCGACACGCCGCGCCCCGAATCCTTCACCCCCGTCCAGGCGAGCGCCGGATCGAGATAGTCGCAGCGGTTCATGAACACCGTGCCTGTCTCGAGCGCGTCGCCGATGCGCTCGGCGGCCTTGACGTCGCTGGTCCAGACGGCGGCGGTGAGCCCGTAGGGGCTGTCGTTCATGAGGGCGGTGGCCTCCTGGTCGGAGGCCACCTTCATCACGCCGGCGACCGGCCCGAAAGTCTCCTCCCACATCAGCTTCATCCTGTGGTCGACGCCGGTGAGCACCTGCGGGGCGACGTAGCAGGAGCCGCGACGATCGCGGTCGAAGCGGTGGAGGTCGACCAGCGCCCTGGCGCCGGCGGCGATGGCGGCGGCGACGTGGTCGCGGACGAGGTCGGCGGTGCGGGCACGGGCCATGGGGCCGAGGTTGGTCGAGGATTCGGTCGGATCGCCCAGGCGGTAGCCGGAGGCGAAGGCGGCGAGACCCTCGACGAAGCGGTCGTGGACGTCGGCATGGACGTAGACGCGCTCGACGCCGCAGCAGCACTGGCCGGAATTGAAGAACACGCCGTCGCCGATGTTCTCGATTGCGTGCTGGAGATCGGCATCGGCGCGGACATAGGCCGGATCCTTGCCGCCCAGCTCCAGCGTGGTCGAGCCGAAGGTCCTGCCGGCCGCCGCCGCCACCTCGCGGCCGCCCTGCACCGAACCGGTGAACGAGGTGTGGGCGATGCGGCCGCTGGCGACGATGCGGAGCGCGTCGGCGTGGGCGAGATGCAGGTACTGGAACACGCCGTCGGGCAGGCCGGCCTCGGCCAATGCCGAGGCGAAACGCTCGGCGACCAGCGGAGTCTGGGCGGAGTGCTTCAGGATCACCGCGTTGCCGGCGAGCAGGGCCGGGACGATCGAATTGACTGCGGTCAGGTAGGGGTAGTTCCAGGGGGCTATGACGAAGACGGTGCCCACCGGCTCGCGGCGGATGAAGCGGACGAAGCCCGGCTTGTCGTCGAAGCGGATGTCGGCCAGCGCCTCGGCGGCCATGCCGATCATGTAGCGCGAGCGTTCCTCGAAGCCGCGCAGCTCGCCCGGGCTCTGGCCGATGGGGCGGCCCATCTGCCAGGTGATCTCCTCGGCGGCGGCCGGCGCCTGCGCCAGCATGGCGTCGACGAAGCGCGAAAGGATCGCCTGCCGCTCGGCGACCGGGGTCTCGCGCCAGCCCTTGCGCGCGGCCTCGGCCTTGTCGAGGGCCGTGGCGATCGCCGCTTCACCCGCCAGCTCGCGCTCGACATAGACGCGCCCGTCGACGGGACTGATGGTCTGCTGGATGGACATGGACCCGCTCGCTGTCGTTCGCCAGCCGTTTACCATCGCACGGCCATATCGGGCGAGCCCGCTACCCTTCGGCGCCGATCGGTGGCATTGGCTGCGCGACAACCTTGGCGGCTGGACTGCTCGATGACCGATTCGCTGGTGCCTGTGTTCGACGGCCACAACGACGTGCTGCTGCGCCTGTTCCGGGAGACCGAGCCGGGCGCCGAGGAGCGGTTCCTGGCCGGGCTGGAAGGCGGGCATCTCGACCTGCCGCGGATGCGCAAGGGCGGCATGGTGGGCGGGCTGTTCGCGATCTTCGTGCCCTCGCCGCCGGGCGGCCCCGACGAGCAGCCGAGGGTGCCGAGCCAGGAGGAGGCGCAGGCGACGACCCTGAAGATGGCCTCGATCCTGCTGCGGATCGAACGGGCCTCGGCCGGAAAGCTGCGCATTTGCCGCGATGTCGCCGCCATCCGTGCCGCCGTCGCCGAGGGTGCGGCGGCGGCCGTGATGCACATCGAGGGTGCCGAGGCCATCGACCCCGAGTTTCACATGCTGGAGGTGCTGCAGGCGGCGGGCCTGCGCTCGATCGGCCCGGTATGGAGCCGGCCCAATATCTTCGGCCACGGCGTGCCGTTCAAGTTCCCGAGCCCGCCCGACACCGGCCCCGGCCTCACCGACCTCGGCAAGGAGCTGATCCGGCAGTGTATTGCCCGGCGGATCCTGGTCGACCTCTCGCACATGAACGAGCAGGGCTTCTGGGACGTGGCGGCGATCTCCGACGCACCGCTGGTCGCCAGCCACTCAAACGTCCATGCCCTGAGCGAGAGCTCGCGCAACCTCACCGCACGGCAGCTCGCCGCCATCCGCGAGCGACGGGGCCTGGTCGGCCTGAACTTCGCCACCGGCTTCCTGCGCCACGACGGCAAGATGACGGCCGACACCGAGCTCGAATGCATGATCCGCCATCTCGACGCATTGCTGAAGGCGGTGGGCGAGGACGGCGTCGCCATAGGCTCGGACTTCGATGGTGCCACCATCCCGCAGCCGATCGGCGACGTGGCGGGCCTGCCCAACCTGATCCGGGCCATGCTGGAGCATCAGTACGGCGAGGCGCTGGTGCGCAAGATCGCGGCCGAGAACTGGCTGAGCCTGCTCGAGCGGACCTGGGCGCCGTGACCGACGGGCTGGCCACCGGCCCGGACGGCACAACCCGTTGCTGGTGGTGCGGCGCCGATCCGTTCTACCAGGCCTATCACGATCGCGAATGGGGCCGGCCGGTCACCGACGACCGCCGGCTGTTCGAGAAGCTCTGCCTCGAAGGCTTCCAGTCCGGCCTGAGCTGGATCACCATCCTGCGCAAGCGCGAGAATTTCCGCGCCGCCTTCGCCGGATTCGATTTCGCGACCATCGCCGGCTGGGGCGATGCCGAGGTCCAGCGCCTGCTGGGCGATGCCGGCATCGTCCGGCATCGCGGCAAGATCGAATCCGTCCTGAACAACGCCCGCCGGGCCTGCGAGCTGGTCCGTGCCGAAGGCTCGCTCGCGGCTTTCCTCTGGCGCCACGAGCCGCCGCACCATGCGCGGCCGGTGAAGCTCGACCACGCCACCCTGCGGACCCTAGGCAAGTCGCCGGAATCGACGGCTCTGAGCAAGGATCTGAAGCGCCGGGGATGGAGCTTCGTTGGTCCGACCACGGTCTACGCCTTCATGCAGGCGATGGGGATGGTGAACGACCATATCGAGGGCTGCGCCATGCGTCCGGAGGTGGAGGCCGAGCGCGCGGCGCTGCAGAGGCCGGGGTGATGCTGTTCGGCGTGCTCGAGCGATTCGAGCCGGTCTGGCCGATCGCCCAGCTCGACCGCACCTGCGACGCCACACTCGTCCCCGAAGCGCCGCCGCGGGCTGACGCGTCGGGCTTTCGTCCTTCGATCCATCGCCGCGTTGGCCTAAGCTCCGCCGAACTCGCGCATGCCGCGAGCCGTGCCGGGTCTGACGGGGATCGTGGCGGATGAGCGAGGCAGCGCGACGCGAGAGCTGGCTGACGGCATGGCGGGCCTACACCGACCGCCGGGTGCTGGCGGTGCTGTTCCTGGGCTTCGCCAGCGGGCTGCCGATCCTGCTGGTTGCCTCCACCCTCAGCGCCTGGCTGCGCGAGAGCGACATCAGCCGCAGCGCCATCGGCCTGTTCGGCTACGTCTTCGTGCCCTACACGCTGAAGTTCGCCTGGGCGCCGCTGATGGACCGGCTGCCGCTGCCGCCGCTCACCACCTGGCTCGGCCGGCGGCGCGGCTGGATGATCGTGGCCCAGATCGGCCTCATCGTCTCGATCTACCAGCTGGGCCAGACCGACCCGCGCGACGGGCTGTTCTGGACCGCCTTCTGGGCGCTGGTGGTGGCGTTCTTCTCGGCCAGCCAGGACATCGTCATCGACGCCTACCGCGTCGAGATCCTGCCGCGCGAGCGCCTCGGGGCCGGGGCCGGCGTCATCGTGCTCGGCTATCGCATCGGCATGTGGTTCGCAGGCGCCGGCACGCTGTTCATCGCCAGCGGCTTCAGCTGGGCCTTCGCCTACACGGTGATGGCGGTGCTGGTGCTGGTGGGGGTCGCGACCGTGCTGATGATCGAGGAGCCGCCGGGCTCGACCACTGCCATTCCCGGAGGCCGCAAGGGCTTCGCCGCCTGGCTCGGCTCGGCGGTGATCGAGCCCTTCACCGACTTCTTCCAGCGCCAGGGCCTGAAGGTCGCGATCGTCATCCTGGTATTCATCTCGCTCTACAAGGCCTGCGACGTCCTGCTCACCCTGATGGCCAACCCGTTCTATCTCGACGTCGGCTTCGACAAGGCGGTGATCGCCGAGGTCTCGGGCACCTTCGGCGTCTTCATGACCATCATCGGCGGCTTGGCCGGCGGTGCCCTGGTCTACCGGATCGGCATCCTGCCGGCGCTGCTGGTGGGCGGCACGCTGCAGGCGCTGTCGAACCTGCTGTTCGTGGCGCTGGCGATGGCCGGACCCAGTCGGCCGTTCTTCTATCTCACGGTGGCCGGCGAGAACCTCTCCGCCGGCCTCGGCACCGCCGCCTTCGTCGCCTACCTGTCCTCGCTGTGCAGCGTCCACTACACGGCGGTGCAGTACGCGCTGCTGACCTCGTTCATGCAGATGCTGGGCAAATACGTCATCGTGCCGCTGAGCGGATTCTATGCCGATTGGCTGGGCTGGACGATGTTCTTCGTCACCTCGACCCTGTTCGCGCTCCCGGGCCTGCTGCTCGTGCTCTGGCTGCAACGCCAGGGCCTGGCGGTGCCGGACCGTTTGCCGGAAGCCAAGCCTGCTCCGGCGCGGGCTTGACGGGCCATCGGGCATCGCGTTCCTGTCCGCACCGGGATCCGGAGTGAGCGAGATGCGGCTGTTGGTGCGTGCAACGATGCTGGTGGCCGGCCTTCTGGCCGCGATCCCGGCGATGGCGGCCGAGCCGCCGCTGATTATCGGCAGCGGCAACATCATGGGCGTCTATTTCCCGACCGCCGGGGCGATCTGCCGCCGCGTCCGCGAGGTCGGCGGCGAGGCGGCGCCGCCCTGCCGCGAGCTGGCCAGCGCAGGCTCCGGCTTCAACCTCTCGATGCTGAGGCGCGGCTTCCCGGTCATGAACATGGCCGTGGTCCAGGGCGACACGCTCTACCATGCGGTGCGCGGCGAAGGCACCTTCGAGCGCGACGGCCCCGACCGCGTCACGCGCTCGGTGATGGCCATGGCGACCGAGGCCTTCAACATCGTCGCCCGCACCACCGGCTTCGGCGAGGGGCTGAGCTCGTTGCGCGGGTTCCGCGTCTCGGCCGGCGCCAGCGGCTCCGGACTGCACTCCACGGTCGATGCGGCACTGGCAGCAGCCGACATGAGCCGCGGCGATTTCCGCGTGGTCAGGGACTTCAACGCCGACGGCCAGGCCTTCCAGCTCTGCCGCAACGCCATCGACGCCTTCTTCTTCGTGGCGGCCACGCCCTCGGCCTCGGTCCAGGAGGCGACCACCAGCTGCAGCTCGACCCTGGTCTCGCCCGGTGCCGCCACCATCGACCGCCTGGTCGGCCGGTTCCCCTACTATCTCCCGGTCGTCATCCCGGGCGGCGTCTATCGCGGCAATCCGGAGCCCGTCGCCACCTTCGGCGTCCCGGCCATCCTGGTGACCCGCGCCAACATGCCGGCCGACGTCGTGTATACCGTCGTCAAGTCGGTGATGGACGACCTGCCGGCGATCCGCCGCCTGCATCCGGCGCTGGCCGACCTCGAGGCCGGCGAGATGGTGCCCAAGCCGGAGCTGGCGCCCATCCACCCCGGCGCCCTGCGCTATTTCCGCGAGAAGGGCTTGCTCGAATAGCCTGTCACGCCGTCGGCAGCGGCGACCATCCGAGCTGGGAGCCGGATCTCCAGCCGTTCGACGAGGGCTTCGCCGAGACCGGCAGGTGGCATTCTGCCCCCGGAACATCGGGCCCGACATCGACTTCTCGGACGATGCGCTGCTGCAGGGCCGCGACTTCTCCTGTCTCGACACCCGGCTGAAGCGGCTGGGCAGCCCCAACCGGCGGCGCGGCTGCCCGTCCCACAATTTCCAATGCGACAGCCACTTGCGGATGGAGGATCGGCGCGCTGGTCACCGATAGCGCCCTGCTCGTGGCTCCGCACAAGGTGGTCGAGAAGGAGGGTATGGTCCTGCTCGCCGGCGAATCCACTCCTCGCGACTCCGTGGCCGACGTCTTGGCGCACCTCGAGTTCAGGAGCCGTCGGTCGAGGTGGTCCGACCGGCTCGTCGGAGTAATGGCGCGAGCGCGGCGCGCGTTCTACCGTACGACCCGGGGAAGGCCCCCGACGCCGGGCGGAGCCGGTACAACGGAAGACAGATGGTGCCCCAGGCCGGACTCGAACCAGCACTCCCTTGCGGGAAACAGATTTTGAGTCTGCCGCGTCTACCGATTTCGCCACTGGGGCACGGCGTCAGATATCACCGTGGCGGCATGACGGGTCAAGGCGGGTGGTGAGCGGCGAGGCGCTGTCGCTCGTCCAGGCGCGGCGGATCGCGCTGGCCGCGCAGGGACTGGCCGGCCCGCGCCCGGCCGCGCCACCGGGCAGCGCGGTGCTGCTGCGGATGATCGGGAGGCTGGGGCTGCTGCAGCTGGATTCCGTCAGCGTGCTGGCGAGGGCCCACTACCTGCCGTTGTTCTCGCGACTGGGATCCTATGACCGCGGTTGGCTCGACCGGGCGGCGGCCCATGACGGCCGGGTATTGGCGCCGCGGCGGCGCCGGCTGTTCGAATACTGGGCGCACGAGGCCTCGCTGCTGCCGGTCGAGGCCCAGCCGCTGCTGCGCTGGCGCATGGAGCGGGCGATGCGCGGCGAGGGCACCTGGTCCGGGCTCGCGCGCTGGGCGCGCGACAACCCGCAGACCGTGGAACGAGTCTTCCGCGAGGTCGAGGAGCGGGGGCGGCTGGGCGTCTCGGAACTCGCCGAGGCAGGCCGGCGCTCCGGCTCCTGGTGGGGGTGGAACGACGGCAAGGCGGCGCTGGAATGGCTGTTCTGGACCGGCCGGCTGACGGCTTCCGGCCGACGCGGCTTCGAGCGGATCTACGACCTGCCCGAGCGCGTGCTGCCGGAGGCCGTCCGGGCATTGCCGACGCCGGAACCGGGAGAGGCGCATCGCCGACTGCTGCGCATCGCCGCCGATGCCCTCGGCGTCGCCACCGCATCCGACCTGCGCGACTATTTCCGGCTGCCGCTGGCGACATCGCAACGAGCCCTGGCCGAGATCGTCGAGGCGGGCGAGCTTCGTCCGGTGCGGGTGGAGGGTTGGCGCCAGCAGGCCTATCTGGCGCCATCGGCGAGGCTGCCGCGCCGCGCCACCGCCCGCGCGCTGCTGGCACCGTTCGACCCGCTCGTCTGGGAGCGCGACCGTACCGAGCGATTGTTCGGCTTCCGCTACCGCATCGAGATCTACACGCCGGCCTCCAAGCGCCAGCACGGCTACTATGTGCTGCCCTTCCTGATGGGCGAGCGGCTGGCGGCCCGGGTCGACCTCAAGAGCGAACGCTCGGCCGGCCGGCTGCTGGTGCGGGCCGCCCATGGCGAGCCCTCGATCGACCGATCGACGACCGCCGAGGCGCTGGCGCTGGAGCTCGGCCTGATGGCAGGGTGGCTCGGCCTCGGGCGTGTCGAGGTCGAGACGAGGGGCGACCTCGCGCCGGACCTGCTGGCCTGCTCAGGCATCCGGCCGGCGGTCGCCAGCGCGCTCGACGACGAGCCGGTCGTCGTCGACGCCGATGACCTTGACGAGGGTGCCGGCGGGTAGGTCGGGGCCTGTGACCCCCCAGGTCGTGTCGCCCAGCCTCACCCGGCCGCGACCACCAGCCAGCGCGTCGACCAGCGGCCCTTCGGCCCCCTGCTGCTGTGCGGCACGGCGGTTCAGCCGCGACATCGGTGCGCTGCCGGTCATGCGGCGGCGCCAGGCGAACCAGCCCACCACCGTCAGCAGCGCCAGGCAGGCGAAAGCCAGCAACTGGCCCTGCCAGGACAGCGATGGTGCCAGCCAGCCGATGACGGCGGTGAGCACCGCACCGATACCGAGCCACAGGAAGAAGAAGCCCGGGGCGAAGACCTCGATCACCGCCAGCACGACGCCCAGGGTCAGCCAGAGCCAGGGGCTCATCGCGTCAGCCCGGCCGCTGGCCCCAGGGCGCCGGCCTTCCCTCGCCCGCGCCCTTGAAGGATTCCCGCGCGATCTCGGCGATGCCGGCCAGCGAGCCCAGTACGCCCGTGGCCTCGACGGGCAGGATCAGCGTCTTCTGGTTCGGGCTGTCGGCGAAGGCCTTGAGCGCCTCCAGGTATTTCTGCGCCACGTAGTAGTTGACGGCCTGGACATCGCCCTCGGCGATGGCCTTGGACAACATGGTGGCGGCCGCCGCCTCGGCCTCGGCCAGCCGCTCGCGCGCCTCGGCATCCCGCCAGGCGGCCTCGCGCCGCCCCTCGGCATCGAGGATGACCGCCTGCTTCTTGCCCTCGGCCTCGAGGATGGCGGCCTGCCGCTCGCCTTCGGCCACGAGGATGCTGGCGCGCTTGTCGCGCTCGGCCTTCATCTGCCGGGCCATGGAATCGACCAGATCCTGCGGCGGGCTGATGTCCTTGATCTCGATGCGCGTGACCTTCACGCCCCAGGGCTGGGTCGCGTCGTCGACGACGTGCAGCAGGCGCTGGTTGATGTCGTCGCGGCGCGACAGCAGCTCGTCGAGATCCATGGAGCCCATGACGGTGCGGATGTTGGTCATGGTCAGGTTGAGGATGGCGTTGTTGAGGCCGCTCACCTCGTAGGCCGCCTTGGCGGCGTCCAGCACTTGGAAGAACACCACGCCGTCGACCGTGACCATGGCGTTGTCGCGGGTGATGACCTGCTGCTGCGGCACGTCCAGCACCTGCTCCATCATGTTCATCCTGGAGCCGATGCGGTCGACGAACGGCACGATCAGGTTGAGGCCGGGCGACAGCGTGCGGGTGTAGCGGCCGAAGCGCTCGACGGTCCATTCGGTGCCCTGGGCGACCGAGCGCACGCCCATGAAGACGAGCACCACCGCCAGCACCACCAGCGCCACCGCCAGGATCGAGATTTCACCATCCATGGACCGCCAGCCTCGCGGTTGCATACCGACGTCATCATGACGCCTTGCCGATTGACGGAGGATTAAGCACATCCACGCATGCTGTGCACGCCGCCGGCCGGCTTGCGGTGGCGGACCGGTCCGCGCTAAGGCGCTGCCGCGTCGCAATCGGATTGGACCCTGCGTGCTCAGACGATTCTACGACTGGTCGATGCGGCAGGCCGGCTCACCGCATGCCATGCGCGGGCTCGGCGTCGTGTCGTTCCTGGAAAGCTCGGTCTTTCCGATCCCGCCCGACGTGATGATCGTGCCGATGGTGCTGGCGAGACCGCAGGACGCCTGGCGCACCGCCGCGGTGGCTACCGTCGCGTCGGTGGTGGGCGGCCTCGCCGGCTACGCCATCGGCTATTTCCTGCTGGAGACGGTCGGCCAGTGGATCATCGAGCTCTACGGCCTCGCCGACAAGGTGGCGGCCTACCAGCAGGCCTATGACCACTGGGGCTTGTGGATCATCCTCATCAAGGGGCTCACCCCGATCCCCTACAAGCTGGTGACGATCGCCAGCGGCATGGCGCATTTCAGCCTGCCGGTATTCATCATCGCCTCCATCCTGACCCGTGGTGCGCGATTCTTCCTGGTGGCGGCGCTGCTGCGCTGGTACGGCCCGCCGATCCGCGACTTCATCGAGGCGCGGCTGACGCTGGTGACCAGCGCCTTCGCCGCCCTGATCGTGCTGGGCTTCCTGTCGCTGCGCTACCTCTGAGGCGCCGATGATCCGTGCGCTCACCGGCCTTTCCACCCCTGGCGGCGCCTGGCTCGCCGCCGTCGGCGTCGCCTGCGGCATGGCGCTGCTGGCGGCCCTCGTGCTGCAGTTCGGCTTCGGCTTCGAGCCCTGCAACCTGTGCTTGTGGGAACGCTGGCCCTACCTGGTGGCCGCGGCAGCGGCACTGGGCGGCCTGATCGTCGACACGCCGAGGGTCGGGCTGGCGGCCGTCACCGTGTTCCTGCTCGGCGGCACCCTGCTCGCCGCCTACCATGTCGGCGTCGAGCAGGGACTGTTCGCGCTGCCGGAGGGCTGCGCGTCGGCGGGAAAGGCCGCCAGCATCGAGGAGCTGCGGCAGATGCTGACCGACGCGCCACCGCGCTGCGATCAGGTCAATGCCGCCTTCCTCGGCCTGTCGCTGGCCACCTGGAACCTGATGCTGTCGGCCTTCCTGTCGCTGACCGCCGCCTTCGGCTTCGCCTGGACCCGCCCGGTCAGGAGCTGAACATCACCGAGATCGGGGCGTTGCGCAGCACGTCGCGGGTGGCACCGCCCAGGATCAGCTCGCGCAGCCGGGCGCGGCCATAGGCGCCCATCACCAGCAGGTCGGCCCCGCGATCGGAGGCGATGCGCAGGAGCGCGGCACCGGCATCGCTGGCATCGGCCTCGACATGCGCCTCGGCCGACACGCCGTGCCGCTGCAGGCGGGCGACGACGTCGTCGACATAGAGATCCCGGGCCGAGCCCAGCCCGGCCACGGTCACACGGTCGGCGGCGGTGAGGAAGCCCAGCCCGTCCTGCAGCGCGCGGGCGGACTCGCGCGAGTTGTTCCAGGCCAGCACGACGTTGCGGCCGGGCGGCGATTGCACGCCGTCACGCGGCAGCACCAGCACCGGGCCGCCGGCGCCGAGCGCCAGCTGCTCGACCAGGGTGGGAGCCAGCGCATCCATGCCGCTGGTCGGCATCGTACCCAGCACCGTCAAGTCGGCGGCGCGCGCCGCGAGGTTGGCCATGGCGCCGACCTCGCCATCCTCGTGACGCCAGCGCGACGGCACGGTCTCGGGCTCGCAGACGTCACGGTAGATCTGCTTCATCCGCTCCGTGACCTTTGCCGCCGCCGCCTGCTGGGCGTCGATGATCTCGGGCGGGATGTAGGCGGTGCCCTCGGCGAAGCCGACGGGGATGATCGCCGGCTGCGTCACGTGCAGCACCACCAGCGAGCCGCCGCAGCGCCCCGCCAGCTCCTTGGCTACGCCGAGCCGCCGCTGGTTGGCGGCGTCGTCGCTCATGACATAGAGAATGGTCTTGTAACTCATCGCACGGCTGCTCCGATCAGGGCTGCTTCGCTTGGCGCGGCTCCAGGCTCACGATACGGCCGGGATCGGACGGGCGTCCACCAGCGTCAGGGGCGCCGTGAGGCGCCTGCTCCTCGACCGTGGCCGTGCGGGCCTCCTCCTCGAGCCGCATTCGGTGCGCCGCCACGAGGCTGAACGGCAGGGCGGCCAGATAGGCGAGGCCACACAGCGACAGCATCAGCCAGGGTTGGGCGACGGCGAAGGCGATGAACAGGCCGCAGGCCAGCAGGGTCGGCAGCACGAGGTCGCGCCGAACACGGAGGCGCTTGACCGAGAAGGTCGGCACCCGGCTGACCATCATGCAGGCGACGAACAGCACCAGCGCCGCGTTCAGCCACCAGCCCTGCACGAAGGCCGGGGCGCCGGCGAACGACATCATCATCGGCAGCAGCGCCAAGCCCGCCGCCGCCGGGGCGGGGATGCCGGTGAAGAAGTGCAGGGTCCAGCGCGGCCGGTCGGGGTTCTCGAGCTCGCTGTTGAAGCGGGCGAGGCGCAAGGCGCAGCAGGTGGCGAACAGCATCGCCAGCGCCCAGCCGAAGCCCTGCACGTCGCGCAGCGTCCACAGATAGACGATGACCGCCGGCGCCACGCCGAAGGACAGGAAGTCGGCGAGGCTGTCGAGCTCGGCGCCGAGCTTCGAGGTCAGCTTGAGCATCCGCGCCGAACGGCCGTCCAGGCCGTCGAACACGCCGGCGACGACGATGAAGGTGACCGCCAGCTCCCAGCGGCCGTCCAGCGCGTAGCGGATGCCGGTGAGGCCGGCGCACAGGCCCAGGATCGTGAAGAGGTTGGGCACCAGATGCAGCAGCCGGAGATTGCGCGGCCGGCGGCGCGTTCGTTGCAGCAGCATCAGCTCTTGCGTCCCTGGCGAATCACCTGCTCGCCATGGAGTTGGGCAAGCACCGTCTCTCCGGCAATGGCGCGCTGGCCCTCGATGACCAAGGGCCGCACGTCCTGCGGCAAATAGACGTCGCAGCGGCTGCCGAAGCGGATCAGGCCGATGCGCTGGCCCGGCTGCAGCACGTCGCCGGTCTCGACGAAGCCGACGATGCGGCGGGCCACGAGACCGGCGATCTGCACGATGCCGACCTCGCGGCCACGGTTGGCGCCGATGCGGAACGACTGGCGCTCGTTCTCGTCCGAGGCCTTGTCGAGCGCCGCATTGACGAAGGTTCCCGGATGGTAGGCGCGCACCAGCACGGCGCCAGGGACCGGCGTGCGGTTCACATGCACGTCGAAGACGTTGAGGAACACCGAGACACAGGGCAGGGGTGCGGTGCCCATGCCGAGCTCGGGCGGCGGCACCCGCGGCCTGACGGCCGAGACCACGCCATCGGCCGGGCTGGTCACGAGGTCGGGATCGGCCGGCGTGACGCGCTCGGGGTCTCGGAAGAAATAGACGCACCACAAGGTGGCGACGAGGCCGACCCAGAACAGCGGCTTCCAGAGGAAGCCCAGGACCACGGCCAGCACGAAGAAGCCGCCGATGAACGGCCAGCCGGCACGGTTGATCGGGGCGAGGACGGAGAAGGGCGTACCGAGTTGGGACATGATCTCGACAGGTTGGGACGGGAGCGCGTGGCTCAGGGCTCGCGGAAGAGGACGACGTCGATCTGCAGCTGTCGCGCCAAGTGTGGGCTGAAGTAGCCCGGAAGCCAGAGATGGGGAGAGAAACCACGCAAGCAAACCTCGTCCAGGAGGACGCGCCACGGCTTTTCACCCTCGTAGAGCTCGATCAGCGACAGCTCGAGCTGCACGCCGGCGATGCGCGGCCAGAGCGCCTCGGCGCCGGCCAGCACCTGCGGCTCGGCTCCCTGGACATCGATCTTGAGGAAGAGCCGCTGCCAGGGCCGATCGACGACGAGCGGCAGGCGGTCGAGCCGCTCGGTCCGCACCGACCGGAGCCCGGTGACGGCGGAGCTGGGCGACAGGCGGCGCAATGCCGCTGCCTGCGGCAGCAGCGAGGACATGTCGCTCTCGGACGAGACATGGAAAATCGCCTCGCCCGACGACGCGGCCAGGGCCATCGGCGGCACCACGATCCAGCCCGCGTCGTCGGAGGCACGGGCGGCCAGCTCGGCGTGGACCTCGCGCACGGGCTCGAACGAGACGATGGGCCCCTGCCAACCCTGCTCGCGGAGGAGTCCGCCATACTGGCCGACATTGGCGCCGACATCGAGGACGGCGTCGATCTCCTGGCGCCGCAGCGCCGCCACCAGTTGCGCCAGCGGCTCCTTCAGCTTGCGCTCGGGCACCAGCCGGAAGCCCAGCGCGGCGGCGGCGGCGCGGAGCTCGGCCTCAGTCATCGGCGAGCCCCCAAGCCTCCACCTCGCCACCGACGCCGCGCAGGCGAAAGCTGCCGAGACGGACCAGCTTGTCGCTGGCGCAACCGCAGGCGGCGGCGAGGCTGCCGGACACCAGGACGCGGCGCCGCAGCTCCTTGGTGAGCGCCTCGAGCCGCGTCGCGACGTTGACCGCCGGCCCGATCACCGTGAAGTCGAGCCGCGAGGCGGCGCCGATATTGCCGTACATGACGTCGCCGACATGCAGCGCGATGCCGTAGCCGGTGAGGCCGAGGCCGGCCTCGAGCCGCCGGGTGTTGAGGGTGTTCATGGCGGCGCGGGCCTCGATGGCCGCCTGCAGCGCCCGGCCGCAGGCGTCGGGCTGGTCGAGGGGAAACACTGCCAGCATGGCGTCGCCGATGAACTTCAGGATCTCGCCTCCGTGCTTCTCGACCGGCAGGGCCATGGTGTCGAAATATTCGTTCAGGTGACCGATCACCTCGTCCCTGGGCCAACGCTCGGAGATCTCGGTGAAGCCGCGCATGTCGCAGGTCCAGATCGCGGCCCGCAGCGTCGTGCCGCTGCCGCGGGTGATCTCGCCGTCGAGAATGCGGGCACCGGCGAAGCGGCCGACATAGGTCTCGAGCAGGGTCCGGGTCATGCGGCGGTTGACACGGATCTCCAGCGCCATGCCGAACACCGGCAGCAGCTCGTTGATCAGCACGAGGTCGGCGGTCGAGAAGCCGCCGGGCCGCCTGGTCGACCAGGTGCAGGCATGGCGCTTGCCGTCGGTGAACAGCATCGGCAGCGCGACATAGTCTGTGATGCCCTGGTCGCGCAGGTCGGCATAGATGCCGTATTCCTGCACGTCGCCCGACATGGGCAGGTCGAGCCGGCGGCGGATACCCTCCGCGCCCTCGTAGAGGGCCCGGATCGGGCTGTTGGTGTAGCTGGCGCTGCTGGCCATGTCGCGGGTGACGAAGATCAGCTCGGTCTGCTCGATCTCCGGCCGCCAGACCATGGTGGCGCCCAGGAACTGCGGGTGCAGCGAACGGACGTGCAGCGAGGCGCGCGCCAGCGGCAGGCCCTCGGCGATCAGCCGTCTGCCCAGTTCGGCCAGGAGGTCGTCGGCGAAGCGCAGGCTGCCGGCGCCGTTGACCAGCCAGTCGAGGGCGGCGCTGCGCCGGCTCGGCCAGGTTCCGGTGTCGGCCGGGGCCATCAGGCCCTCGACGCCGCCTCGAGGCGACGCAGCTTCCCCGAGGCCTCGGTGAGCTGCTGCGTGGTGTGGTGCAGGCGCGAGGCCAGCTCGTGCATGATCTCGACGCCGACCTGCGGGAACTGGGTGACGAGGTTGAAGAAGCCGTCCTTGGAGACCCGCAGCGTCAGCAGCCGGGTCGCCGCCGCGACGGTGGCGGTACGCGGCACGTCGCACAGGATGGCGATCTCGCCCACGATGTCGTTCTTGCCGAGCTGGGCCACGCGGACCTGGCCCTGCGGCGTGTCGACCAGGATGTCGGCGTCGCCCTCCAGCACGATATAGGCGGCGTCGCCCGCATCGCCCTGCCGGAACAGCACCTCGCCCTCCATGTACTCGACCTGCTCGCTGGTGAAGGCCAGGAGCTTGAGCTTGGCCGGCTCGATCTTGGCGAACAGAGGAATGCTCCTCAGCACCTCCACGTCCCGTTGCAGCGTCATCTGGGCTCATCCTCCTTGCGAAACCTGCTCGAGCGGCCGCTCCTCGCCGCCCGCCGCGCCGCCGTCCCCTCCCGGGCGCCGCACCGTCACCCGGGCCTCCGACATGGCGAGCACGTGATCGAAGCGGTCGACCCATTCCTCGCTCTGCAGCGCCCAGATCAGGGAACGGCCCTCGCAGGCCTCCAGGATCGCGTCGCGCATCAGCGGCTGCTCGAACGCGTCGAGCGGCATCGTCGCATCGTGAAGGACGAGGATGTCGGGGCGCTTCATCAACGCCCGGCCGAGCGCCAGCTTCTGTCGCTGCGGCATCGACAGGCGGTTGCCGCCGATGCCGCATTCGCTGCGCATGCCGACCTCGATGACCCGCGGCCGCAGCTCCAGCTCGTCCAGCACCGCGGCCAGCAGCTCGAAGATCCGCTGCGAGGCCTGGGCCTGGCCGTAGGCGATCTTGCCGAACAGCACGTTGTCCTGGATCGAGCTGGCGATGTTGTAGCTGTCGGGCTCGAAGAAGGCGATCGCACCCTTGAGATCGTCGGGCAGATGCTCGCGGAAGTAGGCGCGCGCCTGCAGCACCTTCTGCTGCAGCTCGTCCGACAGGAGACCGAGGCGGTGCCGGGCGAGGATCAGCTTGAACGGCAGCGCCAGCAGCCGGTCGCGATCGGCCTCCGGCAGCTCGCCCAGCCTGTTCGGGTCGCCGCGCGCCAGCAGGGTACGGAAGTAGGGCAGCTCGTCGGCGCGGATGAAGCTGAACTGCTGGAAATACTCGTGGTCCGGCGGCAGGTCGGCGAACAGCTCGACCATGGTGCCGGCGAGCCGCCAGCCGACGACGCGCAGATCCTCGGTCAGCCCGGTGCGGTCGAGCGTCTCGCGGACCCGCGGGTTGGCGGCGATATGGTCGAGGTCGAAGGTCGGCCCGATCGGCGCCCCGAACAGCAGATTCTCGGCCAGCGTGGCGTTGCTGTTGTAGCGTTCCGGGTCGAAGGGCTCGACCAGGCGGGCGACTCGCGGGTCGTCGGCCAGCCGGTCGCGCATCATGTAGCGGGCCTTGAGGAAGGCCCGAGCCAGCTCGTCGTCCTCGACCAGCTGGCCGCGCAGCCCCAGCGCGTAGACGTCGCCGTCGAGCCTCACCGTGCGCAGGACCTCGACGATCGTCTCCAGCCGGCTCTCGACGTCACCGAGGCCCAGCGCATCCCAGTTCGTCCATTCCGACAGGAAGTCGTAGGGCGCGTTGCCGGCGAGCGCCGCCTCGTTGCGCGCGCGCCCCCGCGCCGCCAGCTTTGCACCCTCGAGGTCGCCTACCGGCCTGTAGCGGAGCCCATAGACCAGGTTGTCCTCGATGCTGCCGGAGAAGATCGCGGTCGGATTGCCGACATAGGCGATGCGCCGGCCGAGGACCGCCTCGCTGGTGGTGGCGAGGTCGTGGCCGCCGATGGTCACGCGGCCCGACTGCGGCACCAGCAGCCCCGCCAGCACCAGCGTGAGAGCCTCCTTGCCGCTGCCGGCGGGGCCGACGATGGCGATCCGGCTCGGCAGCGGCAGGGTGAAGGACACCCCGTCCAGGACCGGATCGTCGTTGTCGTCGCTGACCACGATGCCGGTGGCTTTGAGCTCGCCCTCCAGCCGCGGTATCTCCTGCGGCTCCTCGTCCTGCAGCCGCGGGTCGCGCAGCCCGGGCGGCAGGAACTGCATCACCGTCTGCTCGTACTTGATCTTCACGTCATAGAGATTCTGGTAGTAGGTCAGCAGCTCGCGCCACGGGCTGGCCATGTCCTTCTGCGCCGCGACGACCGCGACGAGCGCACCGATCGTTATGTCACCCTGCAGGACCAGGTAACCACCGATCGAGAAAAAGAAGAACGGGCCGAGCTGGGCGAGGAAATTATTGATGAACTTGATCAGGAACTTGAGCTTGTAGATCTGGAAGCGCAGATCGTAGACGGCGAAGAGATCGTCGCTGAAGCGGGCCCGCTCGTACCAGGTCGCGTCGTTGGCGCGGATGTCGCGGACGGACGAGGCCATCTCGCTGATGCGCTCGGCGTTCTTGCGTACCTGGCGCACGCGCATCTTGCCGAGCTGGTTGACCTTGGACTGCAGCTTCGGGATCAGCCAGATCTGCAAGGGGTAGAGGGCGACCGCCGCCATGCCCAGCACCCAGTCCTGCATGAACATGAAGAACAGGGTGGTGATCAGGGTGCCGCCCTGCACCGCCGGCACCGACAGCGCGTCCCCGGCGAAGCCGCCCAGCGGCTCGGTCTCGGCGTTGATGAGCTGGACCAGCTCGCCCTGGCTGACCCGCCGCAGATGGAACAGCGGGAAGCGCATGACCTGCTGGTAGAGCTGGTAGCGCAGCCGGCGCAGCATCCGCTCGGCGATGATGCCGGCGTAGAGGTTCTGGATGTATTTCAGCCCGCCGCCGATCAGCACCAGCGTCAGGAACAGCCCGCACAGCGCGAACAGGTAACGCACCTGATCGAGCTCGTAGCCGAAGAAGACGAACGGCCCGTTGCCGCTCAATGCCTCGTTGATGATCGTCTTGGGCAGGTCGAGCGTGTAATAGAGAATCGGCAGCGACAACGCGCTCATCGCCAGGATGGTGAGCTGTTGCCGCAGGCTGTAGCGGCGCACGAAGGCGAAGATGGAGGGTTCCATCCGATCCTTTCCACGCGACCCGCGCGGGCGCGGTGCCAGACCTTAGTCGCGCGAGGCCGTGGTGGCAAAACGCCGCTGCGCGCCGGATGGTCATCGCGCCGCGTTGTGAGGCACCCGACCGCTGCTATCGTCACCGCCAAACGCGGCGGGAGGGTGATGATGGGGGTCTACGGTTCGATACACGCGCGGTCGCTGGCCGATCCCGAGGACTTCTGGGCGGAGGCCGCGGCGGCCCTGCATTGGGACCGCCCCTGGACGAAGGTGCTCGACGCCGGCACCGAGCCGGCGGCCCGCTGGTTCGCGGGCGGCATGCTCAACACCTGCTTCAACGCCGTCGACCGGCACATCGCTGCGGGCCGCGGCGAGCAGGCGGCGATCATCCACGACAGCCCCGTCACCGGCAATGTCCGCGAGATCAGCTACATCGAGCTGAAGCGGCTGGTGTCGCTCTTCGCCGGTGCGCTGGTGCAGCACGGCGTCCGCAAGGGCGACCGGGTGATCGTCTACATGCCGATGGTGCCGGAAGCGCTGGTCGCGATGCTGGCCTGCGCCCGGATCGGCGCGGTCCACTCGGTGGTGTTCGGCGGCTTCGCCGCCCACGAGCTGGCGACCCGCATCGACGACGCCAGGCCCGTCGTGATCGTCTCGGCGAGCTGCGGCATCGAGGGCAGCCGGGCCATCGCCTACAAGCCGCTGCTCGACGCCGCGATCGAGCAGGCGACGCACAAGCCGTGCCATTGCATCGTGCTGCAGCGGCCCCAGGTCCAGGCTGCGATGCTGCCGGAGCGCGACCTCGACTGGCAGGCGGCGATCGAGGCGGCGCATCCCGTCGACTGCGTGCCGGTGGAAGCCACCGACCCGCTCTACATCCTCTACACCTCGGGCACCACCGGCCAGCCCAAGGGCATCGTGCGCGACAATGGCGGGCACGCCGCCGCCCTGCTCTGGACCATGCGCAACCTCTATGGCGTGCGGCCGGGCGAGGTCTACTGGGCGGCCTCGGATGTCGGCTGGGTGGTCGGCCACAGCTACATCGTCTACGGGCCCCTGCTGAACGGCAACACCACCGTCGTCTACGAGGGCAAGCCGGTCGGCACGCCCGACGCCGGCGCCTTCTGGCGGGTGATCGCGCAGCACGAGGTCTCGGTGCTGTTCACGGCACCCACCGCCTTCCGTGCCATCCGCAAGGAGGACCCGGAAGCGAAGCTCCTGCAGCGCTACGACATCTCGAGCCTTCGCGCCCTGTTCCTCGCCGGAGAGCGCTGCGATCCCGACACGCTGGTCTGGGCCGAGGCGCAGCTCGGGGTGCCGGTCATCGACCATTGGTGGCAGACCGAGACCGGCTGGGCGATCTGCGGCAATCCGATGGGCATCGAGCTGCTGCCGGTGAAGCCCGGCTCGCCGACCCTGCCGATGCCGGGCTACGACGTGCGCATCCTCGACGAGCAGGGCCACGAGGTGCCGAGCGGGCAGATGGGTGCCATCGCAGTCAAGCTGCCGCTGCCGCCCGGCTGCCTGCCCACTCTGTGGAACGCCGCCGACCGCTTCCGGCAGGCCTATCTCGCCGCCTTCCCCGGCTACTATGTCACCGGCGACGCCGGCTATCGCGACCAGGACGGCTATGTCTACGTGATGGGCCGCACCGACGACGTCATCAACGTCGCCGGCCACCGGCTGTCGACCGGAGCGATGGAGGAGGTGCTGGCCGGCCATCGCGACGTCGCCGAATGCGCGGTGCTGGGCGTCGCCGACGAGCTGAAGGGCGAGCTGCCCCTGGGCCTCGTGGTGCTCAAGTCGGGCGTCGCGCGGGACGAGGCCGAGATCTGCGCCGAGCTGGTGAGGAAGGTCCGCGACGAGATCGGGCCCGTGGCCGCCTTCAAGCTGGTGACGGTGGTCAAGCGCCTGCCCAAGACCCGGTCGGGCAAGATCCTGCGCGGCACGGTGAAGAAGATCGCCGACGGCACCGCCTTCCGCACCCCGGCGACGATCGACGACCCGGCGGTGCTGGACGAGATGCGCGCGGCACTCCGGGGCCTCGGCTATGCGCGCGGCTGAGAGCGGCCGCCTCGGCCGCCCCCGACCCGCGCCCAGGCCATTCAGAACAGGAAGTCGTTGTCGGTGAGGACGGTGTTGCCGAGCAGGACGATCTCCATCTCGGCTCCGCCGGCGCCGCTGGTGTTGACCTCGATGACGGTCTTGCCGCCGTCCTCGTAGTAGCGGATCTGCCCTTCGGCGCTGAAGGCGGCGTGGCCGATCAGGTCGAAGGCCTGGCCACCGGCGGTGTGGACCTTGGCGTCGATATAGGACAGGTCGATCTCGTCGACGCCGTGCTGGAAGTCCTGGATGGTGTCGTGATAGCCGACGCCCGGGCCGCTCTCGCCGGTCGCGTAGTACACGAAACTGTCGGCACCCGTACCGCCGACCATGTAGTCGGCGCCATTGCCGCCGAACAGCATGTCGTCGCTGCCCCGGCCGTCGAGGCCGTCATTGCCGTCGCCGCCATAGAGCGCATTGGCAACCGAGCTGCCCTTCAGGCTGTCGCCTTTGGCCGAGCCGTTGACGTTCTCGAAGCTCGAGATGACGTCGCCCTGGGCCGCGCCGCCGACCGCGGTGCCGGCGGCGAGATCGACCGCGACCCCGTTCGACGAATGCGAGTAGCTGACCGTGTCGACGCCGCTGCCACCATAGAGCCGGTCGGCGTCGTTGTCGCCCTTGATCCAGTCGTTGCCGGCGCCGCCATACAGCACATTCTTCGTGAAGTTGCCGAACAGATAGTCGTCATGCGCCGAGCCGATGATGTTCTCGACCCCCGACAGCACGTCGCCGGCCGCTTCGCCGCCGGTGCCGATTCCGCTGTCGAGGGCCACGCTCACCCCGGCGCTGCTGTGCTCGTAGGTCGCCGTGTCGATGCCGACCCCGCCGTTCAGGACGTCCGCACCCGAGCCGCCCTCGAGCAGATCGTTGCCGAAGCCGCCATCGAGACTGTCGTTGCCAGCGCCGCCCCGAAGCAGATCGGCACCCCCTGCACCGGAGAACCAGTTGGCGCCATAGTCCCCGACCATCATGTCGGTGCTCTGGGTGCCGATGAACTGCTCGATGCCGAAGATCGTGTCGCCAGTGGCACCGGTGCCCGCCGCGACGTCGATGTGGGCGCCGACCGTCAGGTCGCTGTAGACCAGCGTGTCGAATCCGGAGCCGCCATAGTACCTGTCGTTGCCGCCGTCGCTCCAGAAGGTGTCGTTGCCGGCCCCGCCATAGAGCGCGTTGTTGCCGGAGCCGCCGTCGAGCCGATCGTCGCCGCTCTCGCCGTAGACGGTGTCGTTGCCGGAATCGCCGAACAGCTGGTCGCTGCCGTTGCCGCCATAGACCGTGTCGTTGCCGCCGCCGCCATAGACGACGTCATGGCCGTTCAGGCCGTAGACGGTGTGGCTGCCGCCGTTGTCGCTGACCGGGCCGGTCTCGCTCAGATAGCTGTCGTTGCCATTGGTGCCGAAGGCAACATTGCCGAGGATGATCGTCACTGTCTCGATCCGTTGGCTGAGCGAGCCCCGCGCCCGCCTCGCCAACGACCATCGATCCCGAATGTTTCAGTCGGCACCCGGAATATTTTGAGCGTGTTTCTTCTGTGTCAGCACGGAGAGGCAACCGGCTTTATTGAAGCATCATTTACCGAGATGCGTGGTATCTCCAAATATGATCTACTTTCTTTGTGACTGATCGATCGCCTGCATGGCGGAAATGGTCGCGTGCAAGGCACGCAGCACCGCGCTCGGCACGCCGTCGCGATGGCTCGCCAGCATCGTCTCGACGGCGGCGAAGGGTGCCGGCACCGGGTGGCAGCATACCTTGCCCGCCGCCTCGTGGCCGCCGGCCACGGACCGCGGCAGCAGGGTGACGCCGAGATCGGCCGCGACACAGCCGAGAATCCCCTCGAGCGTCCCGAGCTCCTGCCAGCGCACCGCGCCATATCCGGCGGACAGCAGCAGCGCCTCCAGTCGGCGCCGGTACGAGCAGCCCGCCCTGAAGACGATGGCGGCCGGCGGCGGCGCCTCCAGGCCCGGCCGGCCCGTTGCCGTCACCAGCACCATCTCCTCGTTGAACACTGCATCCTCGCTGATCTCCGGGTGGCCGATCGGCCCGGCCACAAGGGCGGCGTCGAGTTCATAGGCCAGTACCCGATCGACCAGCTCGGCCGTGGGGCCGGTGGACACGGCCAGCTCGACCTCGGGATAGGCGCTGCGGAAGCGCGCCAGCAGCGGCGGCAGCCGCACCGCGGCCGTCGTCTCCATCGCGCCGATCACCAGGCGACCGCGTGGGACGTCGTCGTCCTCGCGGACGGCGCGCTCGGCCTCGGCCATTAGGCCGGCGATCCTGCCCGCATAGGGGAGCAGCCGCCGGCCGGCGGCGGTGAGGCCGACGCCACGACTGTGGCGATGGAACAGCAGCGTGCCGAGCTCCAGCTCGAGCGCCTTGATCCGCGCGGTCACGTTCGACTGGACCCGCCCCAGCCGCTCGGCCGCCCGCGTGATGCCGCCGGTGTCCGCCACCGCGGCGAAGACGGCCAGGTCGGCGATGTCCATGTCTTGCCTTCTCGCAGCATGATCGCGAGAGCAATTCTACATCCTCGCAGCAGATGGCAAGAGCTAGAGCCGCCAAGCATCGGTCACGTGGACCGGCCAGCGCCACGGAGCGATGGCGATGACGTCGAAGCGGCATCGCATCGAGCGCGCGGCGGGCCGGCGCTGCAAGTAGATCTCGGCCGCCCGCGCCACGCGCTGCTGCTGCCCTGGCAGCAGCGCCTCGCTGGCGGCCGCAAGCTCGCCGCGGCGCTTGACCTCGACGAACAGCAGAAGGTCACCCCGGCAGGCGACGAGGTCGATCTCGCCCACCGGCGTCGCAAACCGGCGCTCCAGGATGCGGAAGCCCTTCAGCCGCAGCAGCCACGCGGCGGCGGTCTCGGCGGCGCGGCCTGTCCGGTCCGTGTCACGGCGGCTCATCCCGGTGCGGCGGCCTTGAGCGCCAGGGCGCGGGCGTAGACCTCGCGTCGCGGCCGCCCGGCCATCGCCGCCACGGCTGCCGCCGCCTCGCTGGGCCCGCACGTTGCCAGCGCCTCGGCCAGCGCCGCATCGACCGCGGCGTCATCGAGCACGGCTGTCGTGTCGGCGCGACCGATCACCAGGACCATCTCGCCCTTGGGTGTGGTGCCGGCAGCCATCTCGGCGGCGAGGCCGGCGAGATCGCCGCGCCTGACCTCCTCGAACCGCTTGGTGAGTTCGCGCGCCAGCGCTGCCGGGCGTGGGCCGAGCACCGCCGCCGCGTCGGCCAGACATTCGGCGACACGCTGCGGCGCCTCGTAGAGCACCAGCGTCGCCGGGACGGCGCGCAACTCCTCGAGCGCCGCCCGCCGTGCCGCAGCGCGGCTCGGCAGGAAGCCCGCGAACAGGAAGCGGTCCGTCGGCAGGCCGGCGATCGACAGCGCCGCCACCACCGCCGAGGGACCGGGGACGGCCACGATCTCGAATCCGGCCTCGGCGGCCTCGCGCACGAGCTTGTGACCCGGATCGGAGATACCGGGTGTGCCGGCATCCGAGACCAGAGCCAGGAGCTTGCCCTCGCCCAGGGCCGCCAGCAGCCTCGGCCGCATCTGCGCCGCGTTGTGGTCGTGATAGGCGAGCATCGGCTTGTGCAGGTCCAAATGCTGCAACAGCCGCCCGGTCACCCGGCTGTCCTCGCAGACGACGAGGTCAGCCTCCGCAAGGGTCTGCGCGGCGCGCGGGCTGACGTCGCCGAGGTTTCCGATGGGCGTGGCCACCACCGCCAGCCGGCCGGTCGGTTTACTCACCATTGCGGCTTCGTTACCTTCGCGCGCGACGCTGTCTCCTGGACGTCCCGCCTCGAAAGGGTTCCGCGTGCGTTCTCGTCTCGCCATCGCCACCTTCAGCGTCGCCGCGATGCTATGGGGATGCGCGACGCAGCAGCAAGCCACGCCGCCGCCAGCGCCGCAACCACCGCCGCCGCCCGTCACCAAGGTCGAGCCGCTGCCGCCGCCGCTGCCGGAAGGTCCGATCAGGGTGGGATTGCTGTTGCCGCTGACCGGCGACGCCGGGGCGGTCGGCGCCGATATGCTGGATGCGGCCCAGCTGGCACTGTTCGATGTCGGTGACAGCGACCTCGTGCTGCTGCCGCGCGATACCTCCAACACCACCGAGGGGGCGGTCGCCGCGGCGCGCGACGCGCTCGACAATGGCGCCCAGCTCCTGCTCGGCCCGCTGTTCAGCAGTGCGACGGTGGCGGTCACGCCCCTGGCGACGGCGCGCAACGTGCGCGTGCTGTCGTTCTCCAACGATGCCGCCGCCGCCGGCAAGGGTGCCTATGTCATGGGCTTCCGGCCGGAGGAGCAGGTCGACCGCGTCGTGCGGTTCGCCCACGGCCAGGGATTCACCCGTGTCGCGGCGCTGGCACCCGACGACGCCTATGGCGCCCGAGCCCTCAGGGCCTGGCGGGTGGCATCGACCGGCACGCCGGGCATCCAGCCCGGGCCCTCGGCGACCTACCAGGCCGACGGCGCCGGCGCAGCCGAGGTGGTCGCCCGTCTGACCGGCTCGCCGCTGCGCCAGGCCACGACCGAGGAGCAGCGCCGGGCGCTGGTTTCGCGCACCGACGCCGCCGGACGGCTGGCGATGCAGAGGACGGAGGCCGCGCCGGCCGTGCCGCTCTCGTTCGACGCGCTGCTGTTGCCCGATTCCGGCACGCGGCTGCAGACGATCCTCGCCCTGCTCGATGCTCACGGCCTCGACGCGCGCCAGACCAGGCTGCTCGGCACCATGCTCTGGCAGGACGATCCGACCATCGCCGTCGAGCCCGGGCTGCAGGGGGCATGGATGGCGACCGTGGCGCCGGACGATCTCCGGGCCTTCGCGCGCCATTTCGAGGACACGTTCGGCCGCAAGCCCGGTCCGCTGGCCGGATTGGCCTACGACGTGACGGCGCTCGCCGCCGTGCTGGCGCGGTCCGAGCGCCGGTTCGACGATACCGCGCTGACCGCGCCCGCGGGCTTCGCCGGCAGGCTCGGCATCTTCAGACTGATGCCGAGCGGCATCACCGAGCACGGGCTCGCCGTGGTCGAGGTCGGGGCCGGAAGCAGCCGGTTGCTCGACCCGGCGCCCGCTGCGTTCGAGCCCGGACTCGCCTCCGCATATTGAGGTACTGCCCTTCTCAATCATATAGCGAATAAACCTGCGCGTGATGCGCGCACTAGTTTACACAGCCGGGCCGGCATCCTACAGACCGGTCCATGCGAATCCGCCCTTTCCATCCACTCGGATCCCCGGACGGCAGGCCCGAGGAATCCCCGCAGCCGGGTCTGCGCGAAGCCCCGGCCGGGCTCTGGCTCGAAGCCGGCCCGATGGCGCTCACCCATGCCGATCCGGATCGGCTGCCGACCGTCGACCAGCACCGGCTCGACCTGCCGCTGCCTCGCGAGCCGGGTCCGCTGCTGCGGCTGCTGGTGGTCGACGGTGACGAGACCGATTATCGGCGGTTGCGCGACCTGCTGGGGCGAGCCGTCGACACCGAGTTCCACGTCGACTGGGCCAGTACCTTCGACGGTGGGATGCGCCGCCTCGCCGCCGGCGCCTACGACCTGTGCCTAGTCGAATACCGGCTGGGCGGGCGCGACGGGCTCGATTTCATCAGGCTGGCGCAGCACCGGGGTTTCGAGACTCCGATCATCCTGACGGCGAGGCAGCCGGAGCGGCGCATCGATCTCGAGTCGATGGAGCTGGGCGCTGCCGACTATCTCGACAAGGATCGGCTCGACGACGACTGGCTGGAGCGCGCCATACGCTTCGCCATCGTGCGACGTGTCACCTCGGAACGGTTGGGCAGGCTCGCCCAATACGACGACCTCACCGGCCTTGCCAACCGCACGCTGTTCGGCGACCGCCTCGAGCGGGCGCTGGCCACCGCCCGTCGCCAGCGGCACCATGTCGCGGTGATGCTGCTCGACCTCAACGACTTCAAGCCGGTGAACGACCGGTTGGGCCATTCCGCCGGCGATAGGCTGCTGCGTATCATTGCCGACCGCCTCTCCGGTAGGGTGCGCGAGACCGACACCGTGGCGCGCCTCGGCGGCGACGAGTTCGGCATTCTGATCGAAGGGCTGGCGAGGCCGGACCAAGCGGCGCTGGTGGCTCGCAAGCTGCTGGAGGCGATCGTGCCGCCCATCGCCATCGACGCCGACGAGGTGCGGGTGACCGGGAGCCTGGGCGTAGCGATCTATCCGCGCGACAGCGCCGAGCCCACGACCCTGGTCCGCCTCGCCGATGCCGCCATGTACCGCGCCAAGGCGCAGGGCGGCAATCTCTGCCGCTTCCACGACGAGGGCTTCGACGGCCGCATGCGCCGCGGCGTCATCCTCGAGCAGGACCTGCGGCATGCCATCGAGCGCAACGAGTTCGTGCTGCACTTCCAGCCGCAGGTGACACTGCGGCCGGGCGACCTCGGGCTCGCATCCTTCGTCCGCTGGCAGCATCCCGAGCTGGGCCTCGTCGAGGCCGATCGCTTCCGCACCCTGGTCGAGGACGCCGGGCTGCTGGAGCCTCTGACCGATTGGCTGCTCGGCGAGGCATGTGCGCATCTGGCCCGCTGGCACCAGGCCGGCATGCGCTCGATCCATGTCGCGGTGCCGATCCTGTCGCGCCGCCAGCTCGCCTGGAGCGACCTGGCAAGGCGCGTGAAGGACCGGCTCGATCGCGTCGGCCTCGCGCCTGCGTCACTGGAGCTCGAGATCGGAGAGCAGCCGTTGCTCGACGAGATCGAGTGCGGCGGTCATGCCCTGCCGGCGCTACTGGAGCTCGGGGTCAGGCTGGCGGTGCACGGGTTCGGCAACGGGCCCACATCGCTGGCACTGTTGCGGGACGCCCGCCTTCACACCCTCAAGCTGAGCCGCAGCCTGCTCGAAGGCACGCCCGCCGACAAGCACCGTACCTTCTTCGCCTCCGCCGTCATCCGGCTCGGCAAGCAGCTGGGCCTGCGCGTGGTGGCCGAAGGGATCGAGAGCCGGGCCCAGCTCAGGATGCTGCGCGACGAGGGCTGCGACGCAGTCCAGGCCTTCCTGAGCTGCCCGCCCCTGCCCGCCGACGCCTGCACCGACTGGTTGCGCAGCGCCGCCCGCCGCGGCTGAGGGGCGCCACCCTGCCACCCCGCGGCGCAGGCCGCGCCCGGGTATTCGGCAGGTCCGACCGGGCATGGTGGCTTGGCGGGGTGGCGCGCCGTCTGGCATGCTGGTTGCTGCCGGAAAGGCAGACAAGCCTGGCTGGCCCCGGGGACGGAGAAGCGACGTGGAGCTCAAGGGCGCGATTCGCGGCTACGATGCTGGCGCCTATTTCTGCGAGATATTCGCCCAGGCCGGCGGCGGGCGGCAGCATGCGCTGACCATCGCCAGCCGGCTGGACGACATGGGCCTCGAAACGCTGCGGGCCCGCGCCAAGGACGCCGAGCTGGAGCTCTACAATCTCGGGATCACCTTCACGGTCTACAGCGACAAGGACGCGATCGACCGCATCCTGCCGTTCGACGTCGTGCCCCGGCTGATCTCGCCCGAGGACTGGAAGATCATCGAGACCGGCGTGACGCAGCGCGTCACCGCCATCAACCTCTTCCTCCAGGACATCTACCACGGCCAGAAGGTGCTGAAGGACGGGATCATCCCACGGGATCTCGTCCTCGGGAACAGCAACTACCGTCCCGAGATGCAGGGCCTGAACCTGCCGTTCGGCACCTATGTGATGATCAACGGCACCGACCTCGTCCGCGGCGGCGACGGCAGGTTCAGGGTGCTCGAGGACAATGCGCGCACGCCTTCGGGCGTCTCCTACGTCGTCGAGAACCGCCACCTGATGATGCGGGCGTTCGCCGACCTGATGTCGGGGATCGGCATCAAGCGCGTTTCCGACTATGGCGCGCGTCTGCACGCCGCCCTGGCCGAGCTGGCGCCCCGGCCGCAGGGCGATCCGCAGATCGTGCTGCTGTCTCCCGGTGTCTACAACTCGGCCTATTTCGAGCATGTCTTCCTCGCCCGCGAGATGGGCGTGCCGCTGGTCGAGGGCCGCGACCTCGTGGTGCAGGACGAGCGGGTGTGGATGCGCACGATCGCCGGGCTGCAGCCGGTCGACGTCATCTATCGCCGGATCGACGACAACTTCCTCGATCCCGAGGCGTTCAATCCCACCAGCATGCTGGGCGTGCCCGGCCTGATGCGGGTCTACGCCAAGGGCAACGTCCAGCTCGCCAACGCCATCGGTACCGGCGTCGCCGACGACAAGGCGGTCTATGCCTACATGCCGCGGCTGATCCGCTACTATCTCGACCAGGATCCGATCATCGAGAACGTCGAGACCCACATCTGCCGCGAGCCCGAGGGCCTGCAGTACACGCTCGACAATTTCGACCGCCTGGTCACCAAGCCGGTCGGCGAATCCGGCGGCTACGGCATCACCATCGGGCCGCGGGCCAGCAAGGCCGAGCTGGAGGCGGCGCGCGAGAAGGTCGTGGCCGACCCGGCCAACTTCATCAGCCAGCCGATGATCGACCTCTCGGTCGGTCCCACGCTCACCGAGAGCGGCATCGAGCCGCGCCATGTCGACCTCAGGCCCTTCACGATCACCGGCAGCGCGACCTGGGTCCTGCCGGGCGGCCTCACGCGCGTGGCGCTGCGCAAGGGCTCATTGATCGTCAACAGCAGCCAGGGCGGCGGCTCCAAGGATACCTGGGTCCTCGAATGAACCTCCTCGCCCGCTACGCCGAAGCCATCTTCTGGCTCGCCCGCTATGTCGAGCGCGCCGAGAACCTCGCCCGCATCCTCGACGTGCAGGAGACCTTCTCGCGCGACAGCCAGGGCCAGCACGACTGGGCCTCGGTGCTGGCGCTGAACGGCGATTCCGAGGAGTTCTTCAAGACGAGGCCGGCCGCGACCGCCGAGAGCGCGCTGCGGTTCTACGTCATGGACCGCGAGAACCCGACCTCCCTGGTCAACGACGTGAAGTATGCGCGCGAGAACGCCCGGATGCTGCGCTCGCTGATCTCGACCGAGATGTGGGCCCAGCTCAATGTCTTCTACAACCGTGTCCTGGCGCTGACCGCCTCCGATCTCGCCGAGGAGCGACTCGCCCGCACCTGTGCGATGATCAAGGAGGCATGCGATGCCCATGTCGGCATCACCGCCGGCACCTTCTACCGCGACGAGGCATGGAACTTCTACGAACTCGGCCGCGCCATCGAGTGCGCCGACCAGACCACCCGCCTCCTCGACGTCAAGTTCACCAGCCTCGGCGGCCCCGACGGGTTCGCAACGACGGTGGCGGACGAGAGCCAGTGGGCGGCGGTCCTGCGCTCGGCAGCCAGCTTCCAGGCCTTCCGCCGCAGCCATCCTCGAGGCATCCGCCCGCCGGAGGTCGCGGCCTTCCTCTATTGCGACTGGAAGCTCCCGCGCTCGGTGGCGCACTGCCTCGGCGTCATCGAGCAGAACCTGACGGAGCTTCGCCGCCAGTACGGCCTGCGCGACACCGACAAGGCACTCGAGCACATCGACGGCATGCGCGACGACCTGCACGTCGACAAGGTCAACATGGTGCTGGCCAAGGGCGGGCTCAACGACTTCAACGACTGGCTGCAGCAGGGCCTGAGCGAGCTGACCTCGATCATCGGCCGCGGCTTCTTCGGCCATGCGGCCCCATCGGCGACGCAGACGCAGGCACAGGGTTGAGGCGAGCGGCCGAGCGGCCCTTTCCGGCAGACGGGCGGCGGGCTAGATCCCTGCGCCATGACACTGCGCAAGATCGCCCGCATGGGCCATCCGGTACTGCTGGCACGGGCGGCCGAGGTCGATGATCCGGCGTCGCCGGAGATGCGGCGGCTGGCCGCCGACATGATCGAGACCATGAGGGATTCGCAGGGCATCGGCATCGCCGCGCCGCAGGTCCACGAGGGTGTTCGGCTGATCATCGCCCAGCCCCCGCCGCTCGCTGGCGCCGAGCCACCCGAGCCGATGGTGCTGTTCAATCCCGAGCTGACACCGGCGGGCGAGGAACGGGACAGCGCGTTCGAGGGTTGCCTGTCCATCCCGGGGCTGCGCGGGCTCGTGCCGCGTTGGCGCCGCGTCGCCTGGCGGGCGGTCGATTCCGAGGGAGCGCCGGTCGGGGGCGTGGCCGAGGGCCTCTTCGCCCGTATCCTCCAGCACGAGGTCGATCATCTGGACGGCATCCTGTTCACGATGCGGATGACCGACCTGCGCCAGCTGGCTTTCGAGCGCGAGCTGGAGCTGCTGAAGTCGTGGCATCCTGAACCCGCCATCGACGAGGAGAGGGCCGTATGAGCGAGGCCACCCTGGAGCGCAGCGAGCAGAAGGACCGGATCCTGGAGGCGGCATTGCCGCATGCCGCTTTCGACGGCTGGTCCAAGCGCACCCTGCTCAACGCCGCGGCCGATGCCGGGTTCGACCGCGCCACTGCCACCCGTCTGTTCCCCAGGGCCGGCGACAGCCTGCTCGACTGGTTCGGCGAATGGTCCGACCGGCAGATGGCGGCGGCGGTGGCGGACCTGCCCTTGGGCGACCTGCCGATCCGGCGACGCGTGGCCAAGGTGGTGCGCGCCCGGCTCGAGGTGCTGGCGCCGCATCGCGAGGCGGTACGCAAGGCGATCGTGGCGCGCAGCATGCCATACGGTCTGACGTCGGGCGGCCGCGGCCTGTGGCGTACCGCCGACCTCGTCTGGCAGCTGGCCGGCATGCCCGCCACCCCCGGGGAGGGCTGGAGCTGGTACACACGGCGGGCCAGCCTCGCCGGCGTGCTGGCGGCCACCACCCTCTACTGGCTCGACGACGCCTCGGACGGGCTCGTCGACAGCTGGGCCTTCCTCGACCGCCGCATCGAGGACGCGCTGCGCATCGGCAAGCTGCGCGGCCGCATCGCCGATATCTGGTCGGCGATGCCCGGCATGCGCCCGCTCATGGCTCGCCAACCTGCCGGTCGGCCGGATCGTGGCGGCGTTCATGATCGCGGCCCGGGCTGACAGCGGATTGAAACGAGGACGCCGCCGCCCGGTCTCCCGGACGACGGCGCCGTGGCCGACAATTCGCCGCGATCAGGCGAGATCGAAGCGGTCGAGGTTCATCACCTTGGTCCAGGCGGCCACGAAATCGCGCACGAACCGTGCCTGGGCACCATCGGTGCCGTAGATCTCGGCGATGGCACGGAGCTGCGAGTTCGAGCCGAACACCAGGTCGACGCGGGTGCCCAGCCACTTCAGCTCGCCGGTCTTGCGGTCGCGGCCCTCGAACACGTCCTCGGCCTCCGAAACCGCCTTCCACACCGTGCGCATGTCGAGCAGGTTGACGAAGAAGTCGTTGGTGAGCGTGCCGGGCCGGTTGGTGAGCACGCCGTGCCGGGACTCGCCGACATTGGCGTTCATGGCGCGCATGCCGCCCAGCAGCACCGTCATCTCGGGTGCCGTGAGCGTCATGAGCTGGGCGCGGTCGACCAGCAGCTCCTCGGGCGACAGCGTGTAGTCGGTCTTGAGGTAGTTGCGGAAGCCGTCGGCCATCGGCTCGAGCACGGCGAAGGATTCGACGTCGGTCTGCTCCTGCGTCGCGTCGGTGCGGCCGGGCGAGAAAGGCACCTCGACCGTGTGGCCGGCCCTGCGCGCCGCCTCCTCGACCGCCACACAGCCGCCGAGCACGACGAGGTCGGCGATCGATACCTTCTTACCGTCGGCCCGGGCGCTGTCGAAAGCCTGCTTGATGCCTTCCAGCACGCCCAGCACACGGGCGAGCTGCGCCGGCTGGTTGGCTTCCCAGTCCTTCTGCGGCGTCAGGCGGATGCGGGCGCCGTTGGCGCCGCCGCGCTTGTCCGAGCCGCGGAAGGTGGTGGCCGAAGCCCAGGCGGTTGTCACCAGCTCGGGGATCGTGAGGCCCGAAGCCAGGATCTTGGCTTTGAGACCGCGGATGTCGGCCTCGTCGACCAGCGGGTGGTCGACAGCCGGCATCGGATCCTGCCAGATCAGATCCTCTTCGGGGACGAGCGGGCCGAGATAGCGGGAGCGCGGACCCATGTCGCGATGGGTCAGCTTGAACCAGGCCCGGGCGAACGCGTCGGCGAACTGGTCCGGGTTCTCGTAGAAGCGTCGCGAGATCTTCTCGTAGATCGGGTCGAGGCGCAGCGACAGGTCGGTGGTCAGCATGCCGGGCGCATGCCGCTTGGACGGATCGTGCGCATTCGGCACCGTGCCGGCGCCGGCACCGTTCTTCGGCTGCCACTGCCAGGCGCCGGCCGGGCTCTTGGTCAGCTCCCACTCGTACTCGAACAGATGCCTGAAGAAGTCGTTGCTCCACTTGGTGGGCGTCGTCGTCCAGGTGACCTCGAGGCCGCTGCCGATCGTGTCGGCACCGAAGCCGGTGCCGAAGGCATTGCGCCAGCCGAGACCCTGTTCGGCGAGGCCGGCACCCTCGGGCTCGACGCCGACATGGGTCGCCTCGCCGGCGCCGTGGGTCTTGCCGAAGGTGTGGCCGCCGGCGATCAGCGCCACCGTCTCCTCGTCGTTCATCGCCATGCGTGCGAAGGTCTCGCGGATGTCGCGCGCCGCCGCCACCGGGTCGGGCTTGCCGTTGGGCCCCTCCGGATTGACGTAGATCAGGCCCATCTGCACGGCTGCCAGCGGGTTCTCCAGCGAGCGGTCGCCGGTGTAGCGCTTGTCGCCGAGCCAGGTGTCCTCCGCACCCCAGTAGATGTCCTCCTGCGGCTCCCAGATGTCCTCGCGGCCGCCGCCGAAGCCGAAGATCTTGAAGCCCATCGACTCGAGCGCGCAGTTGCCGGTGAGGACCAGCAGGTCGGCCCAGGAGATCCGATCGCCGTACTTCTGCTTGATCGGCCAGAGCAGCCGGCGGGCCTTGTCGAGGTTGACATTGTCGGGCCAGCTGTTGAGCGGCGCGAAGCGCTGGATGCCGTAGGAGGCGCCGCCGCGGCCGTCGGCCGTGCGGTAGGTACCGGCGCTGTGCCAGGCCATGCGGATGAACAGCCCGCCGTAGTGGCCGAAGTCGGCCGGCCACCATTCCTGCGAGTCGGTCATCAGCGCGTAGAGGTCCTTCTTCAGGGCCTCGATGTCGAGCTTCTCGAATTCCTCGGCGTAGTCGAAATCCTTGCCCATGGGGTTGGAGAGGGCGGAATTCTGGTGAAGCACCTTGAGATTGAGCTGGTTCGGCCACCAGTCGCGGTTTCCTCGCCCGCGCAGGGCGGCCAGACGGCCCTTCCCGTGCGCCACGGGGCACTGTCCGGCCGCAGCGGAAATATCCTCGTCCATCCTTCCCTCCGATATCGGCTTCGTCGGTTGCGGCCCGCCCCGAGCGTGCGGCCCACCCTGCGGGGACGGAGTAAAGCGCGGCGGCGTTGATCGAGCAAATCGATTGTTCTAATTGTAGCGATAGATGCAACCGATTGGCCTGCCTGTGAACCTGCGAGATCTGGACTATGTCGTGGCGGTTGCCGACACCGGCCATTTCGGTGAGGCGGCGCTGCGGTGCCACGTCAGCCAGCCGACGCTCAGCACCCAGGTCCGCAAGCTCGAGGAGGAGCTGGGCGTGCCGGTGTTCGAGCGTGGCAGCCGTGGCACGACGGCGACGGCGGCGGGCCAGGCGATCATCGCCCAGGCCCGGGTGGTGCTGGGCGAGGTGGCCAAGCTGCGCGAGCTGGCACAGGCCACCACCGAGCCGCTGGCCGGCAGCCTCCGCCTCGGCGTGATCCCGACCGCAGGGCCCTACCTGCTGCCGCACCTGCTGCCGGCGCTGAAGCGGCGTTGGCCCCGGCTCCGGCTGCAGCTGAAGGAGGCGATGACGGCGCGGCTGCTGGAGCAGCTGCACCGGGGCGAGCTCGACGCCGCCATCCTGTCGCGGCCGTTCGACGAGCGGGCGCTGGCCAGCGCCGATATCGGCGACGAGCCGTTCATGGTGGCGCTGCCGCCCGATCACCGGCTGGCCAAGCAGAACGAGCTGCGGCCCGGCCAGCTGGCCGGCGAGACCGTGCTGATGCTGGAGGCCGGGCACTGCCTGCTCGAGCAGTCCTCGTCGCTGGCCAAGGCACTGGATCTGCGGCCGCACGACGAGGTGCAGGCGGCGAGCGTGGAGAGCCTGCGGCAGATGGTCAGCATCGGGCTGGGCTGCGCCATCATCCCGGCTTTCGCCGGCCGTGGGCCGTTCGCCGCCGGCGCTCCGATCGCGCTGCGGCCGCTCAGCGACCGCGGCGCCTCGCGGCGGCTGACACTGGCTTGGCGTCGTGCCTGGCCGCGGCCGGACGCCATGGCCGAGCTGGCCGACGCGCTGCGGCAGGCGGTGGCGGCGATCTGAGCGGCGGCGTCAGCGACCCATGAGCGCCGCGATCCTGCGGATCCAGGGCACCGGGCGGTCGAGCCCGACGGCGGCGGGCCAGGCGTCGCGGGCGTCGGTGAAGGCCAGCACCGGCAGCCGCGCCCGCCGGCCGCGCAGCTCGGCCTCGGCGGGGCGTGCCGCCGGCAAATCCACGCCCGCGAGCTCGGCCAGGTGGGCGGAGATCACCAGCTGGGCCGACAGCTCCTTGGACAGCGTCTCGAGCCGGCTGGCGGTGTTGACGGTGTCGCCGATGGCGGTGAGCGACACCGCGCGACGGTAGCCCAGCTCGCCGACGATGGTGGGCCCGGCATGGATGCCGATGCCCATGCGCAGCGGCACCTTCAGCTCGTGTGCCAGCTCGTCGTTGAGGGCGGCCAACGCCTCGCCCATGGCCGAGGCGGCAGCGAGCGAGGCGCGGGCACCCTCCCCCGCCCCCTTCTCCAGGCCGAACAGCGCCATGATGCCGTCGCCGACGAACTTGTCGACATGCCCGCCCTCGCGCTCGATGGCGGCACCCATCACGGTGAAGTAGCGGTTGAGGATGAACACGACGTCGTAGGGCAGCCGGGTCTCCGACAGGCGGGTGAAGTCGCGCAGATCGGCGAACATCACCGCGATCTCGCGCTCGCTGCCCTGGTTCGGATCCATCCTCCGCAAGGCGCCCAGGGCGTTGGTGTCGGGCTGCATCAGCATGGTGACGGCGAGGTCGCGGGTCGGGCGGAGCTGGCAGGCGAGGCGGACATCGGCCTCGGCGCCGATGCGCTCGAGCACCCGGCGCTCGGCAGGCGAAGGCGGCGTCTGGTCCTCGAGCCCGCGCGTCACGCGCACCCGGCAGGTCGAGCAGCGGCCCCGGCCGCCGCAGACCGCGGCGTGGGCGATGCCGGCGGCGCGGCTCACTTCCAGGAGCGGCGTGCCGCGGCGGAAGGTGACGACGCGGCCGCCGTCATAGGTGACGCGGACGCGATTGCGGCGTCTGGTCAGCGCGCCGCGCAGCAGGTCGACCAGGACGATGCCGGCGATGAGGGCCGCCAGCGCCCAGACGATCCGATCCTCCGTGGCGTAGGCCCAGGCGACGGTGGCGGTGTCGGGCCAGTTGTCGAGGCGCGCCAGCCCTGGCAGCCAGCCCGGATCGAGGGCGGCGCGGGCCAGGACCGCCCGGCCGCCGTCGACGAAGCCGAGCAGCGCGAGGCAGGGCAGCAGCACGGCCGGCAGGACCAGCCAGCGCTGGGCCCGCCGGTAGCCGGGCCTGAGGCGCAGCCAGTAGTGGATGCCGATACAGCCATGGATCCAGACCGCCAGCAGGAAGGCGGTCTGCCGCCAGGCCTGGTCGGGCCAGAGGCCTGCCAGCACGAAGACATAGGAGCCCCGGACGCCGCAGCAGCGCTCGATGACGAAGGTACCCATGATGTGCAGGGCGCCGAGCAGCGGGATGGCCAGGCCCAGCACGAGCTGGATCGCCTCCCAGAACGGCATCCGCCAGGTGGTACGCTGCCAGAGCCGGGCGAGCCCGAGCACGAGATGCACGAAGAAGGCGGCGACCAGGATCGCCGTGACCGGCGGGGACAGCCAGAGGAAGGCGAAGACGTGACGGCCGGCGACCAGGGCGTCGAGCGAGACCAGTCCCAGGGTGTGGTTGAGCAGGTGCGTGGTGGCATAGGTCATCAGCAGCAGGCCGCTGGCCAGCCTGAGCCGGGTGGCGAGCGGGCCGCCCGACCGGCGAAGCCAGCGCCGGCGGCTGCCTTCGGCCTTGTGCGGCTGGCTCAGGAGGCCGGCCGCGCGAGCAGACCCTCGATGGCGCCGGTGATCTCGGCCGATCCGGGCTCGACGGCGGACGGCCAGGTGGCGACGGCGGCACCATCGGGGCCGATCAGGAACTTGTGGAAGTTCCAGTCCGGCCCGACCTCGGAGCCCAGCTCCCGCCGCAACCAGCCGAACAGCGGGTGGGACTCCGCACCCCTGACATGCACCTTCTCGGTCATCGGGAAGTCGACGGCGAAGTTGGCCTCGCAGAACGTCTTGATCTCGGCATTGCTGCCGGGCTCCTGGCCACCGAAATCGTTGGACGGGACGCCGACCACGACGAGGCCGCGATCGCGATAGCGGTCCCACAGCGCCTGCAGGCCGTCGAACTGCCGGGTGTAGCCACAGTAGGAGGCGGTATTCACCACCAGGACGGGGCGGCCCCGCCACTGGTCGAGCGGCATCGGGTCGCCTTCGATCGAGGTGAAGCGGTAGGCGAAGCCGCCTTCGGGCGCCGCCGCATGGGCGGTGCCCCCGACCATCAGCAGCAGGCCCAGCAGGAACACCAGCGTCTCGCGCATCTCACGCCCTCCTACTAGATTGACCGGATCGCGGTCGGCCGTGACGGGAGCCGGGGCAAGCCATGACCAACCTGATCATCGCGGCGCTGTTCCTGCTCGGCACCCATATCGGCATCTCCAGCGGCGGGCTCAGATCCGGTCTCGTCGCCACGCTCGGCGAGCGCGCCTTCATGGCAATCTATTCCGTGATCGCCCTTCTCGCCATGGTCTGGCTGGTGCTGGCGTGGCGGGCCGCACCCTGGATCGAGCTCTGGCCCTCGGGGCCGGCGGTGCGGCATCTGCCGTTCCTGGTGATGCCCTTCGCCCTGCTGCTGCTGGTAGGCGGGGTCAGCCAGCCCAACCCGAGCGCGGTCGGTGGGCCGGACGACGCCCCGGCGCGCGGCGTCCTGCGCGTGACGCGGCATCCGGTGATGTGGGCCATCGCGCTGTGGGCGCTGACGCACCTGCTGGCCAACGGCGACCTCGCGTCCGTGCTGTTCTTCGGCAGCTTCGCCGCGCTGGCGCTGGCCGGCATGGCGTCGCTCGACCGCAAGCAGGCGCTGCGCGCGCCGGCGAGCTGGCCGGCGCTGCGGGCCACCACCTCGATCCTGCCGCTGTGGGCGATCGCCCGGCACCGGCAGCATTTCTCGGCGGCCGAGATCGGCTGGCAGCGCGTCGGGATCGCCCTGGTCCTCTACGTGGCGCTGATCCTGCTGCACCCGTGGCTGTTCGGGGTGGCGGTCCTACCCGGAGCCTAGCCAGAGCAGGGCGCGGATGATGGCGAGGCCCAGGCCGACCACCAGGATGACGTAGGCGCCGCTGCGCGCCATCCGGCGCATCCGCGGATCGGCGAGCTGGCCGCCGCCGACCCAGAGCAGGATGCTCACCATGGCGACGAGGGCGAAGATCCGATCGTCGGTCATCGGCGACGCTCCTGGAAGAAGGCGCGCAACAGCTCGGCGGCGCGGCTTTCGCCGATGCCGCCATAGACCTCCGGCCGATGGTGGCAGGAGCTGCTGTGGAAGATGCGGGGGCCGTGCTCGACGCCGCCGGCCTTGGGATCGCCGGCGCCGAAATAGAGTCTGCGGATGCGGGCGAGGCCGATGGCATGGGCGCACATCGGACAGGGTTCCAGCGTGACCCAGAGGTCGCAGTCGACCAGCCGCGGCGCACCCCTGGCCGAGGCGGCGCGGCGCAGCACCAGCATCTCGGCATGGGCGGTCGGATCGGACAGCTCGACGATCCGGTTGCCGTCGCGCACCAGGACCCCACGATCGGGCCCGATAAGCACCGCCCCCACCGGCACCTCGCCGCGCCGGGCCGCCGCCTCGGCCTCGGCCAGCGCCAGCTGCATCGGCGAGGCGGCCTCCAACGCCGGCTACAGCCTGTCGGCGAGCGAGACGCTGTAGGTCTTGGCCGATTCCGGCGGATCCACCAGCCGCGCCTCGAAGCGGGTGGTGGATCCGCCGGCCAGCGTGCGGTCGACGGCGTCGAACAGCCCGAACTCGATCTCGCCGCGCGAATCGTCGAGCAGTGCCACGCGAACCCGCGGCAGGCTGCGCTCCTGATCGACGGTGTTGTGGATCTCGCCGGTCACCACGAGGACCTGCCGGCCGTTCTCCTCGGTGCGGACCGAGTTGAGGTTGCGCAGCTCCAGGCCGCTGCGCAGCTCCACCCGCAGCCCGACCTTCTGGTAGACCGTGGCCATCGAGGGGAAGGCCTCGACCACCTGGTTGCGGCCGACATAGGCGGCGGTCAGCACCAGCACCAGCAGGGCCAGGCAGAGCCAAGCGACGGCGCCCAGCGCCCGGTCGCGCCGGCTGCGGCTGCCGGCGGCGAGCGGCGGCGGCAGGGGCGCCGGCTCCGGCGGCTCGGGCACGGCCTGCGGCGGCGGTGCGGCGACCGGTGGCCGGGCGGGCGGCGAGGCGGCGGCCAGCTCGGCGGCGGCGACGCTCGCCAGGGTCGCGTGCCACCGGTGACCGCAAGCCTTGCAGCGGACGCTGCGACCGTCCGGGCCGATGGCATTGTCGGCCAGCCGGTAGCGGGTAGCACATTCGGGACAGATAAGGATCATCCGCTTCTCGCTCTATCTCGCCCCGGTTTTCTCACGCACAGGTTGATTGCCATCTAGACTAAAACGCCCGAGCGTGTAAGTGTCGGTGTCATGGCGGGGGTCGGCTTGAGCGACGATGGGGCGACCGTCGTCCGGTTGCACCAGATCGGCATGCGCTACGGCGTTGCCGGCGAGGTGCTGCGCGACGTCGACCTCGTCCTGCGGGCCGGCAGCTTCCATTTCCTCGTCGGTCCGAGCGGCGCCGGCAAGACCTCGCTGCTTCGTCTGCTCAGCCTGTCCTATCAGCCATCTCGTGGTACGGTATCGCTTTTCGGCCGCGATGTCTCCAAGCTCGGCCGCGAAGAGGCCGGTACGGTCCGCCGTCGCATCGGAGTCGTATTCCAGGACCTACGTCTCATCGATCACCTGAGCGCGTTCGAGAACGTGGCGCTACCGCTGCGCATCGCCGGCGCCTCGGACATCCAGATCGCCAGTTATGTCTCGGAGATGCTGGGCTGGCTTGGGCTCGGCGAGATGGTCGACGCCAAGCCGAAATCGCTGTCGATGGGCCAGCGCCAGCTGGTGGCCGTGGCGCGCGCGGTGGTGTGCAGGCCGAGCCTGCTGCTGGCGGACGAGCCCACCTCCAACCTCGATCCGGCGCGCGCGGAGCGGCTGATGCATCTGTTCGTGCAGCTCCACAAGCTGGGGACCGCCGTTGTGTTCGCGACGCACAGCCAGGAGCTGCTGCGCCGCTACACGTTCCCGGTGCTGAGGATGGAAGCGGGATGCCTCGCCGTGGCGGCCGAGCCCACGCTCGGCGCGGCGGAGTAGCCGGCGATGGCTCCGGCACGTCGCGACCTGCCGCTGGCTCGCACGCCGGCCAGCCGCTTCATGACCTGGATCACCGGCGCGCTGATCTACCTGGCGATCCTGGCGTTCGCGCTGGCGGCGGTGGCCGACGGCCGGATCAGCTCCGTCAGCCGCGAGCCGCGCATGCTGACCGTCTCGCTGCCGCCCGCCCAGGAGGGCGAGGCCGGCGCGGACGAGACCTCGCGCATCCTGGCGCTGCTCCGGTCGCTGCCGGGCGTGGCCTCGGCGCAGCCGGTGTCGGCCGAGGAGATGGTCGAGCTGGTCGAGCCCTGGCTCGGCGGCCTCCAGGATCTCGGTCGGCTGCCGCTGCCGCGCATCATCGACGTGATCTACAACCAGGGTGTCGAGCCGAGCGCGACCGAGGTCTCGGCCGCGCTCGCGACGGTGGCCCGGGACGCGGCGGTCGATGTCGTGCCGACGCGGTCGCTCGAGGTCACCCGGACGGCGCGCGTGCTGCGGATGGCCGGCGTGGTGCTGGGCGTGCTGCTCCTGGTCGCCGGCATCGCGGTCGTGGCGGTGGTGACGCGGCTCAGCCTGGATCAGCACGACGAGACCGTCGAGCTGTTGCGGATGATGGGGGCGGCCGACAGCTATGTGGCGCGGCAGTTCGAGCAGCACGCGCTGGCGAGCGGCCTGCGCGGCGCCGTTGCCGGCTTCCTGCTGGCGGCGCTGACGCTCGTGGGGACGGCCTGGGGCCTCGGCCATCTCGATATGCCGACGCAGGAGCTCCGAGCCATCGACTGGGTCCTGCTGGCCTGCGTGCCGGTGGTGGGTGTACTGCTCGCGACGCTGACCGCGCGGGTCTCGGCCAATACCGGGCTGGCGCGGCTGCGTTGAGCAGGGAGTGCCGATGGCGACACCGCAGCCGGGGCGCATCCGCGTCGGGATCGGAGGCTGGACCTACGAGCCGTGGCGGGGGCCGTTCTATCCGAAGGGCCTGCCGCAGAAGCGCGAGCTGGAATATGCCAGCCGCAGGCTGACCTCGATCGAGATCAACGGCACCTACTACGGCTCGCAGAAGCCCGAGAGCTTCGCCAAGTGGTACGCCGAGACGCCCGACGATTTCGTCTTCGCCGTGAAGGGACCGCGCTTCGCCACCAATCGCCGTGTGTTGGCCGAGGCCGGGCAATCCATCGAGCGGTTCTTCACCAGTGGCGTGATGGAGCTGAAGGACAAGCTCGGGCCGGTGAACTGGCAGTTCATGACCACCAAGAAGCTGGATCTCGACGACCTCGCCGCCTTCATGGCGCTGCTGCCGAAGAGGGTCGACGGCCGGGAGGTCCGGCATGCCGTCGAGCTGCGCCACGACAGCTTCCGTTCGCCCGAGGTGGTGGCGCTGGCCCGCGAGCACGGCGTTGCGATCGTGGCGGCGGCCGACGGGTCCTATCCGCAGATCGCCGACGTCGTGGCACCCTTCGTCTATGCCCGGATCATGGGCACCAGCGAGGAGCATGCGGCGGGCTATGGCGAGGCGGCGCTCGACGCCTGGGCCGGGCGGGCGCGCGCCTGGGCGGCCGGCCGGCGCCCGGAGGGGCTGGAGCAGGTGACGCCGGACGGGGCCGACGGCCAGGAGCGCGAGGTGTTCCTCTATGTCATCAGCGGCTTCAAGGAGCGCAATCCGGCGGCCGCCATGGCGCTGATCGAACGGGTCGGCGGCTCAGCTTCCTAGGTCGGCGGCGGGACAGGCGGTGGCGAGGCCCGAGGGTGGGGTCCCGTTGCCGATCCAGCCCAGGATGTCCTGCCAGACCCGCTGGCGTTGCAGGTCGCGCAGCAGCAGGTGCCAGCCCTCGGGATAGGAGACCAGCGTGCAGCCGCTGGCCGGCAGCGAGGCGACGAAGGTCTCCTGCGCCTCGGGCGGGACGATCTCGTCGCGCTGGCCGATCAGCACCAGCTTGCGGGTGGTCAGCGCCGGTCCGCGCTGCAGGGCCTCGCCCATCAGGTCGACGACGCCGCCGATGGCGTCGACGCGCGTCTCCTTGATGAACAGCGGATCGGCACCGAGCGCCCGCAGCATCGGGATGTTGTCGGAAGCCTGCTTGCCCAGGCCGCGGCCGGTCAGGGTCATCGACGGCACGACGTTGCGCATCACCCACAAGGTGGCCCGATAGAACGGGTTGAGGGCCGCACCGCCCCACACCGCCGGGGCGCTGAGCACGATGCCGTCGACCTCGGGGGCGTCGGAACCGGTCATCGCCACCGTGATCACGGCGGCTCCCATGCTCTCGCCCAGGACGTAGAGCGGCACGCCCGGATGCTGCTGGCGCAGCCGGACGACGGCGGCGCGCAGGTCGGCGGTCAGCGCCTCGGCGCCGGGCCAGCGGCCGTGGTCCGGGTTGGCGCCGAAGCCTCGCTGGTCGTAGGCCTCGACCAGCACGCCCTGGCCGGCGGCCCAGGGCCCGAACTCGGCGAAGGCGGTGTGGTGGTCGTTGAAGCCGTGCAGGGCCAGCAGCACGGCGCGAGGCGTGCCCTCGGGCCGCCACACGGCGCTGGGCCGGCCGGCATCGGTGTCGTCGACCGGGGGAGCGGGGACCGCGGCGCAGCCGCCGAGCAGAACGAGGGCCAGGACGAGCGTCGCCAGCCGCCGCACTAGGCCGCTCCGGCGACCTCGTGGCGCGGCAGGCCGATGAGGCTCCAGATGGCGTCCGGCGTGCGGCGGCTCTCGCGCAGATGGCGCAGCGTCACCGCCCGGTTGCGCTTGGACATCCGCTGGCCCAGCGAGTCGGCCACCAGATTGTGGTGATACCAAGTGGGGACGCGCAGGCCGAGCAGCGCCTGCAGCAGCCGGTGGACATGGGTGGCGTGGAAGAGGTCCTCGCCGCGCGTGACCAAGGTGACCCCCTGCAGGTGATCGTCGACCGTCACCGCCAGATGATAGCTCGTCGGCACGTCCTTGCGAGCGATCACGATGTCGCCGAGCGACAGGGGATCGGCCGTGACCGTGCCGGCGCGGTGGTCGAGCCAGGTCAGCGGGCCGGTGATGGCCAGCGCCCTGGCGACGTCGAGACGCCAGGCGAAGGGCTCGCCGCGTGCCATGCGCGCCTCGGCCTCGGCCGGCGCCAGGCCACGGCAGACGCCCGGGTAGATCGGCTCGCCCGAGGGGCCGTGCGGTGCTCTGCCGGCCTCCTCGACCTCGGCGCGGATCTGCTTGCGCGAGCAGAAGCAGGGATAGGCGACGCCGAGGCGGCACAGCTCGGAGAGGGCGTCGGCATAGATGTCCATGTGGTCGGACTGCCGACGGGCCGGCCCGTCCCAGTCGAGGCCGAGCCAGCGCAGATCCTCGTAGGTCGCCTGCTCGAACTCCGGCCGGCAGCGCTGGTGGTCGATGTCCTCGATCCGCAGGCGGAAGGCGCCGCCCGACTGCCGGGCGGCCTCCCAGGCGAACAGTGCCGAATAGGCGTGGCCGAGATGCAGGTAGCCGGTCGGGCTGGGCGCGAAGCGGGTGACACGCACCGCGTCGCCCGCCTCGAAGAGGGGCAGGAAATCCGTCCCGCGCAGCAACGCGCCGCCGCCGCCAGCCGTCATCTCGGCTCCGATGTCTCGCCACGCACGGTTGAGCCGCACGCCGCCAGCCATCATGCTGAACGGCAGCGCAACAGTGCAAGTGTCTGTCCCAGCCGGAGATAGGATCGCCATGCCCCAGCTTCACGGCCCCTCGGTGCTGCCTGGCCATGGGACGGTGCAGCGGATCGTCGTCCTGCTGCATGGCGTCGGCGCCGACGGGCGGGACCTGATCGACCTCGTCCCGATGCTGCGGCCGGCGCTGCCGGACACGGCGTTCCATGCGCCGGACGGGCCCGAGCCCTGCGACATGGCGCCGTTCGGCCGGCAGTGGTTCAGCCTGCAGGACCGCAGGCCGGAGGCGATGCTGGCCGGCATCCGACGCTCGGCTCCAATTCTCGACGCCTATCTCGACGGACTGCTCGAGCGCCACGCCCTGCCGCCCAAGAGGCTGGCCCTGCTCGGATTCTCGCAGGGCACCATGATGTCGCTGCATGTGGCGCCGAGGCGTCCCGAGGCGATCGCGGGCGTGCTGGGATTCTCCGGCGCGCTGCTGGGGCCGGAGCTGCTGGCGGGCGAGGCCCGCTCGCGGCCGCCGGTGATGCTGGTCCACGGCGATGCCGACGACATCGTGCCGGTGGCGGCACTCGGGATGGCGGTGAGCGGGTTGAAGCAGGCTGGCTTCGACGTGGAAGGGATCGTACGGCCGGGGTTGCCGCACAGCATCGACCCGTATGGAATCGAGGCGGGCGGCAGGTTCCTCGCGAAGTGCCTGGGTGTCGGGCCCGACTAGGGTGCGCGCCGGCGGAGCAGATAGGTGTCCATGATCCAGCCCTTGGCCTCGCGCGCCCGCCTCCTCGTCTCGGCGATCCTGTCCCGGACCTCGGCGAGCGGGCCCGATATCAGGATCTCGTCCGGCGTACCGAGATAGGCGCCCCAATAGATGTCGAGGCCGGTAGGGTCGATGCGGGCGAAGGCCTGCCCGCCATCCAGCATCACGACCACGTCGCCGTCGCGGGCCATGTCGCCTTCGGCGAGCCGGCGGCCGGTTGTGACCAGAACCGGCTCGCCGATGCGGTTGAGCGGGACGCGGTGGCGTGCCGCCAGGGCCTGCACGGCGGTGATGCCGGGGACGACCTGCCATTCCAGCGCCATGCCACCGGCGGCGATGCGCTCGACGATGCGGATCATGCTATCGTAGAGCGCCGGATCGCCCCAGACCAGGAAGGCGCCGCATCCGCCATCGGGCAGCTCGCGCTCGACGAGTGCCGCATAGCCCGCCGCGATCCTGGCGTGCCAGTCGTCGACGGTGCCGAGATAGTCGTCGCCGGCCTCGGCACGGCGGGGCATCTCGAAGCCGACGGTGCGCCAGCCGGGCTTCTCGATGTAGCGCTCGCATATTTCGGTGCGCAGCCGCCGCAGGTCGGCCTTCTCCTCACCCTTGTCCGGGATGAACAGCACTCCCGCCCGGTTCAGAGCCCCGATCGCCTGGACGGTCAGGTAGTCGGGATCGCCGGCACCGATGCCGATGATGAGGATCGTTCGCATCCAGCCCTCGCCGATGGGGACCGGAAGGTCCCGCGACGCCGGGCCGCTTGCAATCCCCGCCGGCTCAGCGCGGCCCGCCGTTCTTGATCATGGCCGCCAGGCCAGCGCCCAGGGCCAGCAGCGCCGCCGACGCGACGCCGGTGATGAGCGTGCCGAGGAAGCGCGACTTGGCGGCGTCCCAGCCGCGGGCGAGGCGGACCGCCATGCGCACGCCTTCCTCGTCCTGCATGCCGAGCCGCTCAAGCAGCTTGCCCATCGCCTGGCTGACCACGATCTCGGCGGCCCGGCGGGCCACCTTGTCGATCTCGGCCATCAGCTCGGCGCGGCCGGAGGTCAGGCTGTGCTGGAAGGTCGCCTGCTGCTGCAGCAGGGCGCGCAGCACGACATAGCCCTCGAGCTTGTCCTGCACCCGCACGACACCGAGGGCGTCGACCTGCCGCCGCAGTGTGTCGGTCATGGCCCCGGAGCTGACGATCACCGGCGTGCCCCGCGCCGTCGACTGTAGGGCCTCGACGGTGGCGGAGCCCTGCGAATCGGGCAGGCTCATGTCGGCTACGATCACATCGGGACGCCAGCCGCGGCCGGCCAGCAGTGCCAGCGCCTCGGCCAGCGACCCGACGACCCGCAGGTCGTAGCGCTCGCCCAGTGCCCGACGGACCGCCCGCGCATCGTTCTCGTCACCCTCGACCAACAGCACGCGCACGGGCAGCACTCCTGTCCAGCCTGCCCGTGAAGCTACCAGAAGAAGCACGAGTTGTAAAGAAAACTATCCTAGGATGAAAGGCGAGCAACCGCGAAGCCGCCTGCCGACAGCGCCGTGACGATCGCCTCGGCATGGGTGGCGTTGCGCGTCTCGATGGTGAAGTCGACGTCAGCCTGCTTGACCGAGCGCTGCGAGAAGGCCCGCTGGTGCTCGACATCGACGACGTTGCCGCCGGCCTCGCCGATCACCGCCGTCACCCGGGCGAGGCTGCCCGGGCTGTCGGGGATGCCGACGCGCAGCCGCACCAGCCGCTCGGTGCGGACGAGACCGCGCAGGATGCAGGCCGACAGCAGGCGGCTGTCGATGTTGCCGCCCGACAGGATCAAGCCGATGCGTCGGCCGCGGAAGCGCTCGGGGAAGCTCTGCACGGCGGCGAGGCCGACCGCACCGGCACCCTCCACCACCGTCTTCTCGATCTCGAGCAGTCCCAGCACGGCGGCTTCGATCGCGGCCTCGGCCGCCAGCAGCACCTCGGCGACATGCTCGCGGATCAGCGGCAGCGTCAGGGCACCGGGCTCCTTGACGGCGATGCCTTCGGCGATCGTGTCGCCGCCCGAGGCCGGGCCCAGCCCGGCGAGCCGGCGCTGGACCGAGGGATAGAGGGCGGCCTCAACGCCGAGGATCTCGATGCCCGGTTTCAGGCCGTGAGCCGCCACCGCCACGCCGCCGATCAGGCCGCCGCCGCCGACCGGCACCAGCAACAGATCGAGGTCGGGCCGCTCGGCCAGCATCTCCAGCGCCACGGTGCCCTGGCCGGCGATGATGCCGGGATCGTCGAACGGGTGGACGAAAGTCAGCCCTTCGTCGGCCTCCAGCCGGCGGGCGAAGGCGGCAGCCTCCTCCACGCCCTGTCCCGCCAGCTCGACGCGCGCACCCAGGCGTCGGGTGCCCTCGATCTTGGTGAAGGGCGTGGCCTCCGGCATCACGATGGTGGCGGGAATGCCGAGCCGGCGGCCGTGATAGGCGACACCCTGGGCATGGTTGCCGGCCGACATCGCCACGACGCCCCGGCGGCGCGCCTCGTCGGGCAGCTGGACCAGGCGGTTGTAGGCGCCGCGCTCCTTGAACGAGGCGGTGTACTGCAGGTTCTCGAACTTCAGCCACAGCTCGGCGCCGGTGATCTCCGACAGGGTGGCCGAGTGCAGGAACGGCGTCTCGACGATCTGGCCGCGCAGCCTCGCCGCCGCGGCCTCGACATCGGCGAGACGCACGCTCACGGGAACAGCGCCAGCTGCTCCAGCCCCGCCCGCTCGTCGAAGCCGAGCATCAGGTTGAGGTTCTGCAGCGCCTGCCCCGAGGCTCCCTTGACCAGATTGTCGGTGACGCTGAGCAGGATCGCCCGGCCCGGCCGCCGGTCGGGGTGGACGGCGATGTGGCAGAAATTGGTGCCGCGGACATGCTGGGTCGCGGTGGTCTCGGCGAACGGCAGGACACGGACGAAGAACTCGTCGGCATAGGCGGCCTCGAGCCGGGCGTGCAGGTCGCCCGGCGATACGCCCTGGGCCAGCTCGACGTAGATGGTGGCGAAGATGCCGCGGCTCATCGGCACGAGGTGCGGCGTGAACGCCACCGTCACCGGCCGTCCGGCGAAGTCGGCCAGGCACTGGTCGATCTCGGGGCCGTGCCGGTGCGTCGCCACGCCATAGGCGGCGAAACTCTCGCCGACCTCGCTGAACAGGCTGCCCTGCTTCGCATCGCGGCCGGCGCCGCTGACGCCCGATTTGGCGTCGATGACGATGTCGTCGGGATCGATCAGCCGCTCCTTCAGGAGCGGGATCAGCGGCAGCTCCGAGGTCGTGGTGTAGCAGCCGGGGTTGGCGACGAGCCGTGTGCCCTGGACGGCGTCACGGTAATGCTCGGTCAGGCCGTAGGCCGCGATCTCCTGCAGATCCGGTGCCTGATGGACGTGGCCGTAGACCCGCTCGTAGAGCGCCGGATCGCGCAGCCGGAAATCGGCCGACAGGTCGACGACCTTGAGACCGGCCGGCAGCGCCTTGATGACGGCTTGCGTCGTGGCGTGCGGCAGGGCGCAGAACACCGCGTCCATCCGGCCAAAATCGACGTCGTCGATCTTGACGAGGTCGGGAGCCCTGGCCGCCGCCAGGTGCGGGAACACGGCGGCGAGGGGCTTGCCGGCTTGGCGCTCGGCGGTGAGTGCTCCGATGCGCAGGCGCGGATGCCGCGCCAGCAGCCGCACCAGCTCCGCACCCGTGTAGCCGCTGGCGCCCAGTACGGCGACCTCGGCCCTGCTCTCCGCCATGTCCGCATCCTCAAGCTCGCGACGGATGCAGTTTACGAGCTTCCGGCCGCCGCCTAAACCCGCTTCCCATGAAAGTTCTGGTCATCGGCTCCGGCGGCCGCGAGCACGCGCTGTGCTGGGCGCTCGCCGCCTCGCCGCTCGTCACCGAGGTCGTCTGTGCGCCCGGCAACGCCGGCATCGCCGCCGAGGCGCGCTGCGTGCCGGTGGCCGTCGACGACCTCGACGGCATCGTGGCGCTGGCCAGGGCCGAGCAGGCGGGCCTCGTGGTGGTGGGTCCCGAGCTGCCGCTGGTGCTGGGCCTGGTCGACCGGCTGGCCGAAGCCGGCATCCGCGCCTTCGGGCCGACGGCCGCCGCGGCGAGGCTCGAGGGGTCGAAGGCCTTCACCAAGGATTTCTGCCGCCGCCACGGCATTCCCACCGCCGACTATGCCGCCTTCAGCGACCTCGATGCCGCGCGCGCCCATGTCCGCGAGCGCGGCGCGCCCATCGTCGTCAAGGCCGACGGGCTCGCCGCCGGCAAGGGCGTCGTCGTCGCCGCCACCGTCGACGAGGCGCTGGCGGCCATCGACGGCGCCGACGGCACGCTGGTGATCGAGGAGTGCCTGGTCGGCGAGGAGGCCAGCCTGTTCGCCTTGTGCGACGGCAGCCATGCTCTCGAGATCGGCACCGCCCAGGACCACAAGCGTGCCTTCGACGGCGACCGGGGGCCGAACACCGGCGGCATGGGCGCCTATTCGCCGGCGCCCATCCTCGATGCCGCCATGATCGAGCAAGTGATGCGCGAGATCGTACGCCCGACGCTAGCCGGCATGAAGGCCGAGGGGTCGCCGTTCACCGGCTTTCTCTATGCCGGACTGATGCTGACGGCCGACGGGCCCAAGCTGATCGAGTATAATGTCCGCTTCGGCGACCCCGAGGCCCAGGTGGTGCTGCCGCGGCTGATGACGGATCTGGGGCAGCTCCTGCTCGGCGCACTCGACGGCATGCTCGGCCACATGAACCTGCGCTGGCTGCCGAGCCATGCCCTGACGGTGGTGATGGCGTCCGAGGGCTATCCCGGCGGTTACGCGCGCGGCACGGAGATCCGCGGGCTCGAAGCGCTCATGGGCGATCCCGACCTGCTCGTCTTCCACGCCGGCACACGGCGCGACGGCGATCGCATCCTGGCCGATGGCGGCCGCGTGCTCGCCGTGACGGGGCTCGGCAGCGACCTCCGACGAGCGCAGCAGCGCGCCTACGCCGCGGTCGATCGGATCGATTGGCCCGAGGGGTTCTGCCGCCGCGACATAGGCTGGCAGGCGCTGCGGTGACGCAGCGCAAGGGGCTGGCGAGCGCTGCGTTGACGCGGCCGCGGGACTGGCGTGCCCCTTGCAGAGCCCTATGATCGAGACAGCAGCGCAACGCGGGAACCGACCATGCTGAATGCCCGAGGCTCCGCCACGACTTTGGCCGAACGCTTCTGGACGGCCTCGACGCCGGCCGAGCGGGGCCTGCGCATGGTCGTGCTGGCGGTGGCCGGCAGCCTGCTGATGTGGGCCTCGGCCAAGGTGCAGGTGCCGTTCTACCCGGTGCCGATGACCATGCAGACGGCGGTGGCCTTCCTGATCGGCATCGCCTACGGCCCGCGCCTGGGTGCCGCCACCATCCTGCTGTACCTGGCGCAGGGCGCGATCGGCTGGCCGGTGTTCGCCGGCACGCCGGAGAAGGGCCTGGGCCTGCCCTATATGCTGGGGCCGACCGGCGGCTATCTCCTGGGCTTCGCCGTCGCCGCCTTCGTCACCGGCTGGTTCGCCGAGCGCTCCTCACACTGGCTGAGCATCGGCACCGGCGTGCTGGTCGCCACGGCGGCAATCTACCTCCTGGGTGCCGGCTGGCTGGCGACGATGGTCGGCCTCGACAAGGCCATCACGCTGGGCGTGGTGCCGTTCCTGCTGGGTGACTTGGTGAAGCTGCTGCTGGTGACGGCGCTCGCCGCCGCCGGGCTCAGAACCCTGCGCCGCGACATTTGACCCTGATCGTCGAGCCGACCCCGGCCGGCATCGGCCGGGCGGCCCGGCTGCTGCGGGAGGGCCGGCTCGTCGCCTTCCCGACCGAGACGGTGTACGGCCTGGGCGCGCTCGCCACCAGCGACACTGCCGTCGCCGCCACCTTCGCCGCCAAGGGCAGGCCGCGACACAACCCGTTGATCGTGCATGTCGCCGACAGCGATGCCGCAGGGCGCCTCGGGCGGTTCGACGAGCGTGCGGCCCGGCTGGCGCGGGCGTTCTGGCCGGGGCCGCTGACGCTGGTGCTGCCGCTGATCGAGACGGCGGGCATCTCCGCTCTGGCGACCGCCGGACTTTCGACCGTGGCGGTCCGCGTGCCGGGCCATCCGGTCGCGCAAGCCCTGCTGCGCGAAACCGCGGCACCGGTGACCGCCCCCAGCGCCAACCCCTCGGGCCGTGTCAGTCCGACCACCGCCGCCCATGTGGCGGAGGACCTCGGCGACAGGCTGGCTCTCGTCCTCGACGGCGGCGCCTGCCAGGTGGGCGTCGAGAGCACGGTGGTCGACCTCAGCGGCGGCACGCCTCGATTGCTGCGACCGGGTGGCCTGGGCCGGGCCGCCATCGAGCGTCTGGTCGGGCCATTGGGCGATCCCGTCGCCACCACGGCGCCGAGCTCGCCGGGCCAGCTGCCGAGCCATTATGCGCCGCGCCTGCCGGTGCGGCTGGATGCCCTGGACGTCCGTGCCGGCGAAGCGCTGCTGGCCTTCGGGCCCGAGGTGCCGGAGGGAGCTGTGGCGGTGCGCAACCTGAGCCCGTCCGGCGATGTGGCGGAGGCGGCCGCCAATCTGTTCGCGATGCTGCGCGAGCTGGACGCCAGCGGAGCGGGCGCCATTGCGGTGATGCCCGTTCCAACCGCCGACGGGTTGGGCGAGGCGATCGGTGACCGGCTGAGGCGCGCGGCGGCGCCGCGCTGAGCTGACGGGGCGCATCCGTGATAGCGTCGGCGCCGCAGCTCGCGGAGCCGGCGGGGAACCGGCTGCTCCCGACGCGCAGGAGGGCACCATGAGCACACGGGTCGACGAGATCGCCGATGGAATCTATCGCCTTTCGACCTTCGTGCCGCAGATCGCCCCGCCGGCAGGGTTCACCTTCAACCAGTTCCTGGTGCTGGGCGACGAGCCGCTGCTCTTCCATACCGGCCTGCGGCGAATGTTCCCGCTGGTGCGCGACGCCGTAGCCCGGATCCTCCCGCCCGAGCGTCTGCGCTGGATCGCCTTCGGCCACTACGAGGCCGACGAGTGCGGTGCCATGAACGAGTGGCTGGCGGTGGCCCCGCAGGCGCAGGTGGCGCACGGCGCGACCGGCTGCATGGTCTCGCTCGACGATATGGCCGACAAGCCGCCGCGCGTGCTGGCCGACGGCGAGGTCATCGACCTCGGGGCAGGCCGGCGCGTGCGCTACCTCGACACGCCACACATCCCGCACGGCTGGGATGCGGGCGTGCTGTTCGAGGAGGGCAGCGCCACCCTGCTCTGTGGAGATCTGTTCACCCAGATCGGCGACGGTGCCGCCCTCACCGAGTCCGACATCGTCGGACCAGCCATCGCCACCGAGGACATGTTCCGCTCCTCGAGCCTGAACCCCGGCATGGGTGCCACGATCCGGCGGCTGGCGGCGCTGTCGCCGCGCACGCTGGCGCTGATGCACGGGCCGTCATTCAGCGGCGATGGGGCGGCAGCGCTGCGAGCCTTGGCGGCGGACTATGATCGGCGCGTGAGGGCAGCGCTCGCTTGAAGCCTGGCGGCGCTCAGCCGGTTCGGCACCTCAAGCCGTCAGCTCCACCTCGCTCTCGATCTTCGCCGGGTCGAGATCCATGTTGGCCCCCGGCGCATCCGGCACCGCGATGACGCCGTTCTCCGGGCGCAGCGGATGCGCCAGGAAGTGCATGTTGATCTCGTTCCACTTGGAAAGATATTCCTGGTAGGGCGTGTGGATCGGTGATTGTGCCACCGAGTAGTGGATGCCGATCGGCGTCGAATGGCCGTGCGGGATCACGATCAGGTCGTGGACGGTGGCGTAGGCGGTGATCTTCAGGGTCTCGGAGAGGCCGCCGCACCAGTAGATGTCGGGCTGGATGATATCCAGCGCGTCCTTCTCGATGAACCGCTTGAAGCCCCAGCGGGTGTACTCGTGCTCGGCACCGGACAGTGGGATGCGCGTCTTGGCCTTGAGCTTGACGTGGCTGTCGATGCGGTCCGGCATGAACGCCTCCTCGATCCAGCGCGGCCGGTACTCCTCGATGCGTGAGCAGAGGTCGACCGCATAGTCGAGGTTCATGCTCTGCCAGCAGTCGAGCATGATGTCGTAGTCGTCGCCCAGAGTCTCGCGCAGGGTCCGCACCAGGGCGACATTCTTCTTGAGGCCGTCGTAGCCGCTCATCGGGCCGTGGCGGAAGAACCACTTCTGCGCCTTGTAGCCCTTCTCCTTGTATTCGAGCGCCCGCTCGCGGACGCGGCCCGGGTCCTCGACGGCGTAGCCCAGCATGCTGGCATAGGCCGGCATCTCGTCGCGGGTCTTGCCGCCGAGGATGCGCCACAGCGGCTGGCCGAAGGCGCGGCCCTTGAGGTCCCACAGAGCACAGTCGAGCGCCGAGATGGCGATCATGGTCTGGCCCTGGCGGCCATGCACCTGCAGGCGGTGCATCTGGTCCCAGAGCAGCTCGTGCGCCAGCGGATCCTTGCCCACGACGATGGGGGCGAGCTGGCTGGCGACGATGCGGGCGGCATCGGGCCAGGTCGGGCCGCCGATGCCGACGACACCCTCGTCGGTCTCGACCTGGACGAACCACTGGGTGAGCCTGATGGTATTGTCGTCGATCGGCCGGCCGCCGATCTCGAGCGGCGGCTGCTTGCGGTAGTCCGGGTAGATGTCGATCGGCCGCACCAGCCGCTCCTCCCAGAACTTCCTTTCACTGCGCAGCGTGCCGGTGACCTGGCGCACGCGAACGTTGGTGATCTTCATCTCGCCTCCCTGACGACGGGATCGCGGTCGATGCGGCCGCCCTCGTCGAACAACTCGATCAGCGCCCGATAGCTGCTGTAGACATGGTCGCGCAGCGCCGCCTCGGCACCGGCGTCGTCGCCCGACCGCACCGCCCCTGCCACGGCGCGATGGGCCTGCTGCGAGTCTTCGACCTGATCCAGCGTGCGGATCAGCCGGTAGCGCAGGGCACGGACCCGGCCGGCGATCTGGCCGTAGGCCTCGATCAGCTGGCGGTTGCCGCTGCCCGACACGATCAGCTCGTGGAAAGCGTGGTCGAAGGGCTGGTACTGGTCGGAGCTCTCGACCCTTGCCGCCTCGGCGTCGGCGATGTTGGCCTCGAGGCCGGCCAACAGGCCGGCGCGGTCGCGCGCCGTGGCGAGGCGCAGGGCGCCGGTCTCCAGGATCTCTCGCAGCTCGCAGATGTCCTTCACGCCCGTCTGGTCGCAGGCGAAGACGAAGGTGCCGCGCTGCGGGCGGACCTCGACCAGCCGCTCGACGGCGAGCTTGAGGAAGGCCTCGCGTACCGGCGTGCGGCTGACGCCCAGCTGCTCCGCCAGCACGTTCTCGCTCAGCTGCTCGCCCAGCCGCAGCTCTCCCGTGACGATGCGGTCGCGAATCTGCTCGATCACGATGGCCGTGAGCGAGCGCGGGCGCTCGACGCGCCGGATCACCGCGGCGCCTGTCGTCGGCACGCCGCCCTCGCTCCGCATGGCCTCTCCCCGACCCCTTGGCTCGCTGCCGGGATCGCCGCCGGCCATTGACCGGCTCCGGCCGCCGCGACATCATGGCTCAGGTTGTGTGTTACATACAAGCGGGCGGCAGACTCGGGCTGCGCGCCCGGTGAGGCGGGGAGGCCTTCACATGCTCAAGCAGTTCCTGGGCAGCTTGGCGCTCGGAACGGTGCTGGTGCTGTCACAGGGTGCCGACGGCGCCGAGTTCACCATGCGCTTCGCCTCGGCCTCGCCCGAGATGGAGAACAACTTCTCCTGGACGCCCTACGAGGTGCTGGCGCGCGAGATCGAGGCGCGCTCGGGCGGCCGCATCGACGTCGAGATGTATCCGGGCGCCCAGCTCGGTGGCATCGAATCGCTGGTCAACCAGACCCGTGACGGCATCATCCAGGCCAGCGATCCGGCCGACGGCCATTTCGCCTCGACCTTCCCGGACGTGCAGGTGCTGGGTGTGCCCTACCTGTTCGTCAGCCGCGAGGTGGCGTGGCGCGTGCTCGACGGGCCGGTCGGCGACAAGCTGCGCGAGCGCATGGCCAAGGAGGTCGGGCTGCGGCCGCTCTACTGGTCGGAGAACGGCGGCTTCCGCCACTACAGCGCCAATACACCGCTGCGGTCGGTGGCCGACATGGCCGGGCTGAAGATGCGGACGATGAACCATCCGCTGCACATGGAGATCGCCAGGAGCCTCGGCATGTCGCCGACGCCGATCGCCTGGGGCGAGCTCTACACCGCCTTGCAGACGGGCGTGGTGCAGGGCCAGGAGAACGCCATCCCGACCTTCCTCGTGCCCAAGCTCTACGAGGTGCAGAAGCACATGGTGCTGGACGGCCACGTCTACAGCATCAACACCGTGACGGTGAACGAGGCCTGGTACCAGAGCCTGCCGCCCGAGCTGAAGGCGGCGGTGGACCAGGCGGCCGAGATCGCGCTCACCACCAATCGCGGCATGTCGATCGCCAACGAGGTCAGCGGCCGGCGCCTGCTCGAGGAGCAGGGGGTCGAGATCCACGACCCGACGGCGGCCGAGAAGGCCGAGTTCCGCAAGCTGGCGCAGGGGCCGGCGGTCGAGTGGCTGAAGACCAAGGTCGATCCGGCGCTGCTCGACGAGGTGTTGGCCGCGGTCGTCGAGGCCGAGACCCACTTCGGATATCGCTGAGCAGCCAAGGATCCGCCCACCGCCATCACGGCGGCGGGCCGTCTCCAGAGACCAAGCGAATGTACGAGCGTGTCAGCCGGCTGACCGACGGCGTGTGCCGTATTGTCGAGCTGTTGTGCAACGCGATGCTGCTGTTGATGACGGCCGTCATCGCCTTGCTGATCCTCTCCCGTAACTTCCTCGGCTTCTCGTTCTCCTGGTCCGAGGAGCTGACGCGCTTCCTGCTGGTCTGGCTGTCGATGCTGGGGGCGGCGGTGCTGCTGCGGCGCGACGACCACATCCAGATGGATCTCCTCACCGACTACCTAGGCCCCAGGGTACGAGTGGGGCTGTCGCTGCTGCTGCGTCTGCTGGTCTTGGGCTTCCTGGTCATCCTGCTCTACGAGTCCTGGCATGTGGCCAATGCCCGGGCCGTCACGCATGCGCCGGCGCTGGGGCTCAGCATGCGCATTCCCTATCTCGCCCTGCCCGCGGGCGCCCTGCTGATGATCCTGGCCACGCTGGTCAACATATGGCGCGAGGTCCTGCAGATCATGGGCCGCCTGCCCGTCGACGCGGCGCGCTGAGCCATGGACATCGGCGGGTTCATCCTGGTCTTCCTGGTGCTGCTGGCGCTCGGCCTGCCCATCGCGCTGGTGATGCTGCTGTCGTCGACGGCCTATTTCCTGTTTTCCGGCAACCTGCTGTTCCTGCGCATGCTGCCGGAGAAGATGTTCACCGGCATCGACGTCTTCGTGCTGATGGCGATACCGTTCTTCCTGCTCACCGGCGAGATCATGAACAAGGCGAACCTCACGGATCGCCTGTTCGACTTCTGCAACCTGATCGTCGGCCGGGTGCGCGGCGGCCTCGCCCAGGTCAATGTCGTCTCGTCGATGCTGTTCGCCGGTGTGACCGGCGTGGCGCTCGGCGACATCGCCAGCCAGGGGCGGATGTTCATCTACGCCATGGAGCGGCAGGGCTACGATCGGCCGTTCTCGGCGGCGATCACCGCCGCATCGGCGCTGATGGGCGCCATCATCCCGCCTTCCACCATCATCATCGTCTACTGTGCCGTCACCAACGTCTCGGTCGGTGCCATGTTCGCCGCCGCCATCATGCCCGGCATCCTGATGACGGTGGTGCAGATGGCGCAGGTGCAGTGGATCTCCTGGCGCAAGCAATATCCCAAGGTCGAGGTCGAGGTGACGCCCAGGAAGCTGATCCTCGGCTTCCGCGATGCCTTCTTCGCTATCATCATGCCGGTGATCATGATCCGCGGCATCATCCTCGGCTGGTTCACGCCGACCGAGGCCGCCGCCGCCTGCGTGGTCTATTCGCTGGTGATCGGCTTCGTCTTCCTGCGGACGCTGAAGCTCGCCGACCTCGGCCCCATCCTCTCCACCGCCTCGATGGACACGGCACGGCTGTTCTTCATCATCGCCGGCGCCTCGGCGATGAGCTGGGTCTTCGCGATGGAGAACCTGCCCATGGTGGTGAAGACCATGCTGGCGGGTGTCAGTCACGACCTGCTGAGCGTCGTGCTGATCATCAACCTGTTCTTCCTGTTCTGCGGCATGTGGCTGGACGCCAGCATCGCCATTATCCTGTTCGCGCCGGTCGTGACGCCGCTGGCGCTGGCGGCGGGCCTCCATCCCGTGCAGCTCGGCATCATGCTGATCGTCAACTGCGTGCTCGGGCTGATCACCCCGCCGGTCGGCAACGTGCTGTTCGCCGTGGCCAACATCGCCAAGATCGGCATCGGCACGCTTGGCCGGGCACTGCTCCCCTTCATCGCCAGCGGGGCGCTGATCCTGCTGATGATCGGCCTGTGGCCCGACCTCACCCTGGCCCTGCCGCGCTATTTCGGTCTCATCAAGCCTTGAAGGCGGCGTCCGGTGCCCGGCGGAAGGCCGGGCACCGAGACCGTATGATCAGCAAAAGGCCGGGCGTGCCCCGCTCACCTCCAGCCGCAGCGGTCGGCGATCTTGGCGACCTCGGCGCTGTTGGCCGCGAAGGTGGCGGCGTTCAGCTTGTCCTGCTCGAAGCTGCCGAAGCCGGCCAGCACCGGGTGCGGCTTCACCTCGGGGTTCGCCGGGTATTCCAGGCTGACGTCGGCGAAGTAGCGCTGGGCCTCCGGCGAGGCGAGGTACTCCATCGCCTTGACGGCGTTGTCCTTGTTGGGCGCATACTTCGCGACACCGACTCCGCTGACGTTGACGTGGGTGCCGCGGTCGTTCTGGTTGGGGAAGATCACGCCGATCTTGTCGAACACCGCCTGCTCGGCCGGCTTGCCCGAAGAGCCGAGCCTGGCGAGGTAGTAGGTGTTGGACACCGCCAGCGAGCCGACGCCGGCAGCCACGGCGTTGATCTGGTCGGTGTCGCCGCCTTCCGGCGGACGGGCCATGTTGGCGACCAGGCCCTTGCACCACGCCTCGGTCTTCTCGGCGCCATGCGCCGCCAGCAGGGAGCCCATCAGGCTGAGATTGTAGACATTGGTGCTGGAGCGGATGAGGATCTGTCCCTTCCACTTCGGGTCGGCGAGATCCTCGTAGGTCGAGATGTCGCCGGGCTTCACCTTGCTCTTGTCGTACATGATGACACGCGCGCGCATCGCCATGCCGTACCACAGCCCCGAGGGCTCGCGCAGGTTGGCCGGGATCGTAGCGTCCAGCACTGGCGAGGTCACCGGCTGGAAGACGCCTTTGTCCATTGCGAAGGCGAGACGTCCGGCGTCGACCGTGATGAACAGGTCGGCGGGGCTGTTCTGACCCTCGGTCACCATGCGCTGGATCAGCTCGTCGTGGTTGCCCGAGACGACGTTGACCTTGATACCCGTGGCCTTGGTCAGGCCGTTCCAGAGCTGGTCGTCCGTGCCATAGTGACGCGCGTTGTAGACGTTGACCTCACCTTCGGCACGGGCGGCGCCACCGGCCAGCAAGCTGGCCGCGAGCGCCACCGCGGCAACGGCATGGCGCCGGGTGATGCGTAGCATGGATATTTCCTCCTGAAATGGTCGAGCCCGTGGCTGCAACACCTCAACGCAATGGTCTATTCGCACGAGGAAGGCGAAACACGTCCTTGTATAGAGTTGAAATGATTCTAAGCTTGGTATCAGGCTGGAGTTCGGCCGCGTGACTCGCCTCAGCCTCAGACTGGACTTCCCCGGCGGACGGCGGCTGGGGCCCGGCAAGGTAGCGCTGCTGGAGCGCATCCAGTCGACGGGCTCGATCTCGGCGGCGGGCCGGTCGATCGGCATGTCCTACAAGCGGGCCTGGGACCTGGTCGACGATCTGAACCAGACCTTCCGCGAGCCGGTGGTGGTGACGAGGCTGGGCGGCACGCAGGGCGGCGGGGCGGCGCTGACGCCCTTCGGGGCGGACCTGGTGGCACGCTACCGGGCGATGGAGGCGCTGGCGCGCCAGGCGCTTTCGGCGGATGTCGATGCGCTCGAGGCTGGGCTCGCGGTCAGCCAGGAAGCTCCGATTCGTCCTCCCAGCTGAGCGCCGGGGTGGCTCCCGGACCTTCGAGGGCCGCCGACTTGATGAGCGCCCAGACCTCGCGGCCGATCGACAGGTCGAGCTCGACAGCCGAGCGGCGGGTGATGCGGGCGGCGAGCGGCGAGCCCGCGAGGTCGAGCTCGACCTCGACCAGCGCCGGCGGCATCGGCACCAGCCGCGCCACCCGGCCGCGCAGGACGTTGCGGATCGACAGGCCGTGCGGCGGGGCGATGGAGACGGCGACATCGCGGGCGCGGATGCGCAGGCGCAGCGTGGTGCCGGCAGGAACGGCGAGGGCCGGGACGACCAGGGTTCCGGCCGAATGGTCGAGCCTGGTGAGCCCGAACGACTCGTCCTGCCCCGCGACGCGCACCTCCAGAAGCGACGCTGTCTCGAACCGCCCGCTGCGGCCGGCGGAGTCCATGCGGGTCAGGACATCGGCGGTGGGACCGGCATCGGCGACGCGCCCCTCGGCCACCAGCACCACGGTCGAGGCCAGCCTCGCCACCTCCTCCAGCGCGTGGCTGACATAGACGACCGGCAGCCGCAGCTCGTGGCCGAGCCGCTCGACGAACGGCAGGATCTCGGCCTTGCGCGCCGCGTCCAGCGAGGCCAGCGGCTCGTCCATCAGCAGGATGCGCGGGCTGGCGAGCAGGGCGCGGCCGATCGCCACCCGCTGCCGCTCGCCACCCGACAGCCGCGAAGGCCGGCGGCCGAGCAGCGAGCCGAGCGCCAGGAGCTCGACGATCTCGTCGAGCGTGGCGCTGCGCTCGCGTGGCGGCGTGAACCAACGGCCGTAGAGCAGGTTCTGGCGCACGGTGAGGTGTGGGAACAGCCGCGCCTCCTGGAAGACGTAGCCGACGCGACGGCGATGCGCCGGCAGGTCGATGCCGCGCTCCCGGTCGAGCAGCACGGTGCCGTCGACGGCGATCCGGCCGCGCTCGGGCCGGATCAGGCCGGCGATGGCATTGATGATCGAGGTCTTGCCCGAGCCCGAGCGGCCGAACAGCGCGGTGATGCCGGACGTCGCGGTGAAGCGTGCCTCCAGCTCGAACGTGCCGAGCTGCATGGCGATGTCGACCTCGAGGCTCATTCGACGACGCGCGCCGCCACCCGCCTCGCCGCGATCTCGGAGGCGAGCAGCGCCAGCATCGCCAGGGCCACCGCCACCATGGTCAGCCGCAGCGCCCCGGCCTCGCCGCCCGGCACCTGGGTCAGCGAGTAGATCGCCGCCGGCAGGGTCCGGGTCTCGCCGGGGATGGCCGAGACGAAGGTGATGGTGGCGCCGAACTCGCCCAGGCTCTTGGCGAAGCACAGGATCATGCCGGCGAGGATGCCGGGCAGCACCAGCGGCAGGGTGACGGTGAGGAAGACCCAGGGGCCGCTGGCGCCGAGCGTGCGGGCGGCGTCCTCGAGCCGGTGGTCGACCGCCTCCAGCGAAAGGCGGATCGCCCGCACCAGCAGCGGGAAGCCCATCACCGCCGAGGCGATCACGGCACCGGTCCAGCGGAAGGCGACGACGATGCCGAGGGTCTGCTCCAGCAATTGGCCCAGCGGCCCGCGCCGGCCGAGCAGCAGCAGCAGGATGTAGCCGGTGACCACCGGCGGCAGCACCAGCGGCAGATGGACCAGGACGTTGAGCGCCGAATGGCCCCAGAACCGGCCACGCGCCAGCAGCAGGGCCACGGCGAGGCCGACCGGAAGGCTCGCCAGGGTCGCCCAGGTGGCGACCCTGAGGCTGAGACGGACCGCTACCAGCTCGTCGGGCGTCAGCCCGAGCATCTAGCTGCCGGCGGCAACGCCGATGAGCGTGAAGCCCTGCTCCTTGAACAGCGGGGCGGCCCTGGCGGAGCGGACATAGGCGAGGAAGGCCGGCGCATCGGGGTTGGTCGAGGCTGCTGTCAGCGCCACCGGATAGACGATCGGCGGGTGGCTGTCCTGCGGAAAGAAGCCGACTACCTTGACGCTCTTGTCCGCCGCGGCGTCGGTCTCGTAGACGATGCCGAGCGGCGCCTCGCCGCGCGCCACCAGGGCCATCGCCGCGCGGACGTTCTCGGCCGGCGCCAGCTTGCTCTCCACCGACGCCCAGGCGCCCAATGACTCGAGCGCCGCCTTGGCATACCGGCCGGCCGGCACCGATGAGGTCTCGCCCACCGCCAGCCGGCCGTCGCCCAGGAGCTTGGCGAGCTCGAAGCCCTTGCCGATCTCGATCTGTGCGTTCGAGTCCGCGGGCGCGATCAGCACCAGCCGGTTGCCGAGCAGGTTGACCCGTGTGTCCGGCTCGATGAGATTGCGCTGCTGCAGATAGTCCATCCAGTCGAGGTCGGCCGACATGAAGATATCGGCAGGCGCGCCCTGCTCGATCTGCCGCGCCAGCGCCGAGCTGGCGGCATAGGAGGCGGAGACCACCTTGCCGGTCTCGGCCTTGTATTGGGCGATGATGTTGTCGAGCGCGTTCTTCAGGCTGGCCGCGGCGAAGACCTGCGTGTCCGCGGCTTGCGCCGTCGCGGCGAGGCCAACGCCGAGGACCAACGCCAGGAAGCCTCTTCTCACCAGCCCGAGCATCGCCGTCTCCTCCAGGCGCTATAGCTCGACGAATACAGCGTGCCGGCCGCGATGACAACCGGCAGCGCCGAGTTTAGGATCAGGGGGATCCATCAGGTGGACGACAGCGATGCTGCGACGGCACCACGACATGGGCGGCCTTGAGGCCGGGCCGATCGATCTCGTGGATCACGCCCACGCGCCCTGGGAGAAGAAAGTCGACGCGCTGCTGCGGCTGCTGCTGGCGAGAAAGCTCATGACGCTGGACGAGTTGCGGCGGGGCATCGAGGAGATCGGCCCGGAAGCCTATGACCGCCTGTCCTATTTCGAGCGCTGGATCACCTCGATCAGCAATGTCCTGCTGGAGAAGCGGCTGATCTCGGTGGACGAGCTCGGAAGGGCCATGGATTCGGTCAGGCGGGCCGCCGCCGAGGCGGGGCGGCCGTGAGCTTCCTCCCCGTCGGGCAGCCGGTGCGTGTGCGAAGCTCCTTTCCGCCGGGCCATGTCCGCACACCCTTCTATGTGCGCGGCCGCCAGGGTCGGATCGTCGGCTTGGCGGCCGTCCATCCCGATCCCGGGAGCTTGGCCTATGGCGGCGACGGGTTGCCGAGGCAGCCGGTCTATCGCGTGAGCTTCACCCACGCCGAGCTGTGGGGCTCGAATGCCGTGGATCGCACGGTCGTCGATCTGCAGGAGAGCTGGCTGGAGCCCTTGCCGTGAGCCATGCCCACCATCACCATCCGCACCCGAAGCAGCCGGACATCGAGGACGCGCCGCTCGGCCATCACGAGACGCTGGTCGAGGCGGTGCTGGCGCTGATGATCGGGAAGGGCGTCTTCACCGGCGACGAGCTGCGCCACGCGCTCGAGCAGATCGACAGCAGCAGCCCGGCCGACGGGGCGAGGCTGGTGGCGCGCAGTTGGATCGAGCCCGCATTCCGCGAGCTGGTGCTGGAGGACGTCAACGCCGCGGCGCGGCAGCTCGGCATCGACAGCGGCGGCATCCCGATCAGGGCGGTCGAGAACACGCCCGACACCCACAACGTCATCGTCTGCACGCTGTGCTCCTGCTACCCCCGGCTGCTGCTGGGCGCCTCGCCCGACTGGTACAAGTCGCGGGCCTACCGCTCGCGGGTGGTTCGCGAGCCGCGTGCCGTGCTGGCGGAGTTCGGGCTCACCTTGCCCGAGGACATCGGCATCACCGTCCACGACGCCACGGCCGAGCTGCGCTATCTGGTCGTGCCGATGCGGCCGGAAGGCACCGAAGGCTGGAGCGAGGAACGGCTGGCCGGCATCGTCACGCGCGACTGCATGATCGGGGTGGCGCTGCCGCGGGTGGGATGACGTCAGATGGGAAGCGTGCCGTCGCCGGGACGGTGAACACGGACGTTGATCGAGCCGGCAATCTCGGCAAGCCGTGCATCGTCCGTTACGATGGGGATACGTCGGCGGCGGGCGAGTTCCAGATATGCCGCGTCGTAAACAGAGCAACGAAGGCGACACGCAAGATCGGCTGCATCCGACAGCAAAGGTACTGAAGGCTGCAGTTCCACGATGCCGCTCAACAGATGCTGGATCGCGGCGACGACCTTCGGCTGCTTGATGTCTCCCCGCCGGAACGCCTTCGCCAACGCGTTGCCGACCTCGGCGACAATGATGTCGGGAGCTGTCAGCTCACGGCGAGCAGCGACGAGCCCGGCGGCGAAGCTTGCATGTTGTTCCGGCAGAAACCATGCGACCGCGACGCTGGCATCGAGTACGATCACCGCGAGTCGCGTTCCTCGCGGATGTCGGCCGTCGCATTGCCGGAATAGTGCGGCCGAATTTCTTCCCTGAGCGCTGCCGTCCAGCGCAGGAATTCCTCACGGCGTTCATCGCGTGCTGCCTTCTCGAGTAAGGTCCGGACCTCCGCCTCGAGCGAGCGATGATTGCGTGCGGCACGGGCCTTGAGGGTCTCGTAGACCTTGTCGTCGACGTTCCTGACAGTCAGCTGCGCCATCGGTCCCTCACACCATCCCGGCAAGCATAGCGATGCAGGCATCTCGGTGCCAGCAAATCGCCTGCATCAATCCAACGTCCGCCGGTACCGCTTCAGCGCCACGGTCGAGACGACGGTCATGAACAGCAGCAGCGGCCAGACGTTGGGCCAGATCTCGGCGAAGCCGTTGCCCTTGAGGAGGACACCGCGGACGATACGCACGAAATGGGTGAGCGGCAGCACCTCGCCGATCACCTGTGCCCAGCCGGGCATGCCGGCGAACGGGAACATGAAGCCCGAGAGCAGGATCGAGGGCAGAAAGAAGAAGAAGGTGAGCTGCATGGCCTGGAGCTGGTTGCGCGCCAGCGTCGAGAAGGTGAAGCCGACGGCGAGGTTGGCGCCGATGAAGGCCAGCAGCGCCACCGACAGCAGCAGCAGCGATCCCAGCATCGGCACGCCGAAGAGGTAACGGGCAGCCAGCAGCACCACCGTCACCTGCACGTAGCCGACGGCGACGTAGGGCAGGATCTTGCCCAGCATCACCTCTCCCGGCCGCAGCGGCATGGCCAGCAGGTTCTCCATGGTACCCCGCTCGGTCTCGCGCGTGACGGCGAGCGCCGTCATCAGCACCATGGTCATGGTCAGGATGACGCCCAGCAGGCCCGGCACGACGTTGTAGGCGGTAGTGCGCTCGGGATTGTAGCGGCGGTGCAGCACGAGATCGAACGGCGGCTCGCCGGCGCGCAGGTCGGCCAGCGTGCCGTCGAGATCGCGGTCGAGGGCAGTGCGGGCCAGCTCGTTCAAGGCGCTGACCGCATTGCCGGCGGCCACCGGATCGGTGGCGTCGACCTCGACCAACAGCGCGGGTCGATCACCGCGGACGAGGTCGCGCGAGAAGTCCTCGGGAATCGTCACGACGAACATGGCCTCGCCGCGGTCGAGGACGGCATCGGCCTCGGCCTCGCTCGCCACGCTGCCGACGATGCGGAAATAGCGGGTATTCCCGAGCGCGGCCACGAAGCTGCGGGCGAACGGGCTGTGGTCGCGGATCTGGACGGCGGCGGGGAGATATTGCGGATCGGTGTTGATGGCGTAGCCGAACAGCAGCAGCTGCATCACCGGCACGCCAAGCATCATGCCGAAGGTGAGCCGGTCGCGGCGCATCTGGATCAGCTCCTTCAGCATCATGGCCAGGATGCGGCTCGGCGAAGGCAGGGCCATCACGTCTTCTCGCGGTAGGGCGCCATCAAGTGGATGAAGACGTCCTCGAGGCTGGGCTCGGCTTCCTGCCAGGCGATGCCGGGTGCCGTCTCGAACGGCGCCAGCGCCTGCCGCAGCCGCTCGGCGCTCGCGGCGCTGACATGCAGATGGGTGCCGAACAGGGCGGTCTGGATGCCGTCGATCCCCGCCAGCCCGACCGACAGGCCGCGCACGCCGCCGCCGCTGGCGATCCGCGTCGTCAGGCCGGCACCGCGCACGACCTCCGCCACCGTGCCCTGCGCCAGCACGGTGCCGTAGGCCAGGTAGACGATGCGGTCGCATCGCTCGGCCTCGTCCATGTAGTGGGTGCTGACCAGCACGGTGATGCCGGTTCCGGCGAGCTCGTGGATCTTCTCCCAGAAGTCGCGGCGGGCCTGCGGGTCGACGCCGGCCGTGGGCTCGTCGAGCAGCAGCAGCGCCGGCTCGTGCATCATGCAGGCGGCCAGGGCCAGCCGCTGCTTCCAGCCGCCGGAAAGCTGGCCGGCGAGCTGGCCGCGGCGATGGCCGAGGCCCAGGGCGGCGATGGTGCGGTCGACCGCCTGCCTGCGCAGCGGCACGGAATAGAGCCTGGCGACGAAGTCGAGGTTCTCGGCAACGGTGAGATCCTCGTAGAAGCTGAACCGCTGCGTCATGTAGCCGGTGCGCAGCTTGATGGCCTCGCTCTCGCGGATGACGTCGAAGCCGAGGCAGGTGCCGCTGCCCGCGTCCGGCTTCAGGAGGCCGCACAGCATGCGGATGGTGGTGGTCTTGCCGCTGCCGTTGGGACCGAGGAACCCCCAGACCTCGCCCCTGGGCACGGCGAGCGAGAAGTCCCGCACGACGCTGCGGCCGCCGAAGCTCTTGGCCAGCCCGTGCACGTCGATGGCCAGGGGCTCGCTCACGGCCCGGGCAGGCGCACGTCGACCGGCTGGCCGGGACGCGGCAGGAAGCCGGCGGCGGGCCTGGCCTCGACCATGAAGACGAGCTTGTCGCGCGAGCCGATGCTGTAGATGACGGGCGGCGTGAACTCGGCCTCGCCGCTGACGAAGCCGACCGTCGCCGCGAGATCGGGCGGGCAGCCGTCGCAGGTCCAGCCCACCTGCGCGCCTTGCGACAGCCGGGACAGCAGAACCTGGGGCACGAAGAAGCGCAGCTTGATGTTGCCGGGCGGCAGCAGGCTCACCACCGGCCTGCCGGCGGGCACGCGCTCGCCGGGGCGGAAATGCGTGTCCTCGACCCGGGCCGCGACAGGGGCGGTGGGTGCCAGTTCCGCCAGGAGGTGCTCGGCGCCGGCGAGGGCGGCCGTCGCGGCTGCCACCTCCTGCCCGGCGGCGGCGATGCGGTCGGACCGGGCACCCAGCCGGGCGACGGCGAGCTCGGCCACCAGCTGGTCGACCAGCGCACGGTCGCTCTTGGCCTGGGCCGTCGCCTCGTCCAGCCGGTCGCGGGCCGAGGCGCTGGATCTCACCAGCTCCTCCTGGCGGCGCAGCCGCTGCTCGGCCAGGACGAGATCGGCCTGGGCCTGGGCCTGGCGGGCCTCGATGGCGGCCAGCTCCTCGTCGCGCTCGCCCTTGCGCAGGTCGGCGAGGTCGGCCTCGGCGCGCCGCAGCCTCGCCAGGGCCTCGTCGCGCGCGGCCAGCTGGATGGTGGGATCGAGCGCGAACAGCGGGGCACCGGCCTCGACGGCGGCGCCGCGCTCGACGGCCAGCATCGCCAGCTCGCCCTCCAACGGTGCGGCCACCCTTATCTGCTCGCCCTCGGCATAACCCTGCACCCAGGTGCCGTCGCGCGCCGTGCCACCGATGCCGATCGCGAGCAGCAGCCCCTGCAGCCAGGCCATGATCTCAGCCATTGCCGGGCTCGCGCAGCAGGCCGTGCAGCGCCATGTCGAGATGGGCGCGGCAGAAGGCGATCGGATCGAGTGGTCCCGGCGCCACGCGCGCGAAGGAGTGGCGCCACAGCGCGAGGAACAGCAGCGGCGCCATCAGCAGCCGGGCCGCGTGCTCGGCATCGATGGGCCGGAACTCGCCCTGCTCGATGCCGCGGCGGACGATGCCACCCAGGAGCCCGAAGCCGCGGCTGATGACCTCGTCGAAATAGAACCGCGCCACCTCGGGGAAATTGCTGGCCTCGGCCAGCACCACCTTGGGAAGGGCGCTGAGCCTCGACCGGGAGATGCGTCGCCCCGCCAGCTCGACGATCAGGCGGAGCAGCTCGGCACAGCTGCCGGCATGGCGGGCGGCCAGGCGTTCGGCGCGGGCGATGTTGGGGACCAGCGCCTCGCGCACCACCGCCCGTAGCAGCTCCTCCTTGCTCGAAAAGTAGAGGTAGAGCGTCCCCTTTCCGATGCCGGCCCGCAATGCCACGTCCTCGAGCCGCGCCGCGGCGAAGCCCTTCTCGGCGAAGGTTTCGAGCGCGGCGCGGAGGATCTCGCGCGGACGGGCCTCCTTGCGGCGGCGGCGGGGCGGGCGAGCAGACATCGGCCGACCATTGTGACTGACTGGTCAGTCATTAACATGGACGGCCGATCCGTTCAAGCGACGGCGGCCTTCCTCGGCCGATGCAGCCATTTCTTCTCGGCGGCGAACGCCTTGCCGGCCTTGTAGCCGGCCTCGTACAGCCGGCTCAGATTGCTGTAGGACCAGTCGAGCGCCGTATCCCACTGTCCGCGCACGAATTCCTCGAAGTGGAGCAGATGGAGGATACGATCCTCGTCGCCGAGATTCTGCTCGAAGTCCTCGCGGAACTCGGCGATCTCCTGGTTGGCCAGCGACACCAGCGGCACGATCATCTGCAGCACCCAGGCGTCGTAGAGATTGCGCGGGCGGCGAACCAGGGCCTCGGTCCCCAGCACGTCGAACGCCACGATGCGGTCGATGGCGTTGATCCCCTCGGCCTTGGCCTTCTCCTCTTCCAGCGCCATGCGACAGTAGAGGTTCTGGCCGAGCTTCCGGCACTGGGCCTCCAGCACCGGATCGGCCGGGACGGCGTCTCCTTCGGCGCTTGCCGGGGCGGCCCGGCCCTGCCGCCGCCGATCGGCGGCGGCACCCTTCATGCTCGCCAGGGCATGGCGTCGCGCGGCCTTCTTCGCCGAATCCACGAGCCGCTGGGCGGACTTGCCGTTGCCGCGGCCGGTCGCCCGCTCGATCTCGCCGAAGACGGCCGTGAGCTGCTCGACGAGGCGGCGGTCGTACTCACCATCGAATGCGCTGTCGTAGCGCAGCAGCCCGGCCAGGTTCAGCGTATCCATCGCCGAGCCCTCGATATAGAAATCACCGTCGAGCTCGTAGGGCGGATAGATCAGCGGAAATGCCAGGCCGGCCCTGAAATGTGCCGGGGACAGGTGCTCCTTGTCGAACACGCGCATCTTCTTTTCGAAAATGTTCCATGCATTCAGGTAGAATTGAGGCGGGAATTTCTTCAACGCGGTGAAGTCGACGACCTCCTCGAGCCATGGTGCGGCCTCGCACATGCCCAGGCTGCTCGGCAATAGGCTGGAAGGCGACCACGCCGCAGTCCAGAGATGCACGAGATCTCTCAGGTAGCGCTCCTGGGAATTGGACTTCGGCAAGGCTTCTATGAAAGGCATTGTCGCCCTGTAATACATCGATGCCAGGGGACCGGGCTTGCAGAAGACCTTGTAGTTGATCGGGAACAGATCGTAGATGGCGTCGTGGACGCCGAGATCGACGGTCGCCTTCAGCGCCTCCTGTCGCGACTTGCCCTTGGGGGCCGCATAGAGCAGCCCGACCAGCATGCCGGCACCCGAGGTCGAGATGACGTCGAACTCGACGCCCTCCTCGTCCAGCGCCACCAGGGCGCCCGCCTGCAATGTCAGGGTCGGCGCGCCGCCGCCCAGGACGAGCGCGACGCGTTCGCGCTCCAGCTCCTCGGATTTGTCGGAATCGAGACGGGTCTGATCTGCCATAGGTTCTCTCCAATCGACGACAAAAAAATCGTGACGACGCCCGACGGCACTTCAGCCGATGGCAACGTCGTTCGTCATGGAATTCAGTGCCCGGTGCATGCCGGCCTGGCCGAATGTGCGGCGCGCCCGCGCCAGCTCGGCGTCGCTGCCGATGCGGTCGCCGATGGCGTCCAGTGCCCGGGCCAGCGCCAAGCCCGTCCAGGCCAGGTCGCAGACGAGATCCTGGTCGGCCTGGATCTCGGCTGCCCGCCGCAGCATCGCCAACGACTCTTCGGCGCTGCCGGCGGCGGTCGCCACCAGCGCCTCGGCACGGCTGCGCAGGGCCAGCGAGATGCTCCATGCCTGCTGCGAGGCCTCGGCGAGCCCGAGGGCGTCCGAGGCCAGGCGCAACGCGCCATCGGCGTCACCGCTGCGCAGCATGGTCTCGGCCCGCAGCGCCATGAAGCCGCCGCGATGGAACTCGCTGCCGATCCGCTCGGCGAGCTCCTGGCAGGCGGCGAGATCCCCGGCCGCCCGGTCGAGCTCGCCGACGCGCAGCAGGGCTTCGCCGCGCCAGCCGTGGATCACATACCGGCGGAAGGCGTCGCCCGATTTGTCGGCGAGCCCGAGCGCCTGCTCGAAGCACAAGTCGGCCACCTCGATGTCGCCCTGCCAGCCATGCGAGACGCCCTTGAAGAAATGGCAGGCGGCCTGGGTCGGCAGATGGTCCAGCCGATCCGACAGCGCCCGCGCCCGCTCCCCGGCCGCCTGTGCCTCGTCGAAGCGGGCGGCGAGCGCCAGGGCGAAGGCCAGCACGCCGGTGATGGCGGCCTCCTCGATCCGGTTGCCGATCTGGCGCATCTGGCCGGTGTTGCGCTGGGCGTAGGCGATGCCCTTTGCCGGCTCGCCGCGCAGGCAATGGATGCGTGCCAGCAGGTTGGCAGCCGAAGCCGACTGGCGATGGTCCTCCAGCCGGTCGGCGATGGCCAGGGACTGGCCCGCCTGCTCGACGGCGCTGTCGAACCGGCCGGCGACATAGTCGAGGCGACCGATCCAGTAGTGGACCTGGGCCAGCCGCGGCTCGTGCTCCAGCTCTCCGGCGATGGACCTGGCGTGCTGCAGCTCGCGCAGGTCCGCCTCGATCTGGGCCTTTCCGAAGGCGATCGAGGCGCATTTGAGGATCGCCTTCAGCTCGCGGCGCTTGGCGCGCGGGCTCGGCGGAAGCTGGCGGGCCAGCTCGCGCGCCCTCGTGTAGCGTGTGCGCGCCTCGGGCGAGGCATAGCGCGCCGCGGCAGCGTCGCCGGCGCGCAGCTCGTACTCCCACGCCTTGTCGCTGACGCCGCCCTCGCCGTAGTGGTGCGCCAGGATCTCGGGCTGGCCGGCGGCGATCTCGGGGAAGGTCTCCTCGAGCACATGGCCGATGCGCGCATGCATCTGCTGGCGGCGGGCGCGCAGCATGCTGAGATAGGCCGCCTCCTGCACCAGGGCGTGCTTGAACTCGTAGATCTCGTCGGCCCAGAGCCCGTGCCGGTAGACCATCTCGGCGTCGACCAGCTTCTCCAGCGCCCTGCAGATCTCGTCCCGCTCCAGCGGCGCCACGGCGGCGAGCTGGTCGAGGGTGAAGCTGCGGCCGAGGGCGGAAGCCCACAGCGCCACCTCCTTGATGGTGGACAGCCGGTCCAGTCTCGCCATCAGCGAGTCGTGCAGCGTCGACGGGATCGAGATCGAGGGCAGCGGCCCGGTCAGCAGCAGGTTGTCGCCGCGCGAGCTGAGGGCACCCGTCTCGATCAGCGCCTTGGTCAATTCCTCGACGAACAGCGGCACGCCGTCGGTCTTGTCCAGAATGAGCTGGACCACCTCCGGCGGCAGCTTCCGCCCACCAGTGACGCGGCCGATCAGGTCGACGGCCTGCTGGCGGCTGAACCGGCCGAGCTGCAGCGAGGTGATGTGCGGCTGGGCCTTCCAGGGCGGTGCGAACTCCGGCCGGCCGGTGATCACCAGCAATGCCGGCAGCCTGCGGACACGGTCGACGAACATCGCCAGCAGCTCCGACGTCGTCGGATCGATCCAGTGGGCATCCTCGAACAGGATCAGGAGCGGCAGCCGCTCCGCCAGCCGCTCGGCCTGCCGCAGCAGCAGCTCGAACGTCGCCTGCTTGCGCTCGAGCGGCGTCATCTCCTGGATCGGCTGGCGTTCGTCGAGCGGCACCGAGCACAGGGTGGCGAGCAGGGCCCCGGCGCGCTTCGGATCCTCCTCGCCCTCGATGAGGCCGTTCAGCCGCTCCCGCTGGACCGTGGCATCGTCCAGCCGCGTGAGCCCCGCCGCTCGGCGGACCTGGTCGATCACCGGGTGCAGGGCGGTCGAGGCATAGAACTGCGAGCAGAAATAGCGCAGCCTGATGTGCGGCTGCTCGACCATCTCGCGGTTGAGCGTGTCGACCAGCCGCGACTTGCCGATGCCGCCCTCGCCGACCAGCAGCAGCACCTGGCCCTCGCCGGATCTGGCCAGCCCCCAGCGGTGCAGCATCATCTGCAGCTCGTGCTCGCGCCCGATCATCGGGGTCAACCCGGCGGCCGAGCGGGCCTCGAACCGGCCTTCCGCCCTGCCCTCGCCGGTGACCAGCCAGATCTCGCTCCGCGAGCCGAAGCCCTTGATCTTCTCCGACTCGATCCGCTGCGTCTCGAACAGATCGCCGAGCAGGCGCCGGGTGTTGGCGCTGATGGCCACGCCATCGGGAGGAGCGGCCGCCTGCAGCCGGGATGCGAAGTTCGGCGTGTCGCCGACGACGCTGTCCTCGTTGCCGACGCCCTGGGCCAGCAGGTCGCCGATGACGACGAGGCCGGTGTCGATGCCGGCACGGGCATGCAGGTTGATGTCCGGCCGCGGCTTCAGCCGACGCACCGCCTCGACCAGCGCGAGGCCGGCCCGCACGGCCCGCTCGGCGTCGTCCTCGCGCGCCGCCGGGAAGCCGAAATAGGCCAGCACGCCGTCGCCCAGATATTGCGCGACATAGCCGCCGTGGGCGGTGACGACCTCCATGCAGCAGCGCTGGTAGGCGGCGACGACGACGAACATGTCCTCGGGATCGAGCCTGCTGGCGAGGCTGGAGGAGCCCACCATGTCGCAGAACACGATGGTCATCTGCCGGCGCTCGGCTTCGCCCTTGCCTCGATCCTGCGCCGCCCCGGCGGGGGCCGTGCCGCGCTCCGCCAGCGCCTTGAGCAGGCGCTTGCGCTGCCCCAGCGAAAGCCCCATCTCGCGAAGGTCGGCGTCGGTCAGCTCGCCCAGGATGTCGAGCCCGATGTCATGGGCCGCCAGCGGCTCGACCAGGCTCTTCAGCCCGGCCTCGGCGAGCCATCGGCGCAGCTCGGCCACGCGTTCCTCCTCTTGGCCGGTGCGGCGGGTGCGTGCCCGGCGGGTTCAGACTAGACCAAGGCTTCCCTGCCCGCCATCGCGACCGCGTATTCCGGCGGTGGCTTTCAACCGGGCATGGAGGGGGGGCGGCCGGTGGCGGTCGCCACGATCTCGACCTCGAGCACGCGCCGTTCGCCCGCGATGTCGTCGAAGCTGCGCTCGCGGCGGTGGCAGCGGACCTCGGCCCGGGGAGCGCCGGCATCCTGCGCCGCTGCGATCGCCGCCCGCCGGGCGGCATCCTCCGCCAGTTCGAGGGCAGCCGCCAGCTCGGCGAGGTCGCGCGGTCCTCGGGGCAGGTGCACCCGCCAGCCTCCGTCGGACAGGGCGGTGACGAGGGTGCGGGCGGTGCGCTCGATCCGGCCGACGACGGCACCGATGGCGTTGCAGGTAGCGTGATGGGGCGGCAGGACGAGGCTGGTGCCGAGCCCGGCGACGGCCGATGGATAGAACAGCGGTGCCGGGCCGCCGACGGCCACCACCGGACAGGACAGCGCCACCCGCACCGAGGCGATTTCGGCCGGCCGGCCGGCCAGACCCTGCAGCAGGATGTCTCGCGCCGGTCCGTCCAGAATGTCGGCGGCAGGCTCGCCGTCGCAGGCCAGCGCCGTCCGCAGCAGCAGCTCGCCGGTCCGCAGGCCGGCGGCCGACAGGACCCGTCTCGCCATCTCGGCGGCATCGACCGGCTCGGAGGGATGGTGTTGCCGCGCGCAGATCAGCGCTCCCAGCCTCGCTGCCGCGACCGACCAGCCGGACTGCTGTCCGAGCACATGAGCGGCATCGCTCGGGGTGAAGCCCGCCTCGAGGACGATGCCGGCATCGCCCAGCCGCGCCAGGGCCCGGCCCAGGCCATGGCTCTCGAGAATCACGGCCAGGGGCGCCGGGCCGTCCTCCAGCAGATCCCACAGGCGGCGGGCGCTGCGACCGAGGGCGGCGGGATCCGCCGGTGCCCTTCGTCGCAGCACGAAGCGGCCGTCGTGCGGCCGCGGCTTGGCAGCGGCCGCCTGCCGCGCGAGCGTCTCCAGGGTGTCGGGCCTCCTGTCGGCGAGGAGGCTCAACGGCATCAGCCGGCGCGGGCCGAGCACCAGTCCGCCGCCTGGTCCCTGCCGCACCTCGCTGTCGCCGCCGAGACCGGCCGTGTGGACCTCGATGGCCTCGACCATGGTGGCATGGCCGCCGACGGTGGCTCCCCGGGCGGAAAGCCTGGGCCTGCCTCGACGCAGCAGTGCGATATCCGTGGTCGTGCCGCCGACATCGGCGACGAGCGCCTCGTCCAGGCCGGCCAGGAAGGCGGCGCCAACGATGCTGGCGGCGGGGCCGGAAAGCAGCGTCTCGACGGGCCGGGCCCGTGCCATGTCGGCGGCGACCAGCGAGCCATCGCCGGTCACCACCATGAGAGAGGCGTCGATGCCGTCGGCCGCCAGCATGGCCTCGACGGCGTCGAGCAGGGCCGCGATCTCCGGTATCAGCCGGGCGTTCAGCAAGGTGGTGACCGCCCGGCGCGGCGCATCGAGCCTCGCCGTCAGCTCGTGCGAGCAGGTGGCCGGGCGGCCGACGGCCCGGGCGATGGCGGCGACCGCCAGCTCGTGCGCCGGGTTGCGCACCGCGAACTGGCCGCAGACCGCGAAGGCCTCGACCTCGGGCGCCAGCCGGGCGATCAGGGCCTCGGCACCCGCCAGGTCGAGCGGCCCGCTCTCGGTGCCGTCGGCGGCGTGTCCACCCGCCACGAAGCCCACCGGGGCGTCGCCCAGCGCACGCCCGAGGCCGCCACGGTCGATGGTGGCCTCGTCGAGGCCGACCAGCACCAGCGCCGCGCGGCCGCCACGGCCCTCGACGATGGCGTTGGTGGCGAGCGTCGTCGACAGTGCCACGAGGCCGATGGGTCCGGGTGCAGCCTCCCGGACTCGCCCGACCGCCTCGGCGATACCGATCGAGAGGTCGTGCCGCGTCGTCAGCGCCTTGGCAGTGGCGACGACGCGCTCGGCATCGTCGAGCAGGGCCGCGTCGGTGAAGGTCCCGCCGGTGTCGATTCCGAGGCGCAGGCTCACGGTGCCGCCTCGTCCCGGCGCTGGAACACGAACCGCTGGTAGGCCAGACCGATACCCACGAGACAGCCGCCGACGACGAGGAAAGACGCCGCGCGCCACAGCCCATCGATGCTCGCCATGTCGACGAGGAAGGCCTTGCCGGCCGCCAGGACCAGGATCGCCAGCGAGGCCAGGCGCAAGGGCCTGCTGGCACGCAGGATGCCGGCGGCCATCAGCGCCGCCGCGTAGAGCAGCAGCAACGCGGTATAGGCCCAAGATTCGCCCGGGCCCGTGGGTCCGGTCAGTATCGTGCCGTGGAAGGCGTGGCGCAGCTCCAGCCCGAGCCAGAGCAGGCCCAGCCCGATCGCCAGCGCCGCGACGACAGCGGCGAGACGCGCCTGGCCCAGGATGGACAGCTCGCGGGCGAGCAGCGCCAGCAGCGGCACCGGCAGGGCATAGGCGAACAGCAGGATGTTGAGGATCGGCAACCGGCCGACCGGCGCACCGGTGGCGAGCGGATTGATGTCGAGCAGTCCTGCCAGCAGGACGAGCAGCGCCGAGACACAGAGCACGGCCGCCGCTGCCAGTGTCGGCGCCCAGGGTGAGATGCGGTGGCGCCGCAGCAGCCCCAGCCCGGTCGTCAGCCAGACCAGCCCATGCAGCGACCACTCCGCCAGGCCGGAGGCCATCGCGGGATCGCCGGTCCAGTCCATCACCAGCCGCACCAGCGCCCAGCCGAGCGCCAGCCAGAGCAGCAGCGCCCCGGTGGCCAGCATCTGCGCCAGCCTGTCGTCGCGATCGCGGGTGAACAGCCGGCCGGCGGCGAGGAACGCCAGCAACGGCAGGCCGAGGCCATGGAGAATCCAGCCCAGGGTCGGGGCGGCGCCGTCGGTCAGCCGTCCGGCTTCCGGATCGAGCACCACCCGTGCGGCCACGATCGTCGCCAATGCCAGCGCGGTCGTGCGCAGGCCGGGCACGTCGAGGCGCCGCCAGATCAGGCCCAGCGCGGGCAGCATCGCCGCCAGTGCCACGGTGAGCCAGGCTTCCCGGAGCGCGAAGGCACAGGCCAGGGCCAGCCCGGCCACCGTGCCGGCCGCATAGGCGGCGAGCGGCTCGCGCCCGCCGCCTATCCGGTGGACCCGGGATGCGGCCGTGAGCTCGAGGGCCGCCAGCACCAACGCGACGCTGGCCCACGGCAGGCTGGGCGTGAGGTCGGAAAGGCGCAGATAGAGGATCGCCAGGGCGACCACGGGCACGCCCGCCGACAGCCATAGGAACGGCCGGCAGCGCCGTCGCCGACCGACAACGAGCCCGAATGCCGCATGGAGAATGGCGAAAGCCGCGGCCCAGCCGACAAAGCCACTGGCCTGCTCGGGCAACAGGCGCAGCGGCGGCAGGGCGATCGTGGGATCGCCCGCGAGCTCCAGGCCGACCTGCCAGGGCTCGAGGTTCCAGAGCAGCAGCGCGATCATGGTCGCCGCCGCCGGCGCCGTGGCGGCGGCGAGAGGCACCCGTGCCACCAGGCTGGCCGCCATCGCAAGCGCCGCCAGCAGCAGTAGCCCCAGCGATTCGCCGGCTTCCGGCCGCCCCGAGACGTGCAGCGACAGCAGGAATGCCGCCGCCGTGGGGACGGCAACCGCCACGACGCGGGCGAGGCCGATGCGGGCCAGCCTGCCGCCTGTCGCCCACGCCGGGACGAATAGGTAGAGCGCTGCCACGACGAGGGCGAAGGCGACGCTCGGGCCGGTTGCGCGCCACGGCGCCAGGAGGCCGAGCGCCAGCCAGGTCGCGGCGCCGCCGAGCCCGAGCCAGCCGAGCCAGGTCCAGGGGCGGTAGCGCAGCACCAGCAGGCTGGCGGCGACCGGCAGCAGCAGGTAGGCGAACAGCGCCCAGGCCGACGGATCGGCACTGTCGACGAGGGCCGGCACGGCGAACGCACCGCCGATGCCGAGGGCCGCGAGCAGAGGGCCGTGCGACCAGGCGAGCAGGATCGCCAGCGCCGTGACGGCCGCCAGTGACGGGAAGGCGATCGCGGAGGGAAACAGGCCATAGAGCGTGTGACCTGCCCAGATCGTCGCGAAGAGGGTGCAGACGCCCGCGGCTGCCAGCGCCGGCGGCGCGTAGCCCGCCGTGCCGCGACGACGAAGCCGTTCGCCGGTGGCGATGAGCCCGCAGCCCAGCAGCAGCGCCAGCAGCAGCCTCGCCACCGGTCCGAACCAACCCTGCTCGACAGCCGACCGCAGGATGAAGGCGCCGCCCAGCGCCAATGCCCCGCCGCCCAGCCAGACCAGCCAGCGCTGGGCCAGCCGCTGTTCCAGGCTCTCGCGTGCTCGCGGCGCGGCCGTCGGAGCGGGGGCTCGCTCGGGGTCGTCGACCGGCGCGGCCCCCTCCGGGGCCACCGCCTCGATCCCCTCCGCCGTCGCGACGGCCGTGGGAGAGGCGGCGGGCTGCGGCGCGGCAGGGCCATTCCGAAGCTGCGCCACCTCGGCGCGCAGCGCGTCCACCTCGCCACGTAGGCGCCTGTTGGCGACGATCGCCCAGGCCGGCGCCACCAGCAACCAGAGGCCGGCGAGAGCCAGGAAGAGGACGAGCAGCTCCATCGAATCCCTATCGCGGCTGCGGCATCGCGATGGCGTGGGCGGATCGCCGGCCGCGTCCGTGGCGCGCTATAGGCGGTGAAGGACGCAATGCGAGCCGGGGCCGCGACTCGTGCTCGCCGTCGTTCGCTCGACCTGGGCGCTGCGCCTCGGCATCGCCATCCTGATGCTGGGCCACGGGCTGCAGAGCACGCTGCTGTCGCTGCGTGCCGAACAGCAGTTCGGAACGGCGATCACCGGCATCGTGATGTCGGGCCATTTCATCGGCCTCATCGTCGGCGCCCTGCTGACGCCCGGGCTCGTCGCCCGTGTCGGCCATGTCCGGGTGTTCGGTGCGCTGGTGTCGCCGGCATCCACCACGATCCTGTTTCAATCGCTGCTCGCCGAGCCGATCTTGTGGTTTCTGATGCGTCTCGTCACCGGAGTCTGCTTCTGCGCCGGCTACATCGTTGCCGAGAGCCGGCTCAACGACCGCGCCGACAATGACAGCCGCGGACGGCCGTTCTCGATCTACATATCGGTCCAGCTCGGCGGCTTCGCCGGTGGCCGGCTCCTCCTGCCGATCGCCGATCCGGCAGGCCAGAGCCTGTTCATCCTCGTCTCGGTGCTGGTTTCGCTCGCAGCCGTGCCGATCCTGCTGTCGGACAATCCCGCGCCGATCTCGACCTCCTACCGTTCCTTCGGGTTGGTGCGGCTTTTCCGGGTCTCGCCCCTGGGATTCGCCGGCGTCGTGGGCGTGGGCCCGAGCCAGTCGGCGCTGTTTGCCATCGGACCGGTGTTCGCCAGCGAGATCGGCCTCGGCACCGACGCCATCTCGGCTCTGATGGCCGCCGCGGTCCTCGGCGGTGCCTGCCTGCAATATCCCCTGGGCCGGCTTTCCGATCGCTTCGACCGCCGCAGCATCCTGGCCGCCGTGACCCTGCCGATCGCGGGTGCTGCGATCGTACCCGATCCGCCGCTGTCGGCGCTGCTCGCGATGTTCTTCCTGTTCGGCGGGCTCTCGCTGCCGCTCTATTCCCTCTCGATCGCCCACATCAACGACTTTCTCGATGCCGGCGAGGTGGTCGGCGCCAGCAGCGCGCTGCTGCTCGCCAACGCTCCGGGCCGCGTCGTCGGACCGGGCGCCGCGGCCTTCGCGATGCAGGGCGGTGCACGCGGCTTCGTGCTCCACCTGGTGTGCGTCCATCTGGGGCTCGGTGGCTATGCGATGTGGCGCACGACCCGGCGTGCCGCCCCGCCACTGGAAGCGCAAGGCCCCATCGCCTTCGTTACCGCCACCACGGCAATGGTGGCCCAGGAGGAACGCCAGCAGACGGCCGCCGCCGCCCGCTCGGGCCGACCCTGCGCATCGGCCGCGTGTCCGTGGGGCCGTTCCCGGCGACCGCATCGGCGGCTATCCGTCGGTCCGCCTCGCGGCCGAGACCGGGACGTCGCGCAGCAGCACGATCGACATGCGCCGGTTGCGTGCGTCGTTGGGATCGGCCGGGAACAGGTGCTCGGCATCGGCCTTGCCGACGACCTCGGCGATGCGGCCGGAAGGCAGCCCGGCCGCCAGCATGGCGAGGCGGGTGGCATTGGCTCGATCGGAAGACAATCGCCAGTTGTCGTAGCTGCCATTGGCGAACGGCCGGGAATCGGTGTGGCCGCGGATCGACACGCGGTTGGGCAGCGGCAGGATCGCCCGGGTGACGATACGCAGCAGCCGCTCGGTGTGGGCTTCCATCCTGTCGCTGCCGGTCGGGAACATCGCCATGTTCTCCCGATCCAGGAGCTGGATGCGCAGGCCCTCGGCGGTCTCCTCGACGACGATGCTGTCGGCGAAAGCGCCGAGCTCGGGCGAATGCTCTATGGCCTCGATGATGGCCTCCTTCGCGATCTCGAAGCGCGTCTCCTCCTGCTGCCCGAGCCGGGCCTGGGGCCCATCAGCCTCGGTTTCGACCTCGGCATGGCGAGCCGGCTGCAGCTCCTCCGATTCCAAGGGCTCCGTATCGAGCTCCATCGCCGGCAACGCCCGCTGCGCCGCCGCGAACGACGAGCTGGGCTGGTCGAAGATCGGCTTGGCCGGCAGCACACTGATGCCGTTCAGCATGCCGCCGACGCCGCCCGGCGTGCCCTCGTTGGCACTGGCATCGGTGAAATATTCGGCGAGACCCTTGAGCGTGTCCTCGCTCGAGGTGCTGAGCAGCCACAGCATCAGGAAGAAGGCCATCATCGCCGTCACGAAATCGGCATAGGCGACCTTCCAGGCGCCGCCATGATGTCCGTGATGGCCCTCGTCAACGATGCGCTTGATGATGACCGGCCTGCCACCGTCCCTGGCCATGGTGGTGCCGTCCGGCCGTCAGCGTGCCAGCGGGTCGGCCGGCAAGGCGCTCAGCACCTCGTCCAGCTCGTGGAAGCTCGGCTGGAGCACGCTCGGCACGTTGCCACGGGCGAGCTCGACGGCGATGGGCGCCGAATGGCCGTGCAGATAGCCGACGAGGCACTCGCGGATGATGGCGTAGAACTGGCCATCCTGGTCGTAGCAGTCCTTGAGCCGGGCGGCGATCGGCCCGAAGAAGCCGTAGGCCAGGAAGACGCCCAGGAAGGTGCCGACCAGGGCACCGCCGATCATCTTGCCCAGCACGTCGACCGGCTGGTCGATATGGCTCATCGTCTTCACGATGCCGAGCACGGCGGCGACGATCCCCAGCGCCGGCAGCGCGTCGGCGATGTTCTGCAGCGCCGAGGCCCGCTGCATCACCTCGTGATGATGCTTCTTGATCAGCCGCTGCATGCAGTCCTCGACCTGGTACGGGTCGTCCATGCTCATGGTCATCATGCGGAGCGTGTCGGCGATGAAGTCGAGCGCGAAGTGATCGTGCTGGATCTTGGGAAAGCGGCCGAACAGCTCGCTGTCGTGCGGCTTGTCGAGATGCGGCTCGAGCGCGAGGATGCCCTTGGTCTTGAGCAGGCGGACGATCAGGTACATCAGCGACAGCAGGTCGCGATAGTCGTCCTTCGACCATTTGGGGCCGCTGACCACCATCTTCAGGTCGCCGAGGGCACCCTTGACGATGTGCGGGCCATTGGCGATCAGCAGCGTGCCGGTGGCCGAGCCGCCGATCATCATCAGCTCGAACGGCAGCGCCTTGACGATGATGCCGAAGCTGCCGCCCGCGAGCAGGTAGCCGCCGAACACCATGCCGATGACGCAGACGAAGCCGACGATGGCCAGCATACGGAGCCCAACACGGATTGCCTTCCCCAGGCTCTACCGCTCGCGGCCGAAGAAAGGGTTAACACGGGCGAGCGCCATCGCTAATCGGCGCCGGCGCGCATCAGGCGGCCCTTCTCGCGCTGCCAGTCGCGCTCCTTCTCGGTGGCGCGCTTGTCGTGCAGCTGCTTGCCGCGCGCCAGGGCCAGCTCGACCTTGGCCATGCCGCGCGGGTTGAAATAGATCGACAGCGCCACGAGGGTCATGCCCTTGCGCTGCACGGCGTTGAACAGCTTCGCCATCTCACGCCGACGAACCAGCAGCTTCCGCGGCCGCCGCGTCTCGTGGTTGAACTGGTGGCCCTTGTCATATTCGGGGATGAAGGCGTTGAAGAGCCACAGCTCGCCGCCCATCTCGCCGGCGTGCGCCTCGCCGATCGTGGCCCGGCCCTCGCGCAGCGACTTCACCTCGGTGCCGGTCAGCGCGATGCCGGCCTCGATCCGCTCGTCGATGTGATAGTTGAAGAAGGCCTTGCGGTTCTGCGCCGCCACCTTCCGCCCTTCGGCGGCCTTGTCCATGAGCGTCTCAGGCGTTGATCCCGACGGCGGCCATGGCGGCCTCGACCCTCGCCTTGGAAGCGTCGGTGAGCCCGACCAGCGGCAGCCGCACGTCCGCCTCGCACCGGCCCATCCGGCTCAGTGCGTACTTGGCGGGCGACGGGCTCGTCTCGCAGAACAGCGCGCCGTGCAGCGGCATCAACCGGCGATGGATCGCCAGCGCCTCGTCGGGCCGCCCGGCCTCCCAGGCCTCGTGCATCTGCGCGCACAGCGCCGGCGCCACGTTGGCGGTCACCGAGATGCAGCCGTGGCCGCCATGCGCCCGGAAGGCCAGGGCGTTGCCGTCCTCGCCCGAGAGCTGGTTGAACTCTGGCCCGCAGGTCGCGGTGGTCTGCAACGGGCGAGTGATGTCGGCCGAGGAGTCCTTCACGCCCACGATGTTGGGCAGGGCCGCCAGCCGCCCCATCGTCTCGGGCGTCATGTCGACGATCGAGCGTCCGGGGATGTTGTAGATGACGATCGGCAGGTCGACCGCATCCTGGATGGCCTTGAAATGGGCGAACAGGCCCTCCTGGGTCGGCTTGTTGTAGTAGGGCGTGACCACCAGCGCCGCGTCGGCCCCGGCCTTGGCGGCATGGCGCGTCAGGCTGATGGCTTCCTCGGTCGAGTTCGAGCCGGTGCCGGCGACCACCGGACGGCGCCCGGCCACCGCCTCGATGCACAGCTCGACGACCCGCTCGTGCTCGGCATGGCTCAGCGTCGGGCTCTCGCCGGTGGTGCCCACCGGCACGAAGCCGTGGGTACCCTGGCCGATGTGCCACTCCACCAAGTCCTGGTAGGCGTTCTCGTCGACGCAGCCGTTGCGGAAGGGCGTAACAAGCGCCACAATCGAGCCATGCAACATCTCTTTCAACCGCCCGGCTGTTCATCGTTGCTCAACCATCTTCGACCATAGTTGGCGTCGGGATCGGCGACAAGCAGGCTCGCCGCGGCGGTGGGGCGGATCGGCGATGGTGCGGCGTGGCAGCTCGGGAATCGATGAATGACGGCAGGCGGTCGCTCGAAGGCGCGGGGGCTGCTCGTCTGGGCGGCCGCGATGGTCGCGATCGGCGCGGCGAGCCCTGTCGCGGCACTCGATGCCGCGAGCCGGGACAAGGCGACGAAGGCGCTGGCGGCAGCCCAGGCCGGACAGTTCGACTGGGCCGACGCGATCCTGCGCGGTGCGCAGGAGCCGTTGCTGCGCACCTATATCGACTGGCTGAGGCTGCGAGACCGGCGGTCCGAAGCCTCCTTCGACAGCTATGCGGGCTTCCTCTCCCGTCACCCCGGCTGGCCCGCCGAGGCCGAGCTGCAGTCGCGTGCCGAGGATGCGATCGACGCCACGGTCTCGGGCAGCCAGCGCTTCGACTTCTTTGCCGATCGTGCGCCACGGACCCGTCATGGCCGGATCGCGCTGGCCGAGGCGCTGCTGGCGCAGGGCCGGGACCGCGACGCCGCGGCGCTGCTGCGGCAGAGCTGGACCGACGATTCCTTTCCCCGCGCCGAGGAGCAGGACTTTCTCGGCCGCTTCGGCAAGTACCTGACGCGTGCGGACCACATGACACGGCTCGACCGCCTGCTCTGGGACGGCGAGGCCGAGGCTGCGCGGCGGATGTTTGCGCTGGTCGATGCCGACAGGCAGGCTGTGGCGACGGCGCGCATCCAGCTGCGCAGCTCCGCCCCCGGGGTCGACCAGGCCCTGGCCGCCGTGCCGCGCTCGCTGCGCAACGATCCGGGCCTGGCCTACGAGCGGGTGCGCTGGCGTCGACTGAAGGGCCGCGACGCCGAGGCCAACGCCATCCTGCTCGATCCGCCGGCGGAGCTCGGCCGGCCGGACAAATGGTGGGACGAGCGGTCGATCCAGGTCCGCCGCGCCATGGCGGCCAGGGACTACGGCACCGCCTACAGGCTGGCCGCCCGCCATGGCGTCAGCGACGGCGCCGATCTCGTGGAGGCCGAGTGGCTGGCCGGCTGGCTGGCGCTGCGCTTCACCGCCAATCCGTCGGCGGCGCTCGGGCATTTCAAGCGCATGGCCCAGTACGTCAAGATGCCGATCAGCCAGGCGCGGGCCGGCTACTGGGCCGGGCGCGCCGCCGGCGAGCTCGGCCGGCACGACGAGGCCGAGCGCTGGCTCACGGCAGCCGCCGCCTTCAGCACCACCTACTACGGACAGCTCGCCGCCGGCGAGCTCGGCCTGCAGCTGCGCGGCCGCGAGGCGGCAACGACCGTGGCGGGGGAGCGGTCCGGCCTCGTCGGCTCCGAGCCGGCCCGGATGGCGGCGTTGCTGTGCAGCCTCGGCGAGTATGCGCGTGCGGTGCCGTTCGTCGGCAGGCTCGCCAGCGACGCCGGCGAGAATCCGGCCGACGCGGCCTTCGTCGTCGGCCTCGGCAAGAGCTGCGGCCGCGCCGACATCGCGGTCAGGGCCGCCAAGGGCGTCACGCGCAACAGTGAGCCGGACCTCCGTGCCAGCCACCCGGTGCCGCGGGTGAAGGGGCTGACCGCCGCGGTGGCGGGCCTGCCGGAGCCGGCGCTGCGCCTGGCGATCGCCCGGCAGGAGAGCCAGTTCGATCCGACCGCCACCAGCCCGGCGGGGGCACGCGGCATCATGCAGCTGATGCCCGGCACCGCCAAGGGCATCGCCCAGAAGCTCGACATGGGCTACGCCCTGGGCAGGCTGACCAGCGATCCGGACTACAATGCGCGGCTGGGGTCGAGCTATCTGCAGCAGCAGATCGTGCGTTTCGACGGCGAGCTGGCGCTGGCGCTTGCGGCCTACAATGCCGGGCCGGCTCGGGTGGTCGCCTGGCTCGACCAGAACGGCGACCCGCGGCGCAGCGACGCTCATCGGCTGATCGACTGGATCGAGATGATCCCGTTCGCCGAGACGCGCAACTACGTGCAGCGCGTGCTGGAGAGCCGGATGGTGTACGAGGTCGTGCTCGACGGACCCGCGGTGTCGGAGATCGTGGCAGCGCCGCCGCCCGGACCGCGCGACGCGCGGGACGAGGCGGAGCGGGCCGAACGGGAGTCCTGACCGCCGCCGGCTGGCGGAGGGCGGTCCTTCGACAGGCGGCGGGGTGTGGCTCAGCCCCAGGGTCCGGGCCGGTGGCGCCGGGACGGCAGGCGGCGGCGCAGCGGCTGCATCGCCAGGAAGCCCGTGACGAAGCCGCCGACATGCGCCCACCAGGCGACACCGCTCCCGCTGGGTGCAATCATGGCCGAGACGAACTGCATGGCGAACCAGATTCCCAGCACCCAGGCCGCCCGGACATGGCGGAACAGCAGGATGCCCACCGGGATCATCACCAGCACGCGTGCATGCGGGAACAGCACGACATAGGCGCCGAGCACGCCTGAGATGGCGCCGCTGGCGCCGACCATCGGAATCCCCGAGCCCGGGTCGGGCAGAATCTGGGCGGCGGCAGCCACCAGCCCGCAGGCGAGATAGAAGACGACGAAGGGCAGGTGGCCCAGCCGATCCTCGACATTGTTGCCGAAGATCCACAAGTACAGCATGTTGCCGAGCAGATGCATCCAGCCGCCATGCAGGAACATCGAGGTGACCAGGGTGAGGGCGGGTGGCACGGCGGCGATGTCGGCCGGTGCGGTGCCCAGCAGCACGGCCGGGATCATGCCCAGCCGATAGATGGCGATCTCCATGCCCGGGCTTCCCTGGCCGAGCTGCCACAGGAAGGCCACCGCGCAGGCGCCGATCAGCACCATGGTCGCGATCGGCGGGCGGTGCGTCGGAGTGTCGTCGCGCAGCGGGATCATGCGGCTCGATCGGCTGGGCCGGAGAGGTCGCCGGCGGACCGGCGACGGGCAGCATAGGAGGACCTCGGCATTGGCGCAGCGAAATCCAGTGGCGTGGCGGCCATGGGTGCCTTCGGCGTAGGCCAGCCCGTCCGCCGGCTCGAGGATTCCCGCCTCGTCACCGGCGCCGGATGCTTCACGGACGACGTCGAGCCGGCGGGCACGGCGCACGCCTGCTTCGTCCGCTCGCCGCATGCCCATGCCGAGATCGCGGCCATCGACACCGGGCCCGCGCTGGCCATGCCGGGCGTGCTGGCAGTTCTGACCGGCGCCGACCTCGCCGCCGCCGGCCTCGGGCCGCTGCCCTGCAAGATGCTCTTCGAGAACCGGGACGGCACGCCGATGCCGGCGCCGCGTCGGCCGGCGCTGGCGATGGGCCGGGCGCGCCACGTGGGCGATCCGTTGGCGATCGTCGTCGCCCGCAGCCGGGCGCTGGCCGAGGAGGCGGCGGCAGCGGTCGCCGTCGACTACCGGCCACTGCCGGCGGTGACGGAGTCCGAGGCGGCGCTGACCCGGGGAGCGCCCGAGGTCTGGCCCGAGGCGCCGGGCAATCTCGCCCTCGACTGGGAGGCGGGCGACGCCGCGGCGGTCGACCGGCTGTTCGCCGAGGCCCACCACGTCACCCGGGTGCGGCTGGTCAACAACCGGTTGGTGCCGAACCCGCTGGAGCCGCGCGCCTGCCTCGCCGAGTTCGATCCCGCCACCGGCAGCTACACGTTCCGCACCGGCGGCCAGGGCGTGCACAGCATGCAGGCGATCCTGGCCGAGCAGATCCTGCATGTGCCCATCGAGAGGATGCGCGTCGTCCAGGCCGACGTCGGCGGCGGCTTCGGCATGAAGATCTTCATCTTCCCCGAGTATCCCGCCTGCCTGTGGGCGGCGCGCGTGGTGGGCGGGCCGGTGAAGTGGGCCGGCTCGCGCAGCGAGAGCTTCCTCGCCGATTCGCACGGCCGTGACCATGTCACCATGGTCGAGGTCGCCACCGACGCCGAGGCGCGGATGACGGCGCTGCGGGCGACGACCACCGCCAATCTCGGCGCCTACCTGTCGCAATACGGCCCGTTCATCCCGACCGAGTGCGGTGCCAGGATGTATGCCGGCGTCTACCGCTTCGCGGCGGTGCATTTCGCCGTGCGCTGTGCCTTCACCAACACCGCACCGGTCGATGCCTATCGCGGCGCCGGCAGGCCCGAGGCCGCCTATGCGGTCGAGCGGGCGGTGGACGCGACCGCGCGCGAGCTGGGTCTGACGCCGGAAGAGCTGCGGCGCCGCAACTTCATCGAGCCCGCCGCCATGCCCTACCGCACGGCGATGCAGGCGACCTACGACAGCGGCGACTTCGACAGGGCGATGAGCGCGGCGCTGGCGAGAGCCGACCTGGCGGGACTGCCGCAGCGGCGGCGCGCCTCGGCGGCGGAGGGTCGGCTTCGCGGGCTTGGCTTCGCCTACTATATCGAGCAGTGCGCCGGCGGCGGCGACGAGTCGGCGCGGATCGAGGTCGGGCCGAACGGCAGGGTGCGGCTGTTCATCGGTACCCAGACCAACGGCCAGGGTCACGCCACGGCCTACGCCCAGATCCTCTCCGACACGCTGGGCGTCGCGCTGGACAGCGTCGAGACGGTACAGGGCGACACGGCACTGATCGCCAGCGGCCGCGGCACCGGCGGCTCCCGGTCGATCCCGGTGGGTGGCGTCGTGGCGCAGCAGGCCGCGAGCCGGGTGATCGAGCGCGGCAAGCCGCTGGCGGCGGAGCTGCTGGAAGCGGCGGCGGCCGATCTCGCCTTCGAGAGCGGCCACTTCCACATTGTCGGCACCGACCGGCGCATCGGGCTGCTGGAGGTGGCGCGCCATGCCGGCGGCCTCGATGGCGAGGCCTCCTGGCAACCCTCGGCACCGACCTTTCCCAATGGCTGCCACGTCTGCGAGCTGGTGATCGACGAGGCCACCTGCGGCGTCGAGATCGAGCGCTACACGGTGGTCGACGATTTCGGCACGGTGATCAACCCGCTGCTGGTCGAGGGCCAGGTGCATGGCGGGGTGGCCCAGGGCATCGGCCAGGCGCTGGTCGAGGAGACGGTCTACGATCCCGACAGCGGCCAGCTGCTCAGCGGCTCGTTCATGGACTACGCCATGCCGCGGGCGGACATCCTGCCGCGCTTCGACTTCTCGATGAGCCCCGTGGCCTGCGCCACCAATCCGCTCGGGCTCAAGGGAGCCGGCGAGGCCGGCGCCATCGGCGCGCCGCCGGCGGTGATCAACGCGGTCGTGGACGCCCTGAGCCCGCTCGGCATCCGGCATGTCGACATGCCGGCGACACCGCAGCGGCTGTGGCGGCTGATCCGCGACGCCCGGCGGCTGCAGGGCGCGGGTTCCGGATAGCTCGCGACGCTTCTTTCCGTTCGGCCGAGTGGGCTAAGATGAGGCCGAAAGGGCGAACGTGCACGACGTCATCCAGCAGATCGTCGACGTCAAGGAGCGCCGCGAGGAGCGGGCGCAGGAGGAGGTGCGCCGCCGGCGGCTGGCGCTGGAGGACGCCGCGCGCCGGGTCGAGCAGCGCCGGCAGGAGCTGCAGGACTACCGGATCTGGCGGGTGCGGCGCGAGGTCGAGCTGTGGGACGAGATCGAGACGCGGGTGGTCAAGCTGCGCGACATCGAGGATCTGAAGACCGATATCGGCCTGCTGCGCGGCCGCGAGCAGGTGCTGGCGGAGAAGGTGGCCGAGGCCGACAAGGCGCGCAACGACGCCAACACGGCGCTGACACAGGCGGTGTCGGTGCTGGACGCCGCCGCGCGGGCGAGACAGAAGTTCGAGGATCTCGCCGACTGGCTCGAGGCCGAGCATCGCGCCTATCTCGAGCGCATCGAGGAGATCGAGCTCGAGGAGCAGTTCTCGGGCGGGCGAGGTGACGTCGAGGAGCGGTTCGCATGAAGACCGACCAGTCGAGCTTCGGCCTCGGCCATACGCCGGGGATGCCGGCGGGCCGGCAGGAGGACCGGCCGCGCCAGGATCGGCCGCAGGAAGGCGACGTCGACCACTTCGAGAGCCTGCTCGGCAAGGACAGGCCGGCCGAGGCCGAGAAGCTGGGCCCGGCACCGGCCGCCTTCACCTTCCGCTCGCCGGGCGATGCCATGCTGCGCGGCATGGTCGCCGGTGCCGCGGCACCCGACAACCGCGCCGTCGGCCGGCTGGTCGAGGCCATCGCCAGCCGGGTGCTGGTCGGCGACGGCTCGGGCGGCCGGCGCGAGGTCCGCATCGAGATGGGGCCGGACGCCTTCCCCGGCCTGGAGATCCGCCTCTTCGAGGAGGGCGGGCGGCTGGTGGTGGCCTTCGCCACCGCCAACCAGGCCGACCTCGCCCTGCTGCGCGCGCGCAGCGGCGAGCTGGCCGGCCGGCTGAGGGACCGCGCCGGGCGCGAGGTCGAGCTGCGCTTCGGCCGGCGCGAGCCGGAAGGCGGAGCAGGCGACGGCAACGACGGAGCGGGCGCTTGATCCCGTTGCCGCGCCATCGTGGCGACGAGGTCGAGCTGGGCAACCGCATCTTCTGCCGCCGGGCTCCGGTGCCGGTCGACGGCATCGGGGCCAGCTTCGCGGCCTGCCCGATCGAGCACTGCCCCGAGGTGGTGGCGCCGGTCGACCTCGAGGTCGAGATCGACGGCCGGCTGGCCTGGCTGCGGGTCGAGCGCGGCCTGGTCGACCGGCTGATCGAGGCGGCCTTCCCGGAAAGCACGGCCTCGACGCTCGACGACGAGCTGAGCGCCATCCTGCTGGAATCGGCGATGGCCGGCATGCTGGCACGCGCCGAGCAGCGGGTCGGCCGGCGCTTCGCGTTGAGGCGGGTCGGCAGCGCCGCCCGGCCCGCCGCCGCCCGGCCACTGGGCTTCAGGCTCGTCGGCGCCGAATCCGGAGCGGCTACCGGCGCCGCGTTGTGGATCGAGCCGGACGGCCTGCGTCTCGTGGCGAGCCTGCTGGAGCAGGCGCCGCTCGAGCCGGCTCCGGCCGGGAGCCTGCCGATGGCGGTTTCCTGCCGGATCGGCAGCACGCGGCTGGCCACGCGCGAGCTGCGCCGCCTGCGTCCGGCCGACCTGATCGTGCTCGAGAGCCATGCGCTGGCCGAGGACGGGGTGGAGCTGGTGGTGGGCGGCCGGCTGGCTTTCCCGGCGCGGATTTCGCAGAGTAGGGCAGTAGTGAGCGGCGGGGCGAGGCGGCCGATGGCGGACGACACCGGGGGCGGCGACAGCGCCGGCGACCTGGACAGCATGCCGGTGACCCTGGTGTTCGAGCTGGGCCGCACCCAGCTCGCGCTGGGCGAGCTGCGGACCCTGGCGGCCGGCTACAGCTTCGATCTCGGCAAGGATCTGCGGGCACCCGTCGACATCCTGGCCAACGGCCAGAAGATCGGCAGCGGCGAGCTGATCCAGATCGACGAGCGCATCGGCGTCCGCGTCAACCGCCTCTTCGAGACATGACCGGTTTTCCCGATCCCTTCATCCTCGTCCTGCTGCTGGGCGGGCTGGCGCTCGTCCCGTTCCTGGTGGTGATGGTGACGGCGTTCGCCAAGATCGTGATCGTGCTGTTCCTGGTGCGCAACGCGCTGGGCGTGCAGCAGGCGCCGCCCAACATGGTGCTCTACGGCATCACCATCATCCTCACCGTCTACATCACCATGCCGCTGCTGCGCGACATGTGGCGGTCGGTGGACGATCCGTCGCTCGACTATGGCAGCACGGCGGCGTGGGCGGCCGCGGCCGAGCGGGCACGCGAGCCCTTCCGCCAATACCTGCTGAAATACAGCGACGAGACCGAGCGCGCCTTCTTCCTCGATTCGACGCGCCGGCTCTGGCCCGCCGAGGCGCGCGAGGGTGTCACCAGCGAGGACCTGATCATCCTGGTCCCGGCCTTCACCGTCAGCGAGCTGACCAAGGCGTTCGAGATCGGCTTCCTGCTCTACCTGCCCTTCATCGCCATCGACCTCATCGTCTCCAACATCCTGCTCGCCATGGGCATGATGATGGTGTCGCCCCTGACCATCTCCCTGCCCTTCAAGCTGTTCCTCTTCGTCGTCGTGGACGGCTGGACGCGGCTGATCCACGGCCTCGTGCTGAGCTACGAGTAGGACGACAGCCATGCATGAAGAGATGATCGTCCATCACGCCGGCACCGCCGTCGTGCTGGTGCTGCTGCTGTCGATGCCGCCGATCATCGTCGCCACCGTGGTCGGCGTGCTGGTCAGCCTGATCCAGGCACTGACCCAGATCCAGGAGCAGACCCTGGGCTTCGCGATCAAGCTGATCGCGGTGGTCGTGACGATGGTGGCGACGGCACCCTGGCTCGGTGCCCAGATGCGCGAGTACACGCTGAGGATCTTCGAGCAGTTCCCGATGCTGACGCGCTGAGGCGCCATGTTCGACGTGCTCGAGGCGCTGCGCACCGGCGTGCCCAGCGACTGGGTGGCGCAGATCCAGCACGCCATGTCGACGATGCTGCTGAGCGCCGCCCGGCTCACCGCCATCTTCGTGCTGATGCCCACCTTCTCGCGCACCGTGATCACCGGCATCGTGCGCAGCGGCATCGTGCTCAGCCTGTCGCTGTTCATGTTCCCGGTGGTCTATCCCACCGTCGACCTGTCGATGAGCTACCTCATGGTCGTGGGCCTCGTGCTCAAGGAGACCGGCATCGGGGTGCTCATCGGCTACAGCATCGGCGCTCTGTTCTGGGGTGTGGAGGGTGCGGGCTTCTTCATCGACAACCAGCGCGGATCGGCCATGGCCGGCTCGATCGACCCGCTCTCGGGCTCCGACACCACGCCCATGGGCATCCTCTTCATGCAGGCCTATGTCAGCTACTTCTTCGTCAGCGGCAGCTTCCTGGTCTTCCTGGGACTGCTCTACGACAGCTACGTCGCCTGGCCGGTCACCAGCTTCTGGCCGAACCTGCCCCCCGACACGCCCACCTACGTGCTGGGTGTCGCCGACCGGGTCATGTACCTCGCCGTGGTGTTCTCGGGCCCGCTGATCATCGCAATGTTCGTGTCGGAATTCGGGCTGGCGCTGGTCAGCCGCTTCGCGCCGCAGCTCAACGTCTTCGTGCTGGCGATGCCGGTGAAGTCCGGCGTCGGCCTGTTCGTGCTGGCCCTCTATATCCCGTTCCTGTTCTCCTATCTGAGGGAAGGGCTGGGGACGATGCCGTCGATCTTCTCGGCGATCGGCAGGCTGATCGAGTGAGCCCTTGCCGAGGCTCGCCCGATCCCCGATCTTCCGCGCAGACGCCGGGCGTCGACCACCGACGATTGGGACAAGATGGCACGCAAGCCGAACTATCGCTTCGAGCGCCAGGAGCGCGAGCGCCTGAAGGCCGAGAAGAAGGCCGAGAAGGCCGCGCGCAAGGCCGCGGGCGAGACCGAGCCCGAAGCCGTGGCCGATGCGCCGGTCGAGAGCGAGGGCGAAGACGGGGTCGAGACGGAGCGGAAGGAGTAGGATCGTTCCTGCCGCCGAAGCCGCGCCAGCGGCTCAGGGCGACAGCGCCTCGATGATACGGCACTCGGCAACCGTGCCGCAGTGGCACTGGTCGATCATGCTGTCCAGCTCGCGCCTGAGCGCGCGCAGGTCGGCGATCTTGCGGTCCACCTCCGCCAGATGCTCCTTGGCGATGGTGTCGACGGCCTCGCAGGGCCGATCGCGGTCGTCCGAAAGGTCGAGCAGCGCCCTGATCTGGTCGAGCGAGAAGCCGAGGTCGCGGGCGCGGCGGATGAAGCTCAGGCGATTGAGGTGCGCCGGGGCGTAGGCGCGGTAGTTGCCGGCCGTGCGCGACGGCTTCGGCAGCAGGCCGCATTTCTCGTAGAAGCGGATCGTCTCGACCTTGGTTCCGGTCCGCTCGGCGAGCAGCCCGATGGTGAGCGTGTCGACGTTCATCGTCCAGACCCCGTGGCCACTGCCCAGCCATATGGGGTCTTGACCCTGTAGCGACTACAGGGACCATCTGTGGTGCCGCATCCGGGTTGCAGAGGCGACACCATGGCGGCGGCCAGCACGTACAGGCTTCGCATCGAGGGCATGGACTGCCCGTCCTGCGCGCTCAAGATCGAGAACGCGATGACGCGCCTGCCGGGCGTCAGCGATGTCAGCGTCAGCTATACCGCCGGCACGCTGGCGCTCCGGCTCGACGCGGACCGCACGCCACCCGGCGCCATCGAGGAGAAGGTCAGGATCCTCGGCTACATGCCGGTCGGTGCCGCGGCGGCAGTGGAAGCGACGGTTCCCCGGAAGCGGGATCGGGCGCCGTGGTGGGAGGACGACAAGGCGCGGCTCGTGCTGATGGCCGGCGCCCTCCTGGCACTGGCCTTTGCGCTCGCCTGGCTGCTGCCGGCATGGCAGCGGTGGCTCTACTCGGCGGCCGCACTCGCCAGCGTAATCCCCTTCGCCCGCCGCGCCGTCGCCGGAGCGACGACCGGCTCGCCCTTCACCATCGAGATGCTGATGACGATCGCGGCGCTGGGCGCGGTCGCCATCGGCGAGGCCCTGGAGGCGGCGGTGGTCATCGTGCTGTTCGCGATCGGCGAGCTGCTGGAGACCGTCGCCGCCGGCCGGGCGCGGGCGGGGATCGAGGCGCTGATCGACCTCGTGCCGCGCACCGCCAGGCGCGTGGGCGCCACGTCCGGCGATGTCGAGGAGGTTCTGGTCGAGGCGCTGGCAGTGGGCGACGCGGTCGTCGTCCGTCCCGGCGACCGGGTTCCCTCGGACGGCCGGGTGATCGATGGCGCGTCGGAGGTCGACGAGGCCCCGATCACCGGCGAATCGGTGCCGGTTCCGAAGGCGGTCGGCTCCACCGTCTATGCCGGCAGCATCAACGCCAACGGCGAGCTGCGCGTCGAGATCGACCGCGTCGCCGCCGACAACACCATCGCGCGGATCATCCACCTGGTGGAGGAGGCGCAGGAGTCGAAGGCACCGACGGCGCGGATGATCGACCGCTTCAGCCGCTGGTACACGCCGGGTGCCATGCTCGTGGCCCTGATGGTAATCATCGTCCCGCCGCTCGTCTTCGGCGCGGACTGGACGACCTGGATCTATCGCGGCCTCGCCGTCCTGCTCATCGCCTGCCCCTGTGCCCTGGTGATCTCGACACCCGCAGCCATTGCGTCCGGCCTGGCGGCGGCCGCGCGCAACGGGCTGCTGATCAAGAGCGGCGCGGCGCTGGAGACGTTGGGGAAGGTCGGGACGGTGGCCTTCGACAAGACCGGCACGCTGACCGAAGGCCGGCCCGGGCTGACCGACGTCGTGGCGATCGTGGGCGACGAGGCGTCCGTGCTGGCCAGGGCGGCATCGGTCGAGAGCGGTACCAGCCACCCGCTGGGCGTTGCGATCGTCGAGGCGGCGCGCGCGCAGGGATTGGAGCTTCCCGCCGTCTTCGGCGGCAGCACGGCGATACCGGGCAAGGCCGTGACGGCGCGGCTGAGGAGCGGCTTCGTCTCGGTTGGCTCGCCGCGCTGGGCCGCCGAGCAGGCCGCCCTCGATCCCGACGTCGCCGATCGGGTCGCCGCCCTCGAAGGCGAGGGCAAGACGGTCGTGGTGCTGCTTGGCGGAAAGAAGGTCGAGGGGTTGCTGGCCCTGCGCGACGAGCCGCGACGCGACGCGGCCGAAGGTGTGAGCCGGCTCAGGGAGCGCGGCATCCGGGTGCTGATGCTGACGGGCGACAATGCGCGCACGGCCGGGGCCATCGCCGGCCGGCTCGGGGTCGAGGCGCGCGCCGAGCTGCTGCCGCATGCGAAGCTGGCAGAGATCGCCAACCTGAAGCAGGCCGGCCCCGTCGCCATGATCGGCGACGGCATCAACGATGCGCCGGCGCTGGCGGCGGCCTCGGTCGGCGTCGCCATGGGCGGCGGCACCGACGTGGCGCTGGAGACGGCCGATGCGGCGCTGCTCGAGAATCGTGTCACCGGGGTAGCCGAGCTGATCGGCCTGTCGCGGGCCACGCTCGGCAATATCTGGCAGAACATCTCGATCGCCCTGGGTCTGAAAGCGGTATTCCTGGCCACGACCCTGCTCGGCGTGACGAGCCTGTGGATGGCGATCCTCGCCGACACCGGCGCCACCGTGCTGGTCACCGCCAACGCGCTGCGCCTGCTGGCGCACCGCTTCGGCGACTGAGCGGCCTCAGCCGACGGTGCGCAGCATCCCGCCGTCGACGTAATAGGTCGAGCCGACGCTGTAGCTGGCCTTGTCCGAGCACAGGAACACGAAGTAGCTGGCGACTTCCTCGGGCGTGGCGAAGCGTTTGATCGGCGCGTTCTGGTCGGCGATGTTCTGGATGTAGTCCTGCCAGGTCCTGCCGGTGCCGGCCGAGAGCTGGGTCGCGGTCTTGATCCAGTCGGGCGTCAGCACGAAGCCCAGGTTCAGCGTGTTGACGCGGATGTTGTGCGGGATCAGCTCGTTGGCGAGATTCTTGGCGAACATCACCAGCGCCGCCTTGGTGGTGTTGTAGATCGGCTCGTACCACAAGGGCTGGCTGGCACAGATCGAGGCGTTGTTGAGGATCACACCGCCGCCCCTGGCCTTCATGGTCGGCGCCAGCGCCCGCGACAGGCGCACGGCCGCCATGACGTGCAGGTCCCAGTAGTACTGCCACTTCTCGTCCGGCGCCTCGAGGATGGTCTCGTTGCTGCCGGCGCCGGCATTGTTGATCAGGATGTCGCAGCCGCCGAACAGGCGCTGGACCTCCGAGACCAGATGAGCACAGCCACCGGCGGTGGCGACGTCCGCACCCACCGCCTCGGCGCGGCGGCCGGAGCTTTCGGCCACGACCTCGGCCTCGGCGCGGGCGCGCTCGAGGTTGCGGGCGGAGATGACGACATCGGCACCCTCGGCCGCCAGCGCCTTGGCGACAGCGAGCCCGATGCCGACGCTGCCGCCGGTGACGACGGCGACCTTGCCGGTGAGCCCCAGATCCATGGTTCAGGCCTTCCAGTGCGGCGGGAACGTCCTGGCGTAGTAGGGCAGCGCCGCGATGCGGCCCATCCAGGCGGCGGTGCGCGGGCCGATCAGGTCGTCGACGGCGTATTGCGGCATCCGCTCTCCGACGCGGCGCAGGATGCGCATGGAGGGATAGGCGGTGAGGTCGGCGAGCGAGAGCTGGTCGCAGAGCCAATCGCCGGCGAGATGGGATTCCCAGTGCGGCAGCTCCGCCGCCAGGGCGGCGCGGGCGGCGGCAAGGCGCTCGGCTGCGTCGTCGCGTGGCTTGCCGAAGGCGAGGCGAGTGAGCCCGTTGACGGCCTCGTTGAGATACTCGCCGGCCTCGCGCGCCAGCTGGCGTACCCTGCCCCTGGCCTTGGCATCCCCGGGCAGCAGCGGCCGATCGGGCCAAGCCTCCTCCAGATATTCGAGGATGGCGCCCGACTCGGCCAGCGCGAAGCCGTCATGGACGATGGCCGGCACCTTGCCGCGAGGGTTGACCTTCAGGAACTCGGCCGACTTGTGCTCGTCGCGGTCGAAGTGCAGGCGCACGGCCTCGTAGGCGATGGCCTTGTGCTCCAGCGCCAGCCAGACGCGCCAGGCCGGCGGCGAGCCGGAGCCGTAATAGAAGGTCAGCGACATCCGAACCTCACTTGACGATCGGGATCTTGCTGCGGTCGATGGTGATGGCGACCGCCAGGATCAGCACCACGCCGAAGACGATCTGCTGGGCGAAGATGTCGACGCCGACGAAGGTCATGCCGATCCGCACCACCGAGATGATGAGGGCACCGATGGCGGTTCGCCAGATGCTGCCGATGCCACCTGTGATGGCGGTGCCGCCGACCACGACGGCAGCAATGGCGGGCAGCAGCAGTTCGTTGGCGAGCGTCGGCGAGCCCGAGGACAGGCGGCCGGCCAGGATGACGCCGGCGAAGGCGGCCAGCGCGCCCGAGAGGGTCAGCGCCAGGATCTTGGTGCGGTCGACCTTGACGCCCGAGGCGTAGGCCGCGGCCTCGCCGGCGCCGATGGCGGCGCTGTAGCGGCCGAAGCGGGTACGGCTCTGGACGATATGCGCCAGCACCAGCACGACGATACCGATGAAGACCTCGTGCGGCACGCCGAGCGAGTAGCCGCTGACCCAGCCCAGATAGCCGCGCTCGGCCTCGCCCAGCGTGATCGAGCGTGCGCCGGAGATGACGAGTGCCGTGCCCGCCAGCACGCCGCCGACGGCGAGGGTGGCGATGAAGGAGGGGATGCGCAGCTTCACATGCGCCACACCGGCGAGGAAGCCCGAGAGGGCGCCCGCACCCACGGCCAGCAGGATGCTGCCATAGCCGAGTCGCGAGACGGAGAGGGCTATCAGCACGCTGGAGAGCGAGGCCATCGACTGGATCGACAGGTCGATGCCGCCCAGCATGATGACGAAGGTGACGCCGGTGGCGAGGATGAACAGCGTGGCAGTGTCGGCCGCCAGCACCAGCAGGCTGTCGACGGTCAGGAACTGCGGCGTCACCGTGCCGACGATCAGCGCCAGGGCCACCAGCGTGATCATCGGCATCCATTGCCGGATGAGGTCGCGGTCGATGCGGGCGGCGAAGGCTGCCATCGGCTAGACCATGTGCCCGATCAGCTCGACCTGCTGCGGCTTGCGGCCGGGGCTGGCGTCGGTGCGGTGGGTGATGACGCCGTCGCGCATCACCAGCACGGTGTGGCTGAGGCCGATGGTCTCCTCCAGCGTGTCGGAGGTGAGGATCACCGCCATGCCCTCGGCGGTGACGGCGCGGACCAGCTCGTAGACCTCCTCCTTGGCGCCGACGTCGAGGCCGCGCGTCGGATGGTCGAGAATGAGGATCTTCGAGCGGGCGTTCAGCCACTTGGCCAGCACGACCTTCTGCTGGTTGCCGCCCGAGAGGTTGAGGCAGAGCGCGTCGATGCCGGGCGTGCGCACGTGCAGGCGCTCGACCCATTCCCTGGCGATGCGGCGTTCGGCGGCGGTGTCGAGCAACCCGAGCTTGCGAAGCTCGCTCAGGCTCGCCAGCGTGACGTTGGCCGCCACCGGCAGGAACAGCACCAGCCCCTCGGTCCGCCGCTCGCGCGGGATGTAGCCGATGCCCTGGTCGACGGCGTCGGCCGGTGAGGCCAGCCGTGCCGGCCGGCCGTTGATCTCCAGCGTGCCGGCGTCGTGCGGGGCGAAGCCGGCCAATGTGCGGGTCAGCTCCTCGCGCCCCGAGCCGATGACGCCGGCGATGCCCAAAATCTCGCCGGCGTGCAGCACGAGGTCGACGTCGCGATAGGCCCCCGCGAGGCCGAGCCCGCGCGTCTCCAGCACGACCTGATCCCGGAAGGGCTTCTGCAGGGGCTCGCGGTAGTACTCGGCCTGCAGACCGCGGCCGACCATCAGCCGGTGCAGCTCGTGGACCTCGGCCCCCGCCGCCTGCAGCTCGGCGACCACGCCGCCGTCCTTCATGACGTAGACCCGGTCGCTGAGCTCCAGCACCTCGTCGAGTCGGTGCGATACGAAGACGAACGAGGCGCGCGCCTTGAGCGCCCGAACGCGCTCGAAGAGGATGTCGATATCGGCGCGCTCCAGCACCGAGGTCGGCTCGTCGAGCAGGATGACGAGGTGACCCTCCGCCTGGTCCTCGAGGGTCAAGGCCTTCGCCAGCTCGACCATCTGCCGCGTGGCGAAGTCGAGGTCGGCGGCGCGGATGCCGGGATCCAGATCGTCGAGGCCGACCTTGGCGAGCTGGCGGCGGGCGGCGGCAAAGAGCTCGGACCAGCGCACCAGCCCCCATCGGGTGAAGCGGCCCTCGTTGCCGAGCCAGATGTTCTCGCCGACCGTCAGGTTGGTGAGCAACGACTGCTCCTGGAACACCATGCCGATGCCGTGGTCCATGGCATCGGTGGCGCTGCGCAGCGTGACCGGTTGGCCCGCGAGCAGGATCTCGCCGGAATCGGGCTGGTAGACGCCGGCGAGGATACGCATCAGCGTCGACTTGCCGGCACCGTTCTCGCCGATCAGGCCCACCACCTCGTGCGGCCGGATCTCCAGGCTCACCGATTTCAGCGCATGCACGCCCGGAAAGCGCTTGTCGACGGCGCGCAGCGCCAGCGCCGGGACGGTCACTTGACGATCCGGTTGCGGGCGCGGTCGATCGAGATCGCCACCGCCGCGATGATCAGCAGGCCCTGCACCGCCTGCTGGACGTAGGGGCTGACCCCCATCAGCACCATGCCGTTGGCCAGCACGACGACGATCAGCACGCCGACCAGGGTCTGCAGCACGCTGCCCTGGCCGCCGGAGAGCGCCGTGCCGCCGACGACGACGGCGGTGATGGTGGTGAACAGCCGGCCCTGGCCGATCAGGGCGTTGCCGAGGCCGAGCTGGGCTGCGGCCAGGATGCCGCCGAGCGCGTAGAACACGCCGGCGATCGTGAAGATGGCGATACGTACCCTGTTGGCCGGAATGCCCGAAAGTGCCGCCAGCTCCTCGCCGCCGCCGAGGGCATACATGTAGCGGCCGAGCCTGGTGTGCTCCTGGATCACCCAGGCCACGCCCAGCGCCGCCAGCGCCAGCCAGACGCCCCAGGGCAGGCCGAGGAAGCGGTCGATGGCGAGGCCGCGGATCAGCGGCTCGTTGATGCGCACGGCGAGCCCGCCCAGGATCGCATTGGCGACGCCGACGCCGACGAACCACATGCCGAGCGTCGCCATGAAGGACGGGATCCGCATCTTCACGTGGATCACGCCGTTGAGGAAGCCCATCCCGGCGCCGATCAGCAGCACGAACAGGGCGCCGAGCACGCCGAAATCGTTGGCATTGGCGCCGTTGAGCACGACGAGGCTCAAGACCACCGCCGCCAGCGCCAGCACGCCCTCGACCGACAGGTCGATCGAGCCCATCAGGATGACGAAGGTGGCGCCCAGGCCCAGCACCAGCGGGATCATCGCCGCCTGGGTGATGCGCACGAAGTTGGAGAAGGTCAGGAAGTTCGGGTTGATGGCGGCGACGATGACGCACAGCGCCAACAGCACCAGCAGCGGCGCCCAGGGCGCCAGGCGGAAGCGGGCGGCATGGCCGTGCCTGGCGGCACGGCCATGCTCCACGCTCGCGGGGGCCGCATCACCCCCGGCGGTCATCGCGACGGCTCCGCCCGCGACTCAGCCGTACTGGATCTGCCCGGTGGCGCGGCCCCAGATGTCGCTCCAGTCGATCTGGGGCTCGCTCTTGATGTTGCTCTCGTAGAACGCCTTGGCGTTCTCGGAGGTCACCGGCACGCCGCGGCCGTAGAACTCGCGGTGCTCCTTGCCCTCCTTGGAGGGATCGAACTTGCCGGTCTTGGCGTGGTAGCCGAGCGACAGGCCCATGCCGCCCTGCCAGAACGGATCCCAGGACACCGTGCCGGCCAGCTCGCCGGCCATGATCGCCTCGACGGCGAGCTGGATGCCGTCGATGCCGGTGACCGGCACCTTGCCGGCGCGGCCGTCGGCGCGCAGCGCCTCGAGGGCGCCCAGCGCCATGTCGTCGTTGGCGGCCCAGATGCCGGTGATCTGGTCGCCGTACTGGGTGAGCCAGGCATTGACCTTCTCGAGCGCCTCGGTCGGCGACCAGTTGGCGACCTGGAAGTCGAGCAGCTTGACGTCGGGATGGGCGGCCAGGGCCTCGTCCAGGCCCTTCTTGCGCTCGATGGCCGGGATGTTCGACAGGATGCCGCCCAGTGCCACGATGCCGCCCTTGCCGCCCATGGCCTTGAACAGCGTCTCGGCCATCAGCTTGCCGTTGGGCACGCCGTTGAACGAGATGTGGGCGACATAGTTCGGGTCGAAGTCCCAGGGATGCAGGTCGTTGGGCTTGTTCCACTGCGTGACGACATAGGCGCCGGCGGCCTTGCAGGCCTCGACGATCGGCCGGGCGTCCGGGCTGTCGTTGGGGTCGACGTTCAGCACCATGTCGCCGCCGGTCTTGGCCAGCATGGCCTTGATGTCGGCCACGCCCTTCTCGCTGTTGCCCTCGGTGACCAGCGTCACGTACTCGACGCCCATCGCCTTGGCGAAGGCGGCACCGCCGGCGTTCCAGGTGGCGTGGTAGGGGTTGGTCAGCGAGCGGATCGAGTTGACCACGGTCGGCCCGGCGGCGAGCACCCGGCTCGGCCGAGCCACGGCGAGAGCCGCGGCACTGGCGGCGCTGGCCTGCAGAACGCGGCGGCGGCTCAGGGGATTCCCGAGGCGATCGATCAGACTGAACGACATCGTGTAGCCTCCCAGGCCGAGCTTTGGCTCCCGGTCCGGAACGGACGATAACAGAGGCTAGGTCGCCTGCAAGCTCGACGGTCCTAGAGGGAGGCGGGGATCTCGGCGCCGCGGCCGAGGCCGCGGATCATTTCCACGAGCTCCGGCCGGCGTTCCACCTGACCCAGGTAATGCCGGCGCAGCTCCTCGACCAGCCTGCCGCCGCAGCCCAGGATCTCGTCGGCGAAGGCGATCATGCGCGAGTTGGGCCAGGCTTTCGGCCGGATCTCGCGCAGGCGCTCGAAGACGGCCTGCTCTTGTCCCGGTGTCTCGCGGGCGAGCAGGATCGCCATCGACGCCGTCGAGCGCGAGATGCCGGCATGACAGTGGATCAGCAGGTGGCCCACGGGCTCCCCCGCCGCCTCGATGGCATCGCCGAAGGCGATCACCTGCTCGACATGACCGCGCGCCGGCGCGTCGAAGCCCGGATAGTCGGCGATGATGTCGTGGAAGCGCAGCGTATGGCGGACGTGGGCGCCCCATTCGGCGAAGGCCACGGGATCCGGCCAGGTGGGATCCAGGATCGACAGCACATGTGTGACCGAATGGTCGCGCAGTGCCGCGATCTCCTCGAGGCCGCAGATGCTGAGCCTGGTGCCGGGGGCGGAAAGCAGGTTGGGCATGGAGGCGGCATACGCCTCAAACCCGCCGGCGAAGCAAGGAGCATCGCCGCAAGGCACCCCGGCGCTTGACGCTTCACCGACGGGCGTGCAGGTGGCGCGCATCGGCCCGCGGGGAGCTGTCCGTTGAGAACCAGCATCTGGTGGAGCGTGCTTTGGCGGGTGCTGGTCAGCCTCGCCATCTTCAACCCGATATTCTCGCTTTCGCACTGGGCGCTGATCGAGTGGGACGACATGCCGGGCGTGGTGCTGATCGTCCTGGCGCTGACCGGCCTCGTGGTCCTCTACATGCTGAGCCTGGCGCGCGAGTTCCCGGGCGCCACCACCGGCATGATCCTGGCCATCGTGGCCATCCTCGCCGGTTGCGCGATGCAGGGCTGGCTCGACCTGACCGATGTCGACTTCTGGCAGTGGGCGGCGCCGATCCTGGCCGGCCTCGTCTTCGCCGCCGGGCCGATGTTCAACATGATCCGGCGTCGCGACAGCGGCGTCGTCGGCACCGACGAGACGCCGAGCTGAGCACAAACGAAGAGGCCGCCCCTCTCGGGACGGCCTCCGTAACGAAGCGTTGGTGCTTCGCGGTTCGCCTGAGAAAGCGTTGTCCGCTTGGTCAGGCCTCGCGACGGGACGTGATCGACATCGTCGCGAAACCCGAACCACGCACCAGGGCGCTCGACATCGGATCACCTCCTTTCCTAGTTGTTGCCTCGGATCATGCTGCACGGCAGCGTGGCGATGTCAACAACCCATAGCGTGCAAATTCACCGGCGACCCCCAGGTGTTGCACCCTTGGACTTCTCCTCGGGCACGCGAGGAGGCTTCGAGCCGCTCTTCTTGCCATAGGGCTCATCCAACGGCGCTTCCTTCAGCTCGGGCTGGCCGGGCGGGACCGTTTGCCCCTTGTGCATGGCCTTGCGGGTCAGCGGCTGGGTTTCGGGATCGGCGGGCTTCATCGGTGTCCTCTTCCCTCTCGGGTGCCCGAACGCCGCCCCGCAGGCGCCGGTTCCGTGGGCCGGTCAGAGGGTGCCGAGATCAGAGGGTCTCGAGATAGGCCAGGATCGCGTCGACATCCTCGGGCGCGAAGGCGCGCGTCGGCATCTGCGGATGGCCGGTCTCGATGCCCTCCGCTAATGGCTCCGCCAGAGCCTCGACCGGATATTTCTGCTTGATGTCGCGAAAGGCAGTGGCCGCCGGAAGCGGACTGGCGCCGTCCTCGCCGATGGCGTGGCAGGACGAGCAGTTGCGCTCCAGCAGGGCACGGCCGCGCTCGACCAGCACCTTGTCCTGTGCAAGGGCCGGAGTCGCCAGGAATACTAGGGCCGCGGCCGCGCAGAGCATCAGGCGGCAGGCTCCATCGGCAGGTCGAGCCCTGCGTAGATCTCCTCGAGCGACATCGCGAGGTCGAGGACGGCGAGGCGAACGGTGCCGGTGCCGATGAAGTCCCGGGTCAGCCAGAGGACGCCGTCGCGGACGTGTAGCTGCACCCGACGCTTGTCCTGCCAGACGAAGAGGATCGCCTCGACACTCGCGAACGACTGGTAGAAGTCGAGCTTGTCGGTGCGGTCCTCCTTCTCGGTCGAGGGCGAGAGCACCTCGACGATCAGGCGGGGGCTCGTGAAGTAGCGAGGCGGCGTTGGCTCGCAGGAGACGAAGATATCGGGTACCCGGCATTCGTCGCCGGCCTCGCCGTGCGCCACGCCGCCGCCAGGAAGGACTCGGCACGGCAGCGGGATCTGCCGCTGGAGCGAGCCTTGGATGTTGCTGACGATGACGGCATGCCGCCCGCTGGGCGGAGCCATCGCGACGGGCACACCCCGAACGAGCTCGTGCCGGGTGTCGCTGCCGTCGTGCCAATCATAGAACTCGGCGACGGTCATGCGGGGGGACAGGGCGGGCTCGGCCATGGGCCGGAATCTAGCACGACCGGCGCCTCAAATCAGCCTCAGCCGGCCTCGACCGCCTCGATCTCGGCCTCGGCCTCCAGCCAGCGGGCCTCGGCGGCGGCGATCAGCTCGTCCAGCTCCTTCTCGCGTCGGCGCAGGGCCGCGACATCGCCGGCGGCGTCGTAGGTGGCGGGATCGGCCAGCTTGCCCACGAGCCGGTCCCGCTCGGCGGTCAGCTTCTCGACCTCGCGCTCGGCGGCGCGTGCTGCCGAGCGCAGCGGCACCAGCTTCGCCCGCCGCTCGGCCGGGCTCGTGCGTGATCGCTCGGGCGTCGGCGCGGGCGCCTCCCTCTCGGCGGCGCCGAGTCCGAGCAGCCAGCGGCGGTAGTCGTCGAGATCGCCTTCCCAGGGCGTCACCCTGCCGCCCGCCACCAGCCACAGCCGGTCCGCCGTCAGCTCGACGAGGTGGCGGTCGTGGCTGACGATGATCACCGCACCCGGGAACTCGTTCACCGCCTCGACCAGGGCCTGGCGGGAATCGATGTCCAGGTGGTTGGTCGGCTCGTCGAGGATCAGCACGTGCGGCGCCTTCACGCACATCAGCGCGAAGCACAGCCTCGCCTTCTCGCCGCCCGAGAGCTGGGCCGCCGGCGTCTCGCCCTTGTGCTGGACGAGGCCGAAACGGGCGAGCCGAGCGCGCAGCTGCTCCTCGCGCTCCTGTGGCAGCAGGCGGCGGAGATGCTCGATGCCGCTGGCCGCCGGATCGAGGTCCTCGATCTGGTGCTGAGCGAAGAAGGCGACCTCGAGGGCGCGGGCGCGCGACATCTCGCCCGACATCGGCGGCAGCCGGCCGGCGATCAGCTTGGCGAAGGTCGACTTGCCGTTACCGTTGGCGCCCAGCAGCGCGATGCGGTCGTCCGGGTCGATGCGCAAGGACAGCCGGTCGAGCACGATGCGGCCGCCATAGCCGGCGCGGACCCGGTCCATCGCCACCAGCGGCGGCGCCGGCACGCTGCCGGCTGGGAAGGAGAACACGATCTCGGGCTCGACGATGGCCTCGGCGATCGGCTGCATCCGCTCCAGCATCTTCACCCGGCTCTGCGCCTGGCGGGCCTTGCTGGCCTTGTAGCGGAACCGGTCGACGAAGGCCTGGATGCGCGCCCGCTCCTGCTCCTGGCGGGCGCGCGACTTCTCGGCGAGCTCCAGCTTCTCGCGCCTGATGCGCTCGAACTGGTCGTAGCCGCCGGCATAGACCGTCAGCTTCCGTCCCTCGAGATGGACGATCCGCTGCGGCACCTCGTTGAGCAGGTCGCGGTCGTGGCTGACGATGAGCAGCGTGCGCGGATAGCTTCGCAGATGCTCCTGCAGCCACATCGTGGCCTCGAGGTCGAGGTGGTTCGTGGGCTCGTCCAGCAGCAGGAAGTCGGGCTCGACGAACAGGGTGGCGGCCAGCGCCGCCCGCATCCGCCAGCCGCCCGAGAAGCTCGACATCGGCCGGTGCTGGTCGGCGTCGGCGAAGCCCAGGCCCTTGAGGATGGTGACCGCCCGCGATTCGGCGCGGTGCGCACCGATGTCGGCGAGGCGGGTCTGGATCTCGGCGATCCGGTTCGGGTCGGTGGCATGCGCCGCTTCGGCCAGTAGCGCGGCGCGTTCGGTGTCGGCCGCCAGCACCACGTCGAGCGGCGTGCGCTCGCCGCCCGGCGCCTCCTGCGCCACCGTGGCCAGCCGCGCGTCAGCGCGCAGCCGCAGCGTGCCGGCGTCGGGCGTGAGCTGGCCCAGGATCAGCCGCAGCAGCGAGGTCTTGCCGGTGCCGTTGCGGCCGACCAGGCCATAGCGGCCGCCGGCCTGCAGGTGGATCGTGGCACCCTCCAGCAGGGGACGGCCGGCGATCCGGAGCGTGAGGTCGTTCAAGTGAAGCATGGCGGCGCGGCGATAGCATGCCCCGGCGCGAACAGGCACCCTTGCGATGACGACACGTTGACGTTGGTCGCGCCGCCCGGCTATGGCCCCGCGCCGCCGGGTCTCGGCCCGGTCTGGAGGAACGCAGCGTCATGGCCTCCGCGCCGCCAGTGGCCGTATCGGGAGAGCAAGGCGGTCACGCCCATGCCGGCCAGCTCGGGCTGGCCATCGCCGCCATCGGCGTGGTGTTCGGGGACATCGGCACCAGCCCCATCTACGCCATCCGCGAGACCTTCCGGCACGACGGCGGGCTCCGGCTCGGCGAGGCCACCATCCTGGGCGTGCCGTCGGTGATGTTCTGGTCGCTCGTCATCATCGTGACGATCAAATACGTCACCATCGTGCTGCGGGCCGACAATCGCGGCGAGGGCGGTGTCCTGGCGATCGCCGCCCTGGCGCAGCGCGGCGCCGAGACGCCGCGCCAGGCGGCACTCGTCCTCGGGCTCGCCATCGTCGGCCTGGGCTTGTTCTACGGCGACGGCCTGATCACGCCGGCGATCTCGGTGCTTTCGGCGGTCGAGGGCCTGCAGGCGGCCCAGCCGGCGCTCGAGCCCTATGTCCTGCCGCTCACCGTCGCCGTGCTGCTGTGCCTGTTCGCCATCCAGCGCACCGGTACGGCCCGGGTCGGGGCCCTCTTCGGACCCGTGATGCTGGTGTGGTTCGCCACGCTGGCGGTGCTGGGCCTTTTCCAGATCGTGCAGCAGCCGGGCATCCTGCGCGCGCTCGATCCGCGCTGGGCGGTGGGGCTTTTCACGACGCATGGCTGGCATGCCTTCGCCGCCATGGGCTCGATGGTGCTGGCGGTGACGGGTGCCGAGGCGCTCTACGCCGACATGGGCCATTTCGGCCGCGGACCGATCCGCCGGGCCTGGCTGTTCGTCGTGTTTCCGGCCCTGGTGGTGAACTATCTGGGGCAGGGCGCCCTGCTTCTGCGCGATCCCGCGGCGGCGGCACAGCCCTTCTTCGGCCTGGCGCCGGAAAGCCTGATCTATCCGCTGGTCGGCCTCACCACGGCAGCCACGATCATCGCCTCGCAGGCCCTGATCTCGGGCGTGTTCTCGCTGACGCGCCAGGCGATCCAGCTGGGCTATCTGCCCCGCATGACGGTGCGCCACACCTCGGCATCGGAAGCTGGCCAGATCTACCTGCCCAAGATGAACTGGCTGCTCGCCACCGGCGTGCTGCTGCTGGTGCTGGGCTTCGGCGATTCCAGCAGCCTCGCCGCCGCCTACGGCATGTCGGTCAGCGGCACCATGGGTGCGGTCACCGTCCTGGCCTGGATCGTGGCGCTCGTGCGCTGGCATTGGCATCCCGTGCTCGCCGCGCTGGTGTTCGGCTCGCTGCTGGCGGTCGAGCTCGCCTACATCGCCGCGAACACCTTGAAGGTGGTCCATGGCGGCTGGTTTCCGCTGCTCATCGCCGCGGCCTTCGCCACCGTCGTGCTCACCTGGCGCCGCGGGCGGCGGGTGGTGGCCGAGCAGATCCATGGCCACGGCCTCGGCCTCGACGGCTTCATCGAGAAGCTGGGCAGCTCGCACATCCGTGTCTCGGGCACGGCGGTGTTCATGACCGCCCGGCCGGAGCTGGTGCCGAACGCGCTGCTGCACAACCTGAAGCACAACAAGGTGGTGCATGAGCGCGTCATCGTGATGACGGTACGGACCAGCGACGAGCCCTATGTCCCGCCGGCCGAGCGGGTCACGGTCGAGCGGCTCGGCAAGGGCTTCTTCCGCGTCATCGCCTGCTTCGGCTTCATGGACGAGCCGGACGTGCCGGCCGCCCTCGGGCAGGCGCGCGAATACGGACTCGCCACCGACCCGATGGCGACGTCCTATTTCCTGGGCCGCGAGACCCTGATCGCCTCGCCGCGGCGGGAGATGGGGCCGTTCCAGGAGCGGCTGTTCATCGTGCTGACCGCCGGTGCCCAGAGCGCCACCGCCTATTTCCGCATTCCACCCGGGCGCGTGGTCGAGCTGGGAACCCAGGTGGAGATCTGACGCCGGCCCCCGGGCTGCCGGGAACCCGCGCCGAGGATCACTTCCTGCGCGTGCCCTCGATCGGGGGCTCGTTGGGCTCGCCCAGCCACTTGTAGACGATGCCGCCGAGTGCTGCGCCGATCACCGGTGCGATGATGAACAGCCAGAGCTGCGCGATATAGGGGCCGCCGGCGAAGATCGCCTGGCTGATGCTGCGCGCCGGGTTCACCGAGGTGTTGGTGACGGGGATGCTGATCAGGTGGATCAGGGTCAGCGCCAGGCCGATGGCGATGCCGGCGAAGCCGACCGGCGCCTTACCGTGGGTGGCGCCCAGGATGACGATCAGGAAGAAGAAGGTCATCACCACCTCGCAGACGAAGGCGGAGAAGACGCCGTACTTGCCGGGCGACAGGTCGCCGTAGCCGTTGGCGGCGAAGCCGCCCAGCACGAAGTCCGGCTTGCCGCTGGCGATCAGGTAGAGGATCACCGCACCGGCGATGCCGCCGGCCACCTGGGCCACGATGTAGGGCACGGCCTTGCCGGCCTCGAAGCGGCCGCCGACGACCAGGCCCACGGTGACGGCCGGGTTGAGGTGGCAGCCCGAGATGTGGCCCACGGCATAGGCCATGGTCAGCACGGTCAGGCCGAAGGCGAGGGCCACGCCGAGGAGGCCGATGCCCACCTCGGGAAAGGCCGCGGCGAGCACGGCGCTGCCGCATCCGCCCAGCACCAGCCAGAACGTGCCGAAGAACTCGGCTCCGAGCGCTTTTGACATGAAGATGTCCTCTTTGAACGGGGCCGGGCACCCGCAGGATGGGCGCGGCCGCGGCGGTCTCTTAGCGTCGTCGTCGCGTCATGATAAGTCGCTAGCGGAATCGGGTGCGAGTGCGGCCTTGACAGCGGGCCGGCGCTCGGGGCTCGTGGGTGTCGGCGCCGCAGAGAAGGAGACACGGATGGCGGACAGGCCGGTGGCCCTCGAGGCGCTCGATATCCACAAGCGGTTCGGCGAGCATGAGGTCCTCAAGGGCGTGTCGCTGACCGCCCGGCAGGGCGACGTGATCGCCATGCTGGGTGCGTCGGGCTCGGGCAAGAGCACGTTCCTGCGCTGCATCAACCTGCTCGAGACACCCAACCAGGGACGCATCCTGCTCCGCGGCGAGGAGCTGCGGCTGAAAGCCGGCCGCGACGGCCTGATGCATCCCGAGGACCCGAGGCAGCTCCAGCGCCTGCGCTCGAAGCTGGCGATGGTGTTCCAGCAGTTCAATCTGTGGGCGCACATGACCGTGCTCGAGAACGTCATCGAGGCGCCGGTCCACGTGCTGAAGGTGCCGCGCGCGGAGGCCGTCGAGAAGGCCGAGATGCTGCTCGACAAGGTGGGCCTGCTCGCCAGGAAGGACTACTATCCGATCCATCTTTCGGGCGGCCAGCAGCAGCGCGTCGCCATCGCCCGCGGCTTGGCGATGGAGCCCGAGGTGCTGCTGTTCGACGAGCCGACCTCCGCCCTCGACCCCGAGCTCGTGGGCGAGGTCCTCCGAGTCATGCGTGCCCTGGCCGAGGAAGGCCGCACCATGATCGTGGTCACCCACGAGATGGGCTTCGCCCGCGAGGTGTCGAGCGAGGTCATCTTCCTGAGGCTCGGCCGGGTCGAGGAGCAGGGCCCCCCCCGGGACATGTTCACACAGCCGCGCACCGAAGCGTTCCGCCAGTTCCTCTCGGGCGTGATTCGCCATTGATTTCGGGACGGCTCGTGGACATAGACCTGCCCGCGAGGCCCAATCTCGACGTCGGCGGGAGCTTGCGATGCTGCGTGTCGTCTTCGTCCTCCTCGGCTTGGCCATCGGCTCGGTCCAGGCGGCAGAGCCGCTGAAGCTGCGGATGGCCATCGAGGGCGCCTATCCGCCCTTCAGCGAGAAGGTCAAGGGCGGCTTCAAGGGCTTCGACGTCGACATCGCCAATGCCTTGTGCTCCCGGCTCAAGGCGAAGTGCACGCTGGTGCAGCGCGACTGGGACAGCATCCAGGATGCGCTGCTGAACAAGGAGGTCGACGCGATCGTCGCCTCGATGTCGATCACCGCCGAGCGCAAGCAGCGATTCGCCTTCACCGACAAGTACTATCACGCCGCGGCCCGCTTCGTCGGCAAGCAGGGCATGAGCCTGAAGCTCGACCCCGCCGACCTCAGCGGCAAGCGGATCGCCGTCCAGCAGAACACGGTGCACGATCGCTACATGACCCGGATGTGGAGCCAGGTGGCGCAGATCCAGCGGTTCAAGACCCTGCCGCAGGCCACCAAGGCCCTGGAGAGCGGCCAGGTCGACGCGGTGCTGGGCGACGGGCTGGCCCTGGCGAGCAGCTTCGTCGACAAGCCCGACGGCAAGGGCTTCGACTTCACCGGACCGGCGCTGACCGACCCGGCCTTCTTCGGCGAGGGCATCGGCATCGCGGTGCGCAAGCAGGATGCCGAGCTCAAGCGCTCGCTCGACGAGGCGCTGCACGCGCTCCGCGCCGACGGCACCTACAAGGCGCTAGTCGCCCGCTACTTCACATTTAACATTGACGGTTGAGTGGCGTCGAGAGTGCTGTTACGTATGGTTGATGGGCTGTTGCGGCTCGAAAGCGGGGGCAGATGTCGAAGTTCAACCGCAGGTCGCTGATCGGGATGGTGGGCACATGGGCGTGCGCCGGTGCGGCGACCGCCATGGCGCAGGAGCAGATGCCGGCCTGGGACAAGGTCCGCATCGCCATCGAGGGCTACTATCCGCCGTTCAGCGAGCGCGACGGCAAGGGCTTCAAGGGCTTCGACGTCGACATCGCCAAGGCGCTGTGCTCGCGGATGAAGGCGGACTGCCAGCTCGTCCAGCGCGACTGGGACCAGATGCAGCCCGCTTTGCTCGGCAACCAGGTCGACGCCGTGGTGGCCTCGATGTCGATCACCATCGAGCGCAAGCAGAAGTTCGACTTCACCAATCGCTACTACCACACCCCGGCCCGTTTCGTCGGACGCGCCGGCCAGGACATCCAGGACTGGGACGCCTGGCTGCGCGGCAAGCGGCTGGGCGTGCAGCGCGGCACGGTCCAGGAGCGCTTCGTCGACGTGCGCTTCAACGGCGGCAACCCGGTGAGGACCTATCGGACCCAGGCCGAGGGCGTGAAGGCGCTGGCCAAGGGCGAGATCGACCTCTACCTCGGCGACGCCCTGTCGCTTTCGGCGGGTTTCCTGCGCAACAGGGAGGGGCGGGGCTACGAGTTCGTCGGGCCGGCCTACAACGATGCGCGCTGGTTCGGCGAAGGCATCGGCATCGCCATCCGCAAGGAGGACCAGGGCCTCCGCTGGAAGCTCAACCGGGCGCTCGACGAGATCCGTTCCGACGGCACCTACGAGCGGCTGTCGCAGCAATATTTCGGCTTCGATATCTACGGCAGCTGAGGCCGGCACCTTGACCTGAGGGTCGACGTGGGGAACGATCACCCCGACTTCGGCCCGCAGCAGGGATCGGCATCATGAAGAAGCTACTGGGCGTCGCCTTCGCGGCGCTGGTCTCGTTCGGTCCGGCCATGGCATCGGCCAAGGAATGGACCAAGATCCGGTTCGCGACGGAGGGCGCCTACGCGCCCTTCAATTTCGTCCAGCCGGATGGCGAGGTCGCCGGCTTCGACGTCGACATCGCCAAGGCGCTGTGCGACGAGATGAAAGCCGAGTGCACGATCGTGAAGCAGGATTGGGACGGCATGATCCCGGCTCTGCTGGCGCGCAAGTTCGATGCCGTCATCGCCTCGATGTCGATCACCGAGGAGCGCAAGCAGCGCGTCGACTTCACCGACAAGTACCAACAGACGCCAGCCCGCCTCGTCAGCAAGAAGGGCAGCGGCTTCGCCTTCTCGCCCGAGACGTTGAAGGACAAGAAGATCGGGGTGCAGCGCGAGACCATCCACGACAAGTTCGCTACCGACAATTGGGGCGAGACCGCCGAGATCGTCCGCTACGGCACGCAGGATGAGGCCAATCTCGACATGGTCGCCGGCCGCGTCGATCTGCTGCTCGCCGACTCCGCGGCGCTGAGCGAAGGCTTCCTCAAGACCGACGCCGGCAAGGACTTCGAGTTCGTCGGGCCCGACTTCACCGATCCCAAATGGTTCGGCCCGGGTGCCGGAATCGCGGTGCGCAAGCAGGACAAGGATCTGACCGAGCAGCTCAACAAGGCGATCGCCGCCATCAGGGCCAACGGCACCTACGACGCCATCGCCAAGAAGTACTTCGATTTCAACGTCTACGGCAGCTGACTGAGGCCGGCGCGCCGCCGGCCCGCGCGGCCGGCGGCGCGCCAGTGACGGCGGGGGTCCCGTGCTCGACCTGCATGGCTATGGCGCCACGATCATGGGCGGCGTCTGGCTCAACGTCGCCTGCGGCCTCTCGGCTCTCGCGGTGGCCGTCCTGCTCGGCATCCTGGCGGCCCTGGCGAAGCTTTCGCCGCGGGCATGGCTGCGCGGCATCGCCAACCTCTATACGACCATCATCCGCGGCGTGCCCGACCTGTTGATGATGATGATGATCTTCTTCGGCGGCCAGATGCTGGTGAACCAGGTCATGTTCGCCCTGGGCTCCGAGGAGTATGTCGACGTCAACCCCTTCATCGCCGGCGTGATATCCATCGGCTTCATCTACGGCGCCTACATGGCGGAGACGTTCCGCGGCGCCATACTGGCGGTGCCCAAGGGGCAGCTCGAGGCCGGCCGCGCCTACGGCATGTCGGGCGGACAGGTATTCGGGCGCATCCTGTTCCCGCAGATGGTGCGCCACGCCCTGCCGGGCTTCGGCAACAACTGGCTGGTGCTGCTGAAGACCACGGCGCTGCTGTCGATCGTCGGCCTCGAGGACATGGTGCGCCGCGCCCGTCTGGCCGGCGGATCGACCCACGAGCCGTTCACCTTCATCCTGACGGTGGCCCTGATCTATCTGGCGCTCACCACCGTCTCGATCTTGATCATGCGTGCCGCCGAGAAGCGCTACAGCCTGGGCATGGTGAGGTAGCGCCATGAGCTTCGACGTCATCATCGAATCACTGCCGCTCTACTTCCAGGGCTTGTTCACGACCGTCTGGCTGACGGCGGCGGCCCTGTCGATCGGGCTCGTCATCTCGGTGCCGCTGTCGATCGCCCGCGCCTCCGCCAACCCGCTGATCAGCACGCCTGTCTGGGCGTTCTCCTACGTGTTCCGCGGCACGCCGCTCTTCGTGCAGCTGCTCCTGATCTACTATGGCAGCGGTCAGTTCGAGGCCGTGCGGGAGAGCTTCGTCTGGCCGCTGCTGCAGAAGGCCTGGTTCTGCGCCCTGCTGGCGTTCGTGCTCAACACCGCTGCCTATACGGTCGAGATCCTGCGCGGCGCCATCCAGGCGACGCCGCATGGCGAGATCGAGGCGGCCAAGGCATGCGGCATGTCGCACGCCCTGATGCTGCGCCGCATCGTCATGCCCAGCGCATTCCGCCGCGCCCTGCCGGCCTACGGCAACGAGTGCGTCTTCATGCTGCACGGCTCGGCGGTCGCCAGCACCGTCACCATGCTCGACCTCACCGGCGTCGGCGCCCTGGTCGCCTCGCGCTACTACACCCCCTACGAGGCCTACGGCACGGCCGCGCTCTTCTACATGGCGCTGACCTTCGCGATCGTCGGTGGCTTCGTGCTGCTGGAACGACGCCTGCTGCGCCACCTGAGGCCCCGCAGCACCTGATCGTACCGCATTGCGCCTTCGGGTCTGCTCCCATTGAGCCGGATGCGCTGCCCGGCCTAGAACCGACGCTCGCGATTCCCACCGCCGGGGCCGTCGATGCTGCGCATCCTTACCGTCGTGCTCATGGTCGTGGCGCTCTTCTTCATGAGCTTCGACAGTCCCAAGGTCGGCGAGGAGGAGCGGCGGATCTGGACGCCCGTGGTCCTCGGCCTGGCAGCGCTGGTCATCCTGCTGCGGGTGCCGCTGCTGCTGCGGGTCGACCGGCGCGTGCTGCTGAGCCCGTCGCTGGTCTGGCTCGTCGCCTATCTGCTGTGGCTGACCCTGTCGCAGGAATGGTCGATCTCGCCGGCCGAGGGTCAGAACCACATCACGATGCTGTGGGTGGTGCTGCTGGCGAGCCTCGCCGTGTCGGACGAGCCGCCCAGCCGCACGGCGCTGATCTATGTCGGCAGCTGCACCCTGGTGATTCTCGCCGGCTGGGCGGCGCTCGCCGCCGGCTGGCCGGGGGCGTTGTCGCCGGGCGAGGCCTGGCGCTTCAAGGGCATCATCCGCCACGAGCAGACCATGGCGTTCTGCGCCATCTCGGCCTTCCTGTGCGCCACGGTCTGGGTGCTGAACCGACGCCGGGTCGACGCGTCGGTCGCCATGCTGCCGGTAGGGCTGGCCCTGGCGCTGGCGCTGGCCACGGTGCTGGCGACCCAGGCCCGGTCGTTCACGGCGTTTTTCGTCCTCAGCCTGTTCGCCGCCTGGTTCTTCCACCTGCGGGGCGCCCGCAAGATCTACGTGCTGGTCGCCGGCCTGGCGGTGGGCGGCGGGCTGTTCCTCGCCATCGACGTGCTGATGCCGCTGTTGTCGCGTGGCAGCGAGCAGCAGGACGTGACCCTCTCCGGCCGGACCATCGTCTGGGAGGCGACGATCGGCGAGATCGCCAAGCGGCCGCTCACCGGCTTCGGCTTCGGCAGCTACCAGGACTATTTCAGCACGTTCTGGAACGGCTGGACGCCCGGCCACGCCCACAACATGTGGCTGCACGTCGCCTTCGAGAGCGGCATCGTCGGGGCGGTGCTCATCACCGGCTTCGTCCTGGCCCTGCTGCTGCGCGGACTGCGCTTCCAGCGCGAGACCGGCCTGCTGTCGCACACGCTGATTCTGACGATTTTCCTGCTGCTCGCCGACATCATGAGCGTGATCATCGGCGGCAAGCTCAGCACGCCCTACGGCCTGCTGCTGGTGCTGGCGATGCAGGAGGAGCGGCTGCGCAGCCTCGTGCGCTCCAGGGTCGCGGCCGAGGCAGCGGCCTGGTCCGATCCCCTTCCGTCGCTCAGGGCTGCCCAGGCAACGTGATGGTGCCTCGCGAGCGGTTGCCGGTGACCGTCTGATTGGAGCTGCCCGTACCCGTCTGGGTGTTGATGATGGTCTGGCTGCGGTCGAGGCTCAGCGCCGATGGCAGCGGCCCGAGAAAGGGGTCGATCGTCGCCGGCACGGCCGTGCCGTCTCCACAGGACGGCCGCAGCACGCCGCAGTCCCAGCGGAAGCCGGCGGGCTGCGCCGTCATCGTGCCGCCACGGACCTGAGTGCAGGCACAGAGCCTGCGCACGAAGCATGCGACCGTGCCGAGACTGGCCTCGCTGCAGCTCGGCGCCTCGGCGATCGCCGGCGGCGCCGCGGCGACCAGCATCACCGCCAGGAGGCCCGCACTGAAACGCTGCGACATGACGAACCACTCCCTCGACCACCGGCACATTGCAGACCAGAATCGTTGAGATGTGGTTGATGCGTGCCTTTCTCGTGCTGGCGGTGTCGCTGGTCGGCCGGGCGGCGCTGGCGGAGGGACCTGGTCCGCCCTGCGCCGGGACGGTCGAGCCGGCCTATGCCGAGCTCGGCGCCCCGCCACGGACGCGGGTCTGGGAGCGCGGCGAGCTGCCGGCGGGCTGGCAGCCTCCCGCTTGCCTGGGCTGGCCGGCCACCGAGGATTCGGTCTGGGTATCAGCGGCCGGCCGCATGCGCCTGCGCGACGGGATCGACGGGCTCGTCGAGCGCGTCGGCCGGATTTCGGGGCTGCCGCAGATCCGGTTCTGGTCCGTCACCCGCGACGCTTGGCTGCCGCTGTTCGAGAAGGCCGTGGCCGTCACGGCCTCGAACGGCGAGGTATCGCGTCCGGACTTCGCGACGAGCGAGCTCGCCGCGGGAACGACGCTCTACATCCTGTCCGACCAGAACGATCCCTTGAGCGAGATCGTGCAGAGCCTGACCGTCCGCGAGCGAACGCCGGACCTGCTGGTGGTGGAGCTCCAGAACGTCACCAGCGGCACCATGGCCATGATCGAGGTGCTGCCCGTCGGAGCGGCGAGGACGTTGCTGCACATGCAACGCGAAGCCGGCGACGTGTGGACCTTCTATACGCTGATCACCGTCGCCGACAGTGCGCCGGACCTGCTCAGCCCGCCGAAGGCGGCCTGGGTCAATCGCGCGGCGGCGCTCTATCGCTGGTTCGCCGGCATTCCCACCGACCAGGAGCCGCCGCCGGCGCGCTGACGGGTCGGATCAGGCGGGTCGGATCAGGCGGCCTTCTGCATCTCGTGGCCGATCCGGGCACCCAGCCCGTCGATGGCCGTGCCGAAGCTCTGCACCATCTCGGGAGAGAGCTCCGCGCCGGCGCGGCGCATCTCGTTGAGCTTCTGGCGCTGGACCTCGATGCTGGCGGAAAGCTCGGAGGCCTTCTGGTCGTGGCCATGCCCCAGCTCGTCGACGTTCCGCTGGAGCTGGGCGAGGCGCTCGCTCATCCGCTCGAGATAGGCAGTGTGCTGGCTCATGGGTTGTCCTTCCCCGATGGCTCCCGGACAAGCCACCGCCTCACCGCGTCGAGAGCTCGGCGGCGGCGCCCCGATAACGTTCCGCCATCGCCGCCAGTTCCGCCGGCCGGTGGCTCTGGGGCTCCCCCCTGCCCCAGATCGGATCGGGCCAGAGCGGGTCGTGGTGGTACCGGCCGACGACGTGCACGTGCATCTGCGCCACGACGTTGCCGATGGTGGCGACGTTGGTCTTGTCCGGCCGGGCGACCTCGACGACGAGCCTGGTCGCCAGCAGGGTCTCGTCGCAGAGCGTACGGTAGTCCCTCGGATCCAGGTCGGTGAGCTCGACGATGCGGGGGCGCCGGGGCATCAGCAGCAGCCAGGCGAACCGGCGATCGTCCTTCAGGCGGACGTGGCACAACGGCCAGTCGCCGATCGGCACACTGCCCTGTGCCAGCCGCGTGTCGAGCTCGAATCCATCGGCTTCGCTCATGGCGGCGCCTCCACTCCCTGTCTCGCCAGATAGTCGACCAGCCTGCGCCCCGGCGTCGGCGGGTAGCGCTGGTCGTCGAACATGATCGCATGGATGCGGTCGACACGGAACGAACGGAAGTCCTGCCGCAGCTCGCACCAGCCGAGCAGCAGCCAGACCGGCGGGAAGAAGGCCAGCGCCATCGGCCACAGCGTCCGGCTGGTCTGGTCGCCGGCCTCGCTCACATAGTCCACCGTGACCTTGCGCTGCTCGCGCACGGCGCGACGGAGGGCCGCCATGTCGATGGCCACCTCTGGCCGCCGTCCGCTCGGCGGCGACAGCAGGCCCAGGCTGCGCACGCGTGGCCGCAGCGCCGCCGGCAGCACGGCCTCGACCTTGGCCAGCACATCGCCGGCGGCCGCCGCCAGCCCCGGGTCGGCCCAGCTCTGCACGATGCGGGCACCCACGACCAGCGCATCGATCTCGTCCTCGGTGAACATCAATGGCGGCAGGTCGAAGCCCTCGCGCAGCAGATAGCCGACACCGGCCTCGCCCTCGATCGGCACGCGCTGCGCCTGCAGGTCGCCGACGTCGCGGTAGATCGTGCGCACCGACACCTCGAGCTCGGCTGCGATGGCCCGGGCGGTGACGGCACGGCCGCGTTGCCGGCGCAGCACCTGGATGAGCTGGAACAGGCGGTCGGCACGTCGCGTCAACGCCGGTGATCCTCCAATGGTGCTGCTGACAAGCTGCTGTCAGCAGAGCCCCGCTATCGCAGCGACGTCAACAGGAAGGGCAGCCATGATCACGCTCCACCAGTTCGCGCCGAGTTTCGGCCTCATCAACGTCAGCCCGTTCTGCGTGAAGCTGGAGTCCTGGCTCAGGCTCACCGGCCTCGCCTATCGCGTCCAGGTGGTCTTCGACCCGTCGGTGTCGCCCAAGGGCAAGGCACCCTTCATCGAGGACGAGGACGGCCGGCGGATCGCCGATTCCGCCTTCATCATCGAGCATCTGCGGCAGAGCCGCGGCGTCGACCCCGACGACTGGCTGACGCCGGCCCAGCGCGGCATCGGCAGGGCGATCGGGACCATGCTCGAGGATCGGCTCTACTTCGCTTCCCTCTACAATCGCTGGATCGCGCCCGGGAACTGGCCGACCGTACGGAGCCGCATGTTGGGCTCCCTGCCCGATGACGTCGCCGATGCCATTCGCGAACACCAGCACGCCAGGATCCTCGGCCACGGCATCGGCAGCCATGCTCCCGAGGAGATCGGCGCCATCGCTGCCGCCGACATCGCCGCATTGTCCGACATCCTGGGCGACCAGCCCTTCCTGTTCGGCGACCGTCCGGCGAGCGCCGACTGCACGGCCTTCGGCTTCGTCCATGGCCTGCTGTGCGAGGCCTTCGACGGCGCCGACCGCCGGGCCATCCAGGGCCGCCCCAACCTGCTGTCCTACGAGCGGCGCATGCGCGAGCGGCTGTTCCCCGAGACGCTCGACAGCGCGCGGGCATGATCCTAGACCGCCCCTGCCAGGGGAGGGGCGGCGATGGTCGATGTCGACTGCGTTCTCGATATCAAGGCCAGGGTCGGCGAGGGTGCGGTATGGGACGACCGCGACCAGGCGCTGTGGTGGGTCGATATCCAATCGTGCACACTGAACCGCTTCGATCCCGCCACCGCAACCAACACCCTATGGACGCTGCCCGGGCGCATCGGTTGCTTCGCCCCTCGCGAGCAGAGCGGCCACGTGGTGGCGATGCAGGACGGCTTTGCCTTCTTCGATACCGCGACCGGGCAATTGGAGCCCATCGCCGACCCCGAGGCACATCTGCCCGACAACCGTTTCAACGACGGCACGGTCGATCCGGCTGGCCGGCTGATCGCCGGCACGATGCCGATGGGCCCACGTGAGCCCGTGGCCGCCATCTATCGGCTCTGGCCGGACCGGCGCTGGGACAGGTTGTGGGGCGACATGGTCATCAGCAACGGCATGGCCTTCAGCCCCGACGGCCGCACCTTCTATTTCGCCGACACCGAGGCGAGCCGGCGCACCATCTGGTCCTGCGACTACGACGCCGACAGCGGTGCCGTCGGCCCGCGACGCGTCTTCGTCGACACTCACGGTCGTCCGGGCCGTCCGGACGGCGGTACCGTCGATGCGGATGGCTGCTATTGGATGGCGGGGGTCGGCGGCTGGGAGCTGGTGCGCTACACGCCAGGGGGCGAGGTCGACAGGGTGATCCCGATGCCGGTCGAGAAGCCGACCAAGATCGCGTTCGGCGGCCGGGAGTTGGACACGCTCTACGTCACCTCGATCGTGGCCGACGACCCGAAGCAGCCGCAGGCCGGCGGGCTGTTCGCCTTGCGAGTCCCCGGTGTGAAGGGCCTGCCGACCTGGCGGTTTGCGGGCTGAGGCCCGGCCGCCGCATCCTCGTGAGACCCACCAGCGAGAAGCCCATGCCCGTCATCCGCCGCATCGAGATTCGCACCTTCGCCTACACCGTCGAGGGCCTGTCGATCGATTACAGCATGAACGCCGTCTACACGCCTGGCGCCAAGCTGGAGCGCAAGGGCTTCGTGGTGAGGATCACCGACAGCGAGGGCTGCGTCGGCGAATGGGTCAACGTCAACTACGACGCCGCGAACGTGGCCCAGGCCCAGGTCCTCGCCAGGATGCTGATCGGCCGCGACGCCGACAGCCGCGAGAAGATGTATGACGACTGCAAGCGCGTGCAGCGCAAGCTCTGGGCCTTCGGCTACTCCGACCTCGACATCGCCTTGTGGGATCTCGCCGGCAAGCGCTACGGCGTGCCGATCTCCAGGCTGATCGGCGGCTTTCGCGAGCGGCTGCCGACCTATGCCAGCACCTTCCACGGCGACCGCAACGGCGGCCTTTCCAGCAAGGAGGCCTTCGCCGACTATGCCGAATATTGCTACGGCCTGGGTTTCCGCGCCTTCAAGATCCATGGCTGGTCGGACGGCAACCGCCGGGAGGAGGCGGCCAACGTGCTGCATGTGGCCTCGAAGGTCGGCGACCGCATGGATCTGATGCTCGATCCGGCCTGCGAGCTGAAGAGCTTCGGCGATGCGCTCTATGTCGGCAGGGCCTGCGACGAGGCGAATTTCTTCTGGTACGAGGACCCCTACCGCGACGGCGGCTATTCCTGCCACGCCCACCGCAAGCTGCGCCAGCTGCTGAAGACGCCCCTGCTGATGGGCGAGCATGTGCGCGGCCTCGAGGCGAAGGCCGACACCATCGCGTCCGAGGCCACCGACTATGTCCGCGCCAACCCGACGCTCGACATGGGCATCACCGGCGTCATGAAGATTGCGCATCTGGCCGAATCCTTCGGCCTCGACTGTGAGATGCATGGCGCCGGCCCCGCCCATCGCCACTGCATGTCGGCGCTGCGCAACACCAACTTCTACGAGCTGGCGCTGTGCGCCCCGAAGATCGGCAACCCCAAGCCGCCAATCTACACCTGCGGCTATTCCGACGAGCCCGAGGATGTGGGGAAGGACGGCTGCTTCGAGGTGCCGAAGGGGCCGGGACTCGGCGTCAGCTACGACTGGGACTTCATCGAGAAGAACGAGCTCGATGCGGCGGTGATCGGCTGAGGCGATTGTCGAATGGAGCTACCACCTTCGGCAACACGAGTCTGATGTTCCAGGATATGCCCGAGACAGATGTGCGTCGGCCAGGGCGATGATGAGGAACGGCCAGCTTGGAAAGGACGAGATAGGCGTTCATGCGGCGTATTCGCCGGCACCGGACCAGCCGTGCCGGGTGATGGCGACGCCGTCGCGGACCCATTGATCGAGGATCTGCCGGCGCCCGCCGACGGACACGTCCAGACGACGGCTGTCGAGGGCGGCCGCCGAAGGTCCCGCCCCGACGAGGCCCTCGACCAGGGCGCAGCCGACCATGTCCCCGCAGGGAAGGCCGAGAGCCCGCATGATGGTCGGCGCTATGTCGGGGAGCCAGCACGGCATCTCGCTGACGGTGCTCTCCTTGAATGCCGGGCCGCAGCCGCTGAGCACCGTCGACAGCTCGCCGCGCTGCAGCCCGCCGTGCATGCCACCGCCGGGCCTGATCCCGCCGGAGAACAGGCAGCTGCCCAAGGGATCGCCTTCGCAAGGGTCCGTCGACGCCAGGGTGAAGACGAGATCGCCCGCCCGTTCGTGGTCGCCGTGAACGGCTGCCAGATCGAAGGTGCCCTCCACCGATCCCTCGATGCCGTTGCCGCCCTTGGTGAAGACGAGGCCGCACCAGGGCTCGGCCATGAGCTTGGCCGAGGCCAGGGCCAGGGTGTCGAGGCCAGGGCTGTCCAGATAGAGGCTCGATACGTATCCGGGCACCAAGGTGCCGCCGAGGTCCGGCCGATGGCCGCCGGTCAGTGCCACGTCCCGGCGGCCGGTGATCTGCCCGTGATCGGACATGGCGATGATGTTCTCGGGCCGACCGCTCCCGCCTTTTCGCCACCACTCCAGGATTCTGCCGAAGACGCGATCGGTCGCGCGTTGGACCTGCTCCGCCTCTCGCGACAACAGCCCGAACCGATGGGTGGTCTTGTCGGGATCGCAGAACCAGATGATGCCGACGTCCGGATCCAGTGCCGGATAGACATGGTCGATCAGCACGGTCGCCGCATAGTCGATGCGCGCGGTATCGGGAACGCCCGCATCCGGAACGGGCCCCAGCCGGTCGATGATGTCGGAAGCGCTCTGCGGCGACACGCTGGAGCCGGGCCCGTTGGTCGAGAACATGGTCTGCCCGAGCGAGCCGGCATCCGAATGCATCATCCAGCTGGCGCCCGGCGTCGCCGTGCTCACCACGGCGAGCTGCCGGCCCGCCGCAGCGAGGCGACGCCCGAGCGAGGGGCGGTCGAGCAGCAGGTTCGCCTCGCCGGCCAACCGCAGATGCTCCTGCCTGGCGGTCTGGAACGGCCCGTCCGGCACCACGGCACGGTGCATGAAGGCATTGGCGACCAGCCCGTGCGCAGCAGGCGGACATCCCGTCACCAACGAGGAGATCGCCACCCTCGTCTCGCTGGGAAACACGCTGCGGCTGTTGATGAAATTGGTCCCCTCGGCCATGAACCGGAACAGGTTGGGCATCAGCTCCTGCGTTACCCGATCCCTGCGCAGCCCGTCGAAGGTGACGACTAGGACGCTCCCTGCGGTCATGGTCTTTCCTGAGGCGATTGGTGGCCGGCAATGATCGCCGCTTTCCAGGCCGCGTCCGGATCGGGGGCAGGCCCGCAACGCCGACCTTCAGGCCAGGGCGTTCGTTCTGCGCCTGGGCCCTGTCATCGGCAGCAGGGCGAGCACGGCGCCCGCCACAGCCCCCGGAAGCCTTCTGGCGCCCTTGTCGGCCCATGATCTCTTCATGCCAGCCCCCCTTCCCGGGATCGAAGCGATTTGATCGCTACAAAATTCGCCGAAGCAAGCCCGCCTCCTCCAGGACCGGTACCAGCTCGTCGAATCCGTCGATCAGCCTATCCGCGCCGAGCTGTTCGTGCGGCACGTGGGCATAGCCGTGGGTCACGGCGATGGTCATGAGCAGCCCGGCTGCCTTCCCCGCGTGAATGTCGTGCTCGTTGTCCCCGACCATGACGGTGGTGGCTGCCTCGCCGTTGATCCGCGCGACGGCATCGAGCACATGGCCGGGATCGGGTTTCCGCACGCCGGCGCTGTCGCCGCCGCTCAATCCGGATAGAAACCGGGAGAGCCCGAGCTCCTGCAGAATGGCTTGCGCCGCCTGCGCCGGCTTGTTGGTGCACACGCCGAGCACAATGCCGCGGCGATGCAGTTCTTCCAGCGCGTTCGGGACCCCCGGATAGGCCCGGGTCAGGACCGAGGGTGCCTGCATGTAGAATGCGTAGAACTGCTCGACGGCGTCATCGAGAGCGCGGCCGGGCGGAACCCCACCTGTAGCGGCGAGCGCGCGCTCGACCAGCCGACGGACGCCATCCCCGATCATGCCCTTGACCGCGACGAGGTCGAGCCTGCTGCGTCCCAGCGCAGCGAGCAATCTGTTGACTGCAGCCAGCAAGTCTGGCGCGCTGTCGACCAGTGTTCCATCCAAGTCGAAGACAATGGCTCTTACGCGCGATGTTTCCTGCATCGCCGTTGGTCCCCGCCCCCATGAATTCTTCTATCATGCTAATATATCGCAAACCGAAGCTTCATATATCCGAGTAGAAGAAGCTCGATATTGCGATGACATCGCTTTCTCCGTACTGGTCAACTTGTCGAGGCGCAAGTGAATTGTCGGGTCGCGCTCGAAGGAAGACACGGGGCCTCGCGCCTCGCCCGCTGCAGGAGGTCGTCCTCGGACACCTCCGGGACCAGGCCGAGCAGGATCCCATGGTGGAATGCCCCAGCGCCATCCCGATCGGCATCCGCGTCGCACGGGCCCGGCTATGTCCGTTCCGCCTCCGGCAGCCTGCCATAGGGCAGCCGCCAGGCCCGGATCGTCCCCTCCCGGCCGCGCACCGGCAGCTCGGCCAGCGGCTCGAGCCCGGCCAGCACATCCGGATCGCCGCCGGCACCCCGGCGCGCCTCGTCGACCACCGATTCCGAGACCACCAGGTCGGCGGCATGCTGGCGGGTCATGGATTCCAGCCGGCTGGCGACGTTGACCGTGTCGCCGATGACCGTGAACTGGAACTGCCGGCGGCCGCCGATATCGCCCATCAGCACGTCGCCGTGGTGGATGCCGATGCCGGCGCGCACCGGCGGCTCGCCGCGGAACGAGCGCTCGATGTTCCAGCCGGCGAGATCGGTGAGCAGCGCCCTGGCGGCGCGCAGCGCGTCGGCGGCGGCACCGGGGCCGGGATCGGGCACGCCGAAGCAGGCCAGCGCCCCGTCGCCCATGAACTTGTCGACCATGCCGCCATGCGCGAACACCGCCCGCTCGACGCGGGTGTGGAACTCGCGCAGCAGCGCCATCGCGTCGCCCGGCGACATCGGCTCGCTGATGCGCGTGAAGCCCACGATGTCGACGAACATCACCGCCGCCGGCTGGGTGCGCTCGAGCTCGGACGGCCGGTCGGCCGAGGCCAGCCGCTCGACCACCGTCGGCGGAAAATAGCGGCCGAGATTGGCGCGCTGCCGTTCCAGGCGCCGCCTTCGCCGCTGCTCGGCACCGACGCGGATGCCCTCGACGGTGCCGGCCGCCAGCAGCAGCGCCAGCGAAGGCGTGACGATGCCGAGCCACCAGTGCCGCTCGACGAAGGCGAGCTGGGCCAGCCCCCACCAGCCGGCCAGCAGGCCGAGGGTGACGGCCAGCGACCAACTGTAGGAGCGGCGGCCCGCCAGCATGGCCCCGAGCAGCGTCATCAGCACGATGGCCAGCACCGTCACCGCCGCGGTGCGGGAGTCCCGCAGCAGCGAGCGGCCGTCCAGCATGTTGGCCACGGCGGTCGCGAGATATTCGACGCCCGGCAGCCGCTCGGCGAAGGGCGTCACGAAGCGGTCGCCGGCCCCCGCCGCCGTCGCCCCCAGGAGCACGATCCTGCCGCGCAGCACGCCGACGTCGATGCTGCCGTCGAGCAGGTCGGCCAGGGGATAGGTCGGCAGGGTGCCGGTCGGGCCGTAATAGTTGACGTAGTGGCGCATCCCGGCGTCGGTGCGCAGCCGGCGGGAGCCGATCTCCAGCCCCTCGCCCAGGCGCACGACCACGCGCTCGCGCGGCAGCCGGTCGTAGAGGCGGACCGCCTCCACCGACAGCGACGGGAACAGCTCGCCGGCGAACGGAAAGACCGGCCGCTCGTAGCGCACCGCTCCGTCCTGGTCGACCAGCACGGTCACGTGGCCCAGCGTCCCGGCCGCCTCGCGCAGCGCCGGCGCCGGCACGATCAGGCCCCGGACCTCGTCGACCTCGGGAGACACGGCACCCGCCGCCTGGGTGTAGACCGGATAGGCGGTCGCCCGGACCTCGGCCGGCACGCCGTCGACATTGTTCTCGCCGGGCGCGAACACGAAGGCGTAGGCCATCGCCACCGAGCCGGCCTCGCGCAGGCTCGACGCCAGCGTCTGGTCGGGATCGGCGCCGAGTGCCGCCTCGGCGAGCTCGCGGCGCGCGCTGCTGTCGGCCGGCAGCGCCGCCAGCGCCTTGTCGAGCGCGGCCGTCAGCTCCTCCGGCAGGTTGCGCGCCGGCTCGCTCAGCAGCAGGTCGACGGCGATTACCGCCGCACCGGCGGCGCGGATCCTGTCGACCGCCTCGGCGATGACGCCGCGCGGCGCCGGCCACCGTCCGAGCTCGGCCACCGTGCGGTCGTCGATGACGACGAGCACCACCTCCTCGGCGGGGGGCGCCGGTCCGCGTAGCCTGAACCGCCAGTCGAGGGTCTGCAGCTCCAGCCTGCCGAGCACCGGCCCCTGCGACAGCCTCAGCTCGGCCAGGATGACGAGCGAGGCGACCGCCAGGGCCACCAGCAGCCGCGCCGCGCGGGCGAGCAGCCTGCCCGGCGCCGGCATGACCGCTAGAAGGGCACCCGCGCCAGCGTCCGCTCGAAGCGCGCCTGGCCCCATTGCACCGGAGCGCCGGGCGCGCCGTCGAGCTGGACGTCGGTGCCGTCGCCGGTTCCGAGGGTGACGCCGCCGGCCGGCGACCGGACCTCGACCGGCCCCTCGATCGAGAGCACCGCCGTGCCGGCGGCGGTCGCGTCGACCACCCATTCCGTCGACCGCACCGACGCCACGGCGGCACGGGTCTGCACCTCGACGGAGCGCGCCTTGTCGACCGGCTCGCCGAACAGCCGCATGATGCCGGTGACCATGCCGAGGGCTATGTCGATCCGGCTCTGCTGCTGCTCGACCAGCCAGCGGCGCACGCGCACCTCGCTGGCGGCACCGATGACGAGCTTGAGCCCGGCATTGCTCTCGACCACCACGCGGCCGTCGGCACCGGTGCGCACCTCGTCGTCGACATAGAGGTCGGCTCCCACCGACAGCGGCTGGGGTGCGGCGACGCTGCGCAGCACGAAGGCCACGCCATCCTGCCCGACGACGCGGGCGATCGGCTCGGCGGCATCGCCGGCGGCCGGCAACAGCAGGCCAGCGATCAGCAGGACAAGCCGGGCGCGCATGGCGTGGCTCCCAATGAAAGCACGGCATCGACCTTCGCAGGTGTCGGGCCGATCGCCAAGTGAGCAGCCTCACAGGCGCTGCGCGCCGCTTCCCGGTACGCGCGCGCGACGGTAGCGGTCGTACCGGCCGGCATCCTCCCGCATGCTCGGCGCATGGGAAGGCGCCTCACCCCTCCGGCCATCGTCGCCGGCCTGCTCGCCGCCGCCCTCGCCGGCTGCAGCGACGCCGCGTCGGAGGCCGCGCCGGAGCGGGTCTGGCCGGTGTTCTGCTACCGCACGCTGGCCGACGTCGCCTGCTACGCCGAGATCGACCCCGGCCGCGAGCGGCGGCTGACCGGCATCTATGCCTTCGTCGGCGAGCCCTGGTGGATCGCCTATGGCTCGACGCCGCCGCCGCTGGCGGCAGGCCCGCTCCCGCTGTTCCCATCGGCCCCGTGACGGAGAGGGATCAGGCGGCGCGCTCCTCGCCCTCGCCCAGCAGGCCGGCGATGACGGCGAGCCGCCGCAGCTCGGCGCGCTCGGCCTCGCCCACGCCGAGTTGCGGGCGGCGGACGGTGGCGTTCCCGAACAGGCCCTGCATCACCAGGACCTCCTTCATCCGCGGCCGGTAGCTGGAGAGCGGCGCCTTCCAGCAATGGCGCGCCAGCGGCCCCAGCCGTGCCCAGATGCGCTGGGCCGTCGCGACGTCGCGGCGCTGGGCGGCATCGTTCATCGCCACCAGCTCGGCCGTCGCCGTGGCGGCGAAGCCGATCAAGGCGCCGTCGCAGCCGATCAGCATCGCCTCCAGGATGATGGTGTCGCTGCCCGTCAGGATGCCGATGGGATCCTCCAGCGTCGCCGCCGTCGTGATGCTCTGGATGGTGTGGCCGGTGTCGAACGACGCCTCCTTGAGCGCCACCAGCTCCGGGATCTCGGCGAAGGCGCGGATCACCTCGGGCGTGTAGTCGGGTGCCCGCGCCACCGGCTGCTGGAAGGCGATCATCGGCAGGTTCGCCGCATCGGCGATGGCCTTGTGGTAGCCGTAGAGCAGCTCGGGCGGCGTCGGCTTGCCCAGGCTCACCGGCAGCGGCGCGAACACCGCGAGACCCTCCGCCCCTTCCTTCCTCAGGGCTTTCGCCCACTCGCAGGCCTCGGCGGTGAAGCGCGCGATCAGGCCGGAATAGAGCGGCACGCTGCCGGCGATGGCCTTGCGCGACACCCGCAGCACCTCGAGCTGCTCCTCACGGGTCAGCGAGGTGCCCTCGCTCGCGTCCATGTTCATGGCGATGGCGGCCGGGCGCTGCGCCGCCACCCAATCGAGGTAGCGCTCCAGCGTGGCGTAATCGACGCTCTCGTCGGCATGCATCGGCAGCATGGGTGCCGCGACGATGCCCTTCAAAGCTCGGGATGCCATGGCGCGGTCCCTCCTCACTCGGCGGCGGCGAGCGCGGGCTGCAGCAGCCCGGCATGGGCGGCGAGCCGGCGCAGCTCGGCGCGCTCGGCATCGTCGACGGGCGGCTGCGGCGGCCGGCAGGTGGCGTGCGCGAAGCGGCCCTCCATCACCAGCACCTCCTTCATGCGCGGGCGGTAGTCGCGGATCGGCGGTCGCCAGCAGAAGCGGGCGAGCGGCCCGAGCCGGTCCCAGATCGCATAGGCCGTGGGATAGTCGCCCGAGGCCGCCGCGGCCTGCATGCGGATCAGCTGGTCGGTGGCGGTGCCGGCAAAGCCGATCAGCGCCCCGTCGCAGCCGATCAGGAAGGCTTCGAGGATGAAGGTGTCGCTGCCGGTCATGATGCCGATCGGCCGCTTCAGCCTGCGCCGCGCCTCGATCGACTGCACGGTGTGCAGGAGGTCGAACGAGGCCTCCTTGATGCCCACCAGCTGCGGTATCGACTCGGCCATCGCCGTCATGATGGCCGGCGTGAAGTCCGGCCCCATGCCGATCGGGAACTGGAAGCCGACGATCGGCAGGTCGACGCCGTCGGCGATGCTCTTGTGGAAGTCGAGCATCATCTCCAGCGGGATCGGCGTGTTGAGGAACACCGGCAGCGGCGGGAACACCGCCAGGCCCTCGGCACCCGCCGCCTTCAGCTCCCGGCCGAAGGCCACGGCATCGCGCGTCGAGTTGCAGATCAGGCCGGAATAGAGCGGTACCCTGCCGCCGATCGCGGCCCTGCAGAAGCGGACGACCTCGAGCTGCTCGGGCCGGGTCAGCGACAGGCCCTCGCTCGCATCCATGTTCATGGCGATCGCGGTTGGCCGCTGCTCGGCGATCCAGCGGATGTAGGGCCCGAGGCCGTCCCAGTCGATGCCGTGGTCGGGCAGCATCGGCAGGAACGGGGCGGCGACGATGCCCGAGAGGGCTCTGTGGGTCATGTCCGGCACCTCGTCATTGTCCGGCGCCGCCGAGGATGGCGCCACGGTGGAGCACGCCGCGCTCCAGGAAGATCGCGGTGATCTCCTCGGATGCCGCGATGTATGCGGGGGACTGGCGGGCCTCGACGCCGCGCGGCCGCGGCAGGTCGATCGGCAGGATGCGCTCGATCCTGCCTGGCCGCGGCGACATCACCACCACCCGGTCGGCCAGCAGCACGGCCTCGTCGATCGAGTGGGTGATGAACAGCACGGTCTTGCGCCTGGCGAGCCACAGCGCCTCGAGATCGATGCGCATCTGCTCGCGGGTGAGCGCGTCGAGCGCACCGAACGGCTCGTCCATCAGCAGCAGCGGCGGGTCGTGGATCAGGGCCCGCACGATGGCGGTGCGCTGGCGCATGCCGCCCGACAGCTCGTGCGGATAGCGGTTGAGGAAGTCGGCGAGCCCCACGGCGTCGAGGAGCCGGATCGCCGCCTGGACATGGCGGCCGGGATCGCCGCCGCGCAGCTCGATCTGCACCAGCACGTTGCCCAGCACGTCGCGCCAGTCGAGCAGCACCGGCGACTGGAAGACGATGCCGAGGTCGGTGACGGCACCGGCCACGGGCCTGCCCATCACCCGCACCTCGCCCTCGGTGGGCGCCAGGAGGCCGGCGATGATCCGCAAGAGCGTGCTCTTGCCGCAACCCGAGGGCCCGACGATGGCGACGAACTCGCCATCGTCCAGCTCGAGGTCGACGGTGTCGAGGGCGTGCGTCTCCTCGTCGTCGCGCACGAAGACCTGCGACACGCCCCGCGCCGTGATGGCCGGCGGCCCCGCCGGTCGCGGTCCGGCCCTGGACGGGGTCCCGGGCGCGACCGGCGTCAGGCGCCGCGCGGTAGCGAGGCCACTCACTGCGGGATGAAGTCGTTGGTGTAGAAATCGGTCGACTTGCCGTCGTAGCTCATCTCCCGATACTTCCGCATCATCTCGAGCGTCTGCTCCCAGGCCTCGGCCGGGCCGTAGCCGATCGGCTTGCCGGCGGGCGTTCCGGCGGTGATCAGCTCCATGTTGCCATCGACGGCGGCGCGGATGGTCCCGGGATCGAGGTCGGCCTTGACCTTCAGCATGGCGTCGACCGCCGCGGCCGGATCCTGGCGCGCGGCCTCGTAGGACTTGACGCTGGCGCGCACGAAGCGGCCGACCAGGTCGGGATTGTCCTTCACCAGGGCGGGATGGGCGACGATGCTCATGCCGATGGTGTTGACGCCGACGTCGTAGAACGGGATCACCATGGGCTCGTAGCCCTTCTCGCGGATCAGCAGCGGCTGGTCCTGCGCACCGCCCAGGATGGCGTCGACCCGCTTCTCCATCACCGCGATCGGCTTGGTGGCCGGGTCCATCTGCACCAGCTCGATCTTGCCGGCGTCGAGGTTGTTGACCGCGACCACGGCGGGCCAGAGCTGGGTCAGGCCGTCGCCGGCGGTGATGCCGAGGCTGTGGCCCTCGACGTCCCCGATGGTCTTGATCGGGCCGTCGGCGAGGCCGACCAGGGCGTAGCTGGAATTGACCACGGGCGTCATCACGGCGACGGCCTCCAGGCCCTTCGAGACGCCGGTCATCAGGCTGCCGCCGTCGGCCATGCCGAACTGGTAGTCGCCGTTCGACACCAGCTGCACCGAGCGGGCCGAGCCGCGGCCCTCGGCGATCTCCAGCTCGATGCCCTCGTCGGCATAGAAGCCGCGCTCGCGGCCCAGGAAGAACTGGGCATGGGCACCTTGCATGTACCAGTTGAGCAGGAGGCTCGCCTTGTCGGCGGCATCGGCCGGTGCGGCCGCGGCCAGCCCCACGAGGGCGCCCACCACCGGGACGATCGTCTTCATGCGTGTCATTCTTCTTTGCCTCCCTCCGCTCGCGGCGGCTCAGGTCGAGCGCGCCGCCACTCCGTCGCTGCGTTGCGAGACGTGCCAGGGGATCGCCACCCGCTCGGCCAGCTCGACCAGGTAGTAGAGGGCGAGGCCGAACACGCTGAGCACGGCCACGGTGGCGAACACGGCAGCCGTCTCGAGGTCGCCGTTGTATTCGAGCAGCAGGTAGCCGAGCCCCTTGTTCGAGGCCACGAACTCGGCCACCACCGCCGCCGTCACGGCGTTGGTGGCGCCGATCTTCATGCCGGTGAACATGTAGGGCAGCGAGGCCGGCAGCCTGATCTTGACGAACAGCCGCCACGGGCCGGCGCCGGTCGAGCGGGCGAAGTCCAGGATCTCGCTCGACACCGAGCGGAAGCCGGCGATGTTGTTCACCAGCATCGGGAAGAAGGACAGCAGGAACACCAGCAGGATCTTGGGCGCCAGGCCGAAGCCGAACCAGATGATGAACAGAGGGGCGATCGCGATCTTGGGAATGATCGTGAAGGTGACGATGGCGGGGTAGATGTTGCGCTCGACCCAGGGCGAGAACGCCACCGCCAGCGCCAGCGGGATCGCCGCCGCCACGGCAACGGCGAAGCCGGCGGCGATCTCCAGCGTGGTGATGCCCGTGCTGTCGAGGATCCGCGGGAACCGCGTCACCAGCTCCATCGCCACCATGCTCGGCGGCGGCACCAGATAGGACTTGATCTGGAAGATGCGGACCAGCCCCTCCCAGATCACGAGGAAGCCCGCCAGCGTCATCAGCGCGCTGCCGCTCCTGCCGAGCCAGCGCCGGGCACGGGTCGGCTTGGCGCGGATGGCGGTCGCGGCGGGACGGGCGATGCTGCTCATGCGGCTCCCTCGTAGGCCGGGGCCGGGCGGCCGTGGATGTAGCGGCGCAAGGGCCACAGCTCCCCCAGCCTGCGTGCTGCCGGCACCAGCTCGTCGCGGGCGAAGGCATGCAGCCGATCCTCGGGCAGCCGCACCGTCGGTCCGGCGATGCTGACCGTGCCCACCGGTACCACCACGCCATCCTGCAGCGCGGTGATGGCGGCGGCCCCGGCACCGGTGCCGAGCGTCCCGCCATTGACCACCACCGCATAGCCCTGCTGCCGGGCGGCCTCGATATGCGGGCGCAGCGCGTCGAGCGAGCGCGGCGCGTTGGGGCCGGGAACGCCGATGTCGAAGCCCTGCTGCAGCACCAGGCGGAAAGCCTCGTCCTGCGGCAGGACGGCGAGGAAGGCATGGCCCGTCGCGGTGCAGAACAGCCGGGCCTCGTTGCCCATCTCGGGATCGTAGAGCAGGCCGGTGCGGGCACCCTGGGCGCGGCCGGCCCAGACGAGGCGGTCGCCGTCGCGCACCGTCATGCGGATCAGCTCGCCGCCCCTGGCCGCCAGCTCGTCGAGGATCGGCTGGCCGATCTCGGTGAGGCGGACGGTCGAGAGATAGCGGATGCCCATGAGCGACAGCCGCAGCGTCAGGCCGTAGCGCCCCGTGCCGGCGTCCTGGGCGACGTAGCCGCGGCCGACGAGGAAGGTCAGCCAGCGATGCGCCACGCTCTTGGGCAGGTTGAGCTGCTCGGCGACCGTCGACAGCGGCAGGCCCGCCGATGCCGTCGTCAGCAGCTCCAGCACGTCGAGGCAGCGATCGACCTGGCTCAACCAGAACCTCGTTCCGTTTTTGAACGGATTTCTGATTAGGCCGGCGGCAGCCCGGCGTCAACTCGGCACGGCAAATGAAAATCGCCCGCGAATGAGCCGGTTGCGGATAGGGGCCGGCCGGTTGCAGGGGGGGATCCGCCTACTTATATGACCGCAAGCTGAGCGCCACCGCTGCCCGCTGGCCGGAAAACCTCCGGCTGCGCTCGACGCCCCACCCGTTCGTATTTCGCGCCGCGCGCGAGAGGTTTGGAATGAGCAAGATCATCGGCATCGATCTCGGCACGACGAACAGCTGCGTCGCCGTCATGGAAGGCAAGAACGCCCGCGTCATCGAGAACGAGGAGGGCATGCGAACCACGCCCTCCATGGTCGCCTATACGGAAGACGAGATCCTGGTCGGCATGCCGGCCAAGCGGCAGGCGGTGACCAACCCCGAGAACACCATCTTCGCGGTCAAGCGGCTGATCGGCCGCCGCTTCGACGACGACGTCGTCCGCAAGGACGTCGACATGGTGCCCTACAAGATCGTGCGCGCCGACAATGGCGACGCCTGGGTGCAGGCCCGCGGCGAGAAGCGGGCGCCGGCGCAGGTCTCGGCCGAGATCCTGAAGAAGATGAAGCAGACGGCCGAGCGCTATCTCGGCCAGCCGGTCGAGAAGGCGGTCATCACCGTCCCGGCCTACTTCAACGACAGCCAGCGCCAGGCCACCAAGGACGCCGGCCGCATCGCCGGCCTCGAGGTGCTGCGCATCATCAACGAGCCGACGGCGGCGGCCCTGGCCTACGGCTTCGACAAGAAGCAGTCGGGCACGATCGCCGTCTACGACCTCGGCGGCGGCACCTTCGACGTCTCGATCCTCGAGATCGGCGACGGCGTGTTCGAGGTGAAGTCGACCAACGGCGACACCTTCCTCGGCGGCGAGGACTTCGACAAGCGCATCATCGACTATATGGCCGACGAGTTCAAAAAGGAGCACGGCATCGACCTGCGCGGCGACCGGCTGGCCCTGCAGCGGCTGAAGGAGGCTGCCGAGAAGGCCAAGATCGAGCTCAGCTCGACCATGCAGACCGACGTCAACCTGCCCTTCATTACCGCCGACAAGACCGGGCCGAAGCACCTCAACATCAAGATCTCCCGCGCCAAGCTGGAGAGCCTGGTGGACGAGCTGATCCAGCGCACCATCGAGCCCTGCAAGCGGGCGCTGAAGGACGCCGGCCTGTCGGCGGGCGACATCGACGAGGTGATCCTGGTCGGCGGCATGACCCGCATGCCCAAGGTCGTCGAGACGGTGAAGCAGTTCTTCGGCAAGACCCCGCACCAGGGCGTCAACCCGGACGAGGTCGTGGCCATCGGTGCCGCCATCCAGGGCGCGGTGCTGGCGGGCGAGGTCAAGGACGTCCTGCTGCTCGACGTGACGCCGCTGTCGCTCGGCATCGAGACGCTGGGCGGCGTGTTCACCCGCATCATCGACCGCAACACCACGATCCCGACCAAGAAGAGCCAGGTCTTCTCCACCGCCGAGGACAACCAGAACGCGGTGACGATCCGGGTCTTCCAGGGCGAGCGCGAGCTGGCGGCGCAGAACAAGATGCTGGGCCAGTTCGATCTCGTCGGCATTCCGCCGTCGCCGCGCGGCATGCCGCAGATCGAGGTGACCTTCGACATCGACGCCAACGGTATCGTCAACGTCTCGGCAAAGGACAAGGCGACCGGCAAGGAGCAGCAGATCCGCATCCAGGCCTCGGGCGGCCTGAGCCAGGCCGACATCGACCGGATGGTGCAGGAGGCCCAGGAGCACGCCGCCGAGGACAAGAAGCGGCGCGAGGCCATCGAGGCCAAGAACCATGCCGACAGCCTGCTCTACTCGACCGAGAAGAGCCTGAAGGAGCATGGCGACAAGGTCGCGGCCGCCGATCGCTCGGCGATCGAGCAGGCGATCGCCGACCTCAAGGCGGTGGTCGACAGCGAGGATGCCGATCGCATCCGCGAGAAGACCGACGCCCTGGCGCAGGTGTCGATGAAGCTGGGCGAGGCCATGTACAAGGCCCAGGCCGGCGAGGACGGCGGCTCGGCCGGGCCGGGCGCCGGCGGGCCGGGTGCGGGCGCCGGTGCCGGCCGTGCCGACGACGGCGTGGTCGATGCCGACTTCGAGGAGGTCGACGGCGACAAGAAGCGTTCGGCCTGAGCGGACAGGCCAGTCAGTCGTGACATGATCACGGACCGGGCGTCGCGAGGCGTCCGGTCCTTTCTGTTGTGATGCCGGAGCGACGGGTCGAAGCATGGCCAAGCGCGACTACTACGAGGTCCTGGGCGTGGCGAAGACGGCCTCCGAGGCCGATCTGAAGCGGGCGTTCCGGCAGCTGGCCATGCAGCTCCATCCCGACCGCAACCCGGGCGACGCCACGGCCGAGCTGCGCTTCAAGGAGCTGAACGAGGCCTACGAGATCCTGAAGGATCCGCAAAAGCGCGCGGCCTACGACCAGTTCGGCCACCAGGCCTTCGAGCATGGCGGCGGCCGGGGCGGCGCCGGCGGCGGCTTCGACTTCTCGGGCTTCGCCGACGTCTTCGACGACCTGTTCGGCGACTTCATGGGCGGGCGCGGCGGCCGGCGCGGCTCGAACACCCGCGGCGCCGACCTGCGCTACAACCTGACGATCTCGCTGGAAGAGGCCTTCGCCGGCAAGAAGGCGCAGATCCTGGTGCCGACCTCGGTGGCCTGCGACGCCTGCAACGGCAGCGGCAGCGAGGCCGGCGCCGAGCCGGCGAGCTGCGCCACCTGCCGCGGCATGGGCCGGGTGCGCGCCCAGCAGGGCTTCTTCACCGTCGAGCGGACCTGCCCGACCTGCCAGGGCAGCGGCCGGGTGATCAGCCATCCCTGCAAGGTCTGCACCGGCGCCGGCCGCGTGCATCGCGAGCGCACGCTGGCGGTGACGATCCCGCAGGGTGTCGAGGACGGCACCCGCATCCGCCTCTCCGGCGAGGGCGAGGCCGGCATCCGCGGCGGTCAGCCGGGCGACCTCTACATCTTCATCACGGTGGCGCCGCACCGCTTCTTCAAGCGCGACGGCGCCCACCTGTTCTGTCGCGTGCCGATCCCGATGACCATGGCGGCGCTGGGCGGCCAGGTCGAGGTGCCCACCATCGAGGGCAAGCCCGGCCGGGTGCCGATCGCCGCCGGCACCCAGACCGGCAAGCAGATCCGCGTCCGCTCCAAGGGCATGACCGAGCTGCACGGCGGGGCGCGCGGCGACCTGTTCGTCGAGATCATGGTCGAGACGCCGGTCAACCTGACCAAGCGCCAGCAGGAGCTGCTGCGCGAGTTCGAGCGCGCCGCCGACAGCGCCGACGGCCACCACCCGGAATCCGAGGGCTTCTTCGCCAA
>DAOLFG010000121.1:0-9088 GCA_035326425.1 Geminicoccus sp. | reverse complement strand
GGAGATCGCTGGCGAGGCCATGAGCCGACTTGCCAGGCTCGCTCCCGAGATGGCGGCCCAGGTCACCGATTGGCGGTCGATCATAGGCGTGCGCAACATACTCATCCACGGCCACGTCGAAATCGATGACACGCTCGTCTATCGCATCGCCCGCGAGGATCTCGATCCGCCGGAGGTCGAAGTCCGCCGTTTGCTTAGCGGCCTGGACCAGAGATAGACTGGAGTTTTGCCCGCATCGTCCGGGCGGCGGGCCAGCGCTTGCGGGACTGGCGCCACCCCGTTATTCGTCATTGCGTGACGACTGACGAATTCTTCCCCGCACGGCCGCTGTCGCGCAAGGACGGGCTGCTCTACCAGCAGGTCCTGAACATCCTGCGCCAGCCGATCGTCGACGAGCGGCTGGCGGTGGGAACGGTGCTGCCCACCGAGGCAATGCTGGCCGACCGCTTCGGCGTCAGCCTCATCACCGTCCGCCAGGCCCTGCGCGACCTCGAGCGCGAGGGGCTGATCCGCAAGCGCGCCGCCAAGGCCGCCGTGGTCGCCAGCCCGCAGCCCAGCCTGCGGCCGAGCTGGGATCTCAACAGCTTCGCCGACTTCGTCTCCAACACCCGCGACGGCCGGCTGGATCTGCGCAGCTACCGCAAGGAGCGTTCGGCGCTGGCCCAGGAGGCGTTCCGGCTGCAGCCGCGCGAGGCCTGCCATACCTTGCGCGCCGTGCTGTCGCTGCGCGGCCTGCTGGTGTCGCAGATCACCATCTTCTTCCCGCCCGAGATCGGCCGGCGGCTGACCATGGCCGATTTCGACGACGTCGTGGTGTTCCGTTCGGTGCAGCGCCATCTGGGGATGCGCATGACCGGCGCCCGCATCACCCTGCGCGCCGAGCTGGCCGACGAGGACACCGCCCGCGACCTCGACTACCAGGTCGGCGCCCCCATCCTCACCATGCAGATGCTCTACCGCACCACCGACGGCCGGCCCGCCGAGCTGACCATCGCCAAGCACCGCGCCGACCGGTTCAGCATCACCTACGATCTGCCGAACACCGGGTGACGTCTTGCCGACAGCGCCTCGGAACCGGCAGTCGGCACCCGTCACAGGTATCGCTCCCGCCCGGAGCAACGAGGAGCTGGCCGCCTTCTTCCGGCCCGACGTCTCGTTTCTCTGTCATGGCCGGGTCGAGCCCGGCCATGACAGGACCCGACAACGACGAGCCTTCACCCCTTCACCGCCCCCGCCGTCAGCCCCGACGCATACTGATCGACGAAGAACGAGTAGACGATCGCCACCGGCACCGATCCCAGCAGCGCACCCGCCATCAGCGGCCCCCAGAAGTAGAAGTCGGCGCGGGAGAGCTGCACCAGCACGCCCACCGGGATGGTGCGCTCGCTGCTGGCGCTGACCAGGGTGAGCGCATAGATGAACTCGTTCCACGACAGGGTGAAGGCGAAGATCGCCGCCGACAGGATGCCGGGCTTGGCCAGCGGCAGGGCGATGCGCCACATCGCCCCGAAGCGGGTCAGGCCGTCGATGCGGGCACAGTCCTCGAGATCGCTCGGGATGGTGCGGAAATAGCCCGACATCAGCCAGGTGACGAACGGCACCAGGAAGGTCGGGTAGACCACCACCAGCGCCCAGATGCTGTCGTCGAGGTGCAGCGTCGCCATGACGTTGACCATCGGGATGAACAAGAGGCTGGTGGGTACCAGGTAGGTGACGAAGATCGCCGTGCCGACGAGGCCGGCGCCGCGGAACCTGAAGCGGGCCAGCGCATAGCCCGCCGGGATGCCCATCCCGAGCGCAATGATCGTGGAGAGCACCGACACCATCAGGGTGTTGCGGGTCCAGACCAGGAAGTCGGTCTCGGTGAACAGGTAGACGAAGTGGGTGAGCGTCGGCGAGCTGACGAACAGCGGGCTGCGCGCCGGGTCGTAGAGCTCGCCGTCCGGCTTCAGCGCCGTGATCGCCATCCAGTAGAACGGGCCGATCAGGAAGATCAGCGCGAACAGCATCGGCAGATAGAGGAACAGCCAGCGCTCGATCAGCGGGCTGCGGACGCCGCCCGTGGACAGCGGCAGGGTCGCGGCACTCATGTGACGTTGCTCTTGCGGATGCGGTGCAGCTGCCAGACGATCAGGATCAAGAGCAGCGGCAGCATGGTCAGCGAGATCGCGGCACCCTCGCCGAGGTTGCCGGACATCAGCGCCGTCGAGTAGCTGAGCGTCGCCAGGACGTGGGTCGAGTTCATCGGCCCGCCCTGGGTCAGGCCGTAGACGATGCCGAAGTCCGAGAAGGTCCAGATCACCGACAGCACGACGGCGGTGAGCAGCACCGGCGCCAGCAGCGGCAGCGTGACGTGGCGGAAGCGCTGCCACTTGTTGGCGCCGTCGATGGTCGAGGCCTCGTAGAAGTCCTTCGGTATCGACTGCAGCCCCGCCAGCACGGTGATGGCGATGAACGGCGTGCCGCGCCAGGCGTTGACCAGGATCACCGAGAACAGCGCGAGATCGGGATTGGTCAGCCAGTCGAAGCCGGTGGTCATCAGCCCGCTGTGGACGAGGATCCAGTTCAGCACGCTGAAGTTGGGGTTGAACATCCACAGCCACGCCATGGTGCCGAGCACCGTCGGCACGATCCAGGGCAGCAGGATGGCGGCGCGGAAGAAGCGGCGGAACGGGATGGCCTCGTTGAGCAGCAGGCCGACACCGAGCCCCAGCAGGATCTTGATCGCCACCGCCCCGCCGGTGAAGACGAAGGTGTTGCGCAGCGTCTGCCGGTAGATGTCGTTCTCGAGCAGGTTCCAGAAGTTGCCGAGCCCGATGAACACGCCCTCGTCGGCCAGCGTCCGGTCGGTGAGGGCGTAGCCGACGGCGACCACGAAGGGATAGGCCACCAGCCCCAGCAGCAGGATCACCACCGGCGCGACCAGCAGCCAGCCCAGCACCTGCTCGTGGTCGAGCCAGTCGACGAGCCGGCGGCGCGGAGCGGCGGCGGCCGGCCGTGCGGCCGCCACCACCGCCACGACGTTCGAGACCTGCTGGCGCACCTGTCAGGCGCGCTTCTTGGCGATCTGCTCGTACTGCCCGGCCGCCCACTTCACGGCCTCGGCCGGCTTCATCGCCCCGGTGCAGGCCTTGCCGAACATGTCGACCAGGATGTACTTGCTGACCGCCTCGGCCGCCGCCGGCGTCGGCGGGCCGGCATAGCCGGCCAGGCGGTTGAGCTTGTTCAGCTCGCGGAAGATCGTGAGCTTGGGATCCTCCGGCCAGACGTCCTCGTTCTCGAGGCCGGCCAAGGTCGGGATGAAGTAGGACTGGCCGGTCTTGGTCCAGGGCAGCAGATAGCTGCGATCGAACCAGGCGCGCAGGAAGGCCTTCTGGCCCTCGGGGTTCTGGCTGGAGGCGAACGGCAGCCAGACATTGATGTTGTAGTTGGCGAACCGGCCGGCCGGGCCCTTGGGCCACAGGCCGTGGTTCATGTTCTGGGCGATCATCTGCAGGTTGGGGTTGTCCGCCCCCGCCTTGCGCGCCGCCAGGTAGATGGTGTTGACGTTGACCGTCGCCGAGATCTTGCTGGCGAGAAACGCCTGGTTGTTGTCCGGGTCGAGCCAGGCGGTGGTGCCGGGGATGAAATATTTGTAGGCCTCGGCGTACCACTCGACGGCAGCGACGGTCTCGGGCGAGTCGAGCGCCACGGTCTTGCCGTCGTCCTCGAACTCCTTGCCGCCGAACGCCCACAGCACCGGATAGTTGGTCGAGCGGCCGTCGCCCGGCGCATGGCCCAGCGACATGCCGATCGGCGTGCCCTTGGCGTGCAGCGTCTTGGCCGCGGCCAGCAGCTCGTCGAAGCTGTCGGGGAAGGCGCCGAGGCCCGCCGCCTCGAACATGTCGACGCGGTAGTTCCAGGCGGTGGGCGCCTGTCCGATGCACAGGCTCTTCCACTTGCCGTCGACGACGCAGGCGGCCCTGCCGCTCTCCAGCCAGCCGCCGTAGTTCTTGCCGATCTCCTCGGCCAGATCGCTGACGTCGTTGAGCTTCGAGGCGTAGAGATAGGTGTCGAACTCGACGCCGATGGCGAGATCGGCGCCGCGGCCGCTGCCGACCGTGGCGGCGATCTTGGGCGGCAGCTGGTCGCCGGCGAAGCGCTCGACGCGGATGTTCATGCCGGTCTCCTTGGAGAGATCGGCGACCAGCTGGTCGAACTGCACGTCGTTGTCCGGCACGTAGGACTTGCCGGCGAAGATCGTGAGGTCGGTGCCCTTGAGCGAGTTCTGGGCGATGGCCGGCATCGGGAAGGCCGGCGCCAGCGTCGCGGCGGCGGCGGTGCCCAGCACTTGCCGGCGGGTCAGGCCCGCACGCGAAGGGACGGTAGGATGCATCTGCCGAGGCCTCCCTGCCTCTTGGTGTCCAGCCACGATACCGGCGAACCGGTGGCGGTGCGAGCCTCCCGCCGGCCGGAGCCCGCTGCCGGGAGCCCGCCGAAGGGGGGTTATCATTATGCCATTATAATGATAGGGCCTGCCTGCCCCTGTCAACGGACTTGGGGCCCAAACGAACGGAAGGGAGCACCGGATCGCCATGGCAACCGACGTCACCATCGGCGTGCTGATGAGCAGCGGCCCGCGAGGGGTCATCGACGCCTGCGCCGGTGTCGCGGGCGTGCGCTTCGTCGGCATGGACGGGCCGGACGACCTGGCGCCGCACATCGGCGGGCTCGATGCCATCGTCGTCAGCAACGATTTCTACACGCCGGAGGTGGCGCGGCTGATCTTCGCCGCCCCGCGGCTGCGCTGGCTGCAGTCCAGCTCGACCGGCTACGAGCACCTGTCGGCGCTGGGGGCACCCAAACACATCGCCGTGACCGAGCCCGGCTCGGTCTATTCCGACATCGTGGCCGAGCACGCCGTGGCGCTCTTGCTGGCTCTCGCCCGTGGCGTGCTGCAGATGGAGCGCAACCGCCTCGGGCACCGCTGGGATCTCCCCGAGGTCGCCTCGACCATGATGTCGCTGAAAGACCGCAACCTGCTGGCCATCGGCTTCGGCGGCATCGGCCAGGAAACCGCCAAACGCGTCCGCCCCTTCGGCATGACCGTCACCGCCATGGTCCGCCGCCCGCCCTCGCCCGAGGCCACGAGGCTGGCCGACAAATTCGTCTACCGCGAGCAGCTCCACGCCGCCCTGGCCGAGGCCGACGCCGTGCTCCTGGGCATCCCGCTGGTCGCCGACACCGAGAAGCTGATGGGTGCGGCCGAATTCGCCGCCATGAAGCCCAGCGCCTTCCTGATCAACATGGCCCGCGGCCCGGTGGTCGACGAGCAGGCCCTGATCGAGGCCCTGCGCACCGGCCGCATCGCCGGCGCCGGCATCGACGTGGTCGAGAAGGAGCCGCTCTCCCCCGACAGCCCGTTGTGGACCATGGACCGCATCATCATCTCCCCCCACCTCTCGGCCTATGGCGACGGCCACGGCACGCGCCGCTTCGGTGCGATGATCCGCGAGAACGTCGAGCGGTTCGTGGCGGGAAGGACGCTGCTCAACCCGATCGCCGGGTATCTGGACAAGGCTCCGCCGCCGGCCTGAGCGGCCGCGCGTGTCGGAGACTTGCATCCGAGCCGCGGCCGACCATCGTCGACCACCGTTCTCGACGCCACTGCCAACAAAGGGTGCCAAGATTCGAGAGGGAAAGCTGTGTGGCGCATGAGCACTCTTCTGGCAGGTTGGCCTGTCAAAAAAGGTTCTCATTTGTTGGCGGGTGTGTTCGCGTACTGGCGCGCGGGTGACACCGCTGAGACCTTGACCGGGGCGAGCGACATGAGCGCCGCCACCGTGACTGTGTACGAACATTGTTGACGCTGGACATTCATAAGAATGCCCTTAAATTGCACTGTGTCGAGACGAGACGGCAGCACCGCAGATGGGTGTAGTAGACTGTCGATCGTGTCAGCCCCGGTCCGAATTAGGAAGCTGAGGCTCGGAGGTACTATAAGATGTCATTCATGCGCGGAACGGCCACGGCTCCACTCAACGCCGCTCCAACTAAGACTAGGGTGAGAAGCGCAGCAATCAGGCAAACCCTCGTTACTGCATCTCTTGTGTTTCTCGGGGCGCAGGCTGACGCCTTCGCATTCTCCCTTGAGACCCATCTCTACGTCGGCAGCCAAGTTCTCGAGGATGTACTCGGCGACGGGGCGATCTCGCTGTGCGCCGGCAACCCGCTAGCGGCTGCGCAGGATCTGGATTGCAATCGACAATACTCCGTGCCGGAGGCGGTGGTAACTGCGCTTCGCGAGCAACCAGGCGCCTATCTCGCCGGCACACTTGGTCCCGACGTTTATCCAGACTTCATCACTGCTCAGGTAACAGTCCATCCGGGAGTGGACAACGGCTGGCAGACGGACGATTGGCTGGAACACCTGCTGGGTGCCGTCACGAATTCGCAGGAGCGGGCCTGGGTATACGGGTACCTCTCACACGCCTCCGCGGACATTTTCGCTCATAGCTGGGTCAACCACTATGCCGGAGACATCTTCGATCTCAAGACGCATGCCGAGGCGGGTCATGAGGTTGAGCTACGACACTTCATCCTTGAGCGCTACATCGCCGATCGTACGCCGCAAATCTGGGACCAGTTCGCAGCCTCGCGCGACGCGCCGCATCCGTTCATTGCCGACCAGCTGATCCTAAGCAATGCGGTAGCGAGTCAATACAAGCGCGCTCCCGCCACCGGTCATCTTGTCGCGATTGAAACACTGCACGAATCCGTAAGTCGGATACACGACGATGCGGTGCGACTGACGACGAGAATACACGAAATCGCCCTAAAGGAATTCTCGCCCCTTCGGGCGGCCGAACAGATGCTACATGATGCCGAGGTGGCACTCCAACTGGCTCAGGACGGTGTGAAGGCTGCGCAGGACGTGCTGAGCCTTCGAGATCGGCTCATCGACGAGGCAGATAAGGAACTACTCAGGCTGGCGCGGATCATCGACGAAAATCCGGGCATTATCCTCGGCCTACGGCAACAGATTGCCCTTAATCAGGCCGCGCTCGGCGCTACACAGGCAAGCATCGGCGGACTTCGTGACCTTGTTGACAGCGCCCAGCGAGAATTGGACCGGCTCAACAATATCCTAGTAAATACTGGTAAAAACATCGAGAGGGAGGTTTGCCACGCCGTTACCAAAGTACTCCCACCACCCCTAAGCAATATTGTAGAAACGGTCTGTGAGAAGGTGTCCGATTTGAATCCCGCCTGGGCCATCGCCGAGGCAAATGTGCGTGCTGCCAAAGTAGTACTTGATGGACATAAGCGGGTACTGGAGGAGGCGGAAAATAGGATCCGCGATCTGCAGAATGAGCTTGTGAGGCTCGATGGCGAAGTTCGGGACCTCGAAAAGGCGATTAGCGATGCACAACTCGCGCAGGGGGGCGTCAGGCTGCAGATAGAGGCACATCGTGCTCAGCGCGTACTCGAACAGAATAGCCTTGAAGAAGCACAGCGTGTACTCGCAAAGACAGAAGAAGAGATAGCGAGGATACGTGCCAAGGTTGCCGAACTCAACGGCCAACTTCAGCCTATCGCCGACTTCCTGGCACGGTATGATCCTTTCATTCTATTTCTTGCACACTGGCGCGAAGACATCAGGAAGGCGATGATCGCATTCTCAGATACGAGCGAGATTGTCGCCGATCGGATCGTAGCTAAGGCCGATGGAAGCCGCCTCGATGCCTATCAGGACTGGTTTGAGTGCTGGACACCGGTCCTCGCCGCAATCCCCAGCGAGGTGAGCCAGACCGTCTGCACGGCACGCGCGACGTTCCTGGCGTTCAAAGACAAGCTAGACCAAGAGATTAACAACTTCGTCGACCAACTCGGCTCGTTTGGATGGCTACTCGCCCCAAACGTCAAAATTCAGCAGGAGTTCGATAAGAAGGTCCGCAGGCCCCTCGAGAATGAGGTGAGGAAAGAGTTGAGCAAAGTGCGGGATGAAATTGTCACATTCCTTAGCAATCGCCAACTGGCCGAGCTAATCCGACTTATGGACAGTGGCGAAGAGATTACAGATAATAAACTCAATGGCGTCTACGAAACTGACGACAGCCACTCGAAACTACTTGAGATAGCTGATGTAGCCTCGCGCGTTCAGCGAGACGCTGGTCTCACAAGCCAGGGCGACAGCGTCAGTGAGGACGGCTTCGCCACACTCTATAATGCCATCATCCTCTCAAAAATTGCGCTACTCGACGCAGCCGGCCTCAACGAGTTACACTGGACGCTCACGGGGAAGAAAGGGTCGGTCTTTCTTGCTAGCGGACTATACCCTACGGAATCAACGACAGTCTTGCTCGATGCCGTGCGCTCCATTGACGGTAATCACCAATGGCAGTCTGTGGCTCTCCCCTATCCGCGTGCCAGCGGTCGCGACAATGCTTGGCCCGAGAGGCGACAATACGGGCGTGAACATCCACCCGGCCAGTCGGGGTTTCGGCTATGGGGAGATCTTGAGGCTCGAAGCGCCATATTTAGGAGAATCTTTAAAGGCCCCTTAAATCCCGGCATCGAGGATCACCCAATCTATTCAGTTGCATACCCATTTCCAGCTTGCGCTGCTAATCCATTTCCTTCTACAAAGAATAGTAGTGGGGCTTTAAACAGAGATGGCGATATGACTTGCCGAATGCTCAGTCTGTCAGCTACTTCGGGCCAACCCGGTCGTTTCGGAGCGCTTTCGACCGAGTCACTCAGCAGGAGAGATCTCGTCGGTCTCGCACCGTGGGATCTTAGGATTGCGCGTAACGAGGTATTCGCACGGCACGGGTACTCGTTCGGACCGCCCGAACTTGTTGCCTACTTTGCCGCCCAGCCGTGGTACCGATCGAGTGGTCTGCCAGCACGGCAGGTCAATGAACTTCTTACGAAACTTGAATGGCGAAATGTCATGCTCATTCGTCGCTTGGAGCAAGACAAGCCTTTGGGCCGACCGCCACTCGCCATCGCCTCGCGCTGATGGCGCGGACAACTGGACGAGCAGGCCCGGCCTCGCCAAGCTCCACCGCATCGCCCAGGAGGTGCTGATGGCCTCGGTGGTGGC
>DAOLFG010000037.1:0-48902 GCA_035326425.1 Geminicoccus sp. | reverse complement strand
CCGAACAGCGCCGTCTCCCTCGTCAGGCCAACACGAAAGGAAACGGGCGGCCAAGAGGCTGCCCGTCGGGTGCGGCTGTCTAGGGGGTGGAGGCGGGAGTGTCAAGGAAGGAAGGCCGGGATCGGCAGAGCCTCGCGGACCGCCGCCCCGGGCAGGATGTCGCGCTATCCGTCCTGCGGGACAGCATACGTCCCCACGCAATGCGCCACCGGCTTGTCGGCACCCTCGCTGAAGATCGTGGCCTCGCCGATGGCGAGTGTGCGGCCGAGGCGCAGGATGCGGCCGTGGGCGATCAGGTCGGCGGGGCGGGGCTTGCTGAGGAAGTGGAAGGTGAGGTCGGTGGTGACGGCGAGCTCGACCGGGCCGATCAGCGACAGCACGACGCCGTAGAGCGTGACGTCGGCCAGGCCCATCATCGCCGGGCCGCAGACGGTGCCGCCCGGGCGCAGCAGCAGCTCCTGCCAGGGCAGCCGCATCTCGACCTCGCCGGCGGCGAAGCGGACGACGCTGAGGCCGAGCTGTCCGACATAGGGCACCCCCTGCGTCGCCAGCCGCTGGAATTCCTCGCCCGTCAGCTTCGCGCGCTGCATCGTGATCAACCCCACGTACCGTATTGGCCTTGCACCGTGTCGTATCGGTTGCATATAGACGCCGATTACCGTGAACAGTCCTTTCGCGCGGATCGATCCGGATGGCCGTTGAGCCGGTGCTCTTGCGCGACGATGCCGATGGCGTCGTCCGGCTCACGCTGAACCGTCCCTCGGCGTTCAACAGCCTGTCGGTGGAGCTGCTCCAGGCGCTGCTCGGCGCGTGCGAGACACTGGCGAACGACCCGACGAGCCGGGTGGTTGTGATCCAGGCCACAGGCAAGGCGTTCTCGTCGGGCCATGATCTGAAGGAGATCGCCGCCGACTGCACGCGGCCCAGACTCGAGGAGCTGTTCGGACTTTGCTCGCGCTTCATGCTGGGACTGACGCGGCTGCCGCAGCCGGTGATCGCCGCCATCGACGGCATCGCCACCGCCGCCGGCTGCCAGCTGGTGGCGGCCTGCGACCTCGCCATCTGCAGCGAGGCCAGCCGGTTCGCCACCTCCGGCATCCGCTACGGCCTGTTCTGCTCGACGCCGATGGTGCCGCTCTCCCGCGCCGTGCCGCGCAAGGCGGCGCTCGAGATGCTGCTGACCGGCGATTTCATCGACGCGCGCGAGGCGCTGCGTTTGGGCCTCGTCAATCAAGTCGTGGCAGGCTCGGAGCTGGATGGGGCGGTCGACGCCATGTGCGCCCGTCTGCTCGACAAGCCGCCGGCGGTGCTCGCCATGGGAAAGCGCGCCTTCTACCGCCAGATCGACCAGGGTCTCGACGACGCCTACGCGACCGCGACCCGGGCCATCGTCGACAATGCGCTGGGGGCGGAATTCGCCGCCGGCCTCGGGGCCTTCACGCAGAAGCGCAAGCCCGTATGGCCGACTCGCTGAGCCGGCCTGCAACGTCCAGCCAATGGAGCAAGAGTAGAGCCGGATGACGACTCCCCTCACCCGCCGCAACCTGATGCAGGTCACCGCCGTCGCGGCGATCGCCTCGACCCCGATCGCCCGCGCCGGCGCCGCCACCGCCGAGACGAGCGGCATGAGGTTCGGGCCCGCCGAGCCGTTCAGCTTCGATTGGCTGATCCAGCATGCCCGCGAGCTGTCGAGAGCGCCCTACCAGCTGCCGCCGCGGCCGGACCCGGCGATCGTCCAGCAGATCGACTACGACGCCTACGGCAAGATCTGGTCGAAGTCCGAGAACGCGCTGTTCGCCGAGGGGCCGGGCGCCTTCCCGATCACGCTGAAGCATGTCGGCATGTTCTTCCCCAAGAGCGTGCGGATGCACAGGCTCACCGCCGGCACGGCGCAGGAGATCCTCTACTCCGACGACTTCTTCGACATGCCGGCCGACCACGTGGCGCACAAGCTGCCGAGCGAGCCTTCGGCCTTCGCCGGCTTCTGGGTGCAGGAATCGCGGCTGTCGGGCGACTGGACCGAGCACGAGCCCTGGGCGACCTTCCTCGGCGCCTCCTATTTCCGTGCGGTGGGCGAGCTCGGCCAGGTCGGCCAGTCGGCCCGCGGCATCGCCCTCGGCACCGGCGATCCGGGACCGGAGGAGTTCCCCGACTTCATCGCCCACTGGTTCGAGGAGAGCGGCGGCACCGCCGACGATCCCATCAACGTCTACAGCCTGCTCGACGGACCCAGCATCTCGGGCGCCTATCACTTCAAGCTCTTGCGCACCAAGGGCGTCATCATGGACATCGAGTGCCACCTGTTCCCGCGCCGGGAGATCCCGCGCCTGGGAATAGCGCCGCTGACCTCGATGTTCTGGTTCGGCGAGTACAACAAGATCGCCTACCACGACTGGCGGCCGGAGGTGCACGACGCCGACGGCCTGGCGATCTGGAACGGCGCCGGCGAGCATCTCTGGCGGCCGCTCAACAATCCCAACCGCATCGTCACCTCGAGCTTCTTCGATATCAATCCGCGCGGCTTCGGCCTGTCGCAGCGCGACCGCAACTACGACCACTACCTCGAAGGCGTGCGCTACCACCTGCGGCCCAGCACCTGGGTCGAGGCCATCGGCCAGTGGGGCCGCGGCTCGGTGCAGCTGGTCGAGATCCCGACCGACGACGAGATCTACGACAACATCGTGGCGTTCTGGGTGCCCGAGACCCCGCCCAAGGGCGGCGACGAGCTGACCTACCACTACCGGCTGCACTGGCTCGCCAGCGAGCCGTTCTTCCCGGCCGACCTCGCCCACGTCTTCCAGACCGGCATCGGCAAGGGCGGCCAGGTCGGCAAGACGCGGCCGAAGGGCGTCTACAAGTTCATGGTCGACTTCGCCGGCGGGCTGCTCGACACCCTGCCGCCCGACGCCGAGATCGAGCCCGAGATCGGCTCCTCGATCGGCGAGATCTCGCGCATACAGATGGAGAACACGCCCTTCACCAAGCGCCGGCGGGTGTTCTTCGATCTCACCGCCAACCCCGGCGAGACGGTGGAGCTGCGCCTGCTCTACCGCTTCGAGGGCAAGCCGATCTCGGAGACCTGGCTGTTCCAGTTCCACGTCCCCGGCGAGGCGGCATAGCCTAGCGTTGCAGCTCCCTGATGGCGGCGGCGTATTCCTCCGTCGCCATCAGCCTCCGGCAGCGCTCGAGCCGGCCGCGGGCATAGGCGGCGAAATCCTCGGCCGGGTTGCCGTTGGCGTGCTGGATCACGCCCCACAGCGTCCACAAGAGGTCGCACATCGCCTTGTGGACGACCATGCGCGCCTGCTCCGCCACCGGCGGCGGGCCGGCGAAATAGGCCTGCATCAGGGCCGCGTCCTGCTCGGGCGCGAAGCCGGCCTCGACCGACAGGTCGCCCAGATCCCACATCGGATCGTTGGCGCCGCTGTACTCCCAGTCGACGATCCACATCCGCTCGCCGGCATCGATGAAGTTCTCGGCCAGCGGGTCGCAGTGGCAGGGGACGAGCGGAACGTCGGCGAGATGCGGCCGCACCGCCTCGGCCGCGGCCTTGGCGTCGGCGTAGCCCTCGGGTGCGGGCGCGCCCAGCCGGTCGAGCAGCGCCTGGTACTCGTCCATCTTGGCGAACAGGTCGAAGCGGCCGCTGAACGACAGGCCGCTCGTGTGCAGCCGGCGAAAGGCGACGGCGGCGCGGGCCACGGCGCCCGAGTCGCGGAACGCCTCGCCGCTCATCGTGGCGCCGTCGACGAACCCGGTCAGCATGACGCCGCTCGCCGGGTCGAAATGGACCAGCGTCGGCGACACGCCGGCCTCGGCCGCCACCGCCGCGTTGTGCCGCTCGGCGGCACGGTCGATATAGGCCTCGGTGCCCTTTCCCGGCAGGCGCAGGCACCAGGACCGGCCGGCACCGTCGACGCGGAAGACCAGGTTGGTGAGCCCGCCCAGCCGGCCGATCGCCGCCGTGGCCGGATCGAGGCCGGAGATCGCCGGCAGGCGTTCCAGGGCGGCGCGGGCCGCCTGCGTTTCCGCGTCTTCCATCGTCCCGCTCCCGCGATGCTTCCGCCTGCGTAGAGCGGAGCGGCCGGCAACGACAAGCGGCGGGTTCTTGAACCAGCGGTAAACAACGCCCATGTGAGACGGCGAGGAGCCGGATGCATGTCGAGACCCCGCGCCTTCGAGGAGGAAGCCGTGCTGGAACGGGCCCTGGGCCAGTTCTGGAAAGGCGGCTACGACGGCACCACCATCGGCGACCTCGAGGCCGCGACCGGCCTCGGCCGGGGCAGCCTCTACGGCGCGTTCGGCGACAAGCGGCGGCTCTTCCTGCGCGCCCTCGAGCACTATCTCGACCAGGCCTCGGCCGAGCGGCTGCAGCGCCTGGCCGATCCGGCGGCGGGCCGTGGCGAGCTGGTGGCGTTCTTCCGCGACGCGGCGCGCGGCTGCTCGGCCGACCCGTCGCGCAAGGGCTGCCTCGTCACCAACTGCGCCGTCGAGATGGCGGCCGAGGACGTCGAGGTCGCGGCGCGCGTCGGGCGGCATCTCGACCGCTTCGAGCGCGCGATCGAGCGGGTGGTGCGGCAGGCGCAGGCGCGCGGCGAGATCGCAGCGGACCGCGACCCCACCCGGCTGGCCCGCTTGCTGGTGGTCTGCCTGCAGGGCATGCAGGTGCTGGCGCGGGCCCGTCCCGACGCCTGCTGGCTCGACGACGTCGTCCGGGCCGTGGACGAGACGCTCGGCTGAGGCGCCGAGCGATATGGCCTATTCTGTAACAATCGTTCAAGAACTGGAGTGGAAGCGATGATCAAGCATGTGACCGATGCCAGCTTCGCAACCGAGGTGCTGGGTGTCGACGGCCCGGTGCTCGTCGACTTCTGGGCCGAGTGGTGCGGGCCGTGCCGGCAGATCGCGCCCGTGCTGGACGCGCTGGCGAGCGAGCATGCCGGCAAGGTGACGATCGCCAAGGTCAATGTCGACGAGAACCCCGCCACCCCCAACCGTTACGGCGTCCGCAGCATCCCGGCGCTGCTGCTGTTCGACAGGGGCAGGCTGGTCGACCAGCGCGTCGGCGCAGCACCCAGGGCGCAGATCGACGCTTGGCTCCGCAACGCCGTCGCCGCCTGAACGAGAGACGTTTCCATGAGCAAGCCTTCCCTTTTCGACCCGGCGCGCGCCGGTGCCATCACCACCGCCAACCGCGTCTTCATGGCGCCGATGACCCGCAACCGCGCCGACCGGGCGGCGGTGCCGAGCGAGCTGGCGCCGGAATACTACCGCCAGCGCGCCTCGGCCGGCCTGCTGATCACCGAGGCGACACAGGTGGCCCCGGAGGGCCAGGGCTATCCGTTCACGCCCGGCATCTTCGACGAGTCGCAGGTGGCGGCGTGGCGCAGGGTGACCGACGCCGTGCATGCGGCCGGCGGCAAGATCGCGCTGCAGCTCTGGCATGTCGGCCGCATCAGCCATCCGCTGCTGCAGCCGGGCGGCGTGTTGCCGGTGGCGCCTTCGGCCGTCAAGCCGGCCGGCGGCACCTTCACCTACGAGGGCCCCAAGGACTTCGTGACACCGCGCGCGCTCGGGACCGACGAGATCGCGGGTGTCGTGGCGCAGTTCCGCAATGGCGCCGTCCATGCCAAGGCCGCGGGCTTCGACGGCGTCGAGCTGCACGGCGCCAACGGCTATCTGATCGACCAGTTCCTGCGCGACGGCACCAACAAGCGCACCGACCGCTATGGCGGCAGCGCCGCCAACCGCGTCCGCTTCCTGCGCGAGGTGACCGAGGCGGTGGTCGAAATCTGGGGAGCCGACCGCGTCGGCGTGCGCCTGTCGCCCTTCGGCGCGTTCAACGACATGGCGGACAGCGATCCGGTGACGACGTTCGGCACCGCCGCGGCGGTGCTGAGCGAGCTGAAGATCGCCTATCTGCACATGGTCGAGGGCAGCGGCGACGTGCCGACGCCGGCCGAGCTCGACGGCATCCGGGCGATCCGCGCCGGGTTCGACGGCTTCTACGTCGCCAACGGCGGCTACGACCGGCAGCGGGCGCTCGACGCCGTGGCCTCGGGCCATGCCGACGCCGTGGCTTTCGCCAAGCTGTTCATCAGCAATCCCGACCTCGTGGAACGGCTGCGCCGCGACGCGCCGCTGGCCGAGCCCGACCAGGCGACGTTCTACCAGGGCGGGGCCAAGGGCTATGCCGACTACCCGCCGCTGCCGCTCGCTGCCTGACGCTCACGACCTGAGGCGGAGGCCTTTCGGGTCATAGAGCGTGCGAGGCCCGCGCACGGCCTCGCGGCGGACGAGGAAGGCCTCGATCTCGAAATCGGCGGCACCCGCCAGCTCGGCCGGCACATAGCCAAGCGCTATGGTCCGACCGAGCGTGTGGCCATAGCCGGCGCTGCTGGTGGTGCCGACCACCCTGCCCTGATGCAGGATCGGCTCGCCGCCGTGCAGCGGCGCCCAGCCTTCGACGGCGAAGGTGCAGAGGCGGCGCTCGGGTCCCGCCGCCGCCAAACGCTTCAATGCGTCCCGGCCGACGAACGGCCCCTTGTCCAGCACCACCGCGAAGCCGAGCCCAGCGGAGTAGGGGTCGATCTCGGGACCGACCTCGGCACCCCAGTAGACGTAGCCCTTCTCCAGCCGCAGCGATTCGATCGCCCGGTAGCCGGCGTCGGCAATGCCGAAGGGCCGCCCGGCCTCGATGAGCAGGTCGTAGACATGGGCGGCGTACTCGACCGGGATGTGCAGCTCCCAGCCCAGCTCGCCGACATAGCCGACCCGTGCCGCGCGCACCGGGGCGAGGCCGATCTCGATCTCGCGCACCGTGAAACGGGGGAAGGCTTCGTTGGAGAGGTCGTCGTCGCTCAGTTGCGAGAGCACCTCACGCGAGCGCGGTCCGACGACGGCGATGACGGCCCGCTCGGACGTCACCTCGCGCAAGCTGGCGTCCGCCGGCAGATGCTTGCGGATCCACCCCGCATCGCGCACGCCAAAACCCGAGCCGGTGACGATGTAGAAGCGGTCGGCGGCGAGGCGCATGATCGTCAGATCGGCCTCGATGCCGCCCCGCTCGTTGCAGAGCTGGGTGTAGACGCAAGCGCCGTCCGGCCGGTCGAGGTCGTTGGCGGCGATGCGCTGCAGACCGGCGAGGGCGCCGGGGCCGGTGACCTCCAGCTTGGCGAACGAGGTCAGGTCGATCAGCGCCACGCGCTCGCGCACGGCGCGATGCTCGGCGGCCACGGCGTCGTGCCAGCCGGGTGGCGTGTCCAGGGCCGGGCGATCGAGCGCGGCGTCGCCGAAGAACAGCGGCCGCTCCCAGCCGAAGCGGCTGCCGAACACCGCACCACGCGCCGCCAGGCGATCGTGCAGCGGGCTGCGTCGGGCCGGCCGGGCGCTCGCCATCTCCTCGCCGGGAAAATGTACGGCGTAGTAGCGGCCATAAGCTTCGACCATCCGGGCTTCGAGATAACGGCCGTTGGCCTGCGGCGCCCCGAAGCGGCGGATGTCGAAAGCCCAGAGGTCCATCCCCGGATCGCCGTCGAGGATCCAGTTGGCCATGGCCTCGCCGGCACCGCCCGATGCCGCGATGCCGGCGGTGAAGCCGCAGGCGACGAAGAGATTGTCCAGCTCGGGTGCGAGGCCCATCACCGGCTCGCCGTCGGCCGAGACCGGAATCGGGCCGTTGATGACGGTGCGGATGCCGATCTCGTTCAGCACCGGCAGCCGCTCGGCCGCCGGCAGCGCGATCTGCTCCAGCCGCTCCATGTCCGGCGGGAACAGCTCGCGGGCGAAGCCGGGCGGCACGCCGTCGCGCCACAGGGGCCTGGTGTTCGGTTCCCAGCCGCCGATGGCGAAGGCGCCGACGTCGGGCTTGAGATAGAACAGCCGATCCGGATCGCGCAGCGTCGGCAGGGATTTCGGCAGGTCGGGCTTCTTCTCGGTGACGAAGTACTGGTGCTCGACCGCACCGGCGGCGATGCCGACACCGGCCATCCGGCCGACGCGCCGCGCCCAGATGCCGGCGCAGTTGACGACGGTCTCGCAGGCGACGCGGCCCTGGTCGGTCAGGACGGCGGCGATCCGTCGACCTTGACGCTCGAAGCCCGTCACCTCGACTCCCTCGCGGATCCGCATGCCGCCGCGCCGCGCCACCGCCGCATAGGCCTGGGTCAGCGCATAGGGATCGACATAGCCGTCGCCGGGAATCCAGGCGGCCGCCAGCACGCCGGTCCGGTCAATGTAAGGAAACAGCGCCTCGGCCTCGGCCGGTGCCAGCAACTCGGCCTCGACACCGAAGCCGCGCGCCTGGGTCAGGGTGCGCTTGATCTCGGCGAGCCGCGCCGGCGAGGTGGCGAGCCGCAGCGAGCCGACCTTGTGCCAGTCGATCGCCTGCCCCGCCTCCCCGCCCAGGCGGTCGAAGACGGCGACGCTGTTCTGCATCAGCCGGGTCAGGTTGCGCTTGGAGCGGAGCTGGCCGACGAGGCCGGCGGCATGCCAAGTGCTGCCATGGGTGAGCTGCGCCTTCTCCAGCAGCAGCACGTCGGAAACGCCGCGGCGGGCCAGGTGGTAGGCGATGGCGCAGCCGACCGCACCGCCGCCGATGATGACGATGCGGGCCTGCCCGCTCATGCCTTGATCCGGCGCATCTCCGGATCCCACAGCGGCTTCAGGAACGGCTTCGCCGGCACGCGCTCGCCGGCCACCTCGAGCTCATAGGCGCCGCTCATCACGTAGTCCGCATCGACCCCGGCCGGATCGCGGACATAGCCGTAGCCGATGTTGCACTTCACGCTGTAACCCCAGCCGGCGCTGCTCAGCCAGCCGCAGCGGCGGCCGTCGCGGTAGATGGTCTCGCGCCCCAGCAGCACGACGTCGGGATCGTCGACGGTGAAGCCGGCGAGCAGCCGCGGCAGCGGTGCGGCGGCCTGCGCCACCAGCGCCTCGCGGCCGAGGAAGGGCTGGTTCTTGCGGAGCTTCACCGCCCAGCCGAGGCCGGCCACCAGCGGCGAGTGATCGGGGCCGATGTCGCTGCCCCAGGCGCGGTAGCCCTTTTCCAACCGCAGCGATTCGATGGCGCGGTAGCCGCAGTCGGCGATGCCGTGCTCCCTGCCGGCGGCGAGCAGCGCCGCATAGACCGCATGGGCCGATTCGGTCGGCAGGTGCAGCTCCCATCCGAGCTCGCCGACATAGGTGACGCGCAGCGCCCAGAGTGGCGCGCCGGCGATCACGATCCTGCGGCACTGTCCGAACGGGAAGGTGCCGTTCGACACGTCGTCGCGCGTGACGCAGGCCAGCACGTCGCGGGCGCGCGGCCCCATCAGCGACAGCACGGCATGGGCCGAGGTCATGTCGACCAGATGCGCGTCCACGTTCTCGGGCAGGTTGCGGGCGATCCAGTCGAGATCGTGGGTGGCGAAGCCGGTGCCGGTGACGATGTAGAACCGGTCCTCGGCCAGCCGCGCCACCGTCAGGTCGCACTCGATGCCGCCCTTGGCGTTGAGCATCTGAGTGTAAGTCAGGCTGCCCGGTGGCTTCGTCACGTCGTTGGCGCAGATCCAGGACAGCGCCGCCTCGGCGTCGCGGCCGACGACGAGGAACTTGGCGAACGAGGTCTGGTCGAAGAGGCCGACGCGCTCGCGCACCGCCTCGTGCTCGCGGCCGACGGCCTCGAACCAGCCGGGGCGGCCGAAGGAGTAGGTGTCGATCGTCTCCTCGAGTGGCGAGGCGAACCAGTTCGGCCGCTCCCAGCCCAGCTTCTCGCCGAAGACGCCCGAGCGCATCTTCAGCTTGTCGTAGAGCGGCGAGCGGCGCAGCGGCCGGCCTGCCTCGGCCTCCTCGCCCGGCCAGGCCATGGTGTAGTGCCGGGCATAGGCCTCGCGGGTGCGCTTCCTCACCCAGTCGACATCGGCGTGCGGCCGGCCAAAGCGGCGGATGTCGACCGGCCAGAGGTCCATCGGCGGCTCGCCCCTGGCCACCCACTCGGCCAGCGCCATGCCGGCGCCGCCGCCCGCGGCAATGCCGTAGGCGTTGAAGCCGGCGCCGACATAGAAGCCGCGGCACTCGGGCGCCTCGCCCAGGATGAAGCTGCCGTCGGGCGTGAAGCTCTCCGGGCCGTTGACCAGTTGCTTGATGCCGGCGGTCTGCAGCGCCGGCACGCGCGGCAGCGCCAGCTCCATGATCGGCTGGAAATGGTCCCAGTCGGCATCGAGCAGCGTCCAGTGGAAGCCCTCGGGGATGCCGTCCACCGCCCAGTCCAGCGGGTCGGGCTCGTAGCCGCCCATCACCAGGCCGCCGACCTCCTCCTTGTAGTAGGTCAGCCGATCGGGGTCGCGCAGCGTCGGCAGGTCGGCCGGCAGGCCGTCGATGCGCTCGGTGACGATGTACTGGTGCTGCATGGACACGAGTGGGACATTGACGCCGGCCTGCCGGCCGACCTCCCTCGCCCACTGCCCGGCGCAGTTCACCACCTTGTCGCAGGCAATGCGCCCCTGCCGTGTCAGCACCGCGCGCACCCGGCCGTGCTCGATCTCGAAGCCGGTCACGGCAACGTCCTCGGCGATCGTCACGCCGGCCATCCTGGCTCCCCTGGCCAGCGCCATGGCAATGTCGGAGGGATTGGCCTGCCCGTCCGTCGGCAGGAACGCCGCGCCAACGACGTCGTCGACGTTCATCGCCGGCCAGAGATCCTGAGCCTCCCTCGGCGTCAGGAGGTGCATCTCCAGGCCGAAGCTGTGGGCGGTGGTGGCCTGCCGCCTGACCTCGATCCAGCGGTCGGCGTTGCAGGCCAGCCGCAGGCCGCCGTTGCGCTTCCAGCCGGTCGCCTGCCCAGTCTCCGATTCCAGCCGGTCGTAGAGCGCCACCGAATAGCCGAGCAGCTGGGTGATGTTGGCGCTGGTGCGGAGCTGGCCGACGAGGCCGGCGGCATGGAAGGTGGTGCCCGAGGTCAGCTTCCTGCGCTCGAGCAGCAGCACGTCGGTGAGGCCCATGCGGCCCAGGTGATAGGCCACCGAGCAGCCGACGATGCCGCCGCCGACGATGACGATCTTGGCCGAGCCTGGCAGATCCGCCATGGCCGCTCCGCTTGCGTCCGGGACGGCCACAGGCGGCCCTATCGGGCCGCCTGCGTCAAGCGGTTAGCGTCGCCTTTGCCGGGAGGGAGGCCGGACGCCTTCGCTACTCGGTATGCGGCGGGGCATGGACCGCCCAATCGGGATCGGCGCCGAACGGATGGTCGAGGAAGAAGACCCAGCTCCCGTCCGGCAGCCGGCGATGCACCTCCATGCCGTGGTGATGCACCACGGCCGGCCTGCCATCCTTGCCGGTGCCCCTGATCAGCCATTGCGAGCGCGTCATCGCGAAGTCGCCGGCGATCGTGGTGTGATGGGTGACGACATCCATGTGCGGCCTCAGCCCGATATAGGCGGCCATCGTGCCGCGGATGGCGTCGGGGCCACGCGCGACGCGGGTACCGCCATGCACATCGTCGACCTGAACGACCGATGCGTCGGGATGATACATGGCTGCCGCGGCATCGACGTCCTGCGCATTGAAGGCGCGTGCGAGCCAGAGATTGCACAGCTCGGGGGACGGAGCGCCCATCGTTCAACTCCCTTCCGTTACGGTTCGTCCGACATCTGGGATCCGCAGATCGGGAAGCACGTTGGGATTCGGCCGGCAGGGCTTGCATCATCGCAAGGATGCCGGATTTGTGGCATGGTCGTCCGATGGACGACTGGAACGCGCTCCGCCTCGTGCTGGCCGTGCGGAGAGCCGGCAGCCTCACCGGTGCGGCCAGGCTGCTCGGCATCGACCACTCGACGGCGTTCCGGCGCCTCAACGCCACCGAGGCGGGCCTCGGCGTTCGCCTGTTCGAGCGGCTGCCGGGCGGGACCTATGCGCCGACCGTGGCCGGTGGGCGGATGGCCGCGGCCGCCGAGCGGATCGAGGACGAGATCCTGGCGGTCGACCGCGACATCGCCGGCCGGGACCACAGCCTGTCGGGCCGGCTGCGGATCACCGCGTCGGAGACGCTGGCCCACAGCCGGCTGACCGCCCATCTGGCCGCGTTCCGCGAGGCCCATCCGGGGATCGTGGTCGAGCTCGTGATCGACAACCGCGTGCTCAGCCTGTCGCGCCGCGAGGCCGACATCGCGCTGCGGCCGATTCGGCCGAAGGAGAGCGACCTGTGGGGCCGCAAGCTCGCCGACGTGGCATGGGGACTCTACGCAGCACCCGGCTATCTCGCGACGCATGGCGGCCCGATCGCCGGGCCCGGCGAGCTTTCGCGGCATGCGGTGATCGGCTGGGAGGAGGAGGCGGGCGGCATCCAGGCGGCGGACTGGCTCGGCCGGGCGTTGCCGCCGGGAGCGTTCGTCTACCGGACGAACAGCCTGGTCAACCAGCAGGGTGCCGCCAGCGCCGGCATCGGGATCGCGCTGCTTCCCTGCTACCTCGGGGACCTGCGGCCGGACGTGGAGCGGGCGATGCCCGAGCCGGTCCCGGACCTGACGGGCGAGCTCTGGATCGTCACCCACGCCGACCTGAAGAACACCGCGCGGATACGGGCGTTCTTCGAGCTGGTCGGCGGGCGCCTCGCCCGCGAGCGCGACCTGTTCGAGGGACGAGGCGTGCCGGGACCGGGCGGCTAGTCCGGCCAGGCCAGCATCCGGCGATAGCCGCGCTCGCGCAGCTCCTCCAGCGTCGGGCCGGGCTTGCCGCGGATGGCGGCCAGCGTGCGCTCGATCCGGTCGGCGACGATCTCCGCCTCGCCGTCGTGCAGGTTGCAAGGGTCGAGGTAGAACAGGCCGTGCTCGACCTCGTGGTCGCGGACGATCACCGGCGGGTCGCCGGCCGCAAGGGCCGAGGACAGCGCCCAGGCGGTGGCGCCGGCCCTGGCCGGGTCGATGCGGACCTCCAGCCGGTCGAGCGGGTTGTCGGTCGGATCGGGGATGATGGTGGCGGTCACACCGGTGAGGCCGTTCAGCCGCTCGTGCCAGAGGTCGAGGAAGCCGCGCTCGCGGGCGCGCACGGCGGCATGGTCGCGCGTGGCCCAGGCCTGCAGCGCCGCCAGCGTCCCGGCGATGCTCTCCTTGCCGACCTTCATGCCGCGGCCGATGCCGCCGTTCTGCAGGTAGGTGGCACGGACCAGATCCTTGCGGCCGGCGACGATGCCGGCGGTCGGGCCACCCAGGAACTTGTGGGCGCTGTAGATGGCGAGTGCCGCGCCCTTGGCGAGGAAGCCTCTCAGATCGTATTCGGAGGCCGCATCGACGATCACCGGCACGTTGCGGGCGTTGCAGATGCGGCAGAACTCGGCGAGTGAGAGCTGGCCGTACTGCACGGCGTGGTGCGAGACGATGTAGACGGCGGCGGCGGTGCGCTCGGTGATCGCACCTTCGAGGTGGTAGGCGCGAACCGAGGTTGCCGTGCCTACCGGCACGACCGTCGCACCGGCCAGCCGGATCGCCTGCTCGACAGGGGCGCCGTAGTGGACCATGTGGCCCTGCTGGATGACCACCTCGTCGCGCGGCAGCCGCGAGGTGTCGGGCAGCCGCTCGATGGCCGCCATGTCGGCGCCGGTCATGCAGCCCGCCACGGCGACGCTGATGCCGGCCGAGCAGGAGGCGGTGACGGTCCCTGCCTCGGCGCAGCACAGCTCGGCGATGACGGCGCTGGCCTTGCGGTGCAGATCGGCGATCTCGACGAACTCGCCGAGGATCCGCCGCACGGTCTCGACCGCCTCGGGCACCACGATCGAGGCGCCGAGGAAGGTCATCGTGCCGGAGACGTTGATCACCCGGCGCAGGCCGAGCTCGGCGCGGATGTCGGGGCGGTTGGGATGCATGGGGCCGTTCGTCTGATGGAAGGATGGTTGCGGTCACAGGACTCGGATGAATTCATCCGGATCGACCCCGGCCTGTCGCAGCACGCTTCGGAGCGTGCCGACAGCGATGTCGTCGTGAAGCGGAACGACGCAGACCTGACGCTTGCCGGCCGAGTCCGCGCGCTGCATGACCAGATGGCTGCCTTTCGTCCGCATTCTCGTGAACCCGAGCCTCTCCAACGCCGCAACCACCTTTCCGGAACTGGTCCTAGGCAGCCGCGGCATCGGGCAGGCGCACCGAGAATGTCGTCAGGAACGTTGGGCTGCCGGCGACAGCCTCCGGCATCTCCTCGAGGTAGAGCTCGGTCGCCTCGCGCAGGTTGGCCAGGGCTTCCTCGACCGTCCGACCCTGACTCGCCGTGCCGATCTCCGGGCATTCGGCAACGAGCCAGTCGTCCTCGCGATGGATCACGGCGCTCAGCGTGATGGTGGTCATGCCAGCCTTCCTGGAAACTCGCGGTGACATAGCACGATCGAGCGCCTCACGCCGCCTGCTGGAACCGCGACAGGAACCCGCGCAGGCGCTCGTGCGGCTGGGCGTCGAACACCTCGGCCGAGGTACCGTCGACGACGACGCGGCCGCCGTCCATGAAGATGACGCGGTCGCTGATCTCCTTGGCGAACTGCATCTCGTGGGTGACGACGATCATCGTCATCCCCTCCTCGGCGAGCTGGCGCACCACCTGCAGCACCTCGCCGACCAGCTCGGGGTCGAGGGCGCTGGTGATCTCGTCGAGCAGCAGCACCTTGGGCTCCATCGCCACCGCCCGGGCGATGCCGACGCGCTGCTGCTGGCCGCCCGAGAGCTGCGACGGCAGGCTGTCGAATTTCTCGCCCAGGCCGACGCGCGACAGCCAGCGCTCGGCGATGGTCCGGGCCTCGGCCTTGGATTTTCTGCGCACCTTGGTCAGGCCGAGCATCACGTTCTCGGCCGCCGTCAGGTGCGGAAACAGATAAAACATCTGGAAGACCATGCCGGTCTCGGCGCGGATCGGCGCCAGCTCGCGCTCGCCGCGGCGGACACGGCCCTTGCCTTCGCGGTAGCCGACCTCGACGCCGTCGAGACGGATGCTGCCCTCGTCGTAGACTTCCAGCAGGTTGATGCAGCGCAGCAGCGTGGTCTTGCCGCTGCCGGAAGGGCCGATGATGGTGACGACCTGACCCTTGTGGACGTCGAGATCGACGCCCTTCAGCACCCGGTTGCTGCCGAAGGACTTTCCGACGCCGCGGATGCTGACGACCGGCTCGGCCATGGCGTTCATTCCCGGATGTAGGCATAACGCGCCTCGAGCCGGCGGCTGAGCGTCGAGAGCGTGTAGTTGATGGCGAAGTAGACGAAGGCGCCGAGCAGGTAGAGCGGCAGCGGCTCGTAGATGCGGCCGATCACCTGCTGGATCGCCAGCATCAGGTCGACCACGCCGACCAGCGAGACCAGGGCGCTGCCCTTGACCGCGTCGGTGACGCTGTTGATCCAGGGCGGCAGGAAGCGGCGCATGGCCTGGGGCAGGATGATCCAGGCCAGCCGCTGGCCGAAGCGCAGGCCGATGGCCTTGCCGGCCTCCATCTGGCCGTGATGGATCGACTGGATGGCGCCACGGGCGATCTCGATCACCTGGGCGGTGGCGAAGACGGTCAGCGCCGCCACGGCCGAGGTGATGTTGCTGAGGTTGAGCCCGAGCGGCGGCAGCACGTAGTAGACGGCGAAGATCAGCACCAGGACGGGAATGCCGCGGATGACGTCGCTGAAGCCGCGGATCAGCCAGCGCAGCGGCAGGGGCCCGTAGACCAGCGCCGCGCCCAGCAGCACGCCCGCCACCAGCGACATCGCCACCACCAGCAGCGACACCTGCAGGGTGACCCACAGGCCCTTGGTGATGAACGGGATGGCCTGGATGACGATGTCCATCAGCGCACCGCGTAGCGGCGCTCGAGCAGCCGCAGCAGATAGAGGATCAGCCAGCCGGTCAGCAGGTACATCGGCGTGATGACGCTGTAGACCTCGACCATGCGGAAGGTGTTGGTGTTGATCCACTGGGCGCCATAGGTCAGCTCCGGCACGGCGATGACGCTGGCGACCGAGGTGTCCTTGAACAGCGAGACGAAGGTGTTGCTCAAGGACGGCAGCACGACGCGGAACATGGTCGGCAGCCTCACATGCACCAGCCGCTGCCAGGGCGTCAGGCCGATGGCCTTGCCGGCATCGAGCAGGCCGCGCGGCACGGCGTCGAGCCCGGCTCGGAACACCTCGACCAGATAGGCGCCGGCATAGACCGACAGCGTGATGATGAACGAGGTCTTGGGTCCGTAGCGGAAGCCGCCGACGCTCGGGATGCCGTAGAAGACGAGGTAGACCAGCAGGATCAGCGGCACGTTACGGATGAACTCGACATAGGCCGAGACCAGCGCCCGTGCCCATCTCGGCCCGTCGGTATGGATCAGCGCGCCGATCAGACCGAGCAGGGCGCCGATGCCGATGCAGACCACCGCCAGCTCCAGCGACAGCGCCAGCCCCCAGGCCAGCTTGTCGACGAAGTAGCGCCAGATGAAGTTGTAGTTGAAATGATAGACCATGCGGCTGGGGCGGAGTCCGTCTCGGGGGCAGCTGGCCGCGAGGGTCGCGGATGCGGCGGCGTGAGGTTAGCAAGCCCGATGCCATGCAGGAACCGCCCGTCGCCATCGCCGCGACGGAACGGCCGGACATTGCATTCTCAATCGCCGCCCGGAACGAGCGCCCTCACCCTGGCGTCGCCGGTCGGTGCCCTCGCTCGGGGCGGCGGTCCGGCCCCTGGCGGCGGCCCGCCCGGACCGCCTGGCGGCCGGTCGCCGCTCATGGCCTTGGCGGTGGGATCGACGCCCACGACCAGCGAGGCCAGATAGCGCCCGCTCTCCTCCCTGACGGCGGCGAAGGCGCCCTCGCCGCCTGCCCCGGCGATGAAGTCGGTACTGTTGAACGTGTCGCGCTGGCGCGGCCGGCGATAGGCGGCGACGTTCTCGTAGATGAACTCGTTCAATGCGTCGGGCAGGTAGATCTGGCCGGTCAGCACGGCGCGCTCGGCCAGGAAGACCTTGAAGTGCAGGTGCGTGGTCCGGCCCTGGTACCAGCCGGGAAGGATGGTGGCGAACCGTGCCGTGCCCTCGGCATCGGCGAGCTGCGTGCCGCGCAGGAAGGTCTCGCCCCTGGTGTCGAGATCGCGGCCGTCGCCCTGCCGGTCGTAGCCCGAATAGATGCCTTGCGCGTCGGCGTGCCAGAGGTCGACGCGGGCATCGGCCAGCGGCCGGCAATCCGCCCCGACCACCGTCAGCTCCATCCCCAGGGGAATCCCCTTCCGGCCCTCGATGATGTCGGCGCGCACGAGGTGCGGGTCGAAATAGAACGGCCCCTCGACCGCCTGCGGCAGCAGCAGGCAGGTCCCCGCCTCGGCCTGCGGCATCCGCCAGCCGGCCGGCACGAAGGCGGCCAGCACGAGCGCGCTTCGGCGGCTGAGCAGCATTGCAGGCTCTCCGACAGCGCCGGATCCCGGCGGCACGAGGCCGGGCATCGGCTGGATGACATCGGCTCGGATGACGAGCCGTCCGTGAAATCTCTTCCCATCTCCCGCGATGGGCAACCTGCGATCGCCGATGCGAGGGTAGCTCCGGGTCGGACGGAGCCGGCACGCAACCACGCGTCTGCGTCCAATCATCGGGCGATATTTGTAGCCATTTTTCTACTATCAGTAGATATTGCCTGCTCACGGGGGCCGACGGTCCGGCCGCCCGGAGGGACGAGGCACCATGCCGGGTGGCAATCTGTTCCGACGCGAGCAGCGTCAGCAGCATCGCGTGCAGCTGCATCAGGCGCGGCGCGAGCTGGACCTGCATATGCGCCAGCAGGAGGAGCTCCGCCGCCTCGCCGCACCGCAGCGCGCCGAGGCGGAGCGGATTCGCCGCGAGGCGGAAGAGCTCGCCCGCCGACGCGCGGAGGAGGCGCGGCTGCAGGCGGAGCGCGAGGCCGAGCGAATCCGCGAGCAGCTGCGGGCTGAGCGTCGCGACCGGCGTCACCTGGCCCAGCAGCAGCGTCAAGCCGCCGCGGCGATAGTCCGCCAGCATGACCTCGACCTGCGGCAGCAGCAGGTCCAGGCACGCGCGCTGGCCGCCCATCGGCTCCAGACCCAGCTCGACGCCGACAACGCCCTCATCGCCCAGCTCCATCCCGGCCTGGCCCCGGCGCTTCAGGCGCTGGCCCAGCAGGCCGATCGGCTGTCGCAGCGGCTGACCCTGCTGATCGGCCTGCTCGCCGGCTCGGCCGATCCGCACCTCGCGACGCACCGGGCCGACCTCGCCACGCTCCAGCCGATACCGATCCGTTGCCGGGCCAACCGGCCACAGGTCGACGTGGAGCACCGGCGCCTACGAACCTGCGCGACCGGTACCCTGGAGATCACGACGGCCTCGGTGCGCGCAGCCCTCGTCAGGATCGACACGGACCGCGCCACCGACGCCGCCGACGTCACCGCCATCGACATACGTGTGACGGCTGCCGAGCTCACCCATGCGGCGGCGCTGGCGCATGCCCGCGCCTATCCCAATCTCGGCCTCACCCTCGCCGAGATCGCCCATCCCGAAGGCGTGATCAGAAACTTCGGCGCGGCACAGTTGGCGCGGCTGAACGCGAGGCTGGCCTGGCATCCGGTACAGACCTGGCGGCGCGAGCGAATGCCGAACACCCGGCCGAACCACCGTGGCGCCTTCCTGCGCATTCCCGACACCATCCACAATTTCCCGTGCCGGCCGAGCGGCGAGGTGTTCCACGATTGGCTCTACGACTATGCCGGCCACGGACAACCCGCAGCGGAGATGCGCCGGTTTCTCGCCGCCGGCCAGGTCAACGTCGGCATCGTCATCACGATCACGGCCACGCAGCAGCCCAACGGCAACTGGGTGCTGACCAGCCCGAACCTGACCTTGAACGTCATCCTGGATCAGACCCAGACGCTGCTGATCACCTTCTACAAGCTCGGATGACGGCGGACTTCGTCGTCGGGGCCATCGCGGGGCGTCCTCGTCCCGCGATGGCCCCGGCAGCTCCCTAGAACCTCGGCAGCCCCGGCGTCCGCGTCGGCGGCTCGAGGCCGAAGAAGTCCTTCACCGCCTGGTCGAAGATGGCGTTCTGGTGGCCGAACATCGCCACGTTCCAGGTGGTGTCGACGAAGTGCAGCCAGTCGGGATCGCCCTGGCGCATGGCGGCGCTGTAGAGCATCGAGAACCAGCCCTTGCCGGCGTCGGCGTACCTGTCGGGCTGGCGCTTGACCATCCACCAGACCGTCGACAGGTCGACAGCGGCGGCGTCGGCGCGTCCGGCTTCCAGCGCCTGGACCACATTGGCCTGGGTGTCGAGCTGCAGCACGTTGGACTGCGGCAGCACCAAGTGGACGTTGGGCTCGGCGTCGACGTTCTGCAGGATGGAGACGGTGGTGCCGCTGCCGCCGTCGAGCAGTGCCTGGAACTTCTCCTTGGGCGAGCCGGGCTTGGTCAGCAGCGCCACGCCCTCGACATAGTACGGCCGGGTGAAGGCGACCTGCTGGGCACGGCCCGGCGTCACCGTCATGAACTGGATGGTGATGTCGACCTTGCCGGTAGCGATGTTCGGGATGCGCGCCGCCGGATCCTGCAGCACGAACTCGACGGCGTTCTCGTCGTCGAACAGCCCCATGGCGAGGATCCGCGCCATGGTGATGTCCATGCCGGTGAGCTTGCCGCTCTCGTCCTCGAAATGCCAGGGCGCGTTGGTGCTGCCGGTGCCGACGATCAGCTTGCCGCGGTCGAGCACGGTGCGCAGCAGGCTCGTGCCCGCAGCCTGGGCGTAGGCCTTGGCAGGGTCGACCAGGGTCGCGGCGGCGGCGGTGGCGATGGCACCCGCGGCGAGGCCGGCGCTGCCGGTGCCGAGGAAGGAGCGACGGTTCGTGCTTTCATGCATGGGGGCTGCCTTGGCTCGGGGGGCTGCGGTCATCTTGCCGCAACCGCCTGAGGATGCAAGGATCCCCGCCAGCAGGGGAGCGCATCATGGCTTGGACGATCGACGATCTGGAGACGCCGGCGGTGCTGGTCGACCTCGACCGCGTCGAGGCCAACCTCGCCCGGGCCCAGGACTATGCCGATGCGCATGGACTGGCGCTCAGGCCGCACATCAAGACCCACAAGATCCCGGAGTTCGCCCGCCGGCAGATGGAGCTGGGGGCGGTCGGCATCACCTGCCAGAAGCTGGGCGAGGCCGAGGTCATGGCCGATGCCGGGCTCGACGACATCCTGCTGACCTTCAACCTGCTGGGAGCGGCCAAGCTGAAGCGGCTGGTGGCGCTGGCGCGACGGGTGCGCATGAGCGTGGTGGTCGACAGCGACGTCACCGCGCGGGGCCTCGGCGAGGCGATGAGCGAGGCCGGGCTCGAGCTCGACGTGCTGGTCGAGTGCGATGTCGGCGGCAAGCGCTGCGGCGTGCAGAACCCCGAGGAGGTGGTGGCGCTTGCCAAGCTGATCGACCGGGCCGCGGGCCTGCGCTTCCGTGGGCTGATGACCTATCCGCCCAAGGGCCAGACCGAGGTGACGCAGGTCTGGCTGGCCGACGCGGTGAAGGCGCTGGGCGTCGCCGGCATGACGGCCGAGCGGGTCAGCACCGGCGGCACGCCCGACCTCTACCGCGCCCACAATGTCACGGTGGCGACCGAGCACCGGCCCGGCACCTACATCTACAGCGACCGCTACCAAGCCGGCCAGGGCGTCGGCACGCTCGACGACTGCGCCATCCGCATCCTGGCGACCGTGGTGTCGCGGCCGACCGAGGGCCGGGCGATCCTCGATGCCGGCTCGAAGACCCTGTCGTCCGACACGCTGGGCTTTCCCGACTTCGGTCATATCGTCGAATACCCGCAGATCTCGATCGAGAGATTCAGCGAGGAGCACGGCCATGTCGACTGCAGCGGCAGCAATGCCCGGCCGTCGATCGGCGAGCGGGTGATCGTCATCCCCAACCATGCCTGCGCGGTGACCAACCTGCACGACGTGGTGTACGGCGTGCGTGGCGACCGCGTGGAGCGGGTGCTGCGGGTCGAGGCGCGCGGCCGAGTGCAGTAGGCGCCGACGCTGGGGGTTCAGCCGCGGATCCGGGCGTAACGCAGGAGGTCGATCTCGACGCGAGCGGTGTCCGGCGGCCCGGCGGTGATGGACGTGGCGCCGGCGTCGCCGATTCCGCCCCGCGGTGGGACGACAACGAATTGATACATGCCGGGCGTATCGTCGGGTCGCTAGGGCCGTGAGTGCACGGCTGCCGAAGAAGAACAAACAGGGACGTTGCATGATGGACATGTCGCCAGCCTGGCCGGCGAAGACACGCGAGCTGCACAACCACCATTTCGATTCGACCATCTGGAACGACTTCGTGTTCCGCGACGACGACGTGGTGATCGCCACCTATGCCAAGTCCGGCACCACCTGGGTGCAGCAGATCGTCTCGCAGCTGATCTTCCGGGGCGCAGAGAATCTGGAAATGGCCGAAATGTCGCCTTGGCTGGACCTGCGCGTACCGCCCAAGGCCGTGAAACTGCCGGCCGTCGAGGCACAGACGCACCGCCGATTCCTCAAGACGCATCTGCCGGTCGACGCCCTCGTCTACTCGCCACGGGCCAAATACATCTATATCGGCCGCGACGGGCGGGACGTGGTGTGGAGCATGCACAACCACCACTTCAACGCCAACGAGCTGTGGTATCAGGCTCTGAACGACACGCCCGGCCGGGTCGGACCCGCGATCGGCAAGGCGCCGGCGGACGTGCGCCAATATTTCCTCGACTGGCTGGAAAGGGATGGCCATCCCATCTGGCCGTTCTGGGAGAACATCCGTAGCTGGTGGGCGATCCGGCATCTGCCGAACCTGCTGCTGCTGCATTTCTCTGAGCTGAAGGCGGATCTGCCCGGCCAGATCCGGCGTGTCGCCGCCTTCCTCGACATCCCGATCGACGAGGCGCGCTTGCCCGCCATCGTCGAGCATTGCAGTTTCGACTACATGAAGGCCAACGCCACCAGGAGCACGCCGCTCGGCGGAGCCTTCTGGGACGGCGGGGCGCAGATCTTCGTGCACAAGGGCACCAACGGCCGCTGGCGCGACCTGCTCACGCCCGAGGATTGCCGTCGCTACGAGGAGACCGCACGCCGCGAGCTGGGCGAGGCCTGCGCCCGGTGGCTGGCGACCGGGGAGCGCTCCCCGATCAATTAATGGCGGCCCAGGCCCGCTCCAGGCGGGCCAGGTTCTCCGCCGTGTAGGCGACGTAGTCGAACGCGATCGTCGAGTGCAGCTCGCTCGCCATGCTCCACATCGTCTCGCGCAAGAGCGAGGCGCAGCGCATGGCGGCGTAGCGGCGGCGGAGGTCGGGGGTCGCGGCACTCCCGAAATAGGCCTCCAGCAGCAGCTCCTCCTGCGCCGGCGGCAGCTCGCTGTTGGAGGCGAGGCCGCCGAGGTCGAACAAAGGCGAGTTGAAGCCGGCATACTCCCAGTCGAGCAGCCACAGGCGACGGCCGTCGTCGAGGATATTGGCGGCGAGCAGGTCGTTGTGGCCGAAGACGAGGCGGACGTCGCCGACCAGCGCCTCCAGGCGGTCGTTCATCGCCATCAGCCGCGGCAGCTCCGGGATCATGCGGCTATGGCCGCGCTCCAGCGTGCGGGCATAGTCGCGGCAGACGTGGAAGACCCAGAACAGCGGTGCCGGGCCTTCGAGGCGGCGGCCGACCTCGCCGTGGCAGCGGCGCAGCAGCGGCACGATCCGGGCGAGCATGGCCGGATCGCGCACGTCCTCGGGCGCCAGCGTACGGCCCTCGATCCAGGGCATCACCAGGGCGCCGGGCTCGGCATGCAAGATCTCGGGGGCGATGCCGGCGGCGTGGGCGGCGCGTGCGGCCGCCAGCTCGGACTGGCGCGAGACGTGATGGACCGGGATGTCGTCGCCGATGCGCACGACATGGCGGCGGCCGCGGTCCTCGACGGTGAAGTTGGTGTTGGTGATGCCGCCGGCCAGCGGCACCGGCTCGACCGGGCCGGACCAGAACGACAGCCCGGCGGCACGCTCGGCGGGTGTCATGCGAGGCCCAGCCGGGTCTCGAGGCGGCGGCTGCCGGCGCGCAGCAGGCGGTCGGCGATGATGGCGATGGCGGCGACACAGAAGCCAGCGACGAGGCCGCGGCCGATGTCGGCCTTGGCGAGCGCCACATAGACCTCCTGGCCGAGGTCGCGGGTGCCGACCAGTGCCGTGATGACCAGCATGGCGAGCGCGAACATCACGGTCTGGTTGATGCCGAGCAGGATCTCCGGCAGCGCCAGCGGCAGCTGGATCTTGCGGAGCAGCTGGCCGGGGGTGCTGCCCATCGCACGGCCGGCCTCGACGACATGGGGATCGACGTGGGCGATGCCGTGGGCGGTGTAGCGGACCGCCGGCACTACGGCGTAGGCGACGATGGCGAGCAGCGCCGCGAAATCGCCGACCCGCAGCAGCATCACCGCCGGGATCAGATAGGCGAAGGCCGGTATGGTCTGCAGCGTGTCGATGGCCGGCTGGATGACCGCCGCCGCCCGCCGGCTGCGCGCCGACCAGATACCGAGCGGGATGCCGATCAGGCAGGACAGCAGCACGCCCAGGCCGCAGAGGTAGAGCGAGACCATGGCGAGGTCCCACTGGCCGGTGACGGCGACGAACAGCGCCAGCGCCGTCACGGTGGCCGCCAGCCGCCAGCCGTCGAGCTGCCAGCCGGCGATGGCCAGGCCCAACACGACGCCGAGCCAGGGCAGGCCCTGCAGGAAGCGCTTGAGAGGCACCATGAGGTTGACCAGCAGCCAGGCCTTCACCGCCTCGATGGTGTCGAAGAGATGCAGGTTGAGCCAGCCGATGGCATCGCCGAGGGCGGTGCCGGTCGTGAGCGTCCAGGCATCGGGCCAGGCCTGCACCGCCGGCAGCGCCAGCCCCGCGATCCACCCGCCGAGGACGAGGGCGGCGGCGCCGACGAGATAGGGCCGCGCCGGCGCGGCGTCGCGGACCGACGCCGCCTGGCTCAGGCGGTCGAGGGCGATGGCGAGCAGCGTGATGGCGATCGAGGCCTGCAGGCCGGCGCCGATGTCGAGGCGGCGCAGTGCTGTCAGCACGTCGAAGCCGAGGCCGCCGGCGCCGATCATCGAGGCGATGATGACCATGTTGAGGGAGAGCATGATCACCTGGTTGACGCCCAGCATCAGCCCGGCGCGCGCCGAGGGCAGCTGGACCTTCCACAGCAGCTGCCACGGCGTGCAGCCGGCCATCGAGCCGTACTCGACCAGCTCGACCGGCACGCGGCGCAGCGCCAGGGTGGTGTTGCGCACCATCGCCGGCAGGGCATAGATCACGGTGCCGATCATCGCCGCCACCGGGCTGAAGCCGAAGAACCACAGGATCGGCACGAGATAGGCGAAGATCGGCACGGTCTGCATGAGGTCGAGCAAGGGCGTCAGCAGCCGCTCGACCAGCGGCCGGCGGAAGGCCCAGATGCCGAGCGCCATGCCGCCAGCCACACCCAGCGGCACCGCAACGGCGATCGAGGCCAGCGTCACCATGGCGCTGGCCCACTGGCCGAACAGGGCGAGGTAGGCGAAGCAGGCGCCGACCAGCAAGGCGAGGCGACGGTCGCCGAGGCGCAGCGCCAGCAGCACCGGGATCCCGACCACGGCGATCCAGGGCAGCGCCGGCCAGAGCCGCACCGCCTGCTGGCCGGTGCCGCTGAGAAAGCCGGTGGCGAGCAGCGAGGTCGCGAGGTGCAGCGGCTGGGCCAGCAGCCAGGACAGGCCGCGGGTGAGATCCTGGAAGGTGAACAGCCCGAACGACAGGCCGTCGCGCAGCCAGCCCATGGCGGCGGTGAGCCAGGCCTTGACCGGCACGATCCAGGGCTTCGGCCAGACCACGGCCCAATGCTTCGCATCGAGGACCGCCGGCCACAGCGCCATGGCGACGAGCAGCGCCAGCCACACCGCCGGCCAGCCGAGGCGCCACGCCGATCCGGGCGCCGGTGCGGCTAGGCTACGCATGGCCGCCGTCGCGGCCGATCAGGGCGGCCGCCACCGCCTCGCGCGTCAGGGCGCCGATCACCCTGCCCTGCTCGACCACCGCCAGCGGCCGTCCACCGGCGAGGGCGCGGGCGGCGACGCTGCCGACCTTGGCGCCGGCCTCGACCTCGCCCTCGAGCTCGAGCCCCTCGGCCGGCACCATGGCGGCGCGGGCCGACAGCACGCGGGCCCGCGGCACGTCACGGGTGAACTCGGCGACATAGGGCGTGGCCGGTGCGGTCACGAGATCCTCGGCCGTGCCGGTCTGGACGATCGCCCCGTCCTTCATGATGGCGATGCGGTCGGCCAGCCGGATCGCCTCGTCGAAGTCGTGGGTAATGAAGACGATGGTCTTGCGCAGCACGGTCTGCAGTCGCAGCAGCTCGGCCTGCAGCTCGCGGCGGATCAGCGGGTCGAGGGCCGAGAACGGCTCGTCCAGCAGCCAGATCTCGGGCTCGGCCGCCAGCGAGCGGGCGATGCCGACGCGCTGCTGCTGGCCGCCCGAGAGCTGGCGTGGGAAGTGCGCCTCCCGGCCTTCCAGCCCGACCAGCGCCAGCATCTCGCGCGCCCGCGATTCGCGCCTGGCGCGCTCGACACCCTGGATCTCCAGCGGGAATGCGACGTTGTTCAGCACGTTCAAATGCGGCAGCAGGGCGAAATGCTGGAACACCATGCCGAACTCGTGGCGGCGCAGCCGGATCAGCTCGGCCTCGTCGATGCCCAGGATGTCGCGGCCCTCGACCAGCACCTCGCCGGCCGAAGGCTCGACCAGCCGTGACAGGCAGCGCACCAGCGTCGACTTGCCGGAGCCCGACAGGCCCATGATCACGAAGATCTCGCCCGCCGCCACCTCGATCGAGGTGTCGCGGACGGCGGCGATCAGGCCGGCGCCGGCGAGGCCCTCCGGGTCGGGGAGCCTGCCGCGCAGCCGCTCCGCGCCGGGGCCGAACAGCTTCCACAGGTTGCGGCAGGCGAGCTTGACCGGCCGCATCGGGGCCTCATCGCCGTGACGGGATCAGGAGCACTTGGTCCAGGGCTCCCACACCGCCTTGTTGGCGTCGAGCCATTCCTGGACCACCGATTCGACCGGCTGGCCCTCGAGGTCGACCTTGGCGATCAGGCCGCCCATGGTGGCGTTGTCGATCCTGAAATTGCGGATCGCCTGGTAGGCGCAGGGCCATTTCTGCTCGCCGCCCGCCCATGCGACCTTCTTGATCCAGCCGAAGGGCTTGCCGCAGTCGTGCGTCGCGTCAGGGTTGCCGCCCCACTTCGCATCCTCGTAGCAGGCCGGCTCGTATTGCGGGAACTCGACCCACTCGCCCTCGTATTTGATCGGCGCCCAGTGCGGCGTGTAGATCCAGCCGATCCAGGGCGCCTTGCGCTGGTAGGCGGAATCCAGCTCGGCGAACAGTGCCGCGTCGGTGCCGGCATGGACGACCTCGAAGTCGAGGCCCAACGCCTCGACCCGCTCCTCGTCATAGCCGCCCCAGGTCACCGGCCCACCGAGATAGCGCCCCTTGGGTGCCGTCTCGGGCGTGGAGAACGCCTCGGCGCATTTCGCCAGCGCCTGCCAGTCGGGCAGGCCCGGGCACTTCTCCTTCATGTAGAGCGGGTACCACCACTCCTCCTTGGCGAGCATGCCGGTCTCGCCGAGATCGACGGTCTTGCCGGTGGCGAGCGAGGCCGCCAGCGCGTCGGCGCCGGTGGTCTGCCAGATCTCCATGGCGACATGCAGGTCGCCCGGCTCGAGGCCGGCGAACTGCGCCAGGTAGTCCGCCTGGACGAACTCGACATTGTAGCCCATGGCGGTGAGCACGCCACCCATGATGCGGGTGGTGATGAACTGGCCCGTCCAGTCGTGCAGCGTCAGCTTGATCGGATCGCTCGATTCCACCGCGGCCCGCGCCGGCACCGCCGTCGCCCCGGCCGCCAGACCGCACAACAGCACGAGCGTTCGCCGCGAGATGCCACGCATGCCCCGATCCCCTTGCCGACCCGCGAGAAGCCGCCGCCCGGCGGCGCGCCGGAGCGATGATTTCCGCACCGGCCGGGCGGGTCGTCAACCCAAAAGCCCGTGGCGCCGCCCCGCTGGCCAGCCGGAGGCTGTGCACCTATCCTGTCGCGCAGACACGGAGGATTTGGACATGACGGCTATCGGCGCCAGGCTCGCCAGGCGGGCGGTCATCGGTCTCGCGACGGCGGCGATGCTCGCCGGCGCATGGTCCCTGCCGGCGGCAGCGGCCTTTCCCGACCGGCCGATCACGATGGTGGTGCCGTTCCCGGCCGGCGGCTCGACCGACCTGATCGCACGGCTGGTCGCCAGCCGGATGACGGCGACGCTGGGCCAGCAGGTGGTCGTCGACAATCGCGGCGGAGCCGGCGGCAATCTCGGCTCGGCGGCGGTCGCGCGGGCCGAGCCCGACGGCTACACCATCCTGATGGGCACGGTGGCGACGCACGCGCTGAACCCGGCGCTCTACAAGAAGATGCCGTACGACCCGGTGAAGGATTTCGCGCCGGTCTCGCTGCTGGTGCTGATTCCCAACGTGCTGGTCGTCAATCCCGACTTCCCGGCCAGGACCGTGCCCGAGCTGATCGAGCTGCTGAAGGCCAGCCCCGGCGAGTACTCCTACGCCTCCTCCGGCAACGGCACGCCGCTCCACCTCTCGGGCGAGCTGTTCAAGTCGATGGCCGGCGTCGACATGGTGCACGTCCCCTACAAGGGCGCCGGTCCGGCGCTGGTCGACGTGATGGCCGGGCATGTACCGATCATGTTCGACAACCTGCCGCCCTCGCTCGAGCAGATCCGCGCCGGCAAGCTGCGCGGCCTCGCGGTGACGACCAAGGAGCGGGCGCCGTCGGCCCCCGACATGCCGACGATCGCGGAGACCCTGCCCGGCTACGAGACCTATTCCTGGAACGCCATCTTCGCGCCGGCCGGCACGCCCGAGGAGGCCATCGCCAAGCTCAACGCCGCCGGCCTCGCGGCGCTCGCCGATCCCGACGTCAAGGCCAAGCTCGCCGACCTCAGCGCCGGCGTCGTCGGCTCGACTCCCACCGAGCTGGCCGAGCACGTCCAGGCCGAGCTGGCGAAATGGGCGCCGATCGTGAAGGCTTCGGGCGCGCAGATCGACTGAATGACGCTGCCCTTGCCCACCCCGGCCGAGCCCGCCGCGCCCGAAATCGCCGCGTCCGAGATCGCCGCCACCGCCGACGCGCTGAAGGGCCTGGTCGTCGAGACGCCGGTGCTGGAGCTGCCGGCGTCCCGGCTCGGCCTCGCCGCCGGCGAGCTGGTGCTCAAGCTCGAGCTGTTCCAGCACACCGGCAGCTTCAAGCCGCGCGGCGCCCTGAGCGTGATGCTGGGCCTGTCGCGGCCCGAGCTGGCGCGCGGCGTCACGGCGGTCAGCGCCGGCAACCACGCCATCGCCACGGCCTTCGCCGCCGAACGGCTCGGCACCACGGCCAAGGTCGTGATGATGCAGGGGGCGAGCCCCGCCCGCATCGCCAAGTGCCGCCGGCACGGCGCCGAGATCGTGCTGGCCGCCGACGTCCATGCCGCCTTCGCCGAGGCCCAGCGCATCGTGGCCGAGGAAGGCCGTGTCATGGTGCATCCCTTCGAGGGGCCGCGCACGGCGCTGGGCACCGCCACGCTGGGTGCCGAGTGGCTGCGCCAGGCCGGCCGGCTCGACGCCGTGATCGTGCCGGTCGGCGGCGGCGGGCTGCTGGCCGGCATCGCCACTGCCGTCGAGCGGCTCCAGCCGGACTGCCGGGTCTTCGGCGTCGAGCCCGAGGGGGCCGACAGCATGCACCGCAGCTTCGCCGCCGGCAGCCCGCAGAAGATCGAGCGCGTCGCCACCGTCGCCGACAGCCTGGGCGCCCCCTTCGCCCTGCCCTACAGCTTCGCCCTGTGCCGCGCCCACACCGACGAGCTCGTCAGGATCACCGACCGGCAGATGATCGAGGCGATGATCCTGCTGCACGACGAGCTGAAGCTCGCCTGCGAGCCGGCGGGCGCCGCCGCCACCGCCGCCCTGCTCGGGCCGCTGCGGCAGCGCCTGGAGGGCCGCCGCGTCGGCGTGATCGTCTGCGGCTCCAACATCGACCTGCCGCGCTTCGCCGAGCTGGTGGGGACGGTAGCATGACCCAGGCCCTGGTCGTGGCGGTCCTGCTGGCACTGCTGGCTGCGACGGGGATGGTCTCCTGGTGGGTCTGGCAGGAGCTGGCCGACGTCGAGATCGGCATGCATGGCTGGATAGCACTCTGCCTCGGCGTCGGCGCCACCCTGCTGCTCGGCGTGCTGCTGGTGACCCTCATGCACCTGAGTGCCAAACGTGGCTTCGACGACGACGCCGGGAAGGAGTGAGCGATGGATCTCGGGCTGCGCGACAAGGTGGCGCTGGTGACCGGCGGCAGCCGCGGCATCGGCCGCGCCTGCGCGCATGCGCTGGCGACGGCCGGCGCCGACGTGCTGCTGGTCGCCCGCACCGAGGCCGACCTCGCCGAGGCTGCGCAGGCGCTGTCGGCCGCCACCGGCCGGCGTATCGAGACCTGTGCCGCCGACCTCCGCTCGCCCCAGGGCTGCCAGGCGGCGGAAGGCGCGCTGGAGCACGCCTTCGGCCGGCTCGACATCCTGGTCAACAATGCCGGCGCCACCCAGAGCGGCGACTTCTTCCAGCTCGAGGACTCGGTCTGGGAGGACGGCTTCGCCTTGAAGTTCTATTCCTACGTCCGCCTGTCGCGGGCGCTGTGGCCCAGGCTGGCGGCGAGCCAGGGTGCCGTCGTCAACGTCATCGGCGCGGCATCGAAGACACCCAGCCCCAACTTCATGATCGGCGGGGCAGTGAATGCCGCCATCACCAACTTCACCAAGGCGCTGGCCGGTCTCGGCCTGCGCGACGGCGTGCGGGTCAACGCCGTGCATCCCGGCATGACCGTCACCGGCCGCCTCGACCGCCTGCTCGAGCAGCGGGCGGCGGCCGAGGGCATCTCGCGCGAGGAATACGAGAAGAAGGAGCTGGCGGCGGCCGGCCTGCGCAGCTACGCCGAGCCCGAGGACATCGCCAACCTCGTGGCCTTCCTCGCCTCGCCGCGTTCCGGCCAGATCCACGGTGCCGACCTGTTCATCGACGGCGGCGCCACCAAGACGATCCTATGACGGCGGCTCCGCCAGCAGGGATTTGCGCAGCACGATGAAGTGCAGGTCGTCGTGCTTCGGGATCCCGAATCGCCGGTCGCCGTACGGAAAAGGCTTGGTCTCGCCGGTCGGCCCGTAGCCGCGGCGGTGATACCAGTCGATCAGCTCGCCGCGTACCTGCACCACCGTCATCTCGACCGCCCGGGCGCCGTGCCGGCGCGCCCAGTCCTCGGCCGCCGCCAGCAGCCTGCGGCCGAGGCCGGCGTTCTGCCGCCGCGGCTCGACGGTGAGGGAGCCGAGATACCAGAGGCCGTCGCCCACCGGCTCCAGCCAGACGCATCCGACCAGCCGGCCATCGGGATGCCGCCAGACCAGCAGGGCCGCCTCGGGGTCGCGGGCGATGTCGTCGCGAAGCATGGCAGCGTCGGTCCGGCTGCCGCCGATGTGGCCGGCCTCGGTGGTCCAGCCGCCGTCCGTGCCGCGGTAGGCGGCATTCATCAGCGCCACGACCTCGGCGAGATCCTGCTCCGTCGCCCGCACCAGCCGGGGCATCTCGAAATCCGGTGCAGCCATGGCGTACCTTCCTCCGTCAGCGCCGCCGGGAAGCGAAATAGCCCGCCAGCGCCTCGATATCCTCCGGCTCCAGCCCCTTGGCTGCCCTGGTCATCACCCGAGCATAGGCGGAATTGCCGCGCTCGCCGGCGCGGAACAGACGGAGCTGGATGGCGAGATAGCCGGCGCGCTGGCCGTCGAGCCGTGGATGATGCGGGTTGGCTACGGTCTCGCCGTGGCACGACAGGCAGGCCGGCACGCTGCGCGCCGGGATGCCGCGCTCGGCGATGGCCCTGCCCCGCTCCGCCAGTCGGCTGTCCGCCGCCCCGGCATCCGGCGGCCAGGGCTGCTCGGCGAACCAGCCCGCCAGCTCGTGCCACAGCTCGGGCACCGTCTGCACCGCCGGCAGGGCCATGATGCCGCTGGCCCGCTCCTCCTGGGCATAGGCGCGCAGGCTCTCGAGCAGATAGGCCTGCTTCTGGCCGGCGATGATCGGGACGTGCGGGCTGCGGCCCGTGCCGTCCCGGCCATGACATTCGGCGCAGCCCGCCAGGGCGCGGCCCAACGCGCCGTCGGGCCGGCCCGGCATGGCGTCGCGGCCGGCGAGGCGGCGGTACGCCTCGGCATCCATTCCGGGCAGCCGGCGCAGGAACGCCACCATCCACCACACCTCGTCGTCGCGCACCTGGGTCGGCCAGGCCGGCATGCCGGTGAAACGGACGCCGTGCTTGACGATGCGGAAAAGCTGGCTGTCAGTCCACTTGTCGCCGACCTGCGCGAGATCGGGCGGCTGCGGCAGCATGTGCAACACGGCCGGCGAGCGCGGCTCGCCCGGCGCGCCGTGGCAGCCGGCGCAACCCCGCGCGAAGTGGCCGGCGGCCAGCGGCAGCATGCCATCGTCGAACGGCGGCGGGTCGGGCTCGGCCAGCGCGTAGGTCCGCACCGCCGAGCGCATGGCGAAATGCAGGAACCAGTCGGTGATCTTCCAGTGCCCGCTGCTGGCGCCGACATTGAAGAAGCCGAGCCAGGCGACGAGCAGGCCCGCGACCGGCAGGCCGACCACGGCCAGGAGCAGGTGGCGCCTGCCGATCCGCACCGGATCAGCTCCTGCCGGCCGCTGCGGGTGCGGCGAGCAGCCGGCCGAGCAGCGCGATGCCGCCGGCTAGGTAGACCGCCGCCCCCACCAGCAGCATCAGCACGCCACCCAGCTCCTGGTCGCGCTGGGCCGTCATGGCGAAGCCGAGGCAGCTCACCTCGCCCGTGGCGTAGAGCGGCCGCGGGGTCAGGGCCAGCAGCACGCCCAGCAGCGTCATGTGGATCGAGGTGAGCAGCAGGGCGAAGGCGCCCTGCGCCCGCCGGGCATCGCTGCGGCCGCCGCCGGCTCCGAAGCAGGCGAACCAGAGCAGCAGGCCGGCCAGCAGGAACGACGCCTGCTCGGCCGCCGTCACCCAGGTCGAGCCGGCGGCGGCCGCTCGCAGCGCCGGCGCGTGCCAGACCCAGACCACCAGCAGCTCGACCAGCGAGGCCGGGAGCGGAGAGAGCAGGCGGCCGCAGCCCGAAATGTCCCAGCGCGTGCCGGCGATGCCGATGGCGATCAGCGGTGCCGCCAGCGCCACGACGCCCAGATGCGCCAGCATGCGGCCGGTGAACGATCCGCCATCGTCGAGCAGCAGGCCCACCCAGGCCAGGACGAGCAGGGCCGTGCCGGCGACGAGCGACAGCCGTCTCATCGTCCGCATTCCAGGATGAACAGCGCCGGCAGCGCCACGTAGATCACGGCGACGAAGCTGAGGCCCGACAGCAGCAGGGTGGCGAAACCCTGGAACAGCCGCCGGTCGTGGCCGGTGGGATCGTCGTGCGGCGGATCGTGGGTGCCGAAGCCCCACTGGCGCCAGGCGAGCCCGCCCGACAGCAGGATCAGGCCGAGCGCCACGGCGGTGGCGGCGGCGATTCCGAGGCGCAGCACGTCGAAGCCGAAGTCGAGATAGGGCCACTTGGCGCAGTAGATGGCGGCGCCGACGTAGCAGACCAGGAAATGCAGCGCCCAGACCACCGGGCCGGTGAAGAGCGTCCAGAGCGATTCGACCTGCCTGATCGGGATCCGCATGGCCGCCTCACAAGGCCAGGGGGAACCAGCCGACGACGACGAAGGTCGTGGCGGCGGTGATCAGCAGGAAGTGTCCGTAGAGGGCGACATTGTGGATGTCGGCGTCGTAGGCGGCGGTCAGCCGGCCGGCGAAGCTGCGGGCGAGGCAGTAGAGCTGCATGATGGCGGCGACACCGGCATGGACCAGGGTCCAGATCACCAGGATCCAGACGATGGCGGGATAGACGTGGGCGGTCGGGTCCATGCCGTGGGCCCAGGGCCCGAGGAAGCCCGCCACCGATCCGGCGGCGACCGCCAGTAGCGACAGCACGAGGCAGCCGCGCATCACCCAGGCACGGCCGCGGCCGTTGATCTCGCGCGCCGCCACCAGCAGCCCCCAGCCGACGGCGAACAGCGCCAGCGCCAGGCTCGGCCAGAAGGCGCCCGGGCCGGCGAGCCCGGCGGTGTAGTCCTCGTGGATCGTCCAGTAGAAGAAATAGCCGAACACCAGGCTGCCGAAGGCGGTGCCGTCGCCGATCATGGTGATGAACATCGCCCACCAGCCGACCGAGGTGGGGCCTGAATTGTAGAGCGGCAGCCTCAGCCCGAGGCCCACGTCCTTGAGCGGCTTCTCCGGGATCTCGGCAGTGCCGGTCCACAGCCAGTAGAGAATGGCGCCGAGCGAGACGATCCCGCACGCCAGGGCGAGAATCCACCAGTGGAAGGTGAGCGCGATGAACACGCCGCCCAGCGAGGCCGCGGCCAGCATGGTGACATGGGCCTGGCCGTAGACCCGGATGCACTGCAGCGGCTCGGCGTCGAGCACCGAGGTGACCAGCCCTTCGCGGCGGCCCTCCTCGGCGTCGGGCAGGTAGAAGCGGCCCTCGTTGATCCGGCGCGCCAAGCCCTCCTGCTGCCAGAGCGGGTAGCGGCTCTCGATGATCGGCACCGAGCGCATGCCCCAGCTCTCCTGCGGGTCGGTGACCCATTCGAGCGTGCCGGCGCGCCACGGATCGACCGGGCAGCGTGGCTGGCCGCGCTTCGGCCGCAGCGTGTCGAGCACCACCACCAGCACGCCGGCGGCGAACACGAAGGCACCGAGGGTCGAGACCAGGTTCAGCCAGTCCCAGCCGAGCCCTGCGGGATAGGTGAACACCCGCCGCGGCATGCCGTGCAGGCCGCTCAGATGCATCGGGAAGAAGGCGATGTTGAAGCCGGCGAACATCAGCCAGAAGGCGACCTTCCCCAACCGGTCCGACAACGTCCGGCCGCCGATCAGCGGATAGTAGTAGTAGAGCCCGGCGATGATCGGGAACAGCATGCCGCCGATCAGCACATAGTGCAGATGCGCCACGACGAAGTAGGTGTCGTGCGCCTGCCAGTCGAAGGGTGCCAGCGCCACCATCACGCCGGTGAGCCCGCCGACCACGAAGATGGCGATGCCGCCGGCGCCGAACAGCATCGGCATCGACATCACGACGCGGCCGGCCAGCATGGTGGCGATGAAGACGAAGATCTGCACGCCCGTGGGAATGGCCACGGCCTCGGACGCCGCCGAGAAGAACGCCAGCGAAATCTGCGGCAGCCCTGTGGTGAACATGTGATGTACCCACAGGCCGAAGCTGAGGAAGCCGGTGCCGACGGCGGCCAGCACGATCCATGAGTAGCCGACGATGGGACGGCCGGAGAAGGTCGGCACCACCATCGCCATGACGGCGATGGCGGGCAGGAAGACGATGTAGACCTCGGGGTGGCCGAAGATCCAGAACAGGTGCTGCCAGAGCAGCGGGTCGCCGCCCCTCGTGGCGTCGAAGAACGGCCAGTCGAACATCCGTTCCATCTCGAACAGGATGTCGCCGGCGATCAGCGGCGGGAAGGCGAACAGGATCATGCCCGCCACGATCAGCAGGTACCAGGCGAACAGCGGCATCAGGTTGATGCGCATGCCGGGTGCCCGGCACTTCAGGATGCCGACGATCAGCTCGACGGCGGCGGCGATCGAGGCCACCTCGATGAAGGAGAGGCCGAGCAGCCAGATGTCGGCGCCGATGCCGGACAGCTCCTCGTCGGTGGCGAGCGGCGGGTACATGAACCAGCCGGACGACGGGGCGGCATCGAAGAAGATCGAGCCGCAGACGAAGACGCCGCCGATCAGGAAGCTCCAGAAGCCGAAGGCCGAGAGCAGCGGGAACGGCAGCTCGCGGGCGCCCAGCATCGCCGGCAGCAGGAAGATCGCCACCGCCTCGAAGATCGGCACGGCGAACAGGAACATCATCACCGTGCCGTGCAGGGTGAAGGCCTGATTGAAGAAATCGGCCGAGAGCAGGTCGTTGTCGGGCACGGCGAGCTGGCTGCGCACCAGCAGCGCCAGCACGCCGGCGAACAGCATGAAGGCGAACGACGCGCTGGCGTACCACAAACCGACATCGGTGTTGTTGACCGAGGTCCAGTAGCGCCAGCCCTCGGGTGTCGCCCAGACCTCGCGCAGCCGGCGCTCCTGGGCGGCACGCTCCTCGGGCGGGAACGGCTGCGGCCGGCCGCTCATCGCAGCCCCCGCAGATAGCTCGCCAGCAGGCGGATCTCGTCGGGCGGCAGCATCGCGAAGCCCGGCATCTCGACGCCGGGCTTGACCTCGTCCGGCCGGGAGATGAAGCGGACCAGCGCCTGCTCGTCGTTGGGCAGGACGCCGGCGCCGATGCCGAGCCGCGAGCCGACATGCGACAGGTCGGGGCCGACCGCGCCCTGCGCCTCGGTGCCGGCCACGCGGTGGCAGGCGCCGCAGCCGTGGCGGACGAACGCCTCCCGCCCCTCGCCTCCGGCATTCGGCGACGGCGAGGCGCGCTCGACCAGCCATTGCGCGAACGCCTCGGGCGGCATGGCGACCGCCGGGAACGCCATCAGCGCATGCGAGGTGCCGCAGAACTCGGCGCAGGGGCCACGGAAGGTGCCGGGCTCGGTGGCCTCGAGCCAGAGCCGGTTGGTGCGGCCCGGTATCATGTCCATCTTGCCGCCGAGCGGCGGTATCCAGAACGAATGGATGACATCGGCGCTGGTGAGCACCAGCTCGACGCGCTCGCCCACCGGCAGCCTGACCTCGTTGGCCGACACCACCGCCGGCCCGCCGTCCGGCGGACGGTAGACCACCCGCCACCAGTACTGATGGCCCTCGACCTCGATGCGCAGGCCGCCCTGTCCGGCGGCAGCCCAGGGCCGGATCGAGGGCATGAGCCAGAGCGCATAAGCCAGCAGCGCGGCGAGCGCCACGGCCGGGAGGACCGCACCTCCCCACAGGATCAGCCGGCCCGCCGAGCGGGTGCCGTGGACGGGCCGCCGGCCGCGCAGCCCGTAGAGCAGGAGGCCCGTCACCGCCAGCCAGATCACGGCGGCGGCCGCCGCCATGACGAGGAACAGGTGCGCGACCTGCGCCGCCTCGACGCCCGCCGGGCCGAGCGCGGACTGCATGCCGCCACAGCCGGCCACCGGTGCGGACAGCCCCGCCATCGCGGCCCTCGTGGCAACCGCCCGCATCCTGCCCTTTCCGGCCCGTCGCGCTCGTCCTTCCATGACCGACAACTCCCGTCGGACGGATCGGTGCCGCCGCCGGCGCGTCGTCGCAGAAGAATTGACGCCGGCGGCCCCGAGCCGCCCTACTGTCGGACCGATGCGGCGGCACGCGGGAAGGCCGGACAGGGAGACGCGTCTCGGGAATGGCAGGCATCGCCCGGAGAGCATTCTGGCTCGCCCTGTCGCTGCTCGGCATGGCGGCGATCGGCCTGATCGACTATGCCACCGGCTCGGAGTACCGCGTCTTTCCGCTCTACTTCCTGCCGGTGTCGCTGGGCGCCTGGCATGCCGGCTGGCCGGCCGCGATCGGCCTCGCGGTGCTCAGCTCGACGGTCTGGGTCTTCACCAACGTCGACATCGCCACCCAGGGCGACTGGTTCGTCATCGCCGTCAACTTCGCCATCCTGATGATCGCCTCGGGCTATGTCGGGGCGCTCGTCACCGTGCTGCGGCACCGGCTCGACGCCGAGCACGATCTCGGCCGGATCGATCCGCTCACCGGCCTGCCCAACCGGCGCGCCTTCCAGGAGCGTGGCGAGCTGCTGCTGGCCGCCGCCCACCGCTACGGCCATCCGGCGGTGATCGCCTGCCTGGACCTCGACGGCTTCAAGGTCATCAACGACACCAAGGGGCATGCCGAGGGCGATCGCGCCCTGCGGGCGCTGGCGGCGATCCTGGCCGGGCAGACCCGTGCCGCCGACCTGGTCGCCAGGCTGGGCGGCGACGAGTTCGCCGTGCTGCTGATCGAGACGGAGGCCGATGCGGCGGCGAGCCTGCTGGAACGGCTGCGCCTGCAGATCGACGCGGCGATGCGGGCGAAGCACTGGCCGACCACGGTCACGATCGGCGCCGCCTGCTTCCGGCGGCCTCCCGCCTCCCTCGACGAGGCGGTCCGCCGCGCCGACGCCTCGCTCTACGCCGCCAAGCGCGCCGGCAAGCGCCGCATGCTGATCGAGGTGGTCGAGCTATCGGAAAGCTGAGGACAGACACCGGCTGGCTCGCCGGATGCGCGCATTCGACGGAACGCCGGATCGCGTTCTGCGTCGGTCTCACCAGCGCATCCGGCGCGTGAGATCCCGGCCCATGCCGCACAGCAGGAAAACCGCCCCTCCTTCCGCCGGCCACGTCCGGCCGTTGCTGGCGGCACTGGCGGTCGCGCTCACGGCTTGCACGCCGGATCCGACGCCGGGCTTCGACCGCGCGCCGTCACCGGTGATCGCGGCACCGCCGCCCAAGCCCCGGCCGAGGCTCACGAGGCCGATCCCGCAGCCCACGCCGAAGCCCGGCGATCTCGACGCCGACCGGGTGGTGGCGCAGGCGGTGTCGCGCGTCCACACGCCACTGGAGGCCTATCGCGGGGAGCCGCCGGGCTCGTGCGATTCCGCCAACCTGATGGTCGCCGAGATGTGGGCCGGCGGCTTCGCCGACAGCTTCCGGCGCCCGTCCACGGTCGAGCAGCGCCGGCTCTATGGCGGCCTGGCGCTCGACGTCGCCGATGTCGCGCGCGAGCGTGGCTGTCCCGATGCCGCCGGACGGATCTACGAGGCGGTGCTGGCGACCTATGCCGACGGCGACTATGCAGGGCTCAGGCAGCGCGCCCAACGGGGCCTGGCGGCGCTGGCCCCCTAGCCGACGGGGCCGCCGCCAGCAGGACGCCGATGTCGGCACAGCATCGCCGCAGGTCGTCGAGGTGGTGGCGCTTCATCCGGTCGTGGCGCTCGGCGACATAGGCCATGCTGACCGTCGCCACCACCGCGCCATCGCCTCCGACGATCGGCGCCGCCAGCGCGCAGACGCTGGGGCTGTGCTCGCCGCGATCCTCGGCCCAGCCCTGCCCGATCACCGACTCCAGCTCCCGCGACAGGCCCTCGGCATCGCAGATCGTCCGGTCGCTGAACCGCTCGAGCGGACCGACGACGACCGCCTCGCGGGCCGCCGCCGGCATCGCCGCCAGCAGCACCTTGCTGGCTGCCCCGGCATGCAGCGGGAACCACTGCGCCGTCCTCGGCGACAGCGCGTAGGGGTTGGCGCCGGCCACCGCGTCGATGCAGAGCGCTTGGCCCTGGTCGAGGACGGACAGCTTGCTGGCCTCGCCGGTGACGGCGCTCAGCCGCTCGAGGTGCGGCCGGGCGCAGGCGACGACGTCGCCCACGCCCATGCCGGCCAGCGCCGCGGCGGCGAGCCCGAGCAGCCGCGGCCCGAGCAGGTGGCGGCCAGCCTCCCCGCGCCGCACCAGCCCGGCCTCCTCCATCGAGGTCAGCAGCCGATAGGTGGTGCTGCGGCTCGACCCGCATGTCCGCGCCAGCTCGGGCAGCGCCATGCCCTCGCGGTGCAGGGCCAGGGCATCGAGCACGGCGATCGCCCGCTCCACCGCCGGGATGCGATGTTCCCGGCTCATCCGGCCGCCCGTCCGCCGGCCCGGCGGGCCGTCACCGCGAGCTCTCGCGACAGGCCGGCCGCCGCCTTGCGGAGCGCCCGCCGCAGCACGACCCGCCGCCTCGCATCGGCATCGGCGAGGAAAGGCATGCTGACGGCGGCCAGCACCCGGCCGGCGCCGTCGCGCACCGGCGTCGCCAGCGCATGCACACCGGGCACGAACTCGCCCCGGTCCTGCGCATAGCCACGCCGACGGATGGCGGCGAGCTCGGCCGCCAGGATCGTCGGGTCGGTGACGGTGCCGACGGTGAGACGCGGCAACGGCACCTGCAGCAGCGGCGCCGCCTCCGGAGCGGGCAGATGGGCCAGCAGCAGCTTGCTCGCGGCACCGGCATGGATCGGATAGGTCTTGCCGGCGAGCACGCCGACCGCCACCCGCTCCCCTGCCCCGCCCTGCGCCACCGCGATCACCAGCGCCCTGCCGCCGGCCAGTACCGACAGCTTGCTGCCCTCGCCCGTCACCGCCGACAACCGGTCGAGATGCGACTGCGCCAGCGCCGCCAGCCGCCGTTCCCGCGGGTCGGTCTCGACCTGGGCGGCGAGCGCCAGCAGGCGCGGGCCCAGCCTGTAGGTGCCGGACGGCAGGCGGCGGACGACGGCATGCGCCTCCAGCGTGTTGAGGCAGCGATAGACCGTGCTACGCGGCAGGCCCGAGCCGAAGGCCAGCTCGCGGATGGTCGAGCCCGCCGGCCGCTTCTCCAGCAGCTCCAGCAGGTCGCTCAGCCGGTCGATGACCGGCGTGCCCCGGTCCGCCGCCGGCGAGGTCCGCGGATCGTCGCTCATCCCGGATGGCCCGTCTCAGCCTTGGCTGGTCGTCCCGCATGCCCGCGAGCCGCCAGCGGCGAGGAGCGTTGACAGGCACCACAAAGCCGGTCAACCTGTTTTGAACAGGACAGTTCCAAATATGAACTGACGACCGGACCCGAAACGGCCCGGCGGGGAGGCGAGGAAGGTGACGGCACCTCATCCGTCGATTCCTGCACGCAGTCGCTCCGGGCAGAAGCGGGGACAGGGCTTGCGCCACGTCCGTCCCGGCCGCACCGGGTGGTCGGCTTCACCCGAGGACTGCCCGATGCCCGAGACCGGGGTAGATATCAGCTTTTTGTCTTGTGGGGGCGCCCCCCCGTCCTACACTCGATCGTGAAACTCGCGGGGTCCGAGCCTCGCGTGGCCAAGAACATGCTCGTCAGGGAAGGATGAACAGATGACCCAGGATCGTGGACCGCGCCGATTCCATGCGGCCGGCCGGCTCATGAGCTTCTGCGCCGGCGTGGCGCTGGCGATCGGCCTCGGCAATCCGGGCGCGGCGCTGGCGCAGGGTGCGCAGGCGGTCGACCTCTCGAAGTGGAGCCCGGACTACATCAAGAGCATCGCCGGGACCATCAAGGTCGACACCGCCGCCGAGTGCGCCAAGGTCGTGCCCTCCGACTACAAGGGCAAGGTGACGTTCTGGTGGGTCGGGCCGAACGAGGCCTCGCCGCAGATCGAGCACAAGATCTACGAGGAGTTCTGGGCGGCCTTCGCCAAGGCCTATCCGAACATCACGGTCGAGAAGCAGAACCTCGACTACAATCAGATGCTCGACAAGCTGCGCACCGCCGCCATCGGCAACGCCGCACCGATGGCGGCCCGGCTGCCGATCCTCTGGGGCGTCGAGTTCGCCGCCAAGGGCTTCCTGCAGGAGATCGGGCCGAAGGAGTTCGGCTATGACGAGTCCCAGTATTGGCCGGGCGCGCTGAAGTCGGTGACCTGGCAGGGCAAGACCTACGGCGTGCCGACCAACAACGAGACCATGGCGTTCATCTGGAACGCCGGCATCTTCAAGGAAGCCGGCCTCGACCCCGACAAGGCGCCCGAGACCTGGGACGACGTCGTCGCCTACTCCAAGCAGATCAAGGAGAAGACCGGCAAGAACGGCTACGGGCTGGTGGCCCGGCCGAATGCCGGCAACACGCCGTTCCGCTTCATGCCGCAGCTCTGGGCCTATGGCAGCGGCGCCCTCGACGAGGCCGAGAAGTCGCCGACCTACAAGGAGGTGATGATCAACAATGACGGCGGCAAGGCGGCGCTGCAGGCCTCCTACGACATGTATGTCCGCGACAGGTCGGTGCCGACCTCGGCGCTGACCAACACACAGACGCAGAACCAGGATCCGTTCATCGCCGGCCAGCTCGCGATGATGATCAGCCATCCCAGCGAGTACGCGGTCATGATCGACCGCGCCAAGAAGGCCACCGGCCCGGACAAGGCCGTGGCCGACGCCGTGGTCGAGAACATGCGCTACGGCCTGATCCCGAAGGGTCCGGCCCGTCGCGCCGTGGTGTTCGGCGGCTCCAACTTCCACGTCTTCAAGCAGGGCGTCGCCGACGGCGGCCTCGACCTCCAGGCGGTCGAGGCGCTGGGCTGCTTCTGGACCGGCCCGGAATGGTCGACCCGCATCAACTGGGTCGCCTCCAATCCCGGCAACATCCGCGGCTTCCAGACCGAGTGGATGAAGCAGCGGCTGGAGCAGATCCGCTTCCTCGACGTCACCACCTCGATGCTGCCGAGCGGCATCCCGTTCCCGGTGATCCCGGAGTCCGCCGAGATCATGAACATCATCGTCCCGGACATGATGCAGAACGCGCTGACCGGCAAGATGAGCGTCGATCAGGCGGCCGACGATGCCGCCAAGCGCATCGACGAGGTGATCTCGGGCCTCTGAGCCGCATCCGCGAGACGCCCGGCCGACGGCATGCCGGCCGGGCTTTCCCCCAGCCTCGAGGAGCGGCGGGTGTGAACATCGCCCAGGACATCCATGGCACGCCGGCCGCGCGCCGCCGCACACAGCGCAGCGGCCTGTTTCACCGGATCTACGAGCACCGGTCGGACTATTACTACATCCTGCCTGCTCTCGGCGTGATCATCCTGGTGATCGGCTATCCGGTCTACTACACGGTCTACCTGTCTTTCTTCAACACGCCGCCGAGCCTTGCGATGTCCGACAAGATTTTCGTCGGATTCGACAACTACATCCGGATCCTGACCAGCGAGAGCTTCCATCGTGTGACGATGAACACGATGGTCTGGACGGTCTTCTCGACGTTCTTCGCCTTCGTGATGGGAACCGGGGCGGCGCTCGTGCTGAACCGCGAGTTCAGGGGCCGCGGCATCCTGCGCGGCACGCTGCTGGTACCCTATGTCATCAGCGCCGTCGCCGCGGCCTATGTCTGGCGCTGGCTCTACCACAGCGATTTCGGCGTCATCGGCGCCACGCTCGCCGCCATGGGCCTGTCCGACGGCCAGGTGGTGTTCCTCGACGACATCGACCGCGTCATGCCGTCGCTCATCGTGGTGAACGTCTGGAAGGAGTTCCCGTTCGTCATGCTGATGATGCTGGCCGGCCTGCAGACCGTGCCGGACCAGCTCCACCGCGCGGCGATGGTCGACGGCGCCGGGCCCTGGGACCGCTTCTGGCACGTCAGCGTGCCGCATCTCAAAGGCGTCTCGCTGGTCACGATCCTGCTGCTGACGGTGCAGAACCTGAACTCCTTCGCCATTCCCTGGGTGATGACCGGTGGCGGCCCGGCGGGCGCTTCCGACATCTGGATCACCGCCATCTACCAGCTTGCCTTCGGCCGCATCCGCTTCGGCATCGCCTCGGCCTATTCGGTGATCCTGTTCATCGTGATGATGTCGCTCGGCTACTTCTACGTCCGGGCGCTGACCCGCGGCGACGACAGGGGGCACGGATGAGCGCCGCCCTGCCTGCGCGCGAGCCGCCGCGCGCCGACGCCCTGGCTCTGCGCGAGCGCGCCAGGAAGTCGACGGACGGCTGGAGCATCGCGGGCTGGGTCTACCTCGTGGTGCTGTTGCTGTTCGCCGTCGTGCCGATGCTGTGGATGCTCGTCACATCGGTGAAGACCCAGTTCGGCGCGCTGCAATATCCGCCCGAATGGATCCCGAGCAACATCACCTTCGAGCAGTACACCCGCCTGCTGTCGCCGACCAACGATGTCGGCCAGGAGTTCCTGCGCTATCTCGTCAACAGCATCTGGGTGTCGAGCGCCACCACCGTGCTGGGCGTGATGGTGGCGGTGCCGGCGGCCTACGCCTTCTCGCGCTTCCGCTTCCCCGGCCGGCACGCGCTGTTCTACTCGGTCCTGCTGCGCAACATGTTCCCGGCGGTGGTGTTCCTGATGCCACTGTTCATCATGATGCGCTGGATGGGGCTGGTGAACACCCACGCCTCGCTGATCCTGACCTACCTGACCTTCGGCCTGCCCTTGTCGATCTGGCTGCTCAAGGGCTTCTACGACAACATCCCAGTGCAGCTGGAGCAGGCCGCCCGCATCGACGGCGCCACGCGCTTCCAGGCCTTCATCCACATCGTCATGCCGCTGTCCTCGCCCGGCATCATCGCCACGGCGATCTACTCGTTCATCCTGGCCTGGAACGAGTACGTCTATGCGCTGACCTTCCTCAACGACAAGCGCCTGCTGACCCTGCCGGTCGGCCTCGAGCGGTTCTTCACCGAATACGCCACCAACTGGCCGGGCCTGATGGCGGCATCGTTCATCATGAGCGTGCCGGTGGTCGTCCTGTTCCTCGTCCTGCAGAAATACTTCGTGCGCGCGCTCACCGAGGGCGCCGTCAAGTCGTGAGATGGTAGCCGTCGCTCGCCCCCGCTGTCATGGCCGGCCGCCGAGCCGGCCATCCATCGGATCGGGCGGGCACAGCTGGATGGGCGGGTCGAGAGCCCGGCCATGACAAGATCGGAAAGGTCGAGATGGCTGAAGTCCGTCTGCAGAACGTCCTCAAGGCCTATGGCAGCGTCGTCGCCGTCGACAATGTCTCGCTCACCGTCGGCGACGGCGAGTTCGTGGCGCTGGTCGGGCCCTCTGGCTGCGGCAAGACCACGACGCTCAACCTCATCGCCGGCCTGATCGAGCTCACCGACGGCGACATCTACATCGGCGAGCGCGAGGTCAGCGGTCTCGATCCCAAGGACCGCGACATCGCCATGGTGTTCCAGAACTACGCCCTCTACCCGAACAAGACCGTCTACAAGAACCTGGCCTTCCCGCTGAAGATGCGCCGGCTGCCCTCGGCCGAGATCGACCGCAAGGTGCAGGCCGCGGCCAAGATGCTCGACATCACCCACCTGCTCGACCGCCGCCCGCGCGAGCTGTCGGGCGGCCAGCAGCAGCGCGTGGCGCTGGGCCGGGCGCTGGTGCGCGACCCGCGTGCCTTCCTGATGGACGAGCCGCTCTCCAACCTCGACGCCAAGCTGCGGGTGCAGATGCGCGCCGAGCTGAAGCGCTTCCACAAGGACCTCAACGCCACGGTGGTCTACGTCACCCACGACCAGCTCGAGGCCATGACCATGGCCGACAAGATGGCGGTGATGAGCGGCGGCGTGCTGCAGCAGTACGATGCGCCCGAGCGCATCTTCGCCAATCCGATCAACACCTTCGTCGCCGGCTTCGTCGGCAGCCCGGCCATGAACCTGCTGACCGCAGAAGTCCGCCAGGACAACGGCCACGTCACCCTGCACAAGGAAGGCTGGAGCTGCCGCCTGTCGCCGGAGAACGGCCGGAAGGCGCTGGGCTCCTCGACGCAGGAGGTGGTGCTGGGTGCCCGCCACAGCACCATCGTGCTGCATACCGAGCCCCGCCCCGATGCCATCCCGGCCAGGATCTACACCGTCGAGCCGACGGGCGACGTGACCTATGCCCATGTCCAGCTCGGCAGTGCCGTGCTGGTGGTCAGCGTGCCGCCGGCCCTGCGGCTGGAGGCCGACGACCCGGTCTGGCTGGAGCTGGACCAGCCCAGCCTGCACCTGTTCGACGGCAAGACCCAGCAGGCGCTGGCCCATCACGGCTGAGACCCGTCCCATCACGTCCGGACCGCGGTGTCGGCCTGCGGCAACGGGCGGTTCCGACCGGAAGGAAGGCAAGAGTCCCATGTCTGATCTCGACACCAAGCCGCTGACCCACACGCCCGGCATCACCCGGCCGTCCAAGGAGATCCTCGCCAGGCTCCGGGCGTTGGGCACCGCCAACGCCGTCGGCAGCCTGTTCCGCCTCGGCATCCGCAACGCCCACATCATCGGGCCGACCTGCTGGACGCCCGACCGCTGCATCGCCGGCCCGGCGCTGACGCTGCAGTTCCTGCCCAAGCGCGAGGATCTCTACGACGAGAGCGAGTACGCCGACCCGGAGCGGCAGCTGCACCGCCACGTGCTCTACCACACCGAGCCCGGCGACATCGTCGTGGTCGACGCCCGCGGCGACATGTCGGCCGGCGTCTTCGGCGAGATGATGCTGACCTATTTCCGCGGCCGCGGCGGCGCCGGCATCGTCATCGACGGCTGCGTGCGCGACTACGGCAACATCAAGCAGATCGACATCGGCGTCTGGATCCGTGGCGTCACCCCCAACTTCCACACCCAGACCAATTTGATGCCGCACGCCGTCAACGTGCCGATCGCCTGCGGTGGCGTCACCGTCATGCCGGGCGACATCATCGTCGCCGACATCGACGGTGCGATCTGCGTGCCGGCCGGCATGGCCGAGAAGCTCCTGCAGCACGCCAAGACCCACCACGAGTGGGAGGATTTCACGAAGATCCGCCTGTCCGAAGGCGGCGACCTGCGCCGCTACTACCCGCTCTCCGACGCCGCCCGGCCGGAATACGAGGAGTGGAAGAGGAAGCAGGGTCGGACCGACTGACGGATCCTGGCGGGAGTCTCCGTTCCCTTGTCATGGCCGGCCTCGAGCCGGCCATCCATATGGGCCAGCCGACAAAAGTTGATGGCCGGGTCGAGCCCGGCCATGACAGGATCGGGAGAGGGCAGCAGAAATGAAGATCATCGACGTCAAGTGCGCCGTCATCGGCAAGAACCCGATCGTGCGCATCGTCACCGACCAGGGTATCTCCGGCTACGGCGAGGCCGAGCAGTACAAGCCCTACCTGAAGCCCTACGTCCTGCACTACCGCGACGCGCTGATCGGCATGGACCCGACCGACGTCGAGCGCTGCATGCTGAAGATCCGCCAGCGCGGCGCCTTCAAGCCCTGGGGTGCGGCAGTCTCGATGATCGAGATGGCCTTGTGGGATGTCGCAGGCAAGGCGGCGGGCCTGCCGGTCCACAAGCTCCTGGGCGGCAAGGTCCGCGACAAGGTCCGCTGCTACAACGGCGCCTACCGCGCGCCGATGAAGGGCACGGCACCCGAGGACTACGCCGCCGAGGCCAAGCGGCAGAAGGAGCTGCCGCACGGCTTCGGCTTCATCAAGATGGGCATCGGCTTCCACAGCCCGATGAAGCGCGAGATCCCGAACTTCTACTTCGGCGAGCCCGACCCCAGCCCGTTCCACGGCGCTCTCGACCGCGGCCTGCTCACCGAGCGCAGCATGCGGCACATGCTGGACTGCGTGATCGCCATGAAGGAGGTGCTGGGCGACGAGGTCGGCCTGGCGCTCGACTGCGGCCCGGGCTGGATGCTGCAGGACGCCATCCGCTTCGCCCGCGCCGTCGAGCCCTACAATCTGATGTGGCTCGAGGACATGCTGACCGGCGACTACGTGCCGTTCGTCAATGCCGACGTCTACCGCGAGCTGACCACCAGCACCTCGACGCCGATCCACACCGGCGAGCAGATCTACCTGCGCCAGAACTTCAAGCAGCTGATCGAGGGCCACGCCGTCCGGGTGGTGGGCCCGGACCCCGCCGACATGGGCGGCATCGCCGAGCTGAAATGGGTCACCGAATATGCCGACCTGCACGGCATCATGATGGCCCCCCACGGCACCGGCGACGGCCTCTTGGGCCTCGCAGCACTGGTCCAGGTCTGCGCCGCCCTGCCCCACAACTTCATCGCCTTCGAATGCCCGAAGGGCGACCCGGACTGGTGGTACGACATCGTCGACGGCCTGCCGGACCCGTTGATCGTGAACGGGGCGATCGAGGTGTGGGACCGGCCGGGGATGGGGGTGGAGCTGAATGCGGAGAAGGCGAGGAAGTATTTGCGGGAGGAGGATGGGGGGTTCTTTGATTGAGTTCGCATGGGTTCAGCACATGCGCGCGCAGCACATGCATGGCATTCTCGTAGCTGGACTCCCGGCCCGCTCCAAGGCGGCGCCAAGACATTCTCGGCAGCGTGGGCGACGCTGCGGACTCGCTTAGGTCAGAGACCGAGTGTCCTCAGCGTCGGCCAACGCGCTTATATCGCATGCTATTTTTGCTTTGCGGAGCAAATGCTGTGCGAACATGACTAGCTCCAATGCGACTTCCGGCTCCTCGACCCACCGAAACTCATGCGTGGTCGGGTTTCTAATTCCTAACATTGCACCTGAATAAAGGCGATGATATCCTTTCTGCTCGTCTTGCTCAGAGATCGTCCGTCTGCTCGACCAGTATAAGCGAGGTGTGTGCGGACTAAACACATGTTCCATCAGCTGAACTCCGCTGATGGTATGTATATTTGCCTTTGTCTGTACAAATTTTTCTACCGCTTTAAAAGCCTCTTGAACAGCCACTGAATAGTGGCCAGACATATATAAGTCCCTAGAAACCTCTGCTATCTCTGGCTCCGTAACTAGGCGGACGAACGCATTTGCCGATCCCGAACTCTCCTCGCTGGGGCTGGGCAAGGCAAGCATGCGGGGAGCTGGTAGGGCGATGACGCCTCTTGCGACACCTACCTCAAGGAGATAGGTCTGGAAGCGCTTGATACGCTCAACTAGACCGTTCGTCATGCAGATAGCGCCTCATCGCACTGAATATCGATTCGATCTGTTCAGAGGTCGCATCTGCACCAATATGTATTTGCACATTGACATTGAGTGGAATGGAATCAAATCGCGCACCTGCCTTTCTGGACTCGTTTGGCTGAGCTGATTGTCTCGTAACGCTTGATGTTGACTTATTATCTTTTGCTCTGTTCCGTGGCTTCACAGCCTCGCTATCATTGGCCGTTTCGTTTCTCCGACGCCCGTTTTTACTACTAGGCACGCCATCCATTGGCTCGCTGGCACCTATCGTCAGATACGTAGCGACCTTGTTCTTTGCACTTCCTGCGCCGAGTCCATCCTTCATGAACCAATTGATTGCCTTCTGCCGATCCGCCACTCCAGGCGGGGCTACTTGACGTAGGCCTTCAGGATAGGCATTTGATATAAGTTCCTCGACAGCATCACTGTAAGTGTCACTCATTCTCCATCGAAGGGCCACCTGGGTGGGTTTGCCTTCATCTGTGAGGATGCCCACTCGTTTGAGTTCGGCGAGATACTGCCGAGCAGCTGCTTCTTGCACATCCAAATGAATGCTGAGATAACGCTCATCAATAGTAACATTTGGAGTTCGCTGGAGAATTTCCCGAACACCCCACCATACGGTGCTAGGTAGCTGTGGGTAACTCGGCCTCTCCGCCATAGTGGTACTCCTACAACTGCGCTGTGTCCGGTACAGCACGGTGCGTCAGGGGTTGTCAAGAAGTTTATGATCTTTTCAAGGGGATCTAAAGCGAGGACGTTGCTGGTGTATGTCACGTGCCGTGGAGCTCCGTACTGTGGCATGTGCAAGATCTCTTACGGCGATAGCTGGCTAATGATCTATCATAACTCATTGATTAAGCTTTGTTTCTGTTTCCGATATGGTCTCTCCGTGACAAACAAAAAATTTTTTTGCGTGCGGTCTGTCACAGGGGAGAGAGGTGTACCTAATGATCCTGCGATCCTAGTAAAATGGAGAGAGACGGCTTTTAGTAAGTAAAGGAAGCCGCCTTGGGCGGCGGCGTTCGAATAGCTATTGGGTCCGAACGAGCGGAAGCGATAATACAAAGTTCGGCCCGAGGACATGGCGTAATCGTGATTGGGTGATCACCCTCCTAACTGTGGAAGGAACTGGAAGGTGACCATGAAGAGCTACACCGGTTTTGGACGTGTCGCAGCAAGAGACGTGTGTCTGCATCGTCGACGCCTCGGACCTACAAGGCCTGCCATCTCAGCCCCGGATAGCGCCCGAAACCCCGATCCAGCGTCACCCACTCGCAGCCCCACTCGATCGCCAGCGCCGCAAACCATGCGTCGGGAACGAGGTTGCCCCGGGCGTTGGCCTCAAGGCAGAGACGCCGAAAGATGCCCCAGTGACGCTCGCCGGGATGGACCGTCACGCAATGCGGCC
>DAOLFG010000120.1:0-9228 GCA_035326425.1 Geminicoccus sp. | reverse complement strand
CCGGCCGCCAGCGCATCCTCGACGACATGGCGGGCGCTGGTCGCGGCACCCGCCACTTCGGCACCGGCGCGCGAAGCCGCGTCGTCGGCATTGTCGGCGGTCAGCCCCTCGCGGCGGGCGGTCTCGCTGCCGGCCTGCACCACCTCGTCGGCGACACGCATGCCGCCGGCGATCGCCGTGTCGGCCGCTTCGTAGGCCCGCTCCTTGAGCTTGTCGCCGATCCCGCCCAGCAGCTCGTCCTCGGCGCGGCTCGGCGGCAGCAGCGCCGCCAGCAGGGCGCCCACCGACACGCCGATGGCACCCGTCACCAGCGGCTGGTCCTGCAGGAAGCCGGCGGCGCGGTCGGCCGCGTCCCTGGCGGCTCCCGTCGCCCGCCCGGTGGCGTCGCGCGTCGTGTCGAGGGCCGAGCCGGCGGCGTGGCGCAGGCTGCGCGCCGTCTCGCCGGCGCTGGTCCGGGCCTGCTGCATCGCGGCATCGACCCGGCTGCCGAAGTCGGTCAGCGCCTCGCCGACATTCCGGCCGACACCCAGGGCCTTGCCCTTGGCGAGATAGAGGCGCTCCTGGAAGGCCTCGGCGGTCTCGCTGGCGGTCCGCCGCACGCCGGCGGCGGCTGCCTCGGCGCGCGAAATCGCGTCGACGCCGTAGTGCCCGGCCCAGTCACCGGACGCGAGGTCCTCGTGCCCGCCGGCCAGCCTCGTCGGCTGCTGGGCCGGTGCCGCGCGGCCGTGGCCGCCCATCATCAGCCAGGCCAGCCCGATCCCGACCAGCGCCACCGGCAAGGGGTTGGTCTGGACGTTGGACTTGAGGTTGTGGGCGAACTCGCCGCCGCCGCTGTCCTTGAGATAGGCCAGCGACTGGTCGAGCAGCTGGCCCGGCGACAGCTTCTGCTGCAGGGCGCCGATGGTGGCGTCGAGGCGGGCGCGCGTCTCCTCGAGATCGCGCTCGATGCGGGTGGTCTCGGGCGATCCCTCGATCACGACACTTGCTCCTTCACCAGGTGGATGTCCTTGCGCACGCTCTCGGCCGTGCGTCGCGGCGCCAGGCTGTGGGCCGACAGCTCGCTCTGGCCCTTGCGGACCAGGATGAAGCCCACCAGCGCCACCACGCCGCCGACGATGACCGCCGCCATCCAGTCCGGCATGTGGTTCGACAGGCCCATCACCACCGCATCCAGCAGCACCATCAGGGCCGCCAGCCCGAGCAGGGCGCCGCCGAGGATCGAGATCACGGCGGCGACCATGCGGTTCAGGTTGTCGCTGGCCTCGCTGCGGGCGAGCGCCAGCTCGTCGCGGATGAGGCGGGTGACGTCGTCGGCGAGGTCACGCAGCAACTGGCCGACCGAGCGGCCTTCGGGCTCGGCTCTCAGCATGGTCAGTCTCCTGCTCGCGTGGTGGTGCCGAAATTACCAGTCCTGGCCGCCGCCTCGTGCAGGCCGTGGCCGCCGTAGGTCGGTTCGGCCGGCTCGTGGTCGGCGGCGGGCGCCGCCTCGCGTCGCTCCGAGGCGCTCCTGGCCAGCCGCACCGCCGCAAAGCCCAGCGCCACCGAGGCGCCGGCGAACAGCGCCGGCTGGCGGCGGGCAAAACCCTGCAGGCCGTCGACCAGGCTCGAGAGATCGCGCCGCTGCAGCGTGCCGGCGAGGCCGCTCAGCTCCTCGGCACCCTTGTCCAGCAGTTCGGCCAGCCAGGTCTCGCGTCCCTGGAGGCCGCGGCTGACGTCGTGGATGCTGCCGGCGAACGCCTCCAGGCGCTCGGCGACCTTCTCGCGACCGGCCTCCATCTGCCGCATGCCCTGCTCGCGCGCCTTGCCGGCCAGGTCGGCCGCCTCGGCCCTGGCCGTGGCGGTTGCGCGCCTGGCCTCGTCGACGACCTGGTCGGCCGCTGGGCCGAGCCCGGTCCTTGCACCCGAGGTGCGTTCGTCCTCGCGCATTGGCGCATTCCTCGACAATGATGGTCCTTGGCTCGCAAACGAAACTCGGCACGCGCGGTTCCGGAGCTGTCGCGGCCGCGGAACCGAGACTTGCGGATCGGCGTTCGGCGGTCGTGAATGCTCCAACGGGACTGTCGGCGAGCGGCCGGCCCATGCTGCGCGAGGGCGAGAGCTATTGGCGCCTGGGCAGAGCCGAGCGCGCATCACTGCTGATCGACGGAGCCGCCTATTTCGCCGCCTTGCGCGCCGCCATCGAGCGCGCCCGGCACGGCATTCTCATTCTCGGCTGGGACATCCGCGCCGACCTGCTGCTCGATCCCGAACATTCCGACGAGACGTTGCGCGACCTGCTCGATCGCGTCGTGGCGACGCGGCCGGGCCTCGAGGTCCGCATCCTCGTCTGGGACTGGCCGGTGATCTATGTGCTCGACCGCCAGGCCATGCCCTGGTGGCATCTCGGCCTGCGCACCCACGACCGCATCCACTTCGCCCTCGATTCCTGCCACCCGCCGGTCGGCTCGCACCACGAGAAGGTGGTGGCGATAGACGGCCGGCTGGCCTTCGTCGGCGGCATCGACCTGTCCGCCGGCCGCTGGGACACCCCGGCGCACCTGCCGGTCGAGCCGTACCGCTCGCCGGTGAGCGGCGACAACCGGCCGCCCTGCCACGATCTCTGCATGATGGTCGAGGGCCCAGTGGCGGCGGCCGTCGAGGAGCTGGCGCTGGAGCGCTGGCGGCGCGCCACCGGCGAGACCGTGGCTGCCAGCCGGCCGGAGGGGGCCGACGACACGCTCTGGCCGCCGGCGGTGTCACCCGACCTCGTCGACACCGCCGTCGCCATCGCCCGCACCCGCCCGGCCTGGCGCGGCGATCCCGGCGCGCGCGAGATCGAGGCCCTGCTGCTCGCCGCCATCGGCGAAGCGCGGGCCGCCATCTACATCGAGAACCAGTATCTCACGACCGACCGTGTCGCCCGCGCCCTCGCCGCCCGCCTGCGCGAGCCCGCCGGCCCCGAGGTCGTGATCGTCACGCCCAAGGCCTGCGAGGGGCCGTTCGAGACCGCGGTGATGGATGTCGGCCGGGTCCGCCTGATGCGCCGGCTGCGCCGTGCCGCCGCCACGCCGGACCGCTTCCGCATCATGACCGTCGAGGTCGAGGCCGGCGGCACCACCGCCTGCGTCAATGTCCATGCCAAGCTGCTGATCGTCGACGACAGGCTGCTCTGCGTCGGCTCGGCCAACCTCGCCAACCGCTCGATGGGCCTCGACACCGAGTGCAACCTCGCCGTCGAGGCCGCGGACAGCCGCACGGCCCAGGCCATCCGCGCCATTCGCGCCAGGCTGCTGGCCGAGCACCTCGAGGCCGAGCCGGCCGAGGTCGAGCGCCGGCTGGAGCGGCACGGCGGCCGTGCCGTGCCGGTGATCCGGGCCATCGGTCCCGGCCGGCTGCGCGACCTGCGGCTGCGGCTGTCGCCGCTCGTGCGCGAGCTCGCCTCGCCGGCCCGGCTTATCGACCTCGACGAGCCGCTGAGCTCGCGCAAGATCGCCCAGCACCTGGCGCCGCCACCCCGCCGGCGCCGGCTGCGCGACCTGTTCTCGCGCATCGGCGTCGTGCTCGCCGCCGTGCTGGCCGTCGGCTTCCTGTTGGGCACCGGCCTGCTGGTCGGCCGCGACTGGGTCGACTGGGGCATGAGGCTGGCGGCCGAGCACGCCGCCAGCCCGCTGGGTGCCGCTGCCGTGGTCGCCAGCTTCGTCCTCGGCAGCCAGCTGCTGGTGCCGGTGACGCTGATGATCGCGCTCACCGCCGCCGCCACCGGCCCCTGGCTCGGCTTCGCCTATGCCATGGCCGGCGCCTGCGCCGCCGCCAGCGTCACCTTCGGCATCGGCCGCCTGCTCGGCCGCCGGCGGGTGCGCCGCATGGCCGGCCGCCGCCTCGCCGCCGTCAGCAGCCGGCTGGGCCAGCACGGCGTCATCGCCACCAGCCTGATCCGGCTGGTACCCATCGCCCCCTTCAGCGTCGTCAACCTCGCCGCCGGCGTCTCGGAGATATCCTTGCGCGACTTCGTGCTCGGCAGCGCCATCGGCCTGCTGCCCGGCATCCTGCTCACCACCATCTTCGGCGACCGGCTCGGCCGTTGGCTGCGCCACCCCGACCTCGGCAACCTGCTGGTGCTGCTGGCGGGCCTGCTGCTGCTGCTCCTGGTCGCCCACCTGCTGCACCGCTGGAGCATGCGCCCTGCCGCCGCCTGAATCCGGGCCGGCGCCGCCGGGCCCGCCCGATCCCCGGCTGCGCGTCGCCACCTACAACATCCACGGCTGCGTCGGCACCGACGGCCGGCGCGATCTCGGCCGCATGGCCGAGGTGCTGGCCGAGCTCGACGCCGACATACTGGGCCTGCAGGAGGTCGATTCCCGCCCGTCGCGCGGCGCCGGCCCGCAGGCGGCCGAGCTGGCCCGCCGCCTCGGCATGGAGGTGATCGAGGGTCCGCTGCTGACCGAGGGCGACGGCCATTTCGGCAACGCCCTCTTGAGCCGGCTGCCGATGCGGCTGCAGCGCCGCCAGCGCCTGCCCTATCGCACCGGCGAGCCGCGCGGCTTCATCCATGCCGTGGTCGGGGGCCCGGCCGGCATCGACTGGCACGTCCTCGTGACGCATCTCTCGGTGGGCCCGCTCAGCCGCCGCCTGCAGTTCGCCGCCATCGCCGACGAGCTCGCCGCCGCCACGCCGCCGACCCTGCTGCTGGCCGATCTCAACGAATGGTTCGCCAGGGCCAGGGGCCTCGAGCGGCTCCGCCGGGCCGGCCACCTGCTGGCCTCGCCGCCGACCTTCCCCAGCCGGCGGCCCCTGCTGCGCCTCGACCGCATCGGCCTCGTCGGCGGGCGGCTCTGCCGGCCGGCCTGGACGCATGCCGGCGCCCGCGCCCGGCTGGCGTCCGATCACCTGCCGCTGCTGGCCGAGGTCGCACCTGCCCTCGCCTGCGCCCGCTCCTCCGTCGGTGACAGCACACCCGTCGGCGTGTCGGCGCTGGTGACATAGTCGCGCACCACCGTCGCCCCCCACTGCTCCAGCAGCCGCCGCGCCTCGGCCGCCTGGCCGGGCTCGCGCAGCCACACCATGAGCAGCACGCCGCCGCGCGCCAGCTCCTCCTCGAAGGGCTCCTCGATCGCGTCGCTCAACAGCCGTGCCGCCGTGACGCCCACGGCACCGCCGCCGACGCCGCCGAGCAGCGCCGCGATTGCGACGCCCGCCAGCGTGCCGCCCGACGCCACCGTCACGCCGGCCGCCAGCACGGCACCCAGATAGGTCGGGATGCCGGCAGCCATGCCCTCGAGGTTGCCCATGTCGCCGCGGTCGACCGGCTCGCGCCTGACGGCGTCGCCGGTCTCGAGCGACTCGCCGCGGATCGCGCGCTCGGCCGTCGAGCCGCTCTCCAGCAGGCTGAGCTGCGAGCGGTCGAAGCCGTCGCTCTGCAGCGCCTGCAGCGCCTTCTCCAACTGGCCGCGATCGTGGAACACGCCGACGACCGCATCCGATCCCGAGCCGGGCATCGTCCTGTCCTTCTCTTGCGATGACAGGGTCGGAACGGCAGGCTGCTCGCGTGGGTTCCTCTTCCCCGGGCCCCGAGCCCGAGGGGCCTTTTGCGGGAGCCGCCGGCCATGGACGAGATCCGCATCGAGGGCGTGCGCCTGACCAGCCCGGAGAGGGTGTTGTTCCCCGACCAGGGGATCACCAAGCGCCGGCTCGCCGAGTACTGTGTCACCGTGGCGGGCGCGATGCTGCCGCACCTGCGCGGCCGGCCGGTCAGCCTGCTGCGCTGCCCGCAGGGCGAGGAGAAGGCCTGCTTCTTCCAGCGCCACCCCGGCGCCGGCCTGTCCGGCGCCATCCGCTCGATCGAGATCGTCGAGAAGGCCGGCGATCCGGCCGGCTACCTCGTCATCGACGACCTCGCCGGCATCCTCTCGGCCGTGCAGATGGGCACGCTCGAGTTCCACATCTGGGGCTGCCGCGCCGACGACGTCGAGCGCCCCGACCGCATGGTCTTCGACCTGGATCCCGACAAGGATCTCGCCTTCGCAAACGTCCGCGACGCCGCCTTCGAGCTGAAGGCCCTGCTCGACGGGCTGGATCTCGCGAGCTTCCCGATGCTCACCGGCGGCAAGGGCATTCACCTGGTGCTGCCGCTGCAGCGCCGCCAGTCCTGGCCGGATCTCAAGGAATTCAGCCACGGCGTCGCCGAGGCCCTGGTCCGCCGGAGCCCGGACCGCTTCACCACCAACATGCGCAAGGAGGCCCGCGGCGGCAAAATCTTCGTCGACTATCTGCGCAACGAGCGCGCCAGCACCGCCATCGCCCCCTGGTCCACCCGCGCCCACGCCCGCGCCCCGGTCGCCATGCCGGTGAGCTGGAACGAGCTGGCCCTGGCGACACGCAGTGATGCCTTCACGATCGCGGACGCCCCTGGCCGCCTCAAAGCGGATCCCTGGCCCGACTACGAAACGATCCAGCAGTCAGTAAGCCGCGCCATTTCGACCCGTCTCGACGGCCTGGGCTGAGCGCCTCGAAAGTCAAGTCTTGGGCAGGACGGGATAAGCCGCTGCGATACGGCGATTGCGATGCCCACCGCCGGCATCCCTCGATCATCTGGGCCTCTGGCTACATGAGCGCCGCCCGCAAGCTGGACGGGCATATCGAGCTGAGCCAGCTCGCGGCCTGCAATCGGATGCTGGAGCGGCTGATCGCCGGCTCGATGGCCGAATAAGGCCCGCTGTCGAGCGCATCTCGGCGATCGTTCCTCGCATCTCCTCACAGCACGAGATCTGTCTCACTGATGGCATGCACGCCGAGGATGACGATCTTCAACTCGGCGTGCCCCGCGCCCACCGTGTTGCCCTGAAGAATGGTGGAGGCGCCCGAGACATAGACGCGAAGCTGCCCCGGTGCCGTGAAGCGGTCTTCGCCGACGAACACGAAGGCGTCGTCGGCGCCGCCCGACACCGCGTCGATCCGCGACAGGTCGATCAGATCGCCGGGGGCAAAATCGCTGATACGGTCGGCGCCGCCGGGCCGGCTGTGGTCGGCGGAGGCGAACTGGAAGCTGTCGGTCCCGGCATCGCCGGTCAGATGGTCCCTGCCGGCGTCACCGCTGACGATGTCATCGCCCGCCCCGCCCGCGAGCCTGTCGTCGCCCGAGCCGCCGAAGATCGTATCGGCGTCGTCGCTGCCGTCGGCCCGGTCGTTGCCGCCGCGGCCGAAGAGGCGATCCATGCCGGCGCCGCCGCGCAGGCCATCGGCATCGCCGCCGCCGTCGAGCCGGTCGGCGCCGCGATTGCCGTCCAGGCGATCGGCGTCACCGTTGCCCCACAGCGTGTCATTGCCCTCGCGCCCGAACAGCGTGTCGCTGCCGGGATCGCCGCGGATTCGGTCGGCATGCGCCGAGCCGGTGATGGTATCGTCGCCGGCATTGCCGAAGAACAGAAGCCCAAGGTTCTCCGTCCGGGACAGGGTGACGACATCGTCGCCGGAAAGCGCGCGGGTGGCCTGGGAGCGGGAGAAGAGGGAGAGGTCGAAATCGTTGAGGTCGCGCTGGTTGTCACCCATGGTGAACAGGACATCTGGCTGGCCGAAGATGACATAGGCCGCGCCAGCCCTATCTGCGACCTCATTGTCTGATGCGCCGACGATCAGATCGTCGATGCCGTCGCCGTTGACGTCGCCAGCTTCCGATACCATGCCGGGGCCACTATCCCCGCCCTCGATCTTGAAGCCGCCGCGGCCGGCGGCGATATCCACGAGGTCGACCGACGCGGCGAAGCCCGTGGCCTTGCCGAACACCACGAATGCCACACCGACAGATGAGTCATCGTCACCGCTGGCGCTGACGATCAGGTCGTCGATCCCGTCGCCATTGACGTCGCCCGCCGACGACCCGCCGGTAGTGCGATAGTGATCCCCGCCCTCGATCTTGAAGCCGCCGCGGCCGGCGGCGATATCGCCGAGATCGAGAGGGCTCGTGAAGCGGCTGGTCCGTCCGAACACCACATAGGCCGCGCCCTCATCGCTGATACGTTCTGGTGCTCCGACGATCAAATCGTCGATGCCGTCGCCATTGACGTCGCCTGCCGCCGACACCGAGGAGCCGGCATAGTCGGAGGCATTCTCGCCCTGGATTTTGAATCCGCCGCGGCCGACGGCGATATCCTTGAGGTCGACCGGGCTCGTGAACCCGTCCACTCTGCCGAAAACCACATAGGCCGCGCCGGCATTTCTGCCTGCGCTGTCGTTGAGAAGGGCGCCGACAATCAGGTCATGAATGCCGTCGCCGTTGACATCACCGGCCGCCGACACCCTGAGGCCGGCGTCATCGAATGCGTTCTCGCCCAGGATCTTGAAGCCGCCACTGCCGGTGGCAATATCGCTGAGATCGACGGGGCTCGTGAAGCCTATGTTCCTACCGAACACCACGTAGGCAGCGCCACCGTTGCCGTTGAAAGGCGCGCCGACGATCAGGTCGTCGATCCCATCGGCGTTGAGATCGCCTACCGATGACACTGACCAGCCGGCGAGGTCATCGGCGTCCTCGCCTTGAATCTTGAAGCCGCCGCGGCCGGCGGCGATATCCACGAGGCCGACCGAGCTCGTGAACCCGTCCGTTCTGCCGAAAACCACATAGGCCGCGCCAAAGTCTTCGATAAAGCTCCCCGAGGCGCCAACGATCAGGTCGTCGATCCCGTCGCCATTCACGTCGCCTGCCGACGACACCGAGCGGCCGAGATTATTCTCAGTCTCTGGCGAAATCTCGAAGCCGTCTGCAAGGATGTCGCCGAGGTCCACCGGGCTGGGGAATTCCCCGTCCCTGCCGAACACGATGTAGGCTGAGCCGTGACGGGTAATGATGCCGCTGTCACCGCCGATAAGTACGTCACCGATCCCGTCGCCGTTGACGTCGCCAGCTGCGGACACCGATTTCCCAAAGGAATGAAGCTCGTACGCACCTCGAATCTTGAACCCGCCCCTGCCGGCGGCGATGTCGTCGAGGTCGACCACGGCCGAGAACGGCATCGCATCTCCTCCGCGCCGCGATTGTATCGCCGCAGTCTAAATTACGAGAGAACAGCTTTCACCGTTGGCGTCAATGGCCCGCCACCGGCCGCAGCCAGGATGCCGACCCAGCGATCTGAAGCAAATATAGGTTGAAATTCCCCCGACTGTTCGCCTATAGTGGCGCCATGCGCCATCCTCTCCCCCATCACCGCCGCCTCACCGTCGCCCGCCGCCTCGCCTCGGGCCATCCGGCCTGGGTGG
>DAOLFG010000036.1:9368-49312 GCA_035326425.1 Geminicoccus sp. | reverse complement strand
AGGATGGAAGAAGGGCAACAAGGGTGGAAGGAAGGGTCGACGGCGGTGGGGGCATAATACGGCCGCCGCATCGGCGGCCTCGACCGGACCGCCTGGATCGGGCGACGTCTCACCGGAAAGACCTCTCGACGGATTGCCTCGTCCGGACCCTTCGTCGTCATCCGGCGATGTGATCGCGGGATCCACGCCGCCGGTGGCGGGCGGCATGATCGGTGGCGGAATGGATTCCGTGGTCGAGCCGCGGAATGACGAGAACAGGGAGGCTCGCGCACCACGCGATGGCATTGACTCCGGCGCGCTTATATGACTATTTTCCTGTCACCATGCGTACGATCCCACCCCGGCAGCGCAATGTGCTGGCCCGCCGCATCGCCGCCGGCCAGTCGCCGTTCGCGGCGGCCAGGGGCTCGGGGCTGCCGGCCGAGGACGTGGCCGGGCTCATGCACGAGCCCGAGTTCCACGAGCTGATCGGCGCCTGGGGCGACATCTTCGATCTCACGTCCGAAGCCCGCACCGAGCGGCTGACCCGCCTCGCCCACATGGTGATGGAGCACCGCCTGGCCTCGGACTGCGGCCGCACCGCCGCCTTCGTGCTGCGCGAGGCCCGGCGCCGCCGCCGCGATCCGGTCGTCACCCTGGCCAGGGGCTTCTCGCAGCTGGTCGAGATGGAGCAGGAGCGCGCCGGGCAGCAGCCGCCGCCCGAGCCGCCACCGTCGCCGTCCGCTGCCGACGCCCATCTCGACCGGGTGATCGCCGGTCTCGAGGGCATCGAGGCCGCCGTGGCCCGGGCCCATGCCGCGGCACGGCTGCGTGCCCGTCCCGACCGCGACGATGCCATGCTCTGGCGCAAGGCCAGCGCGCTGCGCCAGGAGATGCTCTCCGAGCAGCTGCTGTTCTCGGCCACCTCGGCCGAGATCGAGGCCGAGCGCCGGAAAGTGCCCCTGGAGCTGCACGAGGTCGATGCCATCGAGGCCGCCCAGGTCGCCGCCTTCGCGGCCAGGCAGGCGGCGGAAGCGGCAGTGGAGGAGGCTGCGGCCGGGGAGACCGACGAAGCCTTCGAGGCCCGGGCGATCGAGGCCCTCAACGCCACCCTCGCCCAGGCGCCGCCGCACCTGCAGGGGCTGCTCGCCAGCTTCAGCCAGGACGAGCTGTGGGCCCTGGTCGAGAGCTGCTGGCCCAAGGACCAGGCAGAGGGCACGGCCCAGCCGCAGGGGCCCTAGGGCGGCGCCACTTTCCGCCCGCAAAACCCGAGTGACCTGCGAGGGCACCCGGAGACGAGGAAGGCGAGGTGGGGGAGCGGAGCAGGCTTGCGCCCGTGAGCACCCCCTCGTCCGCGGTCCGACGGCGTATGCGGACGCCCTGGGCGCCCCGTCTCAGGCGGCCTGTGGCAGCTCGCCCAGGGCCTCCAGCATGGCGGTGATGTAGCCGTAGACATAGGCGAAGGCGACGCCCTGCGGGTCGCGGCCGGCGATGTGTGGCACGTGGTCGGGCATCACCATGTACTGGTAGCCGACCTCCTTGTAGACCCGGATCGACCTCCACATGTCCATGCTCCCCTCCTCGGGGAACACTTCCATGAAGTCGAGCTTACGGCCCTTGATGTTGCGGAAGTGGACGTTGAACAGCTTGCCGCGCTCGCCGAACCAGCGGATGACGTCGAAGATTTCCGTGCCCGGATCGTCCAGCATCTCGCCGACCGTGCCCTGGCAGAAGTTCAGGCCGTGGTACGGATTCTCGTGCAGCTGCACGAACTTCTTCAGCCCCTCGACCGTGCCCAGCACACGGGTGACGCCCTTGTAGCCGGGCGGGGTGTAGGGATCGTGCGGGTGGCAGGCGAGGCGGACCTTGTGCTCGGCCGCCACCGGCACGACGCGGGCGAGGAAGTAGTCGATCCGCTCCCAGTTGGTGTCGGGATCGAGCACGCCGGCGAGGCCGGGCGGGGCGTCCTGCTGCATCTCGGCCCAGCGGAAGGTCGAGTTCCTCGAGCCGCCGCGGCCGGTCTCGTCGGCCGAGCGCGGGATGCCGATGAGGTTCATGTTGTATTTGAGCGCCGGGATGCCGGCCCTGGCGCTGTTGCGGATCAGGTTGCAGATGCTGTCGATCTGCCGGTCGCGGTCCGGGCCTGCCAGCAGGATGTCGGGGCTGCCGCTCTCCTCGATCGGCCGCGAGGAGAGCGGCAGGTCCATCATGTCGAGGACCAGCCCGAAGCTCTCCACCTTCTCGCGGTAGCGCTGCAGCGTCTCCAGGGTCCAGTCGTGCTGGCTGCCGGCCGGGTTGGCGCAGATGTGCCGCACGCCGAGCTGGGCCCAGACCTGGTAGTCGCTGTCGTCGCGCGCTGCGACCTGCGTGCCGAGATACATCGGGCCTCCCTTCGCCTCGTCCCTGGCGCGAGGCATAGAGCCGCGGCGCCGCCCTGTCTGGCATGTTCTGCGCGAGGCAGCCCCCTCGTCGACGCTCAGCTTCCCTCCTCGTCATATCCCAGGAGCGCCAGGGCCCGTGCCCGCAGGCCCTTCTGCGCCAGGGCGTGGATCAGCGCCTCCTCGCGGCCGTGCGTCACCCAGATCTCGCCGGCGCCGACCTCCAGGGCGGTGCGCAGGAGCTCCGGCCAGTCGGCATGGTCGGAGATGACCAAGGGCAGCTCGACGCCGCGCGACTTGGCCCGCTGCCTGACCCGCATCCAGCCCGAGGCCAGGCACACCACCGGGTCCGGCAGCCGTCTGGCCCAGCGGTCGGAGATGGCACCCGGCGGCGCCAGGACGATCTGGCCCGTCAGATCGTCCTCGGTGCCGGTGGCCGGCCGCAGCTCGCCGAGATCGACGCCGTGCCGGGCATAGAGTTCGCACATGGCCTGCAGGGCACCGTGCAGGTAGACTGGCCGGTCCCAGCCGGCGGCGCGCAGCAGCGCGATCAGCCGCTGCGCCTTGCCCAGCGCATAGGCGCCGACGAGGTGGCAGCGCTCGGGGAACAGCGCCACCGAATGCAGCAGCCGGGCGATCTCGGCCTCGGGCGGCGGGTGGTGGAACACCGGCAGGCCGAAGGTGGCCTCGGTGACGAACAGGTCGCAGGTCACCGGCTCGAAGGCGGCGCAGGTCGGATCGGCCGTCCGCTTGTAGTCGCCGGACACCACGACACGCGTGCCGGCGTGCTCGATGACGGCCTGCGCCGAGCCCAGCACATGCCCCGCCGGCGCCAGCCGCAGCCGGACCCCGCCCAGCTCGACGGTCTCGCCATAGGCCAGCGTCCGCGTCCGCGTCCCGGCCTGGTCGCCGAGGCGCAGCGCCATGATGTCGAGGGTCGCGGCCGTCGCCATCACCGTGCCGTGGCCGGGGCGGGCATGGTCGGAATGGCCGTGGGTGATCACGGCGAGATCGACCGGCCGCAAGGGGTCGACGAAGAAGCCGCCCGGCCGGACGAGCAGGCCCTCCGGGCGGACCTCCAGCCAGGTCGAGGGATGCGGCGGCATCAGCGCGGACGCGGCTCCATTGGCAAAGGAATAGAGCCGGCGCCGGGAGAGGGAAGGGGCTCAGCCCTTGTCGGCGGATTCCGGCACCGCCTGGGCCGCGGCCTTGAAGCCGATCTTGGAGTGGGTGCCGTCGCAGAACGGCTTCTTGGTCGAGGCGCCGCAGCGGCAGAGCCAGGTCTTGCCGCGGGTCGGCACGACATTGCCGTCGGTGTCGTGCAGCTCGATCGTGCCGGAGACGAGGTAGGGTCCGTCGCGCGTCGCCTCGATCGTCACCTCGGCCATGATCCGCCTCCCAGGAAAACCCTGGAAGCAGACTAGAGAGATTCCAATTAATGAAAAGCCCGGCCGGTCAGGCGGGATCGGCGCCGACGCGCACCAGCTGCTTGCCGAAGTTGCGGCCCTCCAGCATGCCGATGAAGGCCATGGGCGCGTTCTCCAGGCCCTCCGCCACGTCCTCGCGGTAGCGGATCTCGCCGGCCTGCAGCCAGGCGCCGGCCTTGGCAACGAATTCCGGCCGCAGATGCTCCCAGTCGAACACCAGCACCCCCTGGATCACCAGCCGGCGGGTCAGGGCGAGGCGCATCAGCATCGGCAGCCGGTCGGGCCCGGGCGGCGGCGAGGCGGCATTGTAGCCGGCGATGGTGCCGATCACCGGGATGCGGGCATGCAGGTTGAGCAGCGGCAGCACGGCATCCAGCACCGCCCCGCCGGTCAGCTCGACATAGATGTCGACGCCGTCCGGGCAGGCGGCGGCGAGCCGGCCGGCGAGATCGGGCTCGTGGCGGTCGAGGCAGGCGTCGAAGCCCAGCTCCTCCTTCACCCAGGCGCATTTGCCGGTCCCGCCGGCGATGCCGACCACACGGCAGCCGGCGCGTCGGGCGAGCTGGCCGGCGAGCGAGCCCACCGGCCCGCTGGCGGCCCCGACCACCAGGGTCTCGCCCGGCTTCGGCCTGCCGACGACCTCGAGGCCGGCATGGGCCGTGAGCCCCGGCATGCCGAGCACGCCCAGCGCCGTCGAGGGAGGAAAGCCCGGCGGCACCTTGGCCAGCTCGGCCGCCGGCCGGCAGAAATGGCTCTGCCAGCCGCCGCGGCCGCGGACGACGTCGCCCGGCCGCAGCGACGGGTCGCGGCTGGCCATCACCTCGCCCACCACCTCGCCCTCGATCACCCCGCCCACCGGCACCGGCTGGGCATAGGATCGCGCATCGCTCATCCGGCCGCGCATATAGGGATCGAGCGACAGCCAGACGGTCCGCACCAGCGCCTCGCCCTGCTCCGGCTCGGGCAGAGGCGCGGTCTCCAGGCGGAAATCGTCGGGTACCGGCGCGCCCTGCGGCCGGCGGGCGAGGACGATGCGGCTGAGCTTGGTCATGCGGGCCCCGGTCGGCTCGGGTCACGCCGGCTCTGTCGCCAGCGACCGGTAGAGATCGAGATAGCGCTCGGCGGCGTGGCGCCAGCCGACCTTCCGCGTCATGCCGCGCAGCTGCATGCGCCGCCAGGCCGCCGGCTGGGCCCACAGCTCGAAGGCCCGCTCGAGGGCGGTGCCGAGCGCCTCGGCGGTGGGCGGCGCGAACTGCAGGCCGGTGGCGATGCCGTCGGCGAGCGCCGCCTCGTTGGCATCCACGATGGTGTCGGCCAGGCCCCCGACGCGGGCGACGATCGGGACGGTGCCGTAGCGCAGGCCGTAGAGCTGGGTCAGGCCGCAGGGCTCGAAGCGCGACGGCACCAGGATGGCGTCGGCCCCGGCCTGGAACAGGTGCGACAGCGGCTCGTCATAGCCGAAGAAGCAGGCGATCCGGCCGGGGTTGGCCTCGGCCGCGCCCCGGAAGCCGGCCTCCAGCCAGGGCTGGCCCGAGCCCAGCACCGCCAGCTGGCCGCCGCGCGCCAGCAGCAGCGGCAGCTGCGCCAGCAGCAGATCCAGCCCCTTCTGCTCGGTCAGCCTGCTGACCACGGCCAGCAGCAGGGCGTCGGGATCGACGGCCAGCCCGATGCGCTCCTGCAGCCGCCACTTGTCCTCGGCCTTGCCGTCGAGGGTCGAGCTGGCATAGGGCGCCGGCACGTGGCGGTCGGCCGCCGGATCCCAGACCTCCTCGTCGATGCCGTTGGTGATGCCGACGAGATCGCGCGCCCGGCTGCGCAGCAGGCCGTGCAGCCCCATGCCCTCGGCCTCGGTCTGGATCTCGCGGGCATAGGTCGGGCTCACCGTGGTCAGCCGGTCGGCATAGAACAGGCCGCCCTTGAGGAAGCCGACCCGGCCCCAGGATTCGTAGCCGTCGATGCGGAAGCCCTCCGGCGGCAGGCCGAGGTCGTGGGCCGCCCAGGCCGGGAACAGGCCCTGGAAGGCCAGGTTGTGGATGGTGAGCACGGTGGCGGCGCGCGGCGCCTGGGCGAACGCCATCCATACCGGAGCGAGGCCGGCCTGCCAGTCGTGGGCATGCACCACGTCCGGCCGCCATCCCGGCAGCGAGCCGGCGCCGATGTCGGCGGCGATGCGCGACAGGGCACCGAAGCGGCGATGGTTGTCCGGCCAGTCGCGGCCGTCGGGGCCGAGATAGGGATTGCCCGGCCGGGCGAACAGATGCGGCGCGTCGAGCACGATCAGCTCGATGTCGGGGGCGATCCGGCCGGCGAGCAGCCGGGCCCAGCCGCCCATCAGCTCCTGCTCGTGGATGGGTTGCGCCCCCTGCACGCCGGCCATCACCGCCGGATAGCCCGGCAGCAGCGTGCGCATCTCGACGCCGAGCGAGGCCAGGGCGCCGGGCAGGGCGCCGGCGACGTCGGCGAGGCCGCCGGTCTTGATCAGGGGGAACAGCTCCGAGGTGACGGAAAGGACACGCATCTCCGGGGCCCCCTGGCAGCCGGTCCGCTTCCCGCCGGCAGCTGGAGGCTGCCCAGCCATTCGGGGCGACGTCAAGCCGGGTCGCCGGGGCGGCCGTCGGATGCCATCCTGGCGCCGCGACGGAAGGGCGGGATGGCCGGCGACAGGGCAGGGGAGAGCTGGTACCGACGGATCGGCGGCGAGGTGCCGGCCCGGCCGGCGCTCATGGGCCGGGTCGAGGCCGAGACCTGCATCGTCGGCGGCGGGCTCGCCGGCCTGGGGGTGGCGCTGAGCCTGGCCGAGCGCGGCCGTCCCGGCCTGCTGCTGGAAGCCGGCCGCATCGGCGACGGCGCCTCCGGCCGCAACGGCGGCATGGCCTCGGCCGGCTTCACCCGCGGCCACGGCTTCGTCGCCGCCCGCGCCGGCGCCGCCTCGGCCGATGCGCTCTACCGGCTGAGCCTCGACGGGCTGGCGCTGTTGCGGCGGCGGATCGGGCGCCACGCCATCGCCTGCGGCCTCGCCGAGGGTGTGGTCGAGGCCTCCTGGCGGCACGATGCCGGCGAGCTCGAGCGGTCGGCCGAGCCCTTGCGGGCGCTGGGGGGCCGCCTCGAGGTCTGGCCGGAAGACAGGCTGCGCGAGGCCTACCGCTCGCCGTGCTATCGGGCGGGCCTGCTCGACCGCGACGGCTTCCATCTCGACCCGCTGGCCCTGTGCCGCAGCCTCGCCGACGCCGCCGGGGTCATGGGAGGCGCGCTGCACGAGGACTCGCCGGCCACCGGCCTCGCTCCTGCCGGCGGCGGCTGGCGGGTGCGCACGGCCGGCGGCGAGGTCCTGGCCCGCCGGGTGGTCCTGTGCACCAGCGCCGACCGCCCGGCCCTGGCGCCGGCGCTGGACAGGGCGGTGCTGCCGATCCGCAGCCACATCGTCGTCACCGAGCCCCTGGGCGACCGGCTGGCCGAGGCGGTCGCGGCACCGCACGCGGTCTATGACGACCGGCTGGCCACCGGCTACTACCGGCCGCTGGCCGGCGGCCGTCTGCTGTGGGGCGGCCGGGTCGACGCCCTGCCGGGGCCGCGCTCGGTCGAGGCCGCCCTGCGCCGCGACCTCGCCCTGGTGTTTCCGCAGCTCGCCGAGGTGCCGTTCGCCACCGCCTGGAGCGGTGCCATGGGCTTCGTGCGCCATCGCATGCCGGTGGTGCGGCCGCTGGCCGAAGGCTTGTGGGTCGCCACCGGCTTCGGCGGCCACGGCCTCAACACCACCACGCTCGCCGGCGAGCTGGTGGCCTCGGCGCTGGTCGAGGGCGACCGTCGCTGGCGGCTGCTCGACGCCTTCGGCCTGCCGTGGAACGGCGGTCCGCTGGGTCCGCTGGCCGCCCAGGCGTTCTACCGCGCCTTCCAGCTCCGCGATGCTGCCGCCCGCTTGACAGGATCAAAAAGATAGGTCTATAAACCTATAACTTTTCGACCCGGAGCCCCGCCGATGCGTGCGATCCTGATGCCGACGCTGTTCCTGCTGGCGCTGCCGGCCTGTGCCGAGGTGCGGAGCATGGGCCAGGCGACGATCGAGCAGCGGCGGGTGATGAACGACATGCAGGCGCGCGCCACCATGGCGGCGGCCTGCGACATCTCGCTGGGCGCCTATTTCCGCGAGCTGTCGCCGCTGGAGCGGCAATATGCCGGCCTGGTCTGCGGCGGCGCCCCGGCGCTGCCGGCGGCCGCCGCCACGGACGCCGGGACGCTGTGAGCGGCCGGCCTGAAATCTCCTAGTCGCGGGCGCGGTGGCGGGCGACCATATCCATTCGGGCCGCCATGTCCATGCGTGCGGCCATATCCATGCGCGCGGAGACGCCACCGCCGCTGGCGAAGGCCGGATCGAGCAGGATGTCGCTGAGGAAGCCCGACGCGACGTCGATGCGCAGCGTCATATCCTCCTTGTCCATCTCCCAGACCCGTATGTCGTCGGCGAACTGGAAGTCCTTGAGATCGAGGCCCCAATTGGTCACCGAGGCCGGCCGGTTCTCCAGCCGCGACCGGCCGGGACCGTGCACCAGGAAGACCGAGGGCCGGCAGAGCTTGGTGTACTGACCGTCGAAGCTGAAGCCGTAGATGCGGGCGAGGCCGGCCTCCTTCTCGAGCAGCCGGCTCTCCAGCAGCTTGTTGCCGTGGCGGTTCCGACGCAGCTCTTCCGGCACCAGCTGCAGGGCGAGGAAGGGCACGCCGAACAGCCGTACCCGCGAGGCATCGAGCAGATCCTCGCCGCCGTCGAGGAAGTTCACCGTCGACGTCTCGCGTTTCGGCTCCTCGACCGGCTGGGTCTTGTCGCGCTCTGTCTGAGCCGGGATTTCCTTGCCGGGATCGGACGGAAAGACGCTCTCGATCGCCTTCCGCACCTCCTTGGCAATTTCACGTATGGTCTTGACGGGATTTTCCATTGGCTTTCCCCCTCGCGATTTATGCTTTCGACGACAATGTCCCGGCCGTCTTCCGTTCAGGAGCGCAGGCGGATGCCGCGCCAGGCGAAGCTCTCGTGGATGAGCGCCGCATAGCCACCATCGCTCATTTCCCGGTCGGCCGCCAGCAGGGCCTCGCCGACCCGGCCGAAGGTCAGGCCCTCGGGGGCGAGATCCTCGATGACGCGGGCGAGCGCGAAGCCCAGATAGTCGCGGGCATGGGTCATGGCCTCCTCGAAGCCCTGGGCCCGGCCCTCGAAGGCCAGGGCGAAGCCGCGCTCGACGGCGGCCAGTCGGTCGGGATCGTACTCGCCGCTGCGCGACAGACGGTCGAGCGCCGGTGAGATCAGGCCGTGCTCGACCAGCACCACCTCGTAGATCTCGATGAGGATGTCGAAGATGGCGCCCAGCAACGGTTGACCCAGGTCGTGGGCGTGCCGGCCCTGGCCGGTATCGTCGTGCCATTCGCCCGAAGGGTCCAACCAGATGCTCTCGACGTCGGCCATGCGGACGTCCTGGCTGGCGACGCGGATCTGGTCGGTCTGAGACAGTTCGCCGATGCGGTTGATCTCGTTGGTGACGTAGAGGTTGCCGTGGGTCGCCTGCAGCACATGGCCGAGCACGCTATTGAACCGCATGCCGCAGACCAGGGCCACGAGGTCGGCCATGGCCTCGTGGAAGGCCAGGAACTGGGCGGTGCGGTGCCGGCCGACTGGAATGCCGATCTCCGAGAACAGGATGCTGTGGCCGATCTCGTGGGCGATGGTGTCGAGGCTCAGCGCGAACTGCAGAGCGCTGCCCCGCCGGTGATGGTTCCAGCCGGTCTCGACGAAGCCGTAGCCGGAATGGGCGTTGTCCCAGTCGAGCAGCGGGATCAGCTCGAGCCGCGAAAGATCGCGCCGGAAGTGCCAGTCGATGGTGCGGCCGAGATAGCCCTCCCAGACATCGAGGGTGTGCCGTACCGCGCCGAACAGATGGGCGGAGAGGAACTCGCGGCTGCCGGGATCGAGATGGTCGTAGTGGCCGTCCGGGTCGGGGCTGGGTGGTCGGTGGATCGGGCCGGTCCAGGGTGGCAGGTAGGGAAAGCCATAAGGCTTGGCCTTGGCGATGGCGTCGGCGACGTAGATGCGCTCGTCACAGGGGCCGGGGCCGAGGCTGCCCGGCAGCGAGGACAGCACGATCCGCTCTGGCCGCCGGTAGGCCGGCAATACCGGTGCCTGCGGATAGAGCAGGAAGCAGGTCCCGCGCTCGCGATCACGACGGTGCATTGACGGACCCGTCGACCCCCTCGCCGGACAGCACGAAGCAATATTCGAGCTGCAGGGCACGGCACAGCCCAGCGGCATCGGCGAACCCCAGATCCCGGGCATAGGCCTCGAGATCTTCGGGGATGTCCATGTCGCGCCGCTGTTCAAAGTACCAACGGAGCGCAGCCAAGTCATCAGGTGCGGTGGAGCTGTTCTCGGGCTGCGGTCGTCGGGCATGGGCCGTCTTGGCGGCGGCACGGGTGCGCAGCCCGGCATAGCGCCCTTCGGCGCGCAGGCGGTCGAGCATCCGACCGAGCAAGTGCGGCAGCTGCCGTCGCTCCAGGCCGCGCAGGCGGGCCTCGACGGCCGCCAGCCGCTGCAGGTGATCGGGCTTCACCTCGTTCAGCGCCGCCCAGGCCTCGATCGAGCGCCGGTCGGCCAGACCCAGCTCCAAGCGCAGATCGGCGAGGGCGGCGCGAAGCTCCTCGGAGGGGGGCTCGGTGTCATGGTCGGCGGCGAACTCGTCGAGCAGGGCGGCACGCAAGGTCGATCGCCACGCCGGCGGATCGAGGCGTAGCTCGTCCAGCACCGCCAGCGATGACCCCCCCAGCGTGTCGGCCTCGTTCGGCCAAGCCCGGCCGGCCTCGGCGGTCGCCATTGCCCACATCGTGGTGTGGGCGAGGCGGAAGGCCGGCCGGAACGGCGGTGGTGCGCTGCCGACGAGGCTGCGGATCTCGTCGAGCAGCAGGCAGGCATCGGCACGCTTTTGCCGGACCCGCCCATGTTCGAGCCAGGCGCCGAGGGCGGCGCGGCGCGGGGAGGCGAGGCCCGATGCCTGTTCGAGAACCGCCGACCAGGTCCGCTCGGCGAAGAAGATCCGCTTGGCCGCATTCGTCACGGCCCGGCGCTCGGCCTCGTCGATGACGCCGGCCGTCACGGCCGCTGCCAGCGAGCAGCGGACATCGACCATGGCCTCCGACAGTGGCTGCCAGCCGGCCTCGGCGGGGGCGTGCAGGACGGCTACCTCGTCATCATCCTCGAACGGGGCATCGCCCGACGGCGCCAGCCGGCCGTCTCGGTAGGCCTCGAACACGATGCCGACGCCGCGCATGCCGAAAGCCCCGAGCTCGGCAGCGCGCAGGGCACCCATGCTGGCCGCTCCCAGTACATGGATACCCTGGCTCAACGCGAACAGAATCTCCTTGTGCCAGACCGAGGGGGTATGGCGGAACACACCGTCGACCAGCCCGATCACCGTCGGCCGCAGCGTGACGGCGGCCCGCCAGATGTCGCCTTGTGCCGCCGGGGGCAGGAAGATGGCGTCCAGGCGCTTCCTGGCCTCGGCGGGCGGCAGGCTGGGACCGAGGAAGACGACGGCGGTCATGGCCGGCCTTCGAGAATGGCGCGGGCGCGGCGGCCGGGCTGGCAGCCGACGCCGTCGGCTACCGGTCCTTCGAGGCCGGGGATTGCCACCCGCACCACCGGGATGCCGAAATCCGCCTTGGTGAGGTCGACAGTCACGATCTCGGTGAGGCCCACCCCGCGCAACCTTTCCAGCACCAGCGCCAAGTCCTCCGCCGAGTCGTCGCCGGCGAAATCGGGCGACTGGTCGAAGCGGCGGGTCGGGCGATCCGCGTCCAGCCAGATGCGGGCCTTTTCGGCGCGTCGCTGCCGGGCCGCCGGTGCATAGAGGCTGGGCAGCAGATCGTCCCGAGCGCCCGAGATGAAGCCGACGCGTGCCTGCGCAGCCTCGGCCAGCGCCCGGCACAAGGCGACATCCCGGGATGGATGGCAGCCGGCGCCCAGCTCGGGGTCGGCACCGTCCATCCGGCCGGCGGCAAGGGCGATGAAGCAGGCGACGCCGATGTCGCTGGTGGTCTCCCACACCCCCACCTCGACTTCGGCCCGGGCGAAGCGCTCCAGCAGGACACGGGCCTCGGCATTCCCGATACTGTCGAGGTCGAGACGGCTCCGCTGCCGGGCTGCTGCGACGCCCAGGCGCCAGAGCGCCGTGGCGTCGCGCTCGATCAGCTCGCAGACCGCATGCAGCCTGGCCTCGTCCAACGTGTTGCCCGAGGCCAAGCCGTTGGTCGTGGCCTGGAAGATGCCGGCGCCGGGCGGCTGCGGCAGGGTGTAGTCGGTGCTGACGGCCTCCAAGGGGAGCCAGCGCCCGCCGCCGTCGGCGGCATCGACACCTTCGATCCACAGGATGGGCAGGTCCTCGGCCAAGCCGCCCGGCTCGATCAGCGGCAGGCGGTCGACGTCGGCGAGGCGCCACCGCGTCGCCAGATCGGCCCGACAGCCATGGCGCAGCGGCAGCTCGATGGTCTCGGCATGGAAAGTCTCCGCTGCCTCCATCACCGCCGAGGCCCTGGCGACGGCCTGCTCCAACCCCTTGCCCAGGGACACGGCGACGGAGCGGCTGTTCGGCCGGCAGGCCAGCACGGTAGGGATGCCGACGCGGTCGAGGCCGGTGATGTCGGCGATGCGGGTGATGCCCATCTGCGCCAGGAACGGCCGTACCTGCGCCAGGGTCTGCTCCGGCGCACAGACGCGATGGGTGCCGCGGCGGTAGGCCTTAGACGTCATCGGCCGGCTGCGACCGCTGCCAATGGGGGGTTGTGGCCTGGTCCGGCATGAACGGCAGAGCACCGTCGCCGGACCGGCGCAGTCGCGCCAGGCTCTCTTTCGCCCGGGCCAGCAGGGGTCGCGCACCTTGTGTCCTGGCGCTGGCTGCCGCCCGCGACAGCCAGCTCTCGGCCGCCTCGCGATAGGCCGGGCCACGGCTGGCCAGGAGGCGGCCGTAGCAGCGCTGCAGCTCGGGCAGCCATAAGCGCAGCGAGCCGCGCTCCATCTCGCCCAGCGCTCGGTCGAGCTCGGCCAGGGCCTCGTCGACGGCACCGCGCATACCGAGCAGCTCGGCCAGGATGTTGGCGAAGAACGGCGAGTCCGAGCTGGTGCTGGAAGCGCGGAACTTGGCCAGCCCTTCCCTGACCATCTCGATCCCTTCCTCGAGCTCGCCCTTGTGTGCCGTCACCCAACCGAGATTGATCGTGGCCTCGGCGTGATAGCTGGCGAAGCCGTGATGCTCCGCCAGGGCGATCAGCTTGCGCGAGCGGTCGTGCAGGGCCGTGTAGTCGCGGGCGAAGAAGGCGACCTGGCTGACACCTTTCAGTGCCTGGGCGTGGCTCGCTGCATGCTGGACGCGCGGCGCCCAGGCCAAGACCTCCTCGACGCGACGGATGGCGATGTCGGGGCGGCCCAGCAACCAGCTCACGATCGCGGCATTGCCCAGGCCGCAGACCTTGGCATCGTGCCCGCCATAGAGCGCCACCTCGTCCGAGTAGGCGCCGGCATCGTACAGCGCCAGGCCGGCCTCGACATGCCGGCGGCAGGCCTCGAGCTTGCCGAGGTTGAGCTGGGTCGCCCATTGGCAGTGATGCGCCTGCATCAGCAGGCCGCGATTGTCGAGGCGGCCGGCCAGCCTCTGCAGGTGAGCGCCACGCCTCTCCTGCTCGCGGTGGTCGGGCGAGATGAACCACCAGCCCCAGTGGGCGGCGAAATGTGCCGGGCCCTCCGGCAGGGTGGCGGCGAGGTCGAGGGCCTCGCGGTAGTTGGCCGCCACCTCCGGCGTGGCGGCACCGCGCAGCACGATCTGCGCCGGCCCGCGGTTGACCAGCAGCTGCAGCGCCCGCTGGCGGTTGGCCTCGCTGTCGGGAAGCTGGCGCAACAGCTCGAGGCCGCGCGACAGGTGGCCCACCGCCTCCTGGTCGGCCGACAGCGCCGTCGCCCGCTGGCCGGCCTTCAGCCACTGCTCGACCGCCTCGTCCAGCCGGCCGGCCTCGTCGAGGTGGTAGGCCAGGAGCTCGGGCCGGGACTCGCAGGTCTCGGGATCGGACAGCCGGAGCGCCTGGGCGATGCGGCCGTGCAGCTCCTGGCGGCGCGGCCGCAGCAGGCTGCCATAGGCGATGTCGCGGATCAGCGCATGGCGGAAGGCGTAGCCCGCCAGCGGCGCCGGGCTGCTGTCGATCAGCTCGGCCTCGACGAGGCGGCCCAGCGCCCGTTCCAGCGGCGCCGCCGGCAGCGTCGCCACCTCGGCCAGCAGGCGGTGCGGGAACTCGCGGCCGATGCCGGCGGCGATCTGCGCCACCTCCTTGGCCGGCCCCAACCGGTCGAGGCGGGCCAGCAGCGATTCCTGCAGCGTCGAGGGGATCTCGAGCGCCGGCAGCCCGTCCTTCAGCGCATAGCCGTCCGGCGTCTCGGCCAGCCTGCCGGATTCCAGGATCGAGCGCGTCAGCTCCTCGATGAACAACGGCACGCCCTCGGTCTTGCGGGCGATCTCGGCCACCAGCCCGGCCGGCAGCGCCTTGCCGCCGGCGACATGGGCGATGAGCGAGCGGCTGGCCTCCGCCGGGAGGCGCTGCAGGTCGACCTCGATCGGTGGCGGCCCGGCAAGCGTGTGGCCGAACTCCGGCCTGAAGGTGACGAGCAGCAGGATCCGCTCGTGGGCGATCTCGCGTGCCAGCCGGTCGAGCAGCTCCAGCGAGGTCGGGTCGATCCAGTGGGCGTCCTCGACCACCACCAGCGCCGGCTGCCCTGCGGCCAGCCCCAGCACATGCTCGACCAGGGCCGCCAGCGTCAGATCCTTCTGCCGCGCCGGCGTCAGCTCCAGCGGCGGATAGCGCCAGGCCGTCGGCAGGGAGAGCAGGGCGGCATAGAGCGGTGCGACGCGCTCGACCGGCATGCCGGCGGCCTTCAGCAGCGCCTCCAGCTTGTCGAGGCGCTCCTCGGCGCTGTCGTCGGGCAGGAAGCCGGCGGCGCGGCGCAAGCCGACGATCACGGGGTAGAGCGTGCTGCGGGTGGCGAAGGGCGAGCACTGGCAGCGCAGGATGCGGTGCGGCCCGGCGGCGATCCGCTCCTCGACCGTCCGCACCAGACGCGACTTGCCGATGCCGGGCTCGCCGGTGATGCGCACGATCTGGCCCTGGCCGGCGCGGGCCTGGCTCCAGCAGGCCAGGATCCGCCCGACCTCGGCCTCGCGGTCGACGAAATCGGCGAGATCGCCCCTGGCCTCGAAGCGGGTCAGCCGGTCGCTCGGCCGCAGCACCCGCAGCAGGTGGACCGGCTCGCTCAGGCCGCGCATCGAGTGCCGGCCGCGGTCCTCGCACTCGAAGCGGCCCTCGATCAGCCGCAAGGTGGCGCCCGAGACCATCACCGCCCCGGGCTCGGCATAGTTCTGGATGCGGGCGGCGATGTTGGAGGTGGCGCCGACCACCGCCAGGGGATCGGCGTGCAGGCCGCTGCCCAGCATGCCCACCACCACCACGCCGGTGTGCACGCCGACGCGGACGTCGAGCCGGGCGCGGCCCGACCGGTTCCAGGCGCCGTCGAGGCCGCGGACCGCCGGCCCGATCTCGAGGGCGGCGCGGACCGCACGGACGGCGTCCTCCTCCTGGGCCTGCGGGAAGCCGAAATAGGCCAGGATGCCGTCGCCGACGAACTGCGCGACGCAGCCGCCATAGGCCTCGACGATGCGGCCGGCGGCTCCCCGGTAGGCCTGGTAGAGCTCGTTCATGTCCTCCGGATCGAGCCGCTCGGTGAGCGAGGTCGAGCCGACGAGGTCGATGAACACCAGCGTCACCTGCCGCCGCTCGGGGCCGAACGCCGGCGCCTCCTCGAGGCCGGGCCGCGTCACGGCGGCGGGCGGCGCCAGCGGCCGGCCGCAGCTGCCGCAGAACTGGTCCTGGGGATCGTTGGCGAAGCGGCAGTGATCGCAGACCAGCTGCAGGGGCGCGCCGCATTCCCGGCAGAACAGCCGTCCGTCCTGGTTGGTGGTGCGGCAGCTCGGGCAACGCATTCCGGGTTCCGGCTCGCTTGGCGTCGCGGGTCCATGGCCCGGCGGCAGCCCACGCAGCGCTCGGGGCCGTCCGGACCGGGCGGCCGTGGCCGGGTGTGGCCGCCCGACCACTCCGAGAGTTACAGGAGACGGCGCCCGACGGAAAGGCCCGGCCGGGCCGTCAGGCCGGCGTGGTCTTCAGCCGCTCGGCCAGGCGCAGCGCCAGGGCCACGATAGTGAGCGTCGGGTTGACGTAGCCGCCGGTCGGAAAGACCGAGCTGCCGGCGACGTAGAGGTTGGACATGCCGTGGACCAGGCCGTTGCGGTCGACCACGCCGCGGCGCGGATCGTCGCTCATCCGTGTCGTGCCGATATGGTGGTAGGAGCCGTTGCCCGGCACCTCGAAGCCGTCCTCCAGCACCCACGGCGCCAGGCGGATGCGTCCGAGCCCGTGCCGGCCCAGCTCCTCGCCCAGGATCTCAAGGCCGCGGCGGATGGTGCGGCGGTCGATGTCGTCGATCCGCCAGTCGAGCCGGGCGCGCTGCAGGCCGAGCGGGCAGCGTTCGTCGGCCAGGGTCACCCGGCTGTCGGGATTGGGCACCGCCTCGGGATGGACGCGCACCGCCAGCACCGGCGTGTCGACGACGAAGCGCTGCCACAGGTCGCCGGCCACGCCGCCGAGATCGCCGAGGGCGGTGCCGATCAGCTCCCACAGATGGTCCGGCACCCGGCCGCGGCGCAGCGACTTGGTGAGGTCGCGCAGGGCGCGATAGCCCGGCGCCTCGACCCCGGCCTCGCGGCGCGGATAGGCATAGGTGGCGAAGCGGCCGAGGGCTTCCGCCTCCTCGGCGGCAGGGGTGAGGCAGATCAGGGTGTCGATGAGCTGCGTGGCCGGCGGCCTGGCGAGGTCGGGATCGATGTCGAGCAGGATGTCGGCCGCCTCGTAGGTCGGATGGTCCATGAAGCAGCGGCCGACCATGCCGTGGCCGTTGCCGAGGCCCGCCGGCGCCGTGCCGCGGGCGTTGAGCAGCAGGCGCGGGTTCTCGATGCCGCCGCAGGCAAGCACGGCGATCCTCGGCCGGACGGTGAAGCCGCTGCCGTCCAGGCGGGCGACGGCGAGCGAGGTCACCGTGCGGGCGGTGGAATCGGTGGCGATGTCGACGAGGTTGGCATTGAGCAGGACGCGGACATTGCCGGCCTGCTCCAGCTCGTCGCGGTAGCGCTCGCCCAGCCGGGTCGGCGGGCTCTGCTGGAACACCGCGGCGCGCAGCCGGCCGGTGACGAGCGGTCCCTTCAGCAGCTCCGAGATGTGCGCCTGCCAGTGGCCGGTGCCGTAGTCGTCGCGCTCGACCTCCAGCACCCGGCCGGCCTTGGCGTACCAGGGGCCGAGCTCGTCCGGGTCGAGCGGCCAGCCGCTGAGCGGCACCCAGGGCCGGGCGGCGAAGTCCTCGGGATCGAGCGGACGGCAATAGCCCATCCAGTGGTTGCTGGTGCCGCCGAAGAAACGCAGCCGCGATTCGTCGAGCGCCGCGCTGGGCGCGCCGACGGTCTCGCCGGCATAGAGCGCCTGGACGTCCGGGTCGAAATCGAGCCCGCCGCTCTCCAGGACGACGATGTCGAGGGACTGGCCCGCCAGCTCGCGCGCCATGGCGATGCCGGCGGCACCGGCGCCGACGATGCAGATGTCGGCCTCGATGACCGTGTCCTGCGGCAGGGAGCGCGCGTCGAGCAGCACCATCCGGTCTCCGGGAAAAGTCGGACGGAGATTGCCACCGGGAAGGTTGATATTTTCCCAACGCGCCCGCTGCCCGGCGCCGGCGAGGACCTCAGGTCGGGGCGGCGGGCGATGCCGGCGGACGCATCGCGGCCAGGAAAGCCGCCTCGAGGTTGTAGAAATGCGCCTCCCAGGTCCAGTTGGCGGTGACGAACGCCCGGCCGGCCTCGCCCAGCGCCCGGGCGCGCGCCGGATCGGCCAGCAGCGCCGTCACCGCCTCAGCCAGCGCCGGCCCGTCGTCGGCGGCGACGAGGTCGCGGCCGGGCACGGCACCGATGCCCTCGTTGGCGGCGGTGGTGGCCACCACCGGCCGGCCCATCGCCATGTACTCCAGGAGCTTGTTCTGCAGCCCGGCGGCGGCGAGGATCGGTGCCACGCAGACCGCGGCCCTGGCCATCCAGTCGGCCGGATCGGGCACCGTGCCGGTGACGGTGATGCTGTCCCTGCCGCCGAGGGCCACCACCTCCGGCGGCGGGTCGCGGCCGACGATGTAGAGCTTCGCCCCCGGCCGGGCGGCGCGGATGCGCGGCCAGGCCTCGGCCGCCAGCCAGAGCGCCCCTTGCGCGTTCGGCGGGTAGCGCATCGCGCCGGTCATCACCACGCTGTCCGGCTCGATCTCGACCTCGGGCCGCGGCGCCATCCGCTCGGTGTCGACGCCGTGCGGCCCCCAGACGACGTTGCCGTCGGCGGGATCGATCCCGGCCACCCCCTCGAGGCGGCAGGCCTCGCGCACCGCCGCTAGATCCTTCTGCCCGATCAGCACCGCCCGGTCGAAATCGCGCCAGACCCTCGCCTCGTAGGCGCGGATCAGCCGGCTCTCCAGGCCGAACAGCAGGCGCTGCGGCAGGCTCCTGGTGGTCTCGGCCAGCCGGCGGGTGTTGAGGTATTGCGACAGCTGCATGGCGAGGAAGGTGGCCGGCCGCGCCGGCCGCCGGCACAGCCAGCGCAGGGCCTCGGCGCTGCGGATGTAGTAGGCGTAGGCGATGTCGTAGGGCTCGGCGGCCAGCGCCCGGCGCACCCAGTCGAGCTGGGCGGCGCTGCGGAACCAGCCGATCTGCAGCGGCCGGCGGACAGCGAGACCGGCCAGTGCGGAAAGGGCGCTGCGCAGCCTGGGCTGCGGCAGGATCGCCAGCCGGTGGCAGCGGGCCTCCAGCCAGGCGCGGTGCGCCGGGGCGAGCTCCTGGCCGCCGTCGAGGGTGACGAAGTCGACGCGGTGGCCGCGGGCGTGGAGGAACTCCAGCAGGTGCGACACGGTCAGCTCGTCGCCGCGGGTCATCGGCAGCGGCAGGCGGCCGTAGACGAACAGGATGCGCAATGGCCGTGGCGCCGGCGGCAGCCGCATCGGCCGCGGCAGCCGGTCGACCCCGCCGGGATCGTCGCTCACGCCGGCGATCGCAGCCGGGTGACGTCGAGCACCGGCAGGGCCGGCGGCAGCTGCTGGCGCAGGGCGGGCATCGGCTTGCCGAGGACCGCCAGCACCGCGCCGTCGGCGGCGGCGGCAGGGTCGGCGACGATGCGGCTCAGCACGTTGCCGCGATGCTCGGCGGCACGGGCGAAGTTGGCCCCCAGCAGCCGGGCCGGGTCGACGTCGGGATCGAGGATGCGCAGCTCGTAGCCGGCCTGGGCCAGCTCCTCGGCGAGGTCGACCAGCGGGCTGTTGCGCAGGTCGTCGGTGCCGGCCTTGAACGACAGGCCCAGCTGCAGGATCGGCCCGGGCAGCGGCGCCAGCCGGCGCACGGTGGCGACGAGATGGGCGAGGTGGGCGGCGTTGCTGGCGCGCACGCCCTCGAGCAGCGGCGTGGCGGTGCCCTGCTCGCGGCCGAGGGCGATCATCGCCCCCAGATCCTTGGGCAAGCACGAGCCGCCGTAAGGCCCGCCGGGGCGCAGATAGACGGGCGAGATGTTGAGCTTGGTGTCGGCCAGGAACACGTCGGCCACGGCCTGGGGATCGACGCCCTGGGCGAGGCAGATGCGGCCGATCTCGTTGGCGAAGGCCACTTTCAGCGCGTGGAAGCTGTTGTCGACGAACTTCACCGTCTCGGCGACCTTGAACGGCACCTCGAAGGAAGGCGCCTCGATGCCGTCGTAGATGCCGGCGAGCCGGCCGGTGACGCCGGGCGCCCGCTCGCCGATGACGATCTTGGGCGGGGCGTAGTAGTCCTTGATGGCGGTGGATTCCCGCAGGAACTCGGGATTGAAGGCGACCTCGTAGCGGTCGCCCGGCTCCTGGCCGGCAGCGTCGCGCAAGGTCGGCAGCACCAGGCTCTCCATGGTGCCGGGCGGCACGGTGCTGCGGAACACCAGCAGCAGCGGGGCGGGGGCCTGGCGCCGGGCCACCGCCTGGCCGAGCTGGCGGGACACCTCCAGCAGGTGGGTCAGCTCGAGCTTGCCGTCGGCGCGGCTGGGGGTGCCGACGCAGACCATGGCGAGGTCGAGCCGGTCGAGCCAGGGGTCGAGCCTGGGGCCGGCCTGCAGCCGGCCGGCGGCGAAGCCCTCGGCCAGCAGATCGTCGACGCCGGGCTCGACGACCGGCGAGCGGCCGCGGCCGATGCTGTCGAGCTTGTCGGGGCTGACGTCGACGCCGACGACGTGGTGGCCGTCCTTGAGCAGGCAGGCGGCGGTGGTGGTGCCGACATAGCCGAGGCCGAGCATGGCGATGCTGAGGGCGCGATCTCGGGCGCGCAAGGGCTGTCTCCGGGGAAGGGCCTGGGGGGAGGGGGCGGCGTCGGCCGCTCAGTAGGCGCCGCTGCGGGTGAGCACGGCGGTGAAGGTCTTGGCCAGGACGACGATGTCGAACCACAGGTTCCAGTTCCGCACGTACCAGGCGTCGAGATGGATGCGGCGGGCATAGTCGACGTCGTTGCGGCCGCTGATCTGCCACAGGCCGGTGAGGCCCGGGCGGACCTGGGTGTAGTAGACCATGGCCTCGCCGTAGCGGCGCAGCTCGTCGCGCACCACCGGCCGCGGGCCGACGAGGCTCATCTCGCCGCGGATGACGTTGAACAGCTGCGGCAGCTCGTCGAAGCTGGTCTGGCGCAGCCAGCGGCCGATCGGCGTGATGCGCGGATCGTCCTTCAGCTTGAAGTCGCGCTCCCATTCGAGCCGCGCCTCGGGGCTCTCCGCCAGCAGCCGGGCCAGCGCCTTGTCGGCGTCCGGCACCATGGTGCGGAACTTCCAGCACTTGAACAGCTGGCCGTGGCGGCCGACGCGCTCGTGGCCGAACAGCACCGCCCCGCCGGACTTGTGGACCTGCCAGGCGACGACGGCGAGCAGCGGTGCCGTCGCCAGCAGCAGCAGGCTGCCGGCGACGATGTCGAAGCCGCGCTTGAGCGCCTGCGACCAGGGCCGCGCCAGGTTGTTGTAGATGCGGAGCGACAGCACGTCCTGGCTGAAGAAATGGGTGATGCGCGCCCGGTTGATCGGCAGGCCGCGCAGCGGCGTCACGACGTCGATGTCGCCGTAGCGCAGCGACAGGCTCTCGATGAAGGCCTCGCGCCGGGCCATCTCCTCGAGCTCGAGGGCGACCACGACATGCGGCTGGCCGAGCCAGGCCGGCAGGCCGCGGGCCTCGGCCTCGATGGTCTCGACCGGTATCGACCGGCCGGCGAAGGCCAGGCTCGCCGGCCGGTCGCTGCGGCCCGAGGGGTCGATGAAGGCCACGATCTCGTAGCCCAGATGGTTGGCCGGCCCCAGGTGCGAGTCGTAGGCGAAGGCCATCGCCGCCTCGATGGCGTTGGGGCCGGTGCCGACGATCACCGTCGGCTGGCGCCAGCTGCCCAGCCGCGAGGAGACGTGCTTGGCGCCGATGCGCACGAAGGGCAGGGCCAGCGCCACCAGCGTCCAGCTGGTCACCACCCAGGCGCGGCTGAAATTGACCTTCATCAGGTAGAGCAGCGCGGCGTCGGCGACCAGCGCCAGGCCGGCCACGATCAGCACGTCGCCCAGCTCCTGCCAGAACGGCCGGCGCCGGCTGTAGTGGCCCAGATGGTGGAAGGCGGTGATGCAGGCGGCGGTGAGCAGCAGCAGGATGGCGCTGCGCTCGAGGCCCCAGTTGCGGTAGGACAGGTTGATCAGGCCGCCCAGCCAGAAGGCCGAGGCCAGGGTCAGGATGTCGATGCCGGGCAGGAACAGCCGGCTGCGCAGGGAGCGCCGCGGAGCCAGGCGCAAGGTGCTCGCGAAAGAATCGATCGCCATGGCGCTTCCCAAGTCGGCGACGACCGCGCCGTTCCCCTCGACAACCGACCGGCGCGGCATGCCCACGCAGGCATCCCGACACCCCAAACCCACCGACGGTCCGAACGGGAACAAAATCGCACTTTTTAACCATATCTTCAATATTGCCGGCTTTGTGCCCGTCACATAGGGCATTCTCGGGTATGCATGGATGTCGCGGGCACGGCGGCGGAGACGATGCCGGCCACCCACCACCGCGGCATCCGGGATATGCCGCCGCCGGGCAGGCCGGGCCGTGGTGACGCGCCGGGCGGATGCGCCTATGTTCCGCCCGCCGGACCGGAGCATCGATGCCGCCATCGCCTGTCGCGCCGCCTTCCCCCGGGGCCGCCCCGTCGCCGGCCGGCCGGGGTGTCGCGCTCTCCATCATCATTCCCTTGTACAACGAGGAGGACAATGTCCGGCTCATGTACGAGGCGGTGCGGGCCGCGGTGGCGCCGATCGGGCTGCCGACCGAGCTGATCTTCGTCGACGACGGCTCGCGCGACGCCACCTTCGCTCGTGCGCTGGAGCTGCCGCGGCACGCCGACGGCCTGCACCTGCGCCTGGTCAAGCTGCGCAAGAACGCCGGCCAGACCGCCGCCATGGTGGCGGGCATCGACCATGCGCGGGGCGACGTGCTGATCACCATGGACGGCGACCTGCAGAACGATCCGGCCGACATCCCGCTGTTCCTCGACAAGATCGCCGAAGGCTACGACCTGGTCGTCGGCTGGCGGCACAAGCGCCAGGACCATTTCAGCCGGGTGCTGCCGTCGAAGGTCGCCAACTGGCTGATCGCCAGGGTCACGGGCGTGCCGATCCGGGACAATGGCTGCTCGCTCAAGGCCTACCGCGCCGACCTGATCAAGCGCATCCCGCTCTATTCGGAGATGCACCGCTTCATCCCGGCCATGGCGTCCTTGGCGGCACCGCGGCTGGCGCAGATCAAGGTGCGCCACCACCCGCGCAAGTTCGGCGCCTCGAAATACGGCTTCTCGCGCATCTACAAGGTGGCGCTGGATCTCGTCTCGATCCGCACCATCCTGTCGTTCAGCCGCAACCCCATGGCCTGGCTGGGCTCGCTGGCCGGGCTGTCGGCGCTGGCCAGCCTGCTGGCGCTGGCGCTGTCGCTGATCTACGGCACCGCCAGCACCGGCCGGGCCAGCATCGTCTTCGCCGGCCTGTGCGTCCTGCTCGGAGCCTTCGCCATCTTCATGACCTCCCTCGGCATCCTCAACCACCTGATCTACGCCGCCAAGGCCGGGCGGCTGCGCGCCTTCCTGGCGATGGCGGCCAAGCCCGTCGGGGACGCCCCGTGAGCGGCGGCGCGCCGGTGCTCGAGGCCGGCCGGCCGGCCGGGGCGACAGCACCCGCCATGCCGGCGCCGGCAGGCATCGCCGTGGTGGTGCCGGTGATCCACGAGCCGCCGGACATCGCCTCGAGCCTCGCCCGCTACCGCGACGGCCTGGCGCCGCTCGGCCGGCCGCTGCGCTTCGTGCTGGTGCTGGACGGGCCGCAGCCGCGCAGCCGCGACGCGCTCGTGCGGCTGCGCGAGGCCGGCGAGCCGGTCGAGATCCTGAGCCTGCAGCACCCGATGGGCGAGGCCGCGGCCCTGGCGGTCGGGTTGGCCGAGGCCGTGGCCCCCATGAGGGAGGCGACGTCGGCCGGGGACGGGCCGGCCGAGGGGACCGTGCTGACCCTGCCGGCCGAGCCGATGGTGGATTCCGCCGAGCTGCCGCGGCTGGTGGCCGCCCTCGACACCCACGACATGGTGGTGGCGCTGCGCGGCGAGGCCACCGGCGCCTTCGCCCCCACCGGCAAGCTCGACTGGCTGCTGCGCCGGCTGTTCGGCAGCTCGTTCCGCGACGTCCGCTCGCCGGTGCGCGCCATGCGGCCGACGCTGGCGGCCGAGCTCAATCCCTACGGCAACCAGCACCGCTTCCTGCCGCTGCTGGCGCAGGCCCAGGGCTTCACCGTCGGCGAGATCACCGCCCGGCCGGCGGTGCCGCCGCCGGCGCGCCGGCGCTCCGGCCCGGACTGGAGCGTGCTGCTGGATGCGCTGACCATCTGGTTCCTGCTGCGCTTCATCAAGAAGCCGTTCCGCTTCTTCGGCGGCTTCGGCTTCGCGCTGCTGGCGCTGGGTGCTCTCGCCACCCTGTGGCTGGTGGCGCAGCGGCTGATCTGGGGCGTGCCCCTGGCCGACCGGCCGGCGCTGATCCTCAGCACGCTCACCGTCGTGCTGGGCCTGCAGATCATCTCGGTGGGCCTCATCGGCGAAATCATCACCTTCGCCCACGCCAAGGAGCTGAAGGACTACAAGGTCGACCGCCTGGTCGAGTGAGGGATCCCTCCCGCCCCGCGGCACGGCCCCGAGCGGCCAGCGGTATCGGGACTCTGTTATTTGTCATAATTTATCTTATCGAAATGGCAGCTGTGTGTCGTGTGATAGGAATATTGACCTGATAAAAGGAATTGTGGCATATAAAGGCGGCCGGCGATGCGCCGCGTGTCCCCTTCCCGGAGGATTCTTCCTTGCCCATCGCCAGCCCCGATCACGTCGTCACCGCGCCAGGCGTTCCGGTCGTCATCCACCCGCTCGACAACGACCAGGGCCAGACGCTGGTCCTGGTCAGCCTGAGCAGCCCGGCCCATGGCAGCGTCGCGGTCAATCCCGACCAGACGCTGACCTACACCCCCGTCCCCGGCTTCGCCGGCGAGGACGGCTTCGGCTACACGATGCAGGATTCCGAGGGCGTCACCGCCGAGGCCCAGGTGACCATCCTGGTGAATGCCGCGCCGGTGGCGGTCGACGACCTCGTCACCACCACCGCCGCCACCGCGGTGGTGCTGCCGCTGCTCGACAACGACGTCGACCCCGAGGGCCAGGCCCTGAGCCTCGCCGCCGTCGCCACGCCCGGCCACGGCACCGTCGAGATGCTGGCCGGCGGCGAGCTGCGCTACACGCCGCAGCACGGCTTTTCCGGCAGCGACAGCTTCGCCTACACCGTGGCCGACACGCACGGCGCGCTCGCCATCGCCATGGTGACGGTGGCGGTGGCCGACGCCAACCGGCCGCCGGTGGCGCGCGCCGACAGCGTCATCGTCCCGCCCGACACCCCGACGCTGATCCAGCTCGCCGCCAACGACGACGATCCCGACGCCGACCCGCTGGCGCTCACCGGCTTCAGCATGCCGCAGCACGGCCTGCTGCAGATCCATTCCGCCGATACCGTGGTCTACACCCCTTCGGCCGGCTTCACCGGCGAGGACAGCTTCGACTACGCCATCGGCGACGGCCGCGGCGGCACCGCCGAGGCCACGGTGCGGATCTCGGTGCAGCGGCCCAACAGCCCGCCGGTGGTGGCGGACTCCGAGCTCGCCACCGACCACGCGACGCCGGTCGGCATGGCACCGCTGGCCGGTGCCAGCGATCCGGACGGCGATGTGGTGAGCCTGGCCTCGCTCACCCTGCCCGATCACGGCCAGCTCGCGATCGCCGCCGACCACAGCCTGATCTACACCCCCGACGCCGGCTTCTCCGGCAGCGACGCCTTCACCTACACTGTCGCCGACGGCCGCGGCGGCACCGACCAGGCCACCGTCCGCATCGAGGTGGCGCCGCCGCCGGCGGCACCGCTGTTCGCCAACGGCTACGAGGCCCGCCGCCGTCTGGTGGTGCCGAAGCGCACCGCCGTCGCCGAGACCGCCGCGGCCTTCGTGATGCGGGTGGACGAGACCGGCTCCTGGCTGTGCGACGCGGCGCATGGCGGGCCGGTGCGTAGCGCCGCCGGCTTCGACCTGCGCTTCGAGCTCGAGGACGGCACCCGGCTGCCGCACGAGATCGAGCTCTACGACGGTGCCGCCGGCCGGCTGCTGGCCTGGGTGCGGCTGCCGGCCTGGACGCTGGGCGAGGAGCAGAGGCTGCTGCTCTACTACGGCAAGCCCGGCATCGCCGCCGCCGAGGCCCAGCCGGCGGCGGTGTGGGCCGACTACCTGGCGGTGTGGGACGCCCGCACCGGCGCCGACCGCAGCGGCAACGGCCGGCACCTGACGCCGTCGGGCATCGCCGCCGGCACGCTGATCGGCGACGCCGGCAGCTATCCGGGTGACGCCCTGGCGAGCCTCGCCAGCCCCGCCGGCCTCGCCGGCCTCGCCGAGCTGACCTTCCAGTGCTGGGCAAAGGCCGACGCCGCGATCCTCGGCAGCAATCGCGGCCTGCTGGCCCAGGGGCCGCGCAACGGTGCGGACCAGGACCATGGCCTCGTGCTGCGCCAGGCCGGCACCGGCTATCGCGGCGGCGCCGGCGACATCTTCGTGTGGAGCGTCGCCACCAGCGCCGGCGTCGCCCGGCTGGAGAGTGCCGCCGGCGCCCAGTCGGCCGAGGCCCGGCTGCTGCACGGCGTCTGGCGCTCGGGCGAGCTGCCGCAGCTCTACGTCGACGGCGTGGCCGCAGCACCGAGCTGGGCGGGCTCGGTGGTCGGCACCACGGCCACGGCCGGGCAGGCGCTGGCCGGCACCACCGTCACGCCGGCGGGGCCCCTGGTGCTGGGCGCCGGCTCGACCGCCGGCGAGCCCGGCACCTGGAAGGGCCTGATCGACGAGGCCCGGCTGCGGGCGGGCGTGCCGTCGGCGGCGCGGATCGCCGCCGAGCATGCGAGCCAGGCCGAGCCCCGGGCGTTCTATGGCCTGGGCGACCAGGACGATGCCGGCAGTGCCGCGGCCTCGGCGGTGGCCGCTCCGGTGAGCACCGGCACCATGGCCGGCCAGTGGGTCGACATCGACGTGCTGGCGCTGGCGCACGTGCCGGCCGGCACGGGAGCGCCGACGCTGCAGGCCGTGGGCCAGCCGGCCAACGGCCTTGCCACCATCGTCTCGGGCAAGGTGCGCTACACCCCCAATGCCGGCTTCTCCGGCAAGGACGCCTTCACCTACAGCCTCGCCGGCGGCGGCAAGATCTCGACGGCGCGGATCACCGTGGCGGTCACGGCGTTCTCGCTCGAGCTTCCCACGCCGCTGCGCATCCGCCAGGTATCGAGCGACGCCCAGCTGACGGCGGCGATCGCCGACTGCCTGCCGGGCGACCACATCGTGCTGAACGGCGGGCCCTACACCACCTCGGGCCGGACCTTCGCCCGCTCGGGCACCGCCGCCAACCCGATCGTGTTCCGCGCCGCCACGCCCCTGGGTGTGACCGTCAAGGGGGTGAGCTGGTACGTCTCGGGCAGCCGGCTGATCTTCCACGGCCTGCGCTTCGAGGGCGGCACCAACATCCTCAAGGCCGCCGGCTTCGACAACATCGTGCGGCGCTGCGACTTCAGCCAGTGGCACACCCAGGCGATCAGGCCCTACAACGGCCATGACGGCACCGCCCCGGGCGGCCGCTGGACCATCGACTACTGCAGCTTCCACGATCCCCTGGCCTGGGACGTGCCGCCCGGCACCGAGCCGCAGCCGTCCAGGGTCTGCATCCGGGCGCGCAGCAACGGGGTGGCCAACTTCCCCTACGGCTGGAAGATCCGCCGCTGCCACTTCTACAACGGCATCGCCAAGCTCGGCCCGGGCTATTACGGCCAGACCGACTTCCTGGAGTGGCCGGGCGACGGGCCGAGCCACAAGAACCTCAACGACGCCGGCTGGCTGTGCGAGTACGTGCTGGTCGAGAGCCATCCCGGCAAGGACGCGGTGTGGGATCTGAAGTGCGGCGGCAACACGCTGCGCTACGTCACCGTGCTCGACTGCCCGGGCGGCCGGCTGGACAACCGGGTGTGGCGCGGCAACCGCTTCGAGGGCATCTGGCTCGAGAACTGCGGCGGCATGGACTTCAACTCGGGCGACCATGTCGCCAACGGCGTGCGGATGCTGGGCGGCGCGAAGCTGCAGGTCATCGCCGGCTCGGACGACACCGACGCCACCAGCGGCGCCAACCCGATGTTCCAGCGCGCCCGCAACGTCCGGATCACCGGGGCGCAGGGCGGCTCGATCGCCGTCGGCTACAAGTACTCGACCAGCGACCTGCCGGCGCTGAACACCCGGATCGAGGCCAGCACCGACTGCCAGATCCGCACCCAGACCGCCTACGGCTCCTGGGCCACCGCCCAGTCCGGCACGCATCTCGAGAGCGGCACCACCTGGAGCGCCACGCCCTCGGAGCCGATCGTCACGCCGATCAAGATGACCACCGCCATGGTCGGCAACACGGCACCGTGGGTGGATTGAGGGGCAGCCCCCGTCCAGCCCGGGCGGGCCGGTGGCCCCGATCAGGCCATCGGCCCGTCCTCCCCGCCGACGCGCTCCTCCGGCGCGTCGGCGGGGAGGACCCGTGCGGCATGGGCATGCACCGCCCACCAGCAGGACAGCCCGTAGATCAGCCAGGCCAGGGTCGAGCCCAGGCTGTAGGCCAGCAGCGTCGCCAGGACGCCGAGATCCAGCCACCAGCCGAGCAGGAAGGCCAGCGCCAGGGCACCGAGGTTGAGCACGGCCGAGATCAGGTGGAGATCCTGCCGGCGCACGACGTAGAGCGTCTGCGAGATCGGGATGACGACGAAGCGGGCGAGCGACACCGGCACCAGGCACTGCACCATGGTGCCGGCATCGCGCCAGGCCTCGCCGAAGACGAGCGCGAACAGCGCCGGCCCGGCCAGCAGCAGCGGCGACATGCCGAGAAGGCCCACGACCAGGAACCGCCGGGCGGTGCGCAGGAAGACGCGGCGCACCTCGGCCGGCTCCAGCCGCGCCACCTCGCCCAGGAAGGCTTCGCTGGCGGTGTTGCTGAGCAGACGGATCGGCACGTCCAGCATGCGCTGGGCCAGCGCGAACAGCCCGGCCACGGCGGGGCCGTAGAGCGGCGCCAGCAGCAGCGCCGGCAGGAACTGGGCGGCGCTCTGCAGCAGGGCCGAGGGCAGCGAGAACGCCGGGTAGCGCCAGTGCAGGACCGCCAGCCGCCGCAGCTCGCCGGCCTCGACCGCCCGCAGCTGCCGCCAGGCCTCGGCCGGCAGCGCCCACAGATGGTGCAGCACCCGCAGCAGGTAGCCGAGGGCGTAGCCCAGGGTCAGGCCGAGGCCGCCGCCGACCGGCACCGCCAGCGCCAGCTGGCCGAAGGCCTGGCTCGCCAGCTGCAGCGTGCGGTTGACGGCGTTCATCCGGAAGCTGCCGCGGCGGATCGACCAGTAGACCAGCGGCTGGCCCCAGCCCCACAGCAGCAGCATCGCCGGCAGCAGCCAGAGCAGCGGTGCCGCGGCGGGAGCGCCCAGGACCCGGGCCAGGCTGTCGCGGCCCAGCCAAACCGCCACCGCCACCAGCGCCGCCACGGCGACGCAGGCCAGCATGGTGAGAAGGACGGTATGCGCGGCCTCGCGCTCGTCGCGGCAGCCCGGCACGGCCAGCTCGAAGCGCAGGCCGATGCTGGTGCCGAGGATGCCCGAGAGCGCCGTGACCACGGCGAACAGGCCGAACTCCTGTGGCGTGTAGAGCCGGGTCAGCAGCGGCGAGACCAGCACCGCCACCGCCTGGCCCGCCATCACGCCGGTCGACAAGAGCGCGATGCGGCGCAGCAGCCGGTCGTCGCGCCAGCCGGCGGCACGCCGCAGCCAGGGCTCGGCCATCCGGCGCAGGCGGCTCACGCCGGGGCCGCCGTTCCTAGGCTGCCAGCCGGCCCGGCCGCCGCCGCATCCCCGGCAGGCCGGCGGCGGCCGGCTGGACGAGCGGCCTGATCGCCATCATGCCGACGAGCAGGAACAGCGGCGACTGGCCGGCGATCTCGGCGCTGATCATGGCGGCCAGGACGCGGGCCGCCAGCAGCATGGCGATGCACAGCAGCACCGGGTCGTGGCGCAGCCGGCCGCCCAGGCCCAGCCTGATCCCGCTCCACAGGAAGAACATCAGCAGCGCCAGGCCGACGAGGCCGAGCTCGGTCAGCATCTCCAGCACGATGTTGTGCGGCTGGGCACCCACCTGCTCGAAGCCGGCGAACATCAGCGAGAAGCTGGCGATGCCGTTGCCGATCACCGGCGATTCCAGCCAGAAGCGCAGCGCCGCCGCATAGTAGCGAAAGCGGTTCGGGCCCTCGATGACGTCGGGGTTCTGCGCTTCGGCGAACAGCTTGGCGAAGCGGCCGAAGGTGGCGATCGAGACGCCGCTCATCTCGAGATAGGCCAGATAGGCGCCGACCAGCGCCACCGCCCCCACCCCCAGGATCTGCCAGCGCGGCACGTCGATCCGGCCGCGGCCGACCCGCGGCAGGCCGGCCATGCCGGCGAACAGGAAGGCGACGATGACGCCGAGCAGCGGGCCGCGGCCGCTGCCGACCAGCAGAAAGCCGGTGCAGACGCCGCACAGCACGGCGGCGGCCAGCTGGCGCAGGCTCAGATAGGGGCTGAAGATCATCCAGCAGAAGGCGATGATGGCGCCGTTCGCCGCCGGGTAGCCCCAGTTCAGGTACATCCGGCCCATGCCGGCGAAGCCGCTGAAGAAGCGGAAATTGCCGTAATAGAGATAGATGAAGATGCCGTAGAGCGAGATCAACGTCGACAGCGCCAGCAGGATGGCGAGGAAGCGGATCGTCCGCTCGCGGCTGGGCGCCAGGACCAGCGCGCCGGTGATCAGGCACCAGAGGTTGAAGGTGAACAGGAAGGACAGGTATTTGGCGGCCAGCACCCGCGACGGCGACCAGCCCCAGCTGAGCGCGGCCCAGCCGATCAGCAAGAGGCCGGCCGCCACCACCGGCAGGCCGCGCAGATAGATGCCCTGGCGCAGGATGACGGCCCCGCCCACGGCCATGCTCATGGCGGCGAAGATCACCGTCTCGTCGCCGGGCAGCTCCGGCAGCACGAACTTGATGGCGTTGGAGTAGAAATAGAGCGCGAAGATCGTCTCGAAGGAGAGGATCTGCCCGGCGAGCCAGGTCAGGCGGCCCAGCAGGCCGCCGGCGCGGATCGCGCCCGGCCGGGCGGAGTAGCGGTCGTGCGCCAGCGGCCCGCGGCCCTGGCCGCTGCCCAGGCCGGCGCGCATCCGCATCATCGCGCCGTCCCGCCGGCCTCGGACACCTGGCCGCCGGGGGCACCGCCGCCGGTCCGGCGCAGCCGGTAGCCGTAGCGCAGCATCAGCGGCCAGCACAGCAGCACCGTCAGCACCTCGATGGCGATCGGCAGGCGCTCGCGCCGCTTCTCCTTGCCGGGATCGAAGCGGACCTTGCCCTCGAGCCGGACGTCGTTGCCGCCGATCATGTGGCCGACCGGGAAGGTCTCGCCGCGCTCCAGCCGCTCGACGACGTCGCCGAGGTCGAGGTCGAGCGCCCGGCCCAGCCGGCGCAGCTCGTCGGCCGGCCGGTCGCGGATGTCCTCGTAGCGCAGCCTGACCACCCGCGACGGGTCGAGCCGGCCGATCAGCTCGAACATCGCATTACCGAGCAGCCACATGCCGGCGGCCTCGACGAAGGCCAGAGGTGCGAGCACGCCCTGGTAGGCCCGGCGCTTGGCGAGATAGGTGTCCCTGATCGGGAAGCGCCACCAGTGGCTGGCCAGCACGCTGCGCGGGTCGCGCACGATGTGGATCAGCCTGGCCTCCGGCAGGAAGCGCAGGAGGAACAGGCCGCGGCTCGGCATCTTGGTGGAATCCAGCAGCACCGGCCGGCCGCCGACCTGCTGCACCGCCGCCAGCAGCTGGCGGGTCATCCGCCTGAGCCGGGCGAAGCGCGGCGGCACCGCCTCCTCGGGCCCGGTCCTGGCGAGCCAGGTGCCCGGCAGGCGCAGCTTGTGCGACTGGTCGATGCTGGCCTCTGCCAGCTCCTCCCAGGAGGTGCCCTCCGCCGCTACCCGGGCGCGGACGTCGCGCCAGAACGGGCATTCCTCCATGGCCATGCCGCAGCTGCAGGGCCAGCCGGCATGGCCATGGCGGCGCAGGCCGAGGATCACCTCGCCGCAGCCGCTGACCGCCCGGCTGCTGCCGAGCATGATGTCGAGGATGGTGCTGCCGCTGTGCGGGCGGCTCATGATGTAGAGGTACAAGACCGAGCCGCCCTCAGTTGACGTAGTAGTTCTTGGTCTTGTTGTAGTATTCCCCGATGTCGGCGTAGTGGTACTGGGCGTGGCGCTTCAGGTCGATCTGGGTGAGCACCGCGCCGGCGATGTCGATGCCGATGTCGCGCAGGGTCTGCACGCCGTCCTGGGCGGCACTCTCGACGGTGTCGCCCCACTTGATGACGAACACGGTCTTGTCGGCGAGCAGGGCCGCCAGCCGCGAATCGGTGACGCTGACCAGCGGTGCGGAATCGATGATGACGTAGTCGTAGCGCGCCCGACAGGTCTCGATCAGCGCCCGCAGCCGCTCGCTCTCGAGCAGGTCGGTCGGGTTGGTGGTCTGGGCCTTGACCGGCAGGAAGTGCAGGCCGGTCTCGAGGTCGTGCTGGATCGCCTCGTCGAGCGGGCGGTCGCCCACCAGGTACTCGACCAGGCCGTGGCTCACCGACCAGCCGAGCTCGCGATGCACGCTCGGATGGCGCAGGTCGAGGTCGATCAAGAGCACCCGCTTGTGCGAGCGGGCGGCGAAGGTGGCGAGGCAGACCGCGATGGTGGTCTTGCCCTCCTCGGGCAGCGACGAGGTCACCAGCACCACCTTGGGGGCGCGGTCGACGCTGGCGAGCTTGAGCGCCATGTAGATCGAGCGGATGGCCTCGGTATAGGCCGAGAGCGGCTTGTCCATCAGGTACTGGTAGGGCTTCTGGCCGCGCTTGAGCTTGTCGAGCTTGGGCACCAGCGCCAGGGTCGGCAGCCCCAGCGCCGCCTCGACCTCGCGAGCGCTCCTGAGGCCGCGGTCGAGGCGGTCGAGCAGCAGCGCCAGGATGGTGGCGATCATGCCGGACGCCAGCAGGCCGGCGGCGGCGAACAGCTTGGCCCCCGGCGTCGAGGGCCGGATGGGCGGCGAGGCGATGGCGACCAGCCGGGAATCCGGCTCGACGATCTCCTGCTGCTCGCGGGTCTCCTTGAAGCGCGCCAGGAAGGCCTCGTAGAGCGAGCGGCTGGTGGTGGCCTGGCGCTCCAGCTCGCGCAGCCGGACCTCGGCCTCGCGGTTGGTGGTCGAGCGGGTCTTGAGGCCGGAGAGCTGGCTCTCGATGGTATGGGCGCGGGCCGCGGCGACGGCGACGTCGTTCTCGAGCACGGTGGTGATGCGGGTGACCTCCGCACCGATCTTGCCCTGGATGTTGGCCTTCTCGGCGGCCAGCTGCTGCATCTTCGGGTGGCGCTCGCCATAGAGCGAGCGCAGCTCGGCCTCCTCGCGCAGCAGCACCACCTCCTGGGCGCGCAGGTTGACGATCACCGGCGAGCTCACGACCTCGCCGATGGCATCCAGCGCCTGGCCGCGGCCGCGCAGCCCGCGCACCAGGCTGAGTTTGGCCTGGCGCTCGGCGAGGTCGGCCCTGGCGGTGATCAGCTCGCGATTGAGGTCGGACAGCTCCTGGTCGTTGAGCAGCACGCCGTTGTTGCTGTCGAGCAGGTTGTTCTGCGCCCGGTAGCGCTCGACCTCCTGCTCGGAGCTGCGCACCTCCTCCTTCAGCGCGTCCAGCCGCTCCTGCAGCCAGACCGAGGCGCGGTCGGTGGCGAACAGCTTGGTCTTGAGCTGGTCGTCGACATAGACCTCGGCCAGCCGGTTGGCGATGCGCGCCGCCTTCTGGGGATCCTCGGCGGTGTAGTTGATGCCGATGAGGTAGGTGCCGCCCTCGTTGCTGACCTCGATGCCGCCGAGGAAGGTGTCGATGGCGGCCTCGCGCGCCAGCCGCGGCGCCTCGCTCTCCAGCACCGTCACCGGCTCGGAAGCGAGGCCGGTGGTGATCAGCCACTCGTTGGGCACCAGCGCCAGCAGCTTGCGGAACGGCTCGCTCAAGGACAGCTTGAGGCTGGGGCCGTCCTGCGGGCGGAGCGCGGCGTTGAACTCGGGATCGTCGAACAGCTTCAGGTCGTCCATCACCCGGGCGACGAAGGTGCGCGACTGGATCAGCTTGATCTGCGTCGCCATGGTGGCGCCGTCGGGGGTGAGCCCGCTCATCATCGCCTGGACGTCGATGATCTGGCTCTTGGGCGGCTCGATCAGCACCGCCGACTTGGCGGTGTATTCGGGGGTGAGGTTCTTGCCGTAGAGATAGGCGCCCATCGTGCCGAGCAGGACCAGGGAGCCGACCAGCAGCTTGCGGCGCCACAGCACCCGGAACAGGCCGAGCAGGTCGACCGTGTCGTTGGTCGGCGAGGCGTCGTGCGCCTCGGCCGTTCCTCGCGTCATTCGCGCCCCTGCATTCATGCGGTCCGACCCGTCGCGTCTCGAGGTGAGGCGGCCGTCGTCGCCAGGGTGGCCCGACGACAGCCTTTAGGACAATTTTCGCGCACTATAGCCGGGTTTGCGCGCAGCCGAAAGCGGCCAACCCCGCCGGAGGCGGCCACCACCGTGCCGCAGCGCCCGGCAATGACAGCGGCGCATCCCATGGTACACGCAGGCCCGCCGGCCATGGACTCCAGCCACGGTTAGGTGCCAGCCACGGTTAGGTGGACGACGGGCCGGCCTGGTCAAGGGCCGGCGGGCCACGACCGCGTCGGCGGGAGCGAATGGCGGCGGCGGTGTCGGCGGAATGCCACTCAGCCGGGCCCCGCCCGCAGCAGGTCGCGATAGAGCCCGACCAGCCGCTCGGCCTGGGAGGCCCAGTTGTAGCGCCGCGCCACCGCCTCGCGCCCCCGCTCGCCCATGGCGCGGGCCTCCCCGGGGTGCTGCTGCAGCCACAACACGGCGTCGGCCGCGGCCCGCGGGTCCTCGGGATCGACGCAGATTCCCACCCGCTCGCCCTCGATCAGCCGCCGCCAGACCGGGAAGCCCGAGGCGACGATCGGCAGGCCCGCCGCCATGTACTCGAAGAATTTGGTCAGCTCCTTCTCGCGGTAGTGCGGCGTGTCCGGGAACAGGGCGAGGCCGCAGGTCCAGGCCTCGCCATAGGCCTCGACGATGGTCTCGCGCGGTACCCAGCGTTCCGCGATTTCGAGGATCAGCCTCGGATCCCCCGCCGATTGAGTTCGCAAGTCGCGTGCCAGATCCGGCTCGGGGCAGACGCCGACCAGCGCCACCTCGGCACCCGCCGGCAGGCCGGCGGCCAGCCGGGCGTGGTGCCGGCCGCCGCGGCTGGCGGTGATGCTGCCGGTGTAGAGGGCGCGCGGCCGCGGCGGCACGGCGCGGGCGATGTCGCCGAGGCCGGCGAACTCCTCGGTCCTGGCGTAGTTCAGCACCTCGACGGCACCCGGGAAGCTGCGGGCGTAGTAGCGCTCGGCGATGACGACGGTGAAGCAGCGCCGCGCCAGGGCGGCGATGCCGCCGTAGAAGCCGGCCAGCAGCCGCCGCGCCGGGCCGGGGATCCAGTCGCGCACGCCTGCCGCCTGGGCGTAGTCCTCGTGGACGTCGTAGATCACCGGCCGGCCGGTCAGCCGCAGCACGAGGCCCCAGGGGATCAGCTCGGGATCGTGGATGTGGTAGAGCGCCGGCTTCGCCGCCATGCCGCGCCGCACCGTGCGCCAGGCCGTCCGGGTCACCCGCTCGAGCCGGCCGCGATGGCGCGGCACCGCCAGCAGCCTCACCCCGTCGCGCTCGAGGTCGCGGTCGTGCGGCGCCACCAGCACCACCTCGAAGCCGGCCTCGGCCAGGCTCTGGCACTGGAAGAAAGTCCGCGGCTCGAACGGGTCGCGGTGCGGGGTCAGGTGGGCGACGCGGACAGGCGAGCGATCGGGCGTCGCGGCGGGTGCTAGGGGCATCGGGCGGACTCCGGCGGCCGGGCTCGGGCGCGGAGATCTAGTGTCTCCGCAACGCGCTGAACACTGCTCTTGCATTGGCGCGTCAATTCAACCACAAGGAGAATATCTTTTTCCCGAGACCCTCTTGAAATCCCTTCGCGCGAGGATGGTCACGGTTGCAGACGGCTTTTCGATCGCCTACTCCTGCATCGATCCGCCACGCCCTGCGACGACGGTCCTTTCCCCGGCGAGCCCAACGCCCGCCTTTGCGGAGCTGCCCCCGATCGGACGATCGGCCGCAAAAGAGCCAATATCAAGGACACAAGCCGAGTGCCGCCCGAGATGCCAGCCGAGCGTGACCAGCTCCCAGCCGACCAGCCCTCCCGCCACCTCGTCCTGCCGCGCCGCCGTCTCCTCCTCGGCCTCGCCGCCCTGGGCGGGCTCGCCGGCCTGCCCGGCCGCGCCATGGCGGCGCGCACGCCCGAGCGCAGCCTGGTGATCCACCACCAGCACACCGGCGAATGGTTGCGCACCACCTACTTCGCCGACGGCGTCTACCAGAAGGACAGCCTGCGCGACATCAACCGGGTGCTGCGCGACTGGCGCAACGACCAGGTGATCGAGATCGACCCGGCCCTGCTCGACATCGTCCACATGGTGCAGGGCAGGCTCGACAGCCGCGCCCCCATCGAGGTGGTGTGCGGCTACCGCTCGCCGCAGACCAACAGCATGCTGCGCCGCAGGAGCCGGGCGGTCGCCAAGAACAGCCTGCACATGCAGGGCATGGCGATCGACATCTCGTTCGGCGGCCGCGAGCTGGCGCAGGTGCGCCGCATCGCCCAGGCGCTGGCGGCCGGCGGCGTCGGCTACTATCCGGGCTCGGGCTTCATCCATCTCGACAGCGGCCCGGTGCGCTACTGGAGCCAGAACGGCCGGGTCGCCCCCGGCAGCGACGGCGGCAAGGCGGCGAGCCGCACCTCCAAGCGCAGCCGGGCGCGCTTCGCGCGGCTCGAGGGGCTGAAGAAGAAGCGCAAGCAGAAGTGAGCCTGCGAGGGTGACAGGGCCGGGCGGCGATACGGCAGGACGCCTGTGGCGTCGACGCGATTGACGGCCCGAACCGCTTCCCCGATAAGCCGCCGGTCGTTTCGCAACCGCGAAACGACCGGCCCCGTGCCGTCGTGGCGTCACGGTTGCCCGGAACGATGACCGGACCTGCCTCGACGCCACGTCGGATGTCGGACGTCACCCTGCGCGCCGGGCCCGGGCCGGCGGAGCCGGGGACATGGTCGACGCCCGCCGCGAGGGGCCGCCGGCATGGCCGGCCAGCATGGAACGGACCACATGCAGCATCTCGACGAGCTCGAAGCCGAAAGCGTCTTCATCCTGCGCGAGGCCTTCGCCAAGCTCGACAAGCTGGCGATCCTCTGGTCGCTGGGCAAGGACAGCAACGTCGTGCTGTGGCTGTGCCGCAAGGCCTTCTTCGGCCACGTCCCGTTCCCGGTGATGCATGTCGACACCGAGCGGAAGTTCCCGGAGATGTACGCCTTCCGCGACCGCTACGCCGAGGAGTGGGGGCTCAACTTCATCCGTGAGCTGTGCCCGCCGCTCGAGGCCACCGACCCCACCCTGCCGCCGGCCAGCCGCGCCGCCGCCAGGAAGACGCTGGGGCTCAAGGACGCCATCGCCAAGCACGGCTTCAAGGGTCTGATCCTCGGCATCCGCCGCGACGAGGAGGCGATCCGCGCCAAGGAGCGCTATTTCAGCCCGCGTGACGAGAGCGGGGTGTGGAACCTCAAGGACCAGCCACCGGAATTCTGGGGCCAGTACATGACCAGCTTCCCGGAAGGCACCCATGTGCGGGTGCATCCGCTGCTGCATTGGACCGAGGTCGACATCTGGCGCTACACCAAGCGCGAGAGCATCCCGGTGATCGACCTCTATTTCGCCAGGAACGGCAAGCGCTACCGCAGCCTGGGCGACCAGGACATCACCTCGCCGATCGCCAGCGAGGCCTCGACACTCGACGCCATCATCGCCGAGCTCGAGACCACCAAGGTGCCGGAGCGGTCCGGCCGGGCCATGGACCACGAATCCGAGGACAGCTTCGAGCGCCTGCGCAGCGCCGGCTACATGTGAGGCAGCGGCCATGACCCCCGCCCCCATGACCGGCGCCCCCGCCGGCGCCCGCGAGACCCGGCAGCTCAAGATCGTCATCGTCGGCCATGTCGACCACGGCAAGTCGACCCTGGTGGGCCGGCTGATCTGGGAGACCGGATCGCTGCCCGAGGGCCGCTACGAGGCGATCAAGGCCCAGTCCGAGCGGCGCGGCATGCCGTTCGAATGGGCCTTCCTGATGGACGCGATCCAGGCCGAGCGCGACCAGGGCATCACCATCGACACGACGCAGATCCGCTTTCGCACTCCTAAGCGGCCCTACGTCATCATCGACGCGCCGGGCCACAAGGAGTTCCTGAAGAACATGGTCACCGGCGCCGCCTCGGCCGAGGCGGCGCTGCTCCTCATCGACGCCGCCGAGGGCGTGCAGGAGCAGTCGCGCCGGCACGGCTATCTCCTGCACCTCCTGGGCGTCGACCAGGTGGCGGTGCTGGTCAACAAGATGGATCTCGTCGGCTGGTCGGCCGACCGGTTCGGCAAGGTCGCCGAGGAGTACCGCGCCTATCTGAAGGGGCTGGGCGTCCAGCCGGTCTGCTTCGTGCCGATCTCCGCCCGCGAGGGCGACAACATGCTGGGCCACAGCCCGAACATGCCCTGGTACCAGGGCCCGAGCGTGGTCGAGGTGCTGGACGGCTTCGCCTACAAGCCCCTGCTCACCGACCGGCCGCTGCGCATGGCGGTGCAGGACGTCTACAAGCTCGACCAGCGCCGCATCATCGCCGGCCGCATCGATTCCGGCCGCGTGAAGGTCGGCGACGAGGTGATGTTCTCGCCGTCCAACAAGACCGCCCGCATCCGCTCGATCGAGGCCTGGAGCGTGCCGGAGCAGCCTTCCGAGGCCACGGCCGGGCAGAGCGTGGGCGTCACGCTGGAGGAGCAGATCTTCGTCGAGCGCGGCGACGTGATGAGCCATGTCGAGCAGGCGCCGCTCGAGAGCACGGTGTTCAAGGCCCGGCTGTTCTGGCTCGGCCGCAACCCGGTCGAGGTCGGCCGCAGCTACACGCTGAAGCTCGGCACGCTGGAGGCGCCGGTCACCGTCGAATCGATCGAGCGGGCGATCGACACCTCCGATCTCTCCAGCCGCGACGCCGCCCGCATCGAGCGCAACGGCGCCGGCGAGGTGGTCTTGCGCACCAAGCGCCTGCTGGCGCTCGACGAGCACGGCAGCAACCCGTTGACCGGCCGCTTCGTGCTGGTCGAGGACTACCTGCCGGTCGGCGGCGGCATCGTCTCGATGGAGGGCTATCCCGACCAGCGCAACTTGGTGACGGTGCGCTCGACCAACATCACCGCCGTCGGCCACGCCGTCACCCGCGAGGCCCGGGCGCTGCGCAACGGCCACAGAGGCGGCATCCTGTGGTTCACGGGCCTGAGCGGTGCCGGCAAGTCGACCCTGGCGCTGGCGCTCGAGCGCGAGCTGTTCGCCAAGGGCTACCAGGTCTACGTGCTGGACGGCGACAACATCCGCGGCGGGCTCAACGCCAATCTCGGCTTCAGCCCCGAGGACCGCGCCGAGAACATCCGCCGCGTCGGCGAGGTGGCGGCACTCTTCGCCGATGCCGGCTACCTGGTGATCAGCTCCTTCATCTCGCCCTACCGCTCCGATCGCGAGCGCGCCCGCGCCGCCGCTCCCGACGCCTTCCACGAGATCTACGTCAAGGCCGCCCTCGAGGTCTGCGAGACCCGCGACCCCAAGGGCCTCTACTCGCGGGCGCGCAAGGGCGAGATCAAGGATTTCACCGGCATCAGCAGCCCTTACGAGCCGCCGGAGACCGCCCAGCTGGTCGTCCCCACCGACGAGCTCGGCATCGAGGACTGCCTGGGCCTGCTCACCCGCTATGTCGGCGAGCGCTTCAGGGCCTGAGGGCCACGGAGCTTGACGATCCGTAGGGCTGCATCCCCTTTTCCGGCTTCCCGGAAAAGGGGATGCAGGCGATGGACGTCGTCAAGCTCGGCAGCAAGGGCCAGGTCTCCATTCCCTCGGCCGTCCTGGCGCGGCTCGGCCTCGCCGGCGGCCGCCACCTGATCGTCGAGACCACCGAGGAAGGCGCCATCCTGCTCCGCCCGGCCGGCATCTATCCGGTCGAGCGCTATTCGGACGAGCGCTTGGCCGAGTTCGAGCGTGAAGCCGACGGAAGCGATGACGGCATTGTCTGCAGCCGAAGGGCTGCCCGAGAAGGACGCGCCCATCCTGGCTGCCGCCGTGGCAGCCG
>DAOLFG010000036.1:0-9268 GCA_035326425.1 Geminicoccus sp. | reverse complement strand
GCCGAAGGGCTGCCCGAGAAGGACGCGCCCATCCTGGCTGCCGCCGTGGCAGCCGCGGCCGACCTGCTCGTTACCGGCGACCGACGCCATTTCGGCGGCCTGTTCGGCCGGACAGTGCATGGCGTGAGAATTCTGTCCCTGGCCGATGGCTTGGCCGAGCTGCTGGCAGCGGTGAATCCCGAATGAAGCTCCGTATCGGCCGAACCGACGCCGCGGTCCGGATCGAGTCGCGTACACGCTGACACCATCGCCAGCGTGTACGCGGATCATGCCGCGGTCAGGCGCCGGGCTTGACCTCGATGTTGCGGGTCTTGGCCTCGGCCTTCGCCGATTTCGGCAGCACCACGTGCAGGACCCCCCTTGTCCTCCTCGACCTCGACCGGCAGCGGGATCTGCCGCATGAACGAGCCGTAGGCCCGCTCGGTCAAATACCAGCCCTTCTCCTTCTCCTCCCGGTCCTGGCGCTTCTCACCCCGGATCGTCAGCAGGCCGTCGGCGAGCTGGACCTCGATCTCCTTGACGTCGATCCGCGGCGCCATCGGCCCCGGGCCCATGGCCGGCTCGCCAGGCTGAAGCTTCGGGTCATGTCCTCCATCCCAACTCATGCGCGAGTTGCGCCAATAGCTGTAAGTGCGTAAGATCGGTCGACCGTAGCTCCGGACATCCGGCACTCGGAGATTGCTCCTGCCCGCCGCCGCCCCGCCCGCCGATCCCGGCCGCAAGCTGACCCTGACCCTGCCCGCGGCGGTGCTGCGCCAGCTGCGCCAGCGCATGGCCGAGGAGGACACCACCTTGCGCGCCCTCGTGCTCGAGGCGCTGCAGCAGGCCGGCTACGCCGTGCCCGAAGCCGAGATCCGCGACCGCCGCCGGCAGCACCGGGCCGCCTGACTCGGTACATCGTTCACGCGGGAGCAGCCCGAGCCCATGGCCGAGAAGCAGGTCGACCTCTTCCTCGACAGCATCGTCAACGCGCCCTTGAAGGACGACCGGGCGCTGATGGAGTTCCCGTTCTTCAGCCTGCAGAAGGCGCCGCGCCACCGGCCGCTGGTCTACGACGACGGCAAGGTCAAGATCGAGGTCCGCCCCGGCGACAAGGGCATCGCCACCATCTGGGACAAGGACGTGCTGATCTACATCGCGTCTGTCATCAACGACCGCATCGAGCGCGGCCTGCCGGTCGAGCGCACCGTGCGCTTCAACGCCCACAACCTGCTGCAGGTCACCGGCCGCGGCTCCGGCAAGCGCGCCTACGAGCTGTTCCTGGATGCCATGTTCCGGCTGCGCTCGACCACCATCCTCACCACCATCGAGGCCGGCGAGACCAAGGAACGCCGCGGCTTCGGCTGGATCGAGACGTTTCGCGTCCTGGAAAAATCACAGAAGGACGGCCGGCGGGTGATGGCGGCCTGCGAGATCACGCTCAACGACTGGATGTTCCGCGCCATCGTCAAGGACCGCCGCGTGCTGACCATCGACAGCGGCTATTTCCGCCTGACCATGGGCCTGAAGCGCCGGCTCTACGAGCTCGCGAGAAAGCATTGCGGCCACCAGGAGCGCTGGGTGATCGCCCTGCCGCGGCTGATCGAGAAATGCGGCTCGGTGCTTGAGCCGCGCTTCTTCAAGCCGCAGCTCCGCAAGGTGGTCGAGGACGACGACCTGCCCGACTACCATGTCGACATGAGCTTCGACCCGCAGAGCCGGGCGGCGATCGAGGAGGCGGGCGAGGACGCCCGGCGCTGGGCCAGCAACGAGCGCATCCTGGTGGCCTTCTGGCCCCGCGGCCTCGGCAAAGCCGAGGCCGCATCGATCTGAATCCCGGGCCTCGGCCTTGCCGAGGCCGCGTCGACCTGAGCCCCGGACTCGGCAGGGCTCGGTACATCGTTCACGGACCCTCCCCTCCGGCCCCGGCGGCCCGACTCGGTACATCGTTCACACTTCCCCGCCGCGACGGCTCCCGGAGACCGCCGGGACAGCCCGACTCGGTACATCGTTCACAATCCACAGGCCCCGCCGCCCTGGATGGAGCAACGGCACGCCCGACTCGGTACATCGTTCACGCAGACTCGGTACATCATTCACGCTCCGACTCGGTACATCGTTCACGCAGACTCGGTACATCATTCACATTTTCGGCCGCAACCCATTGCTACGAAAAGGGAATCCGGCCCTCTAACTTTCTAACTAAGAGAATCTAACTTTCTAACGGCCGGCACGGCCGTCGCCGACCCTCCCCGCCGCTGCCGGCGCGTACGAGCGTACGCGCCTCTTAACCCCTGGGAAGCCGGCATCACGCAGGCTCGACCGGCGTCGCCCCATCGACAACGCGGCGCGCAGCCGGGAGCCGCGCCATGCGCCGGGAAGACCTGTTCGGGCTGCCGATGACGCCGCTGCCCGACATCGCCACGGCGATGCGCCTGGTCGACCAGGCGCTGGCCAGCCGCAGCGGCCTCATCGTCACCTTCGTCAATCCGTATGCCTGGCGCATCGGCCGGGCCCGGCCCGACTGGGCGCAGATGCTGGGCCGCTTCGACCTGGTGCTCCCCGACGGCATCGGCGTGGTGAAGGCGTTGGACTGGGCCCGCGGCATCCGCGCGGCGCGCCTCAGCTTCGACGCCTCCTCGCTCTACCTGCCGGTGTTCGACCGGCTGGATCGCCAGCGCCGCCGGCTGTTCGTCATCGGTGCCGCCCCGGGCGTCGCCGAGCGGGCCTTGGCCCGCATGCGGGCCGAGTTCCCCGACATCGTCGTCGCCGGCTGCCTCGACGGCTTCCGGCCGCAGGGCGAGGCGGTGGCGGCCGTCCTGGCCGCGGCACCCGACCTCGTGCTGTGCGGCATGGGCGCGCCGCACCAGGAGGGCCTGCTGCTGGAGCTGCGCGCCCGCGGCTTCGCCGGCATCGGCTTCACCTGCGGCGGCTTCCTCGACCAGCTGGCCGAGAAGCAGCGCTACTATCCGGCCTGGGTCGACAAGGCCGACCTGCGCTGGCTCTACCGGCTGTGCAGGGAGCCGCGCCGCCTCCTGCGCCGCTACACTCTGGACTATGCGCCCTTCGTCGCCGCCGCGCTGCTGGCGCTGGCGCGGCGTCGCCTCGGCGTCGGCAGGGCCGCCGCCCAGCCCTGAGATCGCCGGCGACGCCGCTTCCGTCACCGTCCCGTCACGCCCCTCTGGTGATTCCTCGCCGGCGATGCTTAAGCTCGGCCATGGATCGCCCGGGCGCCGAGCCGATGCCGCGTGGCGACGACAGAAGGGACGTGGCGCAATGACGACTGCAACCCTGGCGCTCTCACGCCGCCGGATTCTCACGGCCACAGCCGCCGCCGGCGTGGCGACCCTGACCGGACCGTTCGTCTCGCGCAGCGGCCTCGCCAGCTCGGGCGAGCTGAACTTCATGGGCTGGGCCGGCTACGACTTCAAGGCGATCTTCGACGGCTTCACCAAGGAGACCGGCATCAAGGTCAACTTCATCGAGCAGCCGGACCAGGACGCCATGCTGGCCCAGGCCAAGGCCGGCGGTGTCGGTGCCTACGACATGTCGGAGCCCGCCGGCGACCGGGTGCCCAACTGGGTGGAGCAGGACTTCATCGAGGAGATCGACGGCGCCAGGGCCGGCATCGACGGCGTCATCCCGGCCTTCGTCTCGGGCATGGCCGGCGAGCAGCAGATGAAGAACGGCAAGCGCTACGGCATGCCGACGGTCTGGGGCACCGAGGCGCTGCTCTACAACAAGGCCGAGGCCGAGCTCGCCTATGGCGAGGCCGGCATCGGCACGCTGTTCGACGAGAAATATGCCGGTGCGCTCACCGTCCGGCCGCATTCCTGCCTCGCCGCCATCGGCCGCTGGCTGGATGCCGAGGGCCAGCTGCCGCACCCCTTCGCCAAGTCCTTCGAGGACGAGGCGGTCATGACCGCCAACTACGACGTGATCCTGAAGAAGGCGCTGGAGATCAAGCCCAACGTCGCCCAGTTCTGGAAGGACGAGAACTCGGCCACCGGTGCCTTCCGCACCAATGGCTGCATCATCGGCCATTGCTGGGACACCACCGCCGGCCTGCTGATCAGGGAGGGCTTCCCGGCCGCCTACCTGGCGCCGAAGGAGGGCGCTTTCGCCTGGATGCAGAACTTCGTCATGCTGAAGGGCGCCAAGAACGTCGATCAGGTCTATGCCTTCATGACCTACATGACCAAGCCCGAGGCCGCCGCCGCCTACGCCACGGCCTTCGGCGCCAATCCCACCGCCAAGGGCTCGGTCGAGAAGATGGGCCCGGCCGCGGCCGAGTTCCTCGCCGCCTCCTTCCCGGGCGACGCGCTCGACAGGCTGTGGTGGTGGCCGGCGCAGACCAGCTGGTTCGTCGCCAAGCGCAACGAGTACGCCGACAAGTTCCAGGCCGGCTGACGGCCGTGCGGGGGCCGGCGGGACCATCCTGGCCGGCCCCGTTCTTGCCGAGGCTCGCAGCAGAATGAGCCAACCCGGATGAGTCAGGACGTCACGCTCGACCGCGTCACCATGCGCTTCGGCGACTTCGTGGCCGTGCGCGACGTCTCCTTGCGCATCGAGCCAGGCGAATTCTTCGCCTTCCTCGGGCCGTCGGGCTGCGGCAAGACCACCATCCTGCGGCTGATCTCCGGCTTCATCGAGCCCAGCGAGGGCCGGGTCAGCATCGGCGGCAGGGACATGCGCGGCATCGGCCCCAACAGGCGGCCGACGGCGCTGATCTTCCAGAACCTGGCGCTGTTCCCGCTGATGCCGGTCTGGGAGAACATCGCCTTCGGCCTCGAGGTGCGCGGCATGGCCAAGGCCGAGCGACGCCGCCGCGCCGGGCAGCTGCTCGAGCTCGTGGCCCTGCCCGACGCCGGCGACAAGCGGGTGGCCGAGCTGTCGGGCGGCCAGAAGCAGCGCGTCGCCATCGCCCGGGCACTCGCCGTCGAGCCGAAGGTGATGCTGCTCGACGAGCCGCTGTCGGCGTTGGATCTCAAGCTCCGCCAGCACATGCGCGCCGAGCTCAGGGCCATCCAGCGCCGCACCGGCGTGACCTTCGTCTACATCACCCACGACCAGGGCGAGGCGCTCACCATGGCCGACCGGGTGGCGGTGATGAGCAAGGGCCTGATCCAGCAGGTGGCGGATCCTGTCGAGATCTACGACCGGCCCGCCACCCCCTTCGTCGCCTCCTTCGTCGGCGAGACCAACCGTTTCGAGGGCAGGGTGGCGGGCAGCGCCGACGGCCTAGTCGAGATCGACACCGGCCTCGGCCGCTTGCGCGGCCGCATCGGCGGTGCCGTCCTGCGGCCGGGCGACGCCGCCGTGCTGTTCGTCCGGCCCGAGCGCATGGCGCTGGGCCCGGGCCCCAACCGCATGCCGGCCCGCGTCGACCATGTCGACTTCGAGGGCAGCTTCGCCAACCTGTTCCTCATGGCCGGCGACCAGCGCCTGCTGGCGCAGCTCCGCAACGATGGCGGCAGCATGGCCTTCACGGCCGGCCAGGAGCTGGTGGCCAGCTTCGCCCCCGAGCATGCCATCGCCCTCCCTGCCGCCGAAGGCGGCGATGATACGGCGAATGGTCGGCATGGCCGACCGGCCGAAGGCGGCGATGACGCGGCGGATGGTCGGCACGGCCGGCCGGCCGATCCCTGACCATGCGGAACCTCGCCCGCCGCTACGGCATCCCGCTCACCGCCCTGATGGCGCTGGCCTCGGCGGCCTGGGTGGTCCTGCTGATCGCCCTGCCCTATCTCTTGATGGTCGACTACTCGTTCCGGCCCAACCTGCTGCCGGTCGAGATCGGCGGTCCCAAGGACGTCTACACCTTCCAGAACTATGTCACGCTGTTCACCAGCACCGTGCATTTCGGCATCTTCTGGCGCTCGATCTGGGGCACGGCGCTGGTCACCATCCTCTGCCTGATCGTGTGCTACCCGGTGGCGTTCTATCTCGCCCAGGTGGCGCCGAAGGTGCGGGTGCCCTTCCTCCTGCTGCTGCTGGTCATCCCGTTCTGGATCAACGAGATCCTGCGCACCTTCGCCTGGTTCGTCATCCTGGCCTACCAGGGCCCGCTCAACTGGCTGCTGCTGACGCTGGGCCTGATCGACCGGCCGGTTCGCTACCTCTCCGGCAGCGCCGGCGTGCTGGTCGGCATGGTCTACGCCTTCATCCTGTTCATGATGCTGCCGCTCTACAACGCCCTCGAGACCCTCGACCGCGACCAGGTGGAGGCGGCGCGCGACCTCGGTGCCGGCACCATTCGCATCCACCGCCGCATCGTCATCCCGCACGCCAAGCCCGGCATCGCCGTGGGCTGCATCATGGTCTTCATGCTGGCGGTCAGCTCCTATGCCGTGCCGGCCATCCTGGGCTCGCCCGGCACCCGCTGGTTCACCGAGATCATCTACCAGTGGTTCTTCGAGGGCCAGAACTGGCCGCAGGGCTCGGCCTACGCCTTCATCCTGCTGGTCCTGTGTCTCGTCTTCATCATCCTGATGATGAAGCTGTTCAAGGTCGGCCTCACGGATATTGCCAAATGACCCGGGCCGGCGGGCCAAATGGCCCGGCCCGGAGCGGGTCGGAGGGCCCAGTGACGGTGCCCCGATGAACGAGACCCGTCCCAGCGACCTCGTGCTGCGCGCCTGGCTCGGCCTGTTCTTCGTCTACCTGTTCCTGCCGCTGATCGTCATGGCGGCCGCCACCTTCAACGCCTCGCGCTTTCCCACCATCACCCCCTGGACCGGCACCACCCTGCAATGGTTCGCCGAGCTGTGGGGCGATGCGCGGATGTGGGAGGGCCTGCGCAGCTCGATCCTGGTCGGCATCGCCGTCGTCGTGCTGGCGGTCCCCATCGGCACCGCCGCCGCGCTCCTGCTCGACGGCCTGCACGGCCGGGCCCGCACCCTGGTCTATGCCGCCATGGTCTCGCCGCTGCTCACCCCCGGCGTCATCATCGGCATCTCGACCCTGGTGTTCTGGAACCGTCTCGGCGTCGGGCCCGGCCTGCACCTCGTCGTGCTGGGCCAGACCAGCTTCATCGCCGCCTATGTCATGCTGCTGGTGCTGGCCCGCCTGCAGCGCTTCGACCGCAGCCTCGAGGAGGCGGCCCTCGACCTCGGCGCCAGCCACGCCCAGGCCTTCCGCCGCGTGCTGCTGCCGCACCTGATGCCGGCGCTGGGAGCCTCGGCGGTCCTGGCCTTCTTCCAGAGCTTCGAGAACTTCAACACCACGATCTTCCTGCGCGGCGTCGACAACACCGTCACCGTCTACATCGCCTCGAAGGTCCGCACCGGCCTGACCCCGGCGGTCAACGCGCTCGGCCTGATCCTGATCGTGCTTACCGTCATCGGTGCCGTGATCTACGAGGTCCTGCGCCGCCGCGAGGCCAGGGCCGATGCCGCCGCCCGGCGCCGCGCCGCGGAGGCGGAGCGGGCGGAATAGCCGGAAAGGCGGGCGTCAAAATCGCGCGCACGCAGCCTCGAATCCTGCCACATCGTCGAGCAGGGCCTCAAAGCAGGTATTCCTCTGTTCTTGACGATCCATGAGGTCATCGGCCTGTTTCACCGCCAGTCCGCTTCCCGGAATAAGATACGTTAAGAGATAGACAGCTATACCTGCCACAGCACGGGCCGACGAACGCATGGCAGCCACCTGCCTTGGGGTTGGGGCAGGCACTTTGCATTTGCGGTGATGAAAAGAGGCTTGCCGAGGTGGTGACGGGCATGACGGTGGGACCTTCTACATCTATGCCCGGTCTGCCCTGGCCGCTCGGCGCCACGGTCGGCGGGGAAGGCGTCAACATCGCCGTCGCCTCGGCGCACGCCACCCGCATCGAGCTGTGCCTGTTTGATGGGGCCGGCCGCGAGACGAGGCGCGACCTGCCGGCCCGCACCGGCGATATCTGGCACGGGTACTTTCCCGATCTCCGGCCGGGTCAGGCCTATGGCCTGCGCGCGCACGGACCTTTCGCCCCTGAACGCGGCCACTGGTTCGACCCGTCTAAGCTGCTGCTCGATCCTTACGCCAAGCAGCTCACCGGCCGTTTCGCTTGGACCGAAGCCAACCGAGGCGGCCGCGAATCTCTGGGGCACGACACCGCCGCTTTTATGCCGAAGGCCGTGATCACCGACCCCGCCGAATTCACCCCACTGCCGCCCGGACCGGTGATTCCTTGGACCGAGACCATCGTCTATGAAGCCCACGTCAAGGGCCTGACCAAGCGCCACCCTGCCCTGCCCGAGGCTTGGCGCGGCACCTATCTGGGCCTCGCCCGCCCCGAGGTGCTCGACCATCTGATCAAGCTCGGCATCACTGCCGTCGAGCTTCTGCCGGTCTGGGCCTTCCTCGATGAGCGGCGGCTGGTCGCCATGGGGCTGCGCAACTACTGGGGCTACAACCCGGTGGCGATGCTGGCACCCGAGCCGCGCTACGCCGTGGCCGACCCGGTGGCCGAGCTGCGCGCCGCCATCGCCGCCCTGCACGGCGCCGGCATCGAGGTCGTCCTCGACGTGGTGCTCAACCACACCGCCGAGAGCGACGCCGACGGCCCCACCCTCTCCTGGCGCGGCCTCGACAACACTGCCTATTACCGCCTGGGCGAGGAGGGCTTCCTCGTCAACCACACCGGCTGCGGCAATACGTTCGATCTTTCCAAGCCTTGGGCCTTGCGCCTGGCCATGGATGCCCTGCGCCACTGGGCCACCGCCTATGGCGTTGACGGTTTTCGGTTCGACCTGGGTGCCGTGCTCGGCCGCGACTCACGCGACCATTTCGACGCCGACGGGCCGTTCCTGCAGGCGATCCGCCAGGATCCGCTCCTGAGCCGTCTGAAGCTGATCGCCGAGCCCTGGGACATTGGCGCTTACGGCTACCGCCTGGGCGGCTTCCCACAACCCTTCGCCGAGTGGAACGACCGTTTTCGCGATCCCGTCCGCCGCTTCTGGCGCGGCGACGAGGGCATCGTGCCGGAACTCGCCGCCCGACTGCTGGGCTCGGCCGACCTGTTCGAGCACGGCCGCCGCGCTCCCTGGTCCAGCCTCAACTTCGTCGCCAGCCACGACGGCTTCACCCTCGCCGACCTCGGCACCTATGCGCACAAGCACAACGAGGCCAATGGCGAGCACAACCGCGACGGCCACGGCGACAACCACGGCCTGAACCACGGCATCGAGGGCCCGACCGACGACCCTGCCGTCCTCGAAGCCCGCGCCCGCCACCGCAAGGCCCTGCTCGCCACCCTGCTGCTGTCGCAAGGCACGCCGATGCTCTTGATGGGCGACGAGCTGGGCCACAG
>DAOLFG010000035.1:0-49777 GCA_035326425.1 Geminicoccus sp. | reverse complement strand
CCTGACGACGTATCCGGCCGCCCGGCGAGGGCGCAGCTCAGATCACAAAGTCGATGCTGCGGCGTGCATCACTCTCGATGCCGGCCTCGCCGGCCTTCTGGCACAGCTCCTCGATGGTGACATCGTCGAGGCGGCGCATCAGGTCCTGCTCGATGTCCTGCCAGAACGGCCCCATCACCTGGCGGCCGAGCTCGGATTCCGACACCGGGCCGGCCTCCTCGACCACCTCCTCGCTGCCCTGCACGACCTTGACCACCTGGCCCACCGTGATGCGGCGGCGCTCGCGTGCCAGCCGGTAGCCGCCGCGCGGCCCGCGCACGCCGCGCAGGATGCCGGCGCGCACCAGCTGCTGCATCACCTGCTCGAGGTAGCGGCGCGGCAGGCCCAGGCGGCGGGCGATGTCCTGGCTCTGCACCGGCTCGGCGCCGCCGTGGAAGGCGATGTCGGTCACGGCCTCCAAGGCCAGCGCCAGCTTCTTCGACGGCTTCAGCATGGCTGCCCCTCCCGACCGGTCCCGGTCGACCCGAAACCGCCCTCGCCGCGGCCGGTTCCCTCGGGGTCGATCGCGACCTCCCGCCAGCGTCCCCCCAGCACCGGCGCCAACACCAGCTGGGCGATGCGCATTCCACGGCTCACCCGGAACGGCTCGCACCCGTGATTGACCAGCAGCACCTTGATCTCGCCCCGGTAGTCGGCGTCGATGGTGCCGGGCGCGTTCAGCACGGTCAGGCCGTGGCGCGCGGCGAGCCCGGAGCGCGGCCGGACCTGCGCCTCGGTGCCGGTCGGCAGGGCAATGCGGATGCCGGTGGGCACCGCCGCCCACCGCCCCGGCTCGATCACCGCCTCGGCCGCCGCCAGCAGGTCGAGGCCGGAGGCGCCCGGCGTGGCATAGGCCGGCAGCGGCAGATCGGCGCCATGCGCCAGCCGCTCGATCGTCACCGTCACCGCCTCAGCCATCCGCCAGCTCCCGTGCCATCGCCGCCACGAGGCGGCGCGCCGCCTCCGCCTTGCTGGTCAGGGGCCAGGCCTCGGCGGCGCCGTCGCGCCGGATCAGCAGCAGCCGGTTGCTGTCGCCGCCGAAGGTGCCGGTCCCCGGCCCGACATCGTTGGCGAGGATCCAGTCGCAGCCCTTTCTCGCCAGCTTGGCCCGGGCATGCGCCTCGACATGCTCGGTCTCGGCGGCGAATCCCACCACCAGCCGCGGCCGCGCCGACGGGTGGCCGGCGACCTCGCGCAGGATGTCCGGATTCTCGACCAGCCGCAGCACCGGCGCCTCGTCATGGCCCTTCTTGATCTTCTGCCCGGCGACGCCCGCCGGCCGCCAGTCGGCGACAGCGGCGGCGAACACCGCCATGTCGACCGGCAGGGCGGCCTCGCAGGCCCGCCGCATGTCGCGCGCCGACTCGACCCGCACCGTGCGGACGCCCGGCGGATCGGCCAGCTCGACCGGTCCCGCCACCAGTGTCACCTCGGCCCCCGCCGCCACCAGCGCCGCGGCGATGGCATGGCCCTGCTTGCCGGAGGAATGGTTGGACAGGTACCGCACCGGGTCGATGGCCTCGCGCGTCGGCCCGCTGGTCACCAGCGCCCTGCGTCCGCGCAGCGGCTGGTCGCCGCCGGCCAGCATCGCCTCGATCGCCGCCAGGATCTCGGCGGGCTCGGCCATCCGCCCGGCGCCGACCTCGCCGCAGGCCATGTCGCCGGGGTTGGGCCCGACGAAGCGGATGCCGTCGGCGCGCAGCCTCTCGACATTGCGGCGGGTGGCGGGATGGTTCCACATCAGCGGGTTCATGGCCGGGGCCGCCAGCACCGGCTTGTCGGTGGCGAGCAGCAGCGTCGAGGCGAGGTCGTCGGCGAGCCCGTTCGCCATCTTGGCCATGAGATCGGCGGTGGCCGGCGCCACCACCACGAGGTCGGCCTCGCGCGACAGCCGGATGTGGCCCATCTCGGCCTCGTCGGTGAGCGAGAACAGCTCGCCATACACCTTGTCGCCGGCGAGGCTCGCCACCGACAGGGGTGTCACGAACTGTGCTGCGGCAGCGGTCATGACGCAGCGGAAGGCCAGCCCCCGCTCGCGGCCGCGGCGGATCAGCTCCAGGCATTTGTAGGCGGCGATGCCGCCACCGATCACCAGCAGCAGCCGCTTGTCGTGGCTCATGGGATCTCCGCCCGAGCGCCCCCGGTGCCGGCCTCTAAGCACAGCGCCGCGATCCGGCCCAGAGGATTAATACGTGACTAAGATGTGCTTCCTTCAGCCGAGGGCAAGGCCCAGGGCCAGGCCCAGGAGCAGCAGCACCGCCTGCCAGGCGCGTGGCGACGGCCCGGCCTGCGTCCTGGCCGCCTCGGCGTCGGCCGTACGCTGGAGCGCCGCCTCGAGGTCGCGCACCAGCACCGGCAGCCGGCGCAGCGTGTCGACCGTCTCCTCGGCCATGCTCCGCAGCCGGGCCTCGGGCCCGAGATGGGTGCGCATCCAGTCCTCGACCAACGGCTGGGCGAGCTGCCAGATGTTGACGGTGGGGTTCAGCTCGCGGCCGACGCCTTCCGCCACCACCATGGTCTTCTGCAGCAGGAGCAGCTGGGGCTGGGCCTGCATCTCGAACTGCTCGGCGACGTTGAGCAGTTGGCCCAGCAGCCGGCCGAAGCTGATCTCGTTGAGCGGCAGGCCCAGGATCGGCTCGCCGATGGCGCGGCAGGCCTGGGTGAAGGCCTCGCGGTCCTGGCCGCGCGGCAGCATGCCGAGCTGGAAGAACACGTCGGCCACCCGGCCATAGTCGCGCCTGAGGAAGCCCAGCAGCACCTCGGCCAGGTGCCGGCGGGTGGCGAGGTCGAGCCGGCCCATGATGCCGAAGTCGACGGCGATGATGTCGCCGTTGGGCGCCACCAGCATGTTGCCGGGATGCATGTCGCCGTGGAACAGCCCGTCGCGGAACACCTGGTTGAAGAACACCCGGGCCGCACCGGCCAGGATGGCGTCGGGGTCGAGGCCGGCGGCGATCAGCTCCTGCCGCCGGTCCGGCCGCAGCCCGGCCACCCGCTCGAAGGTGACCACCCGCCGGGCCGTCCGCCGCCAGTCGACCTTCGGGACACGGAAGCCCTCGTCCTCGGCGCAGTTCTCGGCGAACTCGGCGGCGGCCGCGGCCTCGAGGCGCAGATCCATCTCGCGGCGGGTGCTGGTGCGCAGCGTCAGCACCATCTCGACCGGCCGGTAGCGGCGGAGCAGCGGCTGGGTGCGCTCGACCCATTGGGCGAGCCACAGGAAGAAGTCGAGGTCGCGCTCGATGGCGGCCTCGATCCCCGGGCGCAGCACCTTCACGGCCACGGGCTCGCCTTCGATGGTGACGGCGAAATGCACCTGGGCGATGGAGGCCGCGGCCACCGGCCGATCGTCGAAGCCGGCGAACAGCTCGCCCAGGGGGCGGCCCAGCTCGGACTCGACGGTCGCGCGCGCCTCCTCGGCCGGGAAGGACGGCAGGCGGTCCTGCAGCGTCGACAGGTCGCGGCAGATCGCCTCGCCCAGCACGTCGGCGCGGGTCGACAGGCTCTGGCCCAGCTTGATGAAGGCCGGTCCCAGCTCGCTCAGCGCCTGGACCAGCCGTTCGCCGGGTCGGCCCGGCGCGTCGTGCCTGACCAGCCGTTCGATCAACGGCTTGAAGGGCGCCGCCGCCGGTAGGCTGTCGAGCGGGAACAGCGCGTTGTGCCGAGCCAGGCTGCGGGCGATGCGCACGAGCCTCGCCGCGTGGCGCAGGTCACGCAGCATCCGGCCTCAGATGCGCCAACCGGAATGCAGGGCGGCGATGCCGCCGCTGAGGTTGCGCACCTTGACCTGCCCGAAGCCGGCTTCGCGGATCAGGGCCGCGAAGGTCGGCTGGTCGGGGAAGCGGCGGATGCTCTCGGCGAGGTAGCGGTAGCTCTCGGCATCGTCGGCCACCAGCCTGCCGATCACCGGGAGGACATTCAGCGAATAGGCGTCGTAGAGTGGCCGCAGCCGGTCGATTACCAGGTGGCTGAACTCGAGCACGACGAGCCGCCCACCCGGCCGCAGCACGCGAAACGCCTCGGACAGCGCCCGGTCGACATGGGTGACGTTGCGGATGCCGAAGGCGATCGTATAGGCGTCGAAGCTGCGGTCCGGCAGCGGCAGCCGCTCGGCATCACCGGCGACCCAGGCGATCTGGTCGAGCCAGCCGCGGTCGAGCGCCCGGTCGCGGCCGACCTCCAGCATGGCGGGATTGATGTCGACGAGCGTGATGTCGGCCTCGCCATCCAGGCGGTCGAGCAGGCGGAAGGCGATGTCGCCGGTGCCACCCGCGACGTCGAGATGCCGACAGCCGCGCCGTAGCATCAGCCAGTCGACCAGCGCCTCCTTCCACAGGCGATGGACGCCCAGGCTCATCAGGTCGTTCATCAGGTCGTAGCGGCCGGCGACGCTCTCGAAGACCGCGCGCACCCGCGAGGCCTTGTCGGCGGGATCGACCTGCTCGAATCCGAACGACGACGCCAGACTTTCGGCGGCGTCGCGGCCTGCGCTTGATGGGGGCCCGGCGCTCATGCGAAAGACCGGCTCCTTTCGGGGACGGGGCGGTTCTATGTGAGTGCCCCCGGCCCGACAAGCGCGGAGCCCACATTGCCAGAGCTGCCCGAGGTCGAGACGGTGATGCGGGCGCTGGCCGCCCGGCTGACCGGCCGGCGCTTCGTGCGCGTCGAGCAGCGCCGGGCCGACCTGCGCTTTCCCCTGCCCGACGGCCTGCCGGGGCGGCTGGAAGGCCGCACGCTGCGGCATTTCGGCCGCCGCGCCAAATACATCCAGGCCCATCTCGACGACGGCCGGTCTCTCCTCCTGCACCTCGGCATGTCGGGCCGGCTGCTGCTGGACGGCGAGTCCAGGGGCCCGCACGAGCATCTCACCTTCACCTTCGACGACGGCTCGGTGCTGCGGTTCGTCGATCCGCGGCGCTTCGGCATGCTGGACCTGGCGGCGACGGACACCGTCGACGGTCATCGCTGGCTGGCCCACCTCGGTCACGAGCCGCTGGGCAACGCCTTCAGCGGTCCCGCCCTGCTGGCCGGCCTCGAGGGCCGGCGCACGCCGGTCAAGGTGGCGCTGATGGACCAGCGCCTGGTCGTGGGCGTCGGCAACATCTATGCGAGCGAGAGCCTGCATCGCGCCGGCATCGCGCCGTGGCGGCTGGCGCTGAGCATCGGGCCGGAGGCCGCGGACAGGCTGGTGGCGGCGATCCGCGACGTGCTGACCGATGCCATCGACGCCGGCGGCTCGTCGCTGCGCGACTACGTCCAGTCCAACGGCGAGCTCGGCAATTTCCAGAACGCCTTCCGGGTCTACGACCGTGCCGGCCGGCCCTGCGGCGGCTGCGGGCGGCCCATCGAGCGCATCGTCCAGACCGGCCGCGCCACCTATTTCTGCGGCCATTGCCAGCGTTGACCCGAACGCCACGGCTGGTGTTTAACCCCGGCCGCTCTGCTGCACCGCGGAAAACGCCGCGGCACGCCCGACACCATCGCGGCCCCCGACGGCCGCCAGGAGTTCCGATCCGATGGCCTACGAGACGATCCTCGTCGAAACCCGCAACGCGGTGGGCCTCGTCACGCTGAACCGGCCGAAGGCGCTGAACGCGCTGAACTCCCAGGTCATCGCCGAGATCGAGCGGGCGCTGTCGGCCTTCGACGCCGATGCGGCCGTGGCGGCCGTAGTGATCACCGGATCGGAGAAGGCCTTCGCCGCCGGCGCCGACATCAAGGAGATGATGGGCCGGGACTTCGCGGACGCCTACAATAGCGACTTCATCGGCGCCTGGGGCAGGATCGCGCAGCACCGCAAGCCGGTCATCGCCGCCGTCGCGGGCTATGCGCTGGGCGGCGGCTGCGAGCTGGCGATGATGTGCGACATCATCGTCTGCGCCGACAACGCCAAGTTCGGCCAGCCCGAGATCAACCTCGGCACCATCCCCGGCGCCGGCGGGACGCAGCGCCTGACGCGCGCCATCGGCAAGAGCAAGGCCATGGAGATGATCCTGACCGGCCGGATGATGGACGCCGAGGAGGCCGAGCGCTCGGGCCTCGTCGCCCGCGTCGTGCCGGCGCGCGACCTCGTGGACGAGGCGATCCGCATCGCCGACGCCATCGCCGCCAAGTCGCAGCCGATCGTCGCCATGGCCAAGGAGGCGGTCAACGTCGCCTTCGAGAGCTCGCTGGCCGAGGGCATCCGCTTCGAGCGGCGGGCCTTCTATGCCACCTTCGCCACGGCCGACCGGCTGGAAGGCATGACCGCCTTCAGTGAGAAGCGCAGTCCCAACTTCACCAACCGCTGAGCCGCGGCAGCCCTGCGGCCCGCCTCGCAATTGACGATGGCGGGGTCAGGCGCTATAGGGCGCGGCCGATTTTCGAACGAGAGGGATCCAAGTGGCGCATCATCGCTCCGCCAAGAAGCGCATCCGCCAGACGGAGAAGCGGACGGCGATCAACCGGAGCCGTGTCAGCCGTATCAAGACCTTCATGCGCAAGGTCGAGAGCGCGCTGGCCCAGGGTGACTACACCACGGCGCAGTCCGCCTTCGCCGCCGCCGAGCCGGAGATCCGGCGTGGCGTCACCAAGGGCGTGCTGCACATGAACACCGCATCGCGCAAGATCTCGCGCCTCGCCCGCCGGGTGCAGGCGATGGCGCCGGTCGCCGCCGGCTAGTCCGGCCGGAACGTCCGCCGGCGGCACGGTCGCCGGCCCGTCGAATATCGCGGAACGGTCGAGCGCAGCGCCCGAGGGCGACTGCGCCGATATGCCATGTCGGCGCTGCACTTGCCGGTCGTCGTGGCCGGCCGGACACGCCGCAGAAATCAACCATATCGCGAAATGCCGCGTTCCCTTTTCGATCCCCTTGCCAGCCCGCCGGCCGCTGTCTAGCTTCGGCCCACGTGCTCGGGGCCAGCCCCTATCCATTTTTGATTAGGCATAGCTTGATACCGACAGTAGTCGGGTAATCGAGGTTGTTCAACAACTTGTGCAACGACTTGGATCGGGAGGTTCTACCGTTGCTTGCAGAGAACCGTCCCGGCGGCCAGACTGTCGCCCCTGGGATTGCCCGCAGTTCCTCGAAGTGGGAGCGACTTGACGAAGTCGGATGCGGGTCCGGCGGCCGGGTCGGACCGTCGGCAGCAATGCCAGGGAGCGGTGGTCGGGCGGTGATCGAGGGTCGGATGATCGTGCCGCAGTCTAGCGAGATCGAGCAGCAATGGGCGCAGGTGCGCACCATGCTGCGCGCCGAAATCGGCGACACCGCCTACAGCACCTGGCTCAAGCCGCTCGACCTCGGCGAGATCGACGGCGACCGCGTGGTCATCGCCGTGCCGACCCAGTTCCTGCGCGACTGGGTGGCCACCCACTATGCCGACAAGATCCGCGCCATCTGGGTGCGCATCAATCCGCAGGTCCGCAGCGTGATGCTGCAGGTCCGCAACGCCTCGGCCCCGGCGCGCGCCAGCGACCCCGCGCCGGCCGAGCCGCCGGCGGCCGAGCCCATTCAGCCGGCCATCGAGATCGTCGTCCGCGACGATTCGCCCGCCCTCGAGGAGCTGGGCGCCAGGCTGGACGCACGCTCGACCTTCGAGAGCTTCGTGGTCGGCAAGCCCAACGAGTTCGCCGTGGCCGCGGCCGAGCGCGTGGCGGTGTCGTCCAAGCCGCCCTTCAACCCGCTGTTCCTCTACGGTGGCGTCGGCCTCGGCAAGACCCACCTGATGCACGCCATCGCCTGGCGCGCCAAGCAGCTCGATCCCAGCCGCAAGGTGGTCTACCTGTCGGCCGAGAAGTTCATGTACCAGTTCGTGCGCGCCCTGCGCTCGAAGGACACGATGTCGTTCAAGGAGATCTTCCGCTCGGTCGACCTCCTGATGGTCGACGACGTGCAGTTCATCAGCGGCAAGGACAGCACGCAGGAGGAGTTCTTCCACACCTTCAACACCCTGGTCGACCGCGGCCGGCAGATCGTCATCTCCGCCGACCGCAGCCCGTCGGACCTGTCGGGCCTCGAGGAACGGATCCGCTCCCGGCTGGCCTGGGGGCTGGTCGCCGACATCCACCCGACGACCTACGAGCTGCGCCTGGGCATCCTCCAGTCCAAGGCCGAGCAGCTGCACACCGAGATTCCGCAGCGCGTGCTGGAGTTCCTGGCGCACCGCATCACCTCGAACGTCCGCGAGCTCGAGGGGGCGATGAACCGGATCGTGCATCAGGCCAGCCTGATCCATCGACCGGTCTCGATCGAGATGGCGCAGGAGGTCCTGCGCGACCTGTTGCGTGCCAACGACCGGCGGGTGACGATCGAGGAGATCCAGAAGGCGACGGTGGAGCACTACGGCATCCGGATGGCCGACATGACCTCCAGCCGAAGGTCGCGCGCCATCGCCCGGCCGCGCCAGGTGGCGATGTTCCTGGCCAAGCAGCTCACCACCCGCTCGTTGCCCGAGATCGGCAAGAAGTTCGGCAACCGCGACCACACCACGGTGATGCACGCGGTGCGGCAGATCGAGACGCTGTCGAAGGAGGACCCGCAGCTCGGCGACGACCTCGAGCAGCTCAAGCGTCGCCTGCAGGGCTGAGCCCGCCGGTCGTCCTTCGCGAAAACCGCTGATTCTCCGCGCGCAATTCTGCTAGCTTGCGCGTCCCCCGAGCGTCCGGCGGCGCTCGGTCACCATTGTCGTCCCATGGACACCGGTCACCGATGAAGCTGTCGATCGAGCGCGGCGCCCTCCTCAAGTCTCTGGCCCACGTACAGAACGTCGTCGAGCGGCGCACCACCATCCCGATTCTCTCGAACGTCAAGCTCGCCGCCAAGGGCGAGGAGCTGGGCCTGACCGCAACCGACATGGACCTGTCGCTGGCCTCGCGCGAGACCGCCGACATCGACACGCCGGGTGCCACGACCGTCTCGGCGCACCTGCTGTTCGACATCGTGCGCAAGCTGCCGGACGGCAGCCGGATCGACCTCGAGCAGCCGGCATCGGGCGGCGAGATGACGCTGCGCGCCGGCCGCTCGGTGTTCAACCTGCCGACCCTGCCGGCCGACGAGTTCCCGGCCATGGACAGCCAGAGCTTCGACGTCAGCTTCGTGCTGGCGTCCAGGGATCTGGCGCGGCTGATCGACAAGACCCGGTTCGCCATCTCCACCGAGGAGACGCGCTACTACCTCAATGGCGTGCACTTCCATGCCACCAAGGGCGGGGCGGCATCGATGCTGCGCGGCGTCGCCACCGACGGCCACCGGCTGGCGCGCGTCGAGGTCGGGCTGCCGCCCGGCGCCGAGCGCATCCCGCCGGTGATCGTGCCGCGCAAGACCGCCGGTGAGTTGCGCAAGCTGATCGAGGACGGTGCCGACGAGGTCGGCATCTCGTTGTCGCCGGCCCGCATCCAGTTCGCCATCGGCCGCGCCGTGCTGGTGTCGCGGCTGATCGACGGCACCTTCCCCGACTACGAGCGGGTGATCCCCTCGGGCAACGACAAGGTCGCCACCATCCGTGCCAAGGAGTTCGCCGCCGCCGTCGATCGTGTCGCCACCATCTCGACCGAGAAGGCCCGGGCGGTGAAGCTGGCGTTCCAGGCCGGCAGGGTCACGGTGTCGGCGGTGAGTGCCGAGGCCGGGCGCGCCACCGAGGAGATCGACGCCGAGTTCGTGGGCAGCCCGCTCGAGATCGGCTTCAACGCCCGCTACATCCTCGACATGATGCAGGAGATCGACGGCGAGGAGGTGCGGCTGGAGATGGCCAGCGCCGCGGCCCCCACCGTCATCCACGACCCCTCCGACGATGGCACGCTCTACGTGCTGATGCCGATGCGCGTCTGATGCCGGCGGCGGTGGCGCTGTCGCCGCAGCTCGACCCGGCCCGACCGCTGGCGGTCGCCCGCCTGAGCCTGCAGGATTTCCGCAACTATGCCCGGCTGTCGCTCGACACCGGCGGCCGGCCGGTGGTGCTGCACGGGGCCAACGGCGCCGGCAAGACCAACCTGCTGGAAGCGGTGTCGCTGCTGGCGCCGGGACGCGGGCTGCGCCAGGCGAGACTGCCGGATCTCGACCGGCGCGGTGGCGGCCACTGGTCGGTCAGGGCGCTGGTCGAGGGCCGCGACGGTCCGGCCGAGGTCTGGACCGGCCGCGCCGCCGAGGGCGAGCGCCGTGGCCTGTCGTTCGACGGCCAGGCGGTACGATCCTCGCAGGCCCTCGCCGACACGCTGAGCCTGATCTGGCTGACGCCCGCCATGGACCGGCTGTTCATGGACGGCGCCGGCGAGCGGCGCCGCTTCCTCGACCGGCTGGTGCTGGCGGTCGATTCCGGCCATGGCCGGCGGGTGTCGCTGTACGAGCGGACCTTGCGCGAGCGCTCGGTGCTGCTGCGCGGCGGACGCGCCGATCCGACCTGGCTCGGCGCCCTGGAGCGGCGGGCCGCCGAGGCCGGGGTGGCGATCGCCGCGGCGCGGCGCGAGCTGCTGGCGGGGCTCGAGACCATGCTGGCCGGGCTGTCGCTGCCCTTCCCCCGCCCCAGGCTGGAGCTGGTCGACGACACGGCGACGCAGCTCGGCCGGCTGCCAGCGGTCGAGGTCGAGCAGCGGCTGGCGGCCGGCCTCGTCGCCGGGCGGGCCGACGACGCCCATGCCGGCGGGGCATCGGTGGGTCCCCATCGGGCCGATCTCGACGCCTTCGACCGCGACGGCGGCGAGCCGGCGCGGCTGGCTTCGACCGGCCGCCAGAAGGCCTATCTATTGAGCATCGTGCTGGCCGAGGCCTCGCTGCGCCGGGCGCTGCACGACGACGTGCCGGTGCTGCTGCTCGACGAGGTGGCGGCCCATCTCGACGAGAGGCGGCGGCACGGCCTGTTCGACCTGCTCGACGATCTCGGATGCCAGTTCTGGCTGACGGGCACGGACCGCTCGATCTTCCTGCCCCTGGCCGCCCGGGCCCGCCTGTTCACCGTTTGCGAAGCGACGCTCACCGCCGATGACTGACAGCCAAGCGGCCGGCCCCGAGCCGGTCTACGACTCCACCTCCATCCGCGTGCTCGAGGGGCTCGAGGCCGTCCGCATGCGGCCGGGCATGTACATCGGCGACACCGACGACGGCTCCGGCCTGCACCATATGGTGTTCGAGGTGGTGGACAACGCCATCGACGAGGCGCTGGCGGGCCATGCCGACCGCGTCGAGGTGACGCTCAACCCCGACGGCTCGTGCACGGTCACCGACAATGGCCGCGGCATCCCGGTCGACATCCACGAGGAGCAGGGCGTCTCGGCGGCGCAGGTCATCATGACCGTGCTGCATGCGGGGGGGAAGTTCGACCAGAACTCCTACAAGGTCTCGGGCGGCCTGCACGGCGTCGGCGTGTCGGTGGTCAACGCGCTGTCCGACTGGCTGGATCTCAGGATCTGGCGCGACGGCCACGAGCACCGCATGCGCTTCGTCGACGGCGGCGAGCCCGAGGCGCCGCTGGCGGTGCAGGGCCTCTCCGACGGGCGCAGGGGTACCCAGATCACCTTCATGCCGTCGCTCAAGGTGTTCAGCCGCACCGAGTTCTCCTACGCCACCCTGGAGCACAGGCTGCGCGAGCTGGCCTTCCTGAACTCGGGCGTGCGGATCCTGCTGCGCGACCTGCGCGGCGAGAGCCCGGTCGAGGAGACGCTGCACTACGACGGCGGTCTCGAGGCCTTCGTGCAGTGGCTCGACCGCAGCCGCACGCCGCTGCACAAGCCGCCGGTCGTGGTGTCGGGCGAGCGCGACAAGGTGGCGGTCGAGGTCGCCCTGCAATGGAACGACGGCTACCACGAGACCTGCCTGTGCTTCACCAACAACATCCCGCAGCGTGACGGCGGCACCCATCTCACCGGCTTTCGCGCGGCGCTGACCCGCACGATCAACGCCTATGCCGAATCCAGCGGCGTGCTGAAGCGCGACAAGGTCCAGCTGGCCGGCGAGGACATGCGCGAGGGCCTGACCTGCGTGCTGTCGGTCAAGATGCCCGATCCGAAATTCTCCTCGCAGACCAAGGACAAGCTGGTCAGCTCCGAGGTGGGCCAAGTGGTCTCGGCCGTCATCGGCGACGCGCTGGGCCGCTGGTTCGAGGAGCATCCGGCCGAGGCCAGGGCGATCATGGCCAAGGTGGTCGAGGCCGCCACCGCCCGCGAGGCGGCGCGCCGGGCGCGCGAGCTGACGCGCAAGAAGGGTGCGTTCGACGTCGCCAACCTGCCGGGCAAGCTGGCGGACTGCCAGGAGAAGGACCCGGCGAAGTGCGAGATCTTCATCGTCGAGGGTGACAGCGCCGGCGGCTCGGCCAAGCAGGGCCGCGACCGCAGCTTCCAGGCCATCCTGCCGCTGCGCGGCAAGATCCTCAACGTCGAGCGCGCCCGGCTCGACAAGATGCTGGGCAGCGAGCAGATCGGCACGCTGATCACGGCGCTGGGCACCGGCGTGCGCGACGATTTCGACCTGTCGCGGCTGCGCTACCACCGCGTCGTCATCATGACCGACGCCGATGTCGACGGCTCGCACATCCGCACGCTGCTGCTGACCTTCTTCTACCGCCACCTGCCCGAGGTGATCGAGAACGGCCACCTGTTCATCGCCCAGCCGCCGCTCTACCGCGTCAAGCGCGGCCAGAAGGAGCGCTACCTCAAGGACGATGCCGCCTTAGAGGGCTGGCTGTTCGACGACGCGCTGGAGGAGGCCCGGCTGGTGCCGGCCGAGGGCGAGCCGATCGTCGGCGAGGCGCTGGCCGAGGTGCTCGACCGGGCGGGCCAGGCGCGCACGATGATCCAGGCGCTGGCGCGGCGGCTGCCGAGCAGGCTGATCGAGGCCGTGGCGATGGCCGGCGGCTTCGCCGACCAGGCGCTCGACGACGAGACCAACGCCCTGGCGGTGGCGCAGCGGGCCTCGGCGATCCTGGGCGGCGGCTGGCAGTCGCTGCGGGCGAGCTCGGGCGAGTTGATCTTCCAGCGCCAGATCGGCGAGCGTCGCGAACGCCATCGGCTCGACCCGGCGCTGGCGCGCAGCCCCGAGGCCCGCAGGCTGGCGCAGGCGCTGAGCGAGAGCGGTGCCGTCATGCTGTCGCCAGCGCGGCTGGAGCGCAAATCCGACGGCTTCGAGGTCCACGGGCCGGTGGCCCTGATCGAGCGGATGCTGGAGCTCGGCCGGAAGGGCCTGTCGCTGCAACGCTACAAGGGCCTGGGCGAGATGAACCCCGAGCAGCTGTGGGAGACGACGCTCGATCCCACCAAGCGCTCGATGATCCAGGTCAAGGTGCACCACGCCGGCGAAGCCGACGAGATCTTCTCGACGCTAATGGGCGACGTCGTGGAGCCGCGGCGCGACTTCATCCAGGGCAACGCGCTGAAGGTGGTGAACCTGGACGTCTAGGATCCCGGCGGGAGGGCGCGGCGGCGGACCGGCATCGGCCGGCGTGAGGGCGCTCGGCATCAGGCCCAGCAGGGCCACGACGATCATCACGATGGTGATGCCGATCAGGAGCGAGCGCTGCTTCATGACGACTCCCTGGAGGTCGCGGCGGCCGGGATGGCGTTCCATGGGAGGACGCTTCCCGTGCGCCGCCCTTCCATGCGGCCCGGCAGGTCTGCGCGGCTGTGATGCAGCTCACACCCTTCGTCCTTTGGAGCCAAGACGTTAGCCCGCCGCTCACCGAGATCTTGGCACGTTGTTTGCGAGGTGACGGGTGATCCGGTGCCGGGCCGGAGGGGAAGACCGCTCGATGCAGTACCATGCCTACGAGCTGGCGCACGCGATGCTGTCGCCGCTGCGCACGCAGAGCCGGATCGTGTCACGCGCCCTGGAGAATCCGTTCAACCCGATGGCGCACACCACCATGGGCAAGCTCATGGCGGCGTCGTGCGAGGTGTTCGAGGGCATCACCCGCCGCTACGGCCGTCCGGAATGGGGAATCGACGAGACCCGGGTGGTCGGGCTGCCGACGCCGGTCTACGAGGAGGTGGTCTGGAGCACGCCTTTCTGCCAGCTGCGTCACTTCAACCGTGACGAGAAGGTCTGCGGCAAGCGATACGATCCCAAGGTGCTGCTGGTGGCGCCGATGTCGGGCCATTACGCGACGTTGCTGCGCGGCACCGTCCAAGCGATGATCCAGGAGCACAATCTCTACGTCACCGACTGGGCGGACGCGCGCGACGTGCCGTTGTCGGCGGGACGGTTCGATCTCGACGACTTCATCGATCACGTCATGCAGATGATCCGGTTCATCGGCACCAACACCCACGTGATCGCGGTCTGCCAGCCCTCGGTGCCGGTGCTGGCGGCGGCGGCACTGATGGCCGAGGCCGACGATCCGTTCCGCCCGGCGTCGCTGAGCCTGATGGGCGGACCCATCGACACCCGCCGCAACCCGACGAAGGTCAACGAGCTGGCCAAGACGCGCAGCATCGACTGGTTCGAGCGCAACGTCATCCACCACGTGCCGTGGCCCAATCCCGGCTTCATGCGCCGGGTCTATCCCGGCTTCATCCAGCTCACCGGCTTCATGCAGATGAACCTGGATCGCCACCTCAACGCCCATGTCGACCTGTTCAACCACCTGGTGAAGGGCGACTGCGACTCGGCAGCCCAGCACCGCACGTTCTACGACGAGTACCTGGCGGTGATGGATCTGCCGGCGGAGTTCTATCTCCAGACCGTGCACACCGTGTTTCAGCAGCATGCCCTGCCCGACCGACGGATGACCTATCGCGGCCACCGCATCGACTGCGGCGCCATCCGGGACGCGCTGATGACGGTCGAGGGCGAACGGGACGACATCTGCGGTCTCGGCCAGACCGTGGCGGCGCACGACCTCTGCACCAACATCCCGCCCGAGCTGCGCTATCACTATGTCCAGCCCGGCGTGGGGCACTATGGCGTCTTCAACGGCACGCGCTGGCGCACGGAGATCCAGCCGCGCATCCGCGAGATGATCCGCACGACCAATTTCCGCAAGCGGACGGGCGTTCGGACGCACTGAACGGCAGTCGCGCGGTCGAGCTGTGCCGAACAGCACAGCGGGCGGCCGGGAAGAGCTCCATTCTCGCCGATGCGAGGGGGAGCGGTCATGGCCGAGATCGATCAAAACGTGCTGGAGCTGGTCGAGCGCCGGATTGCGGAACGTGTCGGCGACAATGTCGAGCGGACGCTGAAGTGGCGCTACGGCCTCCTGCTCGGGGGATTCATCGCGATCGCCTCCTTCTTCGGCCTGAGCATCAAATCCGGCATCGACGCGGAGATCGCAGGCGTCGTCAAGGACTCACGCGACGAGGTCGATGCCGAAATCGAGAAGCTCGTCGGCAAGGCACAGGAGTCGAGCCGCCAGGCCGAGATCAGCTTCGGCATCGCCACGGACGTCGGGCGGCGGGTGATGTCCAACATGGACCTCGTCGACAAGCGGGTCGGCGATTTCGACGTCAAGCTCAAGATCATGGAAACGATCGAAGGCCGGGTCGACGGGCTCGGGCGAAAGCTCGAGGATCTCGGCGCCCAGAGCGATGCCAGGCTCGCCAAGCTGGCGATCAACCTCGACGAGGTCGGTCGCATCCGCGCCATCGACGACAATCTCGCCTCATTGGCACAGCAGGTGGCGACGCTGCAGAGCGTGGTGCGGGACATAGCCGCCGCTGCCAAGCCGGAGTCCCTGCCGTCACCGGCCTATGGCGTTGCCAAGTCGGCTGTCGAGAGCATCGTCGAGCAGTCGAACCAGCGCAGCGAGGCCTTCTCCAAGGCCTCCGACCAGCCGCTCACGGTGTTCTTCCAGTTCGCCGGCGGGCGGCGCGAGCAGGCCGCGGATCTGTCGAACCTGCTGCGCGCCGCGGGCTACTCGGTCCCCGGCGAGGAGCGCACGGGCGGCGCCGCGCGGCAGCACGAGATTCGCTACTTCTACGAGAGCGATCTGGCCGGGGCCAACGCCCTGGCCGAAACGGTCGACGCCGCCATGCAACGCCTGGGATACGAGATCGCTCCGGTCACGATCGTGGACCTCACGGGCTATCGGAAGCTGAAGCCGCGGGAGGGCACGCTCGAGCTGTGGCTGGAGATACCGCCCCGGCAGGCGGCCGGCTGAGCGGCGCTGCGACGACGCCCCCGCTCACGCGTAGATCACTTCCCTCACCTCTTCCGTGAAGCGGTCGAGCTCCTGGCGCCATGCCGGCCTTCCCGGCCAGCTCAGGCGCAGCCCGCCGCTCTCCGGCAGCCAGCAGGCCGTGTAGAGCGTGCCCCAGCCGTCGGCGCCGAGCGGGCGATGGATGGGTCGCGCGAGGAAGTGCCCCAGCATGGTGTCCGCCGTCTCGGCGGGATTGCTCATGGCCGCCGCCAACAGCGCCTCGCGCCGCACCGTGTCGTGCAGGTACACCGAGTCCGGCCAGCTGCTGCCGCCCTGGCGGTTGGCGGAGATCGTCCCCGCCCGCAGCTCGACACCACGATCGGGCGAGACCTCCACCGTCGCGTGATTGCCGCTGCGATCGAGCAGGGCGATGTTGTAGCACAGATGCACCGGGATCCGTCGCAGCGCCGCCAGCGCCTCGTCGACGTCGGCGCAGGTCTCCAGGAGGTAGCGCAGCACCAGCGTGATGCCGAAGCCGGGGCCGGAAGCGTCGCGACCGCCGAAGGCCAGCGAGAGGGCGAGCCCTGCCCGGTTCAGGCCGTCCAGCACGCCCCAGACGCAGTCGGCCATCGCCAGCGTGTCGCTGCCGGTCAGCCCTGCCCGCAGCAGCACGGCGTCGAACATCGTTGGCGGGTAGTCGTAGTTGCGCAGGATGGCGTAGGGCCGCCGCGCCCAGATCGCCTGGGTGCAGCCGTGCCTGAAATCGGGCGGGCACCAGAGCGACAGGAAGCGAGCCTGCTCGTCGCCGCCGTCGACCGCCTCGACCAACGCCCGCCAGACCGGCACGAGCTCGGGCATGTGGCGGCGAAGGGCCGCGGCGCACTCCGCCCTGGACGGCCGGGCGTCGACCCCTTCGCGTGCCCAGAAGGCGCGGTAGCCCGGCCAGTAACGCGCGAATATGGCGGCGAGCTTGGGGCCGGGGCCGGACTCTCGGACGGCATGGAACCGCCGGCCGATCATCGGGTCATCCGACCGCGACCGGCGCCGGCTGATGCGGCCGATCGCATTCCGGCTCGTCGGCCGGCCGGTGCACCTGGCGCAGCCGGCCGGGCTTGCCCAGCGGCCCCAGGGTCTGCAGGTAGGTCATGTCGCGCAGCGACGGGTCATAGACTTCGAAATGCGCCCGGCTGTCGCGGAAGCTCTTCAGCGGCTGGCCCATGTTGCGCATGCCGCGCCGGCGCTGCAGCCGGACCTGGTCGAGGTCGATCTCGACCGGGATCATCTCGTCGGTCTGGCCGGCCTGATGCAGCACGCGGCCGGACGGATCGACGACGCAGGAATGGCCGTTGCCGCCGACCGCCAAGCCGTTGATGTCGAACACATAGGCCTGGAACATCGCCGCCGAGGCCTTGGCGATGCTGATGTCGACGTCACGGTCGACGGTGTGCGTCATCACCGGGTGCAGGATGACCTCGGCCCCCATCGCGGTGACGGTGCGGGCCGTCTCGGGGAACCAGAGGTCGTAGCAGTTCAGCACCGCGAAGCGGCCGACCTCGGGCACGTCGAAGACGCAGAACTCCTCACCCGCGGTGACGCCTTCCTCGAGCGGCAGGAAGGGGAACATCTTGCGGTAGCGGCAGACCACCTCGCCTGCCGGATCGATGACCGGCGTGGTGTTGTAGATCAGGCCGTCGCGCTTCTCGAGCAGCGAGCCCGGCAGCAGCCACACCTTATGTCGCCGCGCCATGACCCGAAACGCCTCCTCGGCCGGCCCGGGCAGGCGCTGGGCGTGATGCAGGTACGGTCCGAACGGCGCCAGCTCGCTCCACAGCACCATCTCGACCCAGGGGTAGAGGTGCAGGAGCAATTTCAGCCGGGCTTCCATCGCCGCGATGTTGCTCTCGGCGCCGATGTGCTGCTGGATTCCGGCGATCGCGAAAGGCGTCATCTCAATCAGCTCCGATCCGGCCGGCCGCAGCCGACAACGAAGTGAGGCAGGCAGCAGCGCACGCTCACCGCAGCCTGACGATGAGGGAGTTGCGTTCGCTGCCCACGAAGCGGACGCGGTAGGCCGCATCCCTGCAGGTCAGGATCCAGGCGATCTCGTCCGGCCGGCTGGCCGTCTGGTCGCGCGCGACCGAGACGGGATCGCTGCAGGGGTGGCCATGGTTGCGAACCACGTCGGCGACGATACCGGCATCGGCTTCCTGGGCCGACGCGGCCGTGCCGAGCACCATGGCCGCCACCGCAAAGACGATCGGGCCATGTCGCACCGCCATCCCGCTCCCTCGACAAGGACCGCCGGCACGCGCCGGCTCCATGACGGTGGCGGTAGCGCAGCGGCCACGAATCCTCAAGAAATCCCCTCAGCGGCTGCGCCTGCGGCGCTCATCCGGCACGCGAGATGCGGGCCGGCCGTCTTCAAGGCTGCAATGGCCGGCGCCGTTCCGCACCGCGTCAAAAGATCTTCATCCAGCGCAGGTCGGCCGGGGGCTGCGGTGCTGCCGGAGCGGGCGGAACGCCTTCGAACTGGGCCTTGATGCCGGCGTTCCACAGCTTGGCGCGATCGGTCAGCTTGCGGTCGTCGGTCTGCAGGCGGCCGCGGGTCATCAGGATGCCGAGATCGGCGCCGTAGTAGCGGTACTGGCCGACGCCGTAGACGCGCAGATAGAACGCCTCGTGCTCGTCGCCGACCGAGGTGAACTGCGCCGCGCGGCGGACCAGGCTCACCGTGCCGTCGTCGTCCATCCGCCAGATGCCCGAGCTCGGCGCCTTGGTGATCAGCTCGACCTTGTCCTGGGTCTGCTTGAGGATCAGCTGCGCCCAGCTGTCATAGTCCGACCAGCGCGCCTGCACGGCGGCGAGATCGAGCTCCCAGTCGACGTCCATGAACTCCAGCAGGTGGAACAGGAACAGCGGGCAGCCGCCATAGGTCGTGGTGATCAGGTTGGTCGGCGGCGTGGCGCCGCTGATGCGCGGGTTGATCTCACCGAGATAGACCTCGCCGCTGTCGGTATCGATCAGGAAGTCGCAGCAGAAGACGCCCTTGTAGCCCTCCTGCCACAGCCGGTCGCCCAGCCGCTGGACCATCGCGCGGACCCTGGCCTGGGTGTCGGACGGCAGGATGGCCGGCGAGGCGTCGTTGCCGCACCAGCCGCCCTTGTAGGGCGTCACCTCGGCGAAGCCGGTGATGTCGGTCATGATCGGGCCGGCCAGCGTGCCGTGGCGGGTGGCGCAGCCCTCGACGGTGCCCGGCATGTGGTTGATGCGCTTCATGACCTTCAGGCCCTCGGCGCGCATCTTGTCGGCGTACTTGTCCCAGTCGGCCTCGCTCCTGACGAAGAAGGTGGTGCGGCCGGAATCGCCATAGGGCGTCTGCACCACGAGGTCGTCGCCGAGCCCGGCGGAATCGGCGAGCAGCCGGAGCTCGGCGTAGCTCCTGGCCTCGCCCATCACGTTGGGAGCACTCGGCACGCCGGCCTCGTTGCCGAGGCGGGTGGTCTCGAGCTTGCTGTCGATCCGGTTGCGCAGGGCCGCCGACGGCAACGCCAGCTCGAGGCCGGCCTCGGCGGCCAGCCGCTCGGTCTCCTCGTCGAACATGGTGAGCAGCAGCTTGCCGCGGCCGCCGCGCCGGCGGACCAGCTCCTTCACCTCGGCATGGGAGATCAGGTAGTTGCCGACCTCCTCCATCGAGCGGAACTCGCGCGGCCCCGTCTCCTGCGGCGTGAAGCAGCGCGGATGGTAGCCGTCGAAGCTGTCGAAATAGGTGACGAACTCGAAGCCGCCGACCCACTGGTCGATGCCCAGGAGGTTGAAGGGGGCCGGAACCACATAGTAGATCGGGGTCTTGTTGGTACGCAGGAAGGTGAAGATGTCTGTGAGGCTGGTGAGCTTGCGCTGGCCCATGACGACCCCTGGTGCGACCGCGTTCCGGTCGACGGGACCGGGTGAACGCGAGCTTAGTAGGGTGCCGGCAAGCGTCAATCGGCGAGCCGGCTTTCGTGAGGATCCCGAGCGTCCAGGCGAACCGGGGCAACACGATTTCTATTATAGGTTGCAGACCATCGAGGCTGCTGGCAGGATCGACCCGCCGCCGCATCGGGAGCATCGGATCGGATGAGAGCGAAGTACGACATCGGCGCTGCCGCCGGCACCATCGGCCGCGGCGAGCCCGCCAACACCACGAAGGCCGTGAAGCCGGTGCGCGGCGACGCCGAGGACGCGGTGCGCACGCTGCTGCGCTGGGCGGGCGACGATCCCGAGCGCTCCGGCCTGAAGGACACGCCCGCCCGCGTCGTGCGGGCGTTCGAGGAGTTCTTCAAGGGCTACGGCCAGGATCCGGCGGCGATCCTGCGCACCACCTTCGACGAGACCGACGGCTACGACGAGATGGTCCTGCTCAAGGACATCGAGTTCAGCTCGCATTGCGAGCACCATCTGGCGCCGATCGTCGGCCGGGCGCATGTCGCCTACCTGCCGCAGCGGCGGGTGGTCGGCATCAGCAAGCTGGCCCGGCTGGTCGAGGCCTATGCGCGCCGGCTGCAGATCCAGGAGCGGATGACGGTGCAGGTCGCCGACGCCATCCAGGAGGTGCTGCAGCCGCGCGGCGTGGCGGTGGTCATCGAGGCGACACACCACTGCATGACGACGCGCGGCATCCACAAGCCGGGCACCACCATGCTCACCAGCCGGGTGACCGGGGTGTTCCGCGAGGACCAGGCGACGCGGCGCGAGTTCTTCGCGCTGATCGACCGGCGCGGCGCGCCGGTGCAGGTGGTCTAGCCTCCAGCGGCGGATCGCCTCAGGCGAGGCGGAGCGCCACCACTCCCAGCGCCACCAGCAGCGCCGAGGCGACGCGGCGGCGGCCGAACGGCTCGTCCATCAGGAAGGTGCCGATGGCCGCCGCCAGCACCACGCTGGTCTCGCGCAGCGCCGACACCAGGCCCATGGGCGTGGTCGCCATCGCCCAGATCACCATGCCGTAGGCCACCATCGACAGGACGCCGCCCAGCGCCGCCGGCGCCAGGCCACGGCGGATATCGGCGGCGAGCCGGCGGCGGCGCAGCCACAGCACGACGACGCCGAACAGCGAGCCGTCGATCAGGTGCAGCCAGACGATGTAGCCCAGCGCGTCGCCCGACGCGCGTACCCCCTGGCCGTCGCAGATGGTGTAGGCGGCGATGGTGGCGCCGCAGCCCAGTGCCGAGACCACCGCCATCGGCCGCTCGCGCCAGCCCTGCCCCAGGACGACGAGCGCCAGGATGCCGGCGCAGATCAGCGCCACGGCGACGAGACTGGCGGCGTCCAGCGTCTCGCCGGCCACCGCGAAGGCCGCCATCGCCACCAGGGGCGGGGCGATGCCGCGCGCCACCGGATAGACCACGCTGAGATCGCCGGTGCGGTAGCCGCTGGCCAGCGTGATGTAGTAGCCGACATGCGTGAGGGTCGAGCCCAGCAGCCAGGGCCAGGCGCCGGCGGCCGGGATCGCGACGAAGGGCAGGAACGGCAGGGCACAGACGCTGCCGGTGAGCGTCGCCACCGCCAGCCGGAACACCGGATCGCCGCCATGCTTGACCAGGGCGTTCCAGCTCGCGTGCATCACGGCCGCCGCCAGCACGACCAGGAAGACGAGGGTGGTCACCGGCACTCCGCGAACTGCATGGCCGGCATCGCCCACATGGGCTAGTGACACGGGCCTGGACGGGCGGTTCGTCTATCAGACGGCGGCGGCCGAATCCATGCGCCGCGGAGGGACCATGCCGATGCTCGCCGCCGAGGCGCCGCCGCTGTGGCGCTCCGGTCTTTCCGGGCTGTCGGCCACACTGGTGGGCGTGGGCCTCGCCCGTTTCGCCTACGGTCCGCTGCTGCCGGCCATGGTGGTGGCGGGCTGGGCGACGCCGGCCGGCGCCGCGTTCATCGGTGCAGCCAACCTCGCCGGCTACCTGCTGGGGGCGATGACCGCCCGCCGCCTCGCCAGCCAGGTGGCACCGGCCACCCTGATCCGCGGCATGTTGGCGCTCGCCAGCCTCGCCTTCTTCGCCTGCTCCGTCGACCTCGGCGCCGGCTGGCTGTCGGCCTGGCGCTTCGCCGCCGGTGTCGCCGGCGCGGTGCTCGTCGTCCTGGCGCCGCCGCAGGTGCTGGCCGTGGCACCGCCGGAACGGCGCGGGCTGCTCGGGGGCGTCATCTTCACCGGCGTCGGCGTGGGCGTGGTGGTGTCGGCCACGATCGTGCCCTCGCTGATCGGCCAGGGGCTGCCCGCCGCCTGGCTGGCGCTCGGGGTCGCCTCGACGCTGGTGGCGGCGATCGGCTGGAACGGATGGCCGACCGGCGGCCGCCTGCCGCCGGTGCCGCCGCCCAGGGCCGGCGAGGCGCGGATGCCGCCAGCCGTGCCGGCGCTGCTGGCGGTCTACGGGCTCAACGCCCTGGGGCTGGTTCCCCACATGGTGTTCCTGGTCGACTTCGTCGCCCGCGGCCTGGGCGCCGGGGTGGCGGCGGGCGGCTGGTCCTGGGTGGCGTTCGGGCTGGGCGCCCTGGCCGGACCGCTCGCCGCCGGCCGGCTCGCCGATCTGGTCGGCTTCGCGCGGTCGATCCGCATCGCGCTGGCGCTTGAGCTGGCAGCGGTGGCCCTGCCGCTGCTGTCCCACGCGTTGCCGGCGCTGATGGTGTCGGCGGCCGTCGCCGGCGCCTTCACGCCCGGCATCGTTCCGCTGGTGCTGGGCCGGGTGCAGGAGCTGGTGCCGATCGACGAGCGCACGCGCGCCTGGGGCTGGGCCACGATCTCGTTCGCGGCCGCCCAGGCGATCGCGGCCTACGGGCTGTCGGCGGTGTTCGCCGTCACAGGCTCGCACCTGCCGCTGTTCGGCATCGGTGCGGCGTCGCTGGTGCTGGCGCTGGCCATCGACATCGCGGCCGACCCGGCGCGGCGCCGAGGCTGACCCGTCCGAGCCCGCTCGGGCTCAGTAGGCATTCGGATCGTTGAACCCGACCAGCAGGGTCATCAGGATGATCTTGAGATCGAAGCCGAGCGACCAGTTCTCGATGTAGTAGAGATCGTGCTGGACGCGCTTCTCCATCTTGTCGACGGTCTCGGTCTCGCCGCGCAGGCCGTTGACCTGGGCCCAGCCGGTGATGCCGGGGCGGACGCGATGGCGGGCCAGATACTCGTCGATCACCCGCGCATACTGCTCGTTGTGGGCCACGGCGTGCGGCCGCGGGCCGACGATCGACATGTCGCCCTTCAGCACGTTCAGGAACTGCGGCAGCTCGTCGAGGCTGGTGCGGCGCAGGTAGCGGCCGAGCGGCGTGATCCGGTCGTCGTTGCGCGTGGCCTGCGGCACGCCGTCCGAGCCGTCGCGGTCGCCGGCACGCTCGTACATCGAGCGGAACTTGAAGACCTCGATGACCTCGTTGTTGAAGCCGTAGCGCTTCTGCCGGAAGAACACCGGTCCGCTCGAGGTCGCCTTGATGGCGACCGCGATGACGGCCATCAGCGGCGCTATCAGGATCAGGATCAGGCTGGCGAGGATGCGGTCCTCGACGGCCTTGACCACGCAGTCCCAGCCGGTGAGCGGCTTCTCGAACACATTGAGCAGCGGCAGGCCGGCCATGTGGCTGACGCCGCGATGCGGCAGGTGGAAGCCGATCAGGTCGGGGCAGAGCCGGACGTCGACGGCGAGCGAGCGCAGCTTCTTGATGCAGGCGAGCAGACGCTCCTCGGCGGCCCCCGGCAGCGCCACGACCACCTGGTCGATCGGCTGGCTACGGGCGAACAGCAGCAGATCGTCGATGCTGCCCAGCACCGGATAGCCCGCCACATAGTCCGGCACGCGGTCCCGGCGGTCGTCGAACAGGCCGATCAGCCGCAGGCTCTGGTCGGTGCGGCGCAGATGCTCGACCAGCCGCCGGCCATGGTCGCCGGCACCCACGACCACGACGTTGCGCGTCAGCCGGCCGACGCGCTGCCAGCGCAGCATCTGCGCCTTCAGCGCCACGCGGGCCGCGACGAGACCGACATAGCCAAAGACCAGCCACAGCCCGATCCAGATGCGGGAAAGGTCCTGGATCGTCTTGGTGACGAAGGCCAGCGCCAGCATCAGGAAGACGACGCCCAGCCAGGCGGTCAGCAGCCGGCTGCCCTGGGCGTAGAGATTGCTCAGCGACGTGAAGCCGTAGACCCCGGCAACCTGGAATATATTGAGGGTCAGCAGCGTCGTAACCGTCAGGCTGTAGAGCGCCAACGGCGTCAGCGAGAGGGTTTCGAATCGGGTGTAGTAGGCGAGCAGCCCGGCCAGCAGGACCACCACGCAATCGGTGGCCCGGGCGATCCCGGCCACGACGACGGGCGACAGCCAGTCGGCGCGTCGTCGCGAGCGCGGGGCTGGAGGGTGGAGAATTTCGTCTGCCGCCGTGATTCGCACCGACGCCGCGCCTCGTTCCGCTATCGTTCCGGGCGGCAGGCGACGCCGGCGGCGAGCCCTTGCCCATCGCGAGCATGGCAGACAATTGTCAACGCGGCGTTAACGCAAGGTCGCACCCGTCCTCCGCGGTCCGGCGATCCGCCGACGAGACGTCGGTTCCCGGCGGGAAGCCGCGCCGGATCCGCAGGCTAGATCGCGGCTCGGCCTACACGCAACGGCCGGGCGGCGGTTGTGAGAATTCGCACGCCGGGTTTGTGACCCGGCAGCCACGCCGTGTTGTCGGAGGCTTGCCGGCATCGGCTCATCTGGTGGTGTTACCCGGAATCGTCCCGATGCATCCGTCGGTACGCCGGGAGCCGCGCATCGCCGCCGCCAGCGAGCCGCGGGGCGGCGGCGCCGCAGGGATCCGATGCGGTCGTCGACCTCTCCTCGATCAACGGCATCATGGCGATCCCGAACCGGACCACCTACAATGTCAGCAAGGGCGGCATCGACCAGCTCACCCGGGTCATGGCGCTGGCGCTCGCCGGCAAGGGCACCCGCGCGGCAGCGTCGCCGGGGCGCCCTTGCGGCGGCGGCCCTGCCTGAGTAGACAGGCGGGCCCGCGCGGCTATGTCATTGTACGTGCACATTCAGGAGACGAAGATGGACCGCCCGCTGATGCCCAAGGCGACCGCTGTCTGGCTCGTCGAGAACACCGGCCTGACCTTCGAGCAGATCGCCGAGTTCTGCGGGCTGCATCCGCTCGAGGTGAAGGGCATCGCCGACGGCGAGGTGGCGACAGGCGTGCGCGGCCTCGACCCGATCGGCGCCGGCATGCTGACGCGGCAGGAGCTGGCGCGCTGCGAGGCCGATGCCAAGGCCAAGCTACAGGTGGCGAGGTCGATAGTCGCCGACGTCAAGATGCCCAAGCGCAAGGAGCCGCGCTATACGCCGCTCAGCAAGCGCCAGGACCGGCCGGACGCCATCGCCTGGCTGCTGCGTCACCATCCGGAGCTGAGCGAGGCCCAGATCTGCAAGCTGCTGGGCACCACCAAGGCGACGGTCCAGGCCGTCCGCGACCGGACGCACTGGAAGAGCCAGGAGATCCGGCCGCGCGATCCGGTCCTGCTCGGCCTGTGCCAGCAGCTGGAGCTCGACGAGGCGGTGAGCCGCGCGAAGGCCGAGCAGGCGAGCAGGCCCGAGGGCGGCCAGCACAAGGCGGCCTGACGGCGGGGCTAGCCCAGCTCGACCTGGTCGCTGCCGTCGGAGACCGTGCCGCTCCAGAAGCGGGTCGAGAGCAATCGCCGGTCGTCCTCGATCAGCGCCGCGATCTCGCGCAGAGCCCGGGCAGCGGCGCTCGGCAGCGTGCCGGGGCGCACGAGCACGGTGACGGGGCCGGTGTCGAGGAGCTCGTGCCGGATCGTCACCGAGGCGGGGCGCGCCGCCACGGCCTCCGGCTGGGTCTCGAAGCAGACGAACGGCGTCGGCTCACGGCAGCTGTAGACCTCCAGCAGCTCGTGACGCGCCGGTGCCGGACCCGCCGTCACCACCAGGGCCTTGGTGAGCCTGGAGCGGGTGTCGCGGGGCAGGCTGTTGAAGATCTGCCTGGCATGGCGCAGGTCGCGCAACCCGCCGCGGCGCAGGGCGCGGCGGGCACAATGGGCGAGCAGGCTGTCGGCCCCGAGCGCGCGTTCCACCACGGGCAGCAGGTCGCCGAGAAACAGGGTCAGGCCGCGACGCTCGCCCGGATAACGCTCTTCCTCCATCAACGACCCTGCCCCCTAGCTCCGGAACGGCCCGATCTTAACGGATCGTAACTTCGTCACAATGGCCGTTGGCGGCCTTCCACACGCCGCCGGGTGCGCATCGCTGAAATCGCCCGTAAGATTAACGGGTTAAGACGGCAGAGTTCCGGCCAGGCGGCGCTCGACCAGCCGCACCCACCAGCTGACGCCCCAGGGCAGCGCCTCGTCGTTGAAATCGTAGTGCGGGCTGTGCAGCACGCGCCCCTCGGCGGCACCGCCGTTGCCCATCCAGATATAGGCGCCGGGCCGGCGCTGCAGCATGTAGGCGAAGTCCTCGCCGCCCATCGAGGGTGCGGGCGCCCGCTCGACCTGCGCCTCGCCGGCGATCTCGGCGGCGGCATCGGCGCCGAGAGCCGCCTCCCGGTGATGGTTGACGGTCGGCGGGTAGCCGCGCCGGTAGACCAGCCGGCCTTCCAGTCCCTGCGCGGCGGCGATGCCGGCGACGATCTCGCCCAGCCGGCGTTCGATGAAGTCCTGGGTCGCGGCCCGGAAGGTCCGCACGGTGCCGAGCATGCCGACGCGCTCGGGCACGACATTGTAGGTGTCGCCGCCCTGGATTCTGGTCACCGAGACCACGGCGTTGTCGAGCGGGTCGACCTGCCGCGCCACGATGGCGCAAGCGGCCTGCACGATCAGCGATGCCGCCACGATCGGATCGCGGCCGAGATGGGGCATGGCCGCATGGCAGCCGGTTCCGACCAGCTCGATCGAGAACTGGTCGGCCGCGGCCATCGCCGGTCCGTCGCACATGGCGAAGCTGCCGACCGGCAGCTGCGGCCAGTTGTGCAGCCCATAGATCTCCTCGGCCGGGAACTGCTCGAACAGGCCCTCCTCGACCATGCTCCTGCCGCCGCCGTGGCCCTCCTCGGCCGGCTGGAAGACGAGATAGACCGTGCCGTCGAAACGGCGCGTCTCCGCGAGATAGCGGGCAGCACCCAGCAGCATGGTGGTATGCCCGTCATGCCCGCAGGCGTGCATCCGGCCCGGTCGGGTGGAGGCATGGGCGAGCCCGGTCTGCTCCTCGATCGGCAGGGCGTCCATGTCGGCGCGAAGGGCGATGCTGCCCTTGCCGCTGCCGTTGCGGATCACCCCCACGACGCCGGTCCGCGCGAGCCCCCGATGGACCTCGTCGACGCCGAAGGACCGCAGCTTGTCGGCAACGAAGGCCGAGGTCTCCACTTCCTGAAAGCCGAGCTCGGGATGGGCGTGCAGGTGACGCCGCCAGGCGGTCAGCTCGTCCTGCCACTCGGCGATGCGGTTGATCACGGGCATCGGACGCGTCCTTCGGTTCGCCCCCTGCTTAGATCGCCGGCCGGATATCGGTAAGGGGGAAGTCGTCGCCCTTGAACAGCAGCGGCATGTCGAGCTCGCGAGCCAGGGCGTAGGCGAAGCAGTCGCCGTAGTTGAGGTGGGCCGGATGGAAGCCCCTGCCGAAGCGGCGGAAGGCGTCGTGGGCCAGCCAGACCTGACGGGCCGTGACGGGCTCGATAGCGATGTCGAGCCGATCGAGCCAGCGCTGCATCAGTCCCCGGTTGTCGGTGCCCGAACAGCCGTCGAGAACCATGAGAACCTCCAGCAGATTGGCCGCCGACACATGCGGGCGGTGGCTGTCACGCATCACGCCCAACAGCTGCGCGAAGCCCGGCTCCTTCAGGAAGACGGCGACGATGGCCGACGAATCGATCACGATCACGCCGGCAGGCCGTGCTCGTCGTAGCCGATGATCTCGTCGGGCGTACGCGGATCGATGACCGGCTTGGCCGCGAATTCCTCGACCAGCTCCATGATCTCCTCGATGCTGGCCTTGCGTGGCCTCACGCGCCGCTCACGCTCCAACCGTTCGCGCACGGCCACCTTCACGGCATCGGTGATCGGCTCGCCGGTCAGCGCCGCCAGCTCGCGCACGAGACTGTCGGTCTCGCGATCCTTGATGTTCAGGGCTATCGTCGGCCTTCCCGAGGAAGAAATCGATCCGATATCTTCCTACAGACAGGTCCTCGGCCGGTCAATCACGCGCCCGAACGAAAACCGGGCCCCGCAGGGCCCGGTCGCATGCGAAACGGGCGAATGCCCGGTGTCACATGTTGGCTTCGGCGTAGTTGCCGTCCTTGAACACGTACCAGACGTAGGTCGACGCCGTCAGGTCGCCCTTGTCGTCGAAGCCGAGGCTGCCGATGACCGTATCCCAGCTCTGGCCGCGGATCGCGGCAGCGACCTTCTCCGGATCGGTGTCGCCGACCTTGGCAACGGCGTCGGCCCAGACCTGGATCGCGGCGTAGGTGCTGAGCGTATAGCCCTCGGGCTCGTAGCCGCCGGCACGGAACGACTCGACCGCGGCCTTGGCACTCGGCAGGTTGCGTGCCTCGGCGGCGTTGGTGAACATGGTGCCGTCGCCGGCCTTGCCCGACAGGGTGGCGAACTCCAGCGTGTTCAGCGAGTCGCCCGACAGCAGCGGCGCGTTCAGCCCCTGCTCGCGGCTCTGGCGGACGATCAGCGCCGCCTCGGGGTGGTAGCCGCCGAAGTAGATGACGTCGACCTGCTGCTGCTTCAGCTTGCTGACCAGGGCGGTGTAGTCCTGCTCGCCGGCGGTGATGCCCTCGTAGAGCACCTCGTTGAGGCCGGCGGCGTTCATGTTCTCCTTGGTCAGGTCGGCCAGGCCCTTGCCGTAGGCCGACTTGTCGTGGACCACGGCGACCTTCTTGCCCTTGTAGTGCTCGGCCAGCCACTTGCCGGCGAACTGGCCCTGCTGGTCGTCGCGGCCGCAGGTGCGGAACACCGTCGTCCAGCCCTTGGCGGCGGCGTCCTCGGTGAACTTGGGGTTGGTCGAGGCGGGGCTGATCTGCAGGATGCCTTCCTCGGAATAGACCGCCGAGGCCGGGATCGACGAGCCCGAGCAGAAATGACCGGCGACGAACACGACGCCCTTGCTGGCGAGATCGTTGGCGACCGCCACCGCCTGCTTCGGGTCGCAGGCATCGTCGCCGACCTCGAGGACCAGCTTCTGGCCGAGCACGCCACCCGCCTTGTTGATGTCCTCGACGGCCTTGGTGGCGCCGTTCTTCATCTGCGCGCCGAACTCGGCGAGATCGCCGGTGATCGGCCCGGCGACGGCGATCGTGATGTCTGCCCTGGCCGTGGCGGCACCGCCCAGGAGCGCCATGGCCGCCGTGGCGGCGAGCAGCGTCCGCTTCGAGATGAGCATGCTTGCTTCCCTTGTCCCTTGGGTTGCGCCGCCCAGTGCCGCCGCGAGGGCCGGCGGTCTGCCTCGGCAAGCGCCTCGCGCACAATCTAGACAGGCTGTGACAGGGCAGCAACAGGCGGGAGCCCTACCGGCCGATGACGGAATCGTCATGTCCGGCATCAACCGACGTGGCCCGGGCCCCGCCTCTCCCGCCAGCCGAAGACGCCGTCCCGCTCGTAGAGCCAGGGATACTGCGCCACCATCCTGCGTACGCGCGACAGGCGCCAGGCCAGCATCGCCAGAGCGATGACGACGACCGTGCTGGCGATATAGCCACCGACCGACAGCAGCGGCGCCTCGAAGAGCGCATAGGTCATGAAGCGGCAGCCCACTCCCAGCAGCAGGCCGTAGGCGACGTTCTGCCAGGCCGGCCGCCAGGTCTCGGCGATCGCCTGGCCCATCATGAAGGCGGCGCCGCCGAACAGCACGACGGTGACACCGAGAAAGACCCAGATCGTTTCGGGGATCATGCGTGACCACCCTCGAGATAGGCCGCGCGGACCTCGGGGTCGGCCAGCAGCTGCCGGCCGGTGCCCGACAGGGTGATCTGGCCGTTGACCAGCACATAGCCGCGATGCGCCAGCTTCAGGGCGTGGTAGGCGTTCTGCTCGACCAGCAGGACCGTGACACCCCGGCTGCGGTTGAGCTCGCGGATCACCTCGAAGATCTGCTTGACGATCAGCGGCGCCAGTCCGAGCGACGGCTCGTCGAGCAGCAGCAGGCGCGGCCGTGCCATCAGGGCGCGGGCGATGGCCAGCATCTGCTGCTCGCCGCCGCTCAAGGTGCCGCCACGCTGCGACCGCCGCTGCTCCAGCCGCGGGAACAGCGCGAAGACCTTGGCGACGTCCTCGTCGAACCACGAGGGGTCGGCGTTCACCGCTCCCATCTGGAGGTTCTCGAACACCGTCATGCGCGGGAAGATGCGTCGGCCCTCGGGCGAATGCGCGATGCCGCGGCGCATGATCTCGAAGGTCGGCATGGCGCTGATGTCGGTGCCGTCGAGCACGATGCTGCCGTGCCTGGCCCGCGGATTGCCGCAGATGGTCATCAGCAGCGTCGACTTGCCGGCACCGTTGGCGCCGATCAGCGTCACGATCTCGCCGGGCTCGACATGCAGGCTCACGCCCTTCAGCGCCTCGATCTGGCCATAGAACGAGCGCACCTCGTTGATGGCGAGAACCTGGGCCATCTCAGGCGCGCCCCTGCTCTTCGAGGTCGGCCACGACCTCGGGCGGCAGCTCCTCGTCCTCCTCCTCGCCCAGATAGGCGCGGATCACATCGGGATTGGCGCGCACCTCGGCGGGCGTGCCCTCGGCGATCTTGCGGCCATAGTCGAGCACGACGATCCAGTCGGAGATTTCCATCACCACGCTCATGTCGTGCTCGATCAGCAGGACACCGATGCCCTGGGTGTCGCGGATCTCGAGCAGCAGCTCGTTGAGCTGGTCGGATTCACGGGCGTTCAGGCCGGCCGCCGGCTCGTCGAGACAGAGCAGCACCGGCCCGGTGCACATCGCCCGCGCGATCTCCAGGCGGCGCTGGTCGCCATAGGGCAGGCTGCCGGCCGGCTGGTCGGCGCGGGCAGTCAGGCGGATACGCTCGAGCCAGCTCCTGGCGAGGTCGACCGCCTCGGCCTCGGCCCGACGGTAGGCGGCGAGGCCCAGCAGGCCGCCCACCGTGTAGCCGGACGCCTTCATCAGCTTGTTGTGCTGCGCGACGATCAGGTTCTCCAGCACCGACATGCCGGCGAACAGGCGGATGTTCTGGAAGGTCCGCGCCACGCCGGCCGTCTGGGCGATACGGAAGCCGTCGAGCTGCTCCAGCAGGTAGCGGCCGCGCGACGCGTCGAGGGTCAGCCTGCCGACGCTCGGCTTGTAGAAGCCGGTGAGGCAGTTGAAGACCGTGGTCTTGCCGGCACCGTTCGGGCCGATGATGCTGGTGATGCGCTTGTGGCCGGCGCTGAACGAGATGTCGTCGACGGCGACGAGGCCGCCGAAACGCATGGTGAGGTGCTCGACCTCGAGCAGCGCCCCGGTCATCGCCCGCCCCCGCCCTTCGGGTGCAGCCATATGGTGGGGTCGCGATGCGCCAGCAGGCCGCCGGGCCGCCAGATCATGATCAGCACCATGCCGAGGCCGAAGGCCAGCATGCGATAGTCCTTGAGCTCGCGGAAGAACTCCGGAACGCCGATCAGCACGATCGCCGCCAGCACGATGCCGGACTGGCTGCCGAGCCCTCCCAGCACCACGATGGCGAGGATCACCGCCGATTCGATGAAGACGAAGCTCTCGGGGCTCACGAAGCCCTGGCGGGCGGCGAAGAACGAGCCGGCGAAGCCCGCGAACATCGCGCCGATGGCGAAGGCGGTGAGCTTGGTGTTGGTGGGGTTGATGCCGAGCGCCCGGCAGGCGGTCTCGTCCTCGCGCAGCGCCTCCCAGGCGCGGCCGAGCGGCAGCCGGCGGATGCGCAGGGTGAAGAGGTTGGTCAACAGCGCGAAGGCCAGGATGAGGAAGTAGAGAAACACCACCCGGTGGTAGGGCGAATAGGCGATGCCGAAGAAGCTGCTGAAGCTGTCGCCGCCCGGCGGCGGGTTGCGCTCGAACGGCAGGCCGAAGAAGCTGGGCCTGCCGACATCGTTGATGCCGTTCGGCCCGCCGGTGAACCACCACCAGTTGATGAGCACGATGCGGATCATCTCGCCGAAGCCGAGCGTGACGATGGCGAGGTAGTCGCCGCGCAGGCGCAGGACCGGAAAGCCCAGGACGACCCCGAACAGCGCGGCCAAGGCACCCGCGATCGGCAGGCATTCCCAGAAGCTGAGGCCGTAGGTGGTCGACAGCAGCGCGTAGGAATAGGCGCCGACGGCGTAGAAGGCGACGTAGCCCAGGTCGAGCAGGCCGGCGAGGCCGACGACGATGTTGAGGCCCCAGCCCAGCATCACATAGGTGATGACCAGGGTCGCGATGTCGACCACCCGCCGGTCGATGCCCGGCAGGAAGGGCAGCGCGATGGCGAGGGCACCCAGGAGCGCCATCAGCCAGGGCATGGCGCGCAACACCAGGCCGCGATGCCCCGCGAAGCTCGGCGGCGCGGTCTCCGGCCGGGCCGGCTGCCTGGAGCGGACGAGCATGACGGCGGCCCGCAGCGCCACGATCGCCGGCACGGCCAGCGCCGCCCAGTTCAGCGCCATGGCCTCGAACGGCAGCAGGAGGGCCAGCGGCGACTGCGCGCCGCCGGTGAGCAGCGGCAGCAGGATCAGCAGGGCGGCGACGGCGGCCAGCGCCAGGGGCACCGTGGCATTGCCGAGCCGCATGTAGCCCATGGCGGCCGAGCCCAGGACCGCCGCCAGCACGGCGAAGGCCACGGCACCGGGATGCGGCCGGAGGCGAAGCTCGCCGGTGCCGCTGACGGTCTCGAAGCCGACGATGACGATGGTGAGCAGGAAGGTCACCCCCCCGGCCACCAGCGCATCGCGCCAGACCCTGGCCGGATCGGCCACGGCCGAGAGCCGGACGGGGCTGGCGGCCGTGGCGGCTGGGGCTGCCATCGCTCAGACCTTCTCGATCTCGGGCCGGCCGAGCAGGCCCGTGGGCCTGAAGATCAGCACGAGGACCAGGATGCCGAAGGCCGCCACGTCCTTGTACTCGACGGAGAAATAGGCCGACCAGAAGGCCTCGATCAGGCCGATGAGCAGGCCGCCCAGCATGGCGCCGGGCAGCGAGCCGACCCCGCCCAGCACGGCGGCGGTGAACGCCTTGATACCGGCGACGAAGCCCAGATAGAAATCGATGATGCCGTAGTAGAGCGTCACCATCAGGCCCGCCACCGCCGCCAGCGACGCGCCGATGACGAAGGTGAGCGAGATGGTGCGGTCGACATCGACGCCCAGCAGCGAGGCCATCTTCATGTCCTGCTCGCAGGCGCGCTGCGATCGGCCGAGAGCCGTGCCCTTGATCAGCCAGGTGAAGCCGATCATCAGCGCGATGGTGACCGCCCAGATGATCATCTGCATCCAGCTCAGCGTCACCGAGAAGCCCGCGGACTCCGCGATGGTGACGCCGCCCGGGATCATCGAATGCAGCGGCTTGCCGCGCGCTCCCTGGGTCAGCTGCACGTAGTTCTGCAGGAAGATCGACATGCCGATCGCCGAGATCAACGGCGCCAGGCGCGGCTGGCCGCGCAGCGGCCGGTAGGCGACGCGCTCGACCGTCCAGCCATAGGTCGCGGTGAGCAGCACGGCCACCACGAGCACGATCATCAGCGCCAGAGGCACCCAGGTGATGCCGCCATAGCCCAGGATCATGAAGACGATCAGCGCGTGGAAGGCGCCGATCATGAAGATGTCGCCATGGGCGAAATTGATCATGCCGATGATGCCGTAGACCATGCTGTAGCCGATGGCGATGAGGCCATAGACGGCACCGAGGGTCAGGCCGTTGATCAATTGCTGCGTGAAGTAGAGCATCCGGTGCCTCGACCTCCGCGCAAATCATTGGTGGGGCCACGTGCCGGACGGCCCGAAAGGGCCCCGCGCGCACCTTTTCCCGCAATGCACTGCAATCTGTTGAGCAGAAGCGGCGCGGCGGTGCAAGGCCGGCGCTGCGGGCGCCGCCGGCTATGCCGCGGCGACGATGTGGCATTCGTGCACAGCCGAGCCGCTGCGAGGCCAGCGTTGGAGTTCCAGGCTGAGCTCGAAACAGTCCAAACTGATTGTGGATCGGGGCCGATTGCGACCGGCCGGCGAGCGCTTACCTTGCGCCGCATGATCCTGTGCGTTTGCAACGGTCTGTCCGAACGGGACATCCGCGATGCCGCCGCGACCTGTCGCGGCGCGTCGGTCGGCTGCGTCTATCGCTGCCTCGGCTGCCGAGTGCGTTGCGGCAAGTGCGTGCCCTACGTCGCGGACGTGGCCCGGGAGGCGATGGCGGGGAGCGAGTCGCCTGCCCCCGCCTCCTCCCGGACCGTGGTCGAGATCGCCGCCGTCGAGCTGCTGGTCGAGGCGGCCTAGCCCAGCCGCGGTGGTCGAGATCCCGGGCGCCGGCATCCTTCGGTTGCGCCAGAAAGGCCTCATCACCAGAGCCTGTTCGGAACTATTCGACTGTTGACCCTGCGATGCTCGTCAACTTTCGCATGGCCATGTCAAAGTTGTCTAGTATTGCGAGTGGACTCTTGGGAGAGTCATTCTCAGATAGCCTAACCGAAATTAGAGAAATTTAAGAAAACACTATCATCTGCGCAAGCACCATACCACTCTCATTTATACCTGAATTCTTGACTACCTCAGTCATGAATTTATGATTCGTGCCGATCCCCCAAACCCAATGACAGGCAGGGGGCAAGCTCACCAAGAGGGTGACTGATGTCCCGTTCCGTTCTCAGGACCCTTCTCCTGACCTCTACGCTGATCGTCTCCGGTGCCGCCGTGGCCATCGCCGAAACAGCGTGGATCGGCGCGCCGAGCACCATCAAGGGAAGCCTGCGCGCCGGCACGCGTGAGGCCCCGGTCCAGCCCGGAGATGAAACCGTTCTCACGGTCCGCAACCTGAAGCCCGGCGCGACCATCACCGTCGTGCGCGGGTCCGAGCTGTTGACGCCTCAGCAGCTGGCGGTGGACGAGAAAGGCGCGGTGGACGTGCCGATCAAGGTGCCAGCCGATGCGGAGATCGGTCTCCATCCGCTCACTGTCATCTCGCACAATCCGCCTGGCGTCATGCTGGTCAACCTCAAGCTGTCGAAGGTGGTGCCCGCCTCGAACGAAGGGGCTTACGCAGTCACCTCCGCCGAGGTGGGTGAGCGCGCCTACCAGTCCGCACTGTCCAAGGACGGCAAGCTGTTCGTCGCTTCGGCGCGCGGCAGGAACGAGGAAAGCCGGCTTCTGCGCCTGAACGCCGAGACGCTGGAAGTCGAAGCCGAAGCGAAGCTCGCCGCATCGGCGGATCCCAAGGATGGGCTGATCGACGTGTTCGGCGTAGGCGTGGACGACGCCAACGGCCGCGTTTGGACGACCAACACGCTCAACAACACCGTGACAGTCTACGATGCCGGGGATCTGTCGCCGATCAAGGTCTTCGAGGAAGGCTCCATCGCGCATCCGCGCGACGTGGTGATCGATCAGGCGAACGGCCGCGCCTATGTCAACGCCGCGCTGACCGGTGCGGTCGAGGTCTACGACAGCAAGACGCTGGAGCATGTCGACACGCTGCACTTCGATGCCGCAGCCGGCCGCGCCATCTTCGGCACGGTGAGCCTCGATCTCGACGAAAAGGCCGGCCGCCTCTACTCCGTCAGCCGCGACACGCCCTGGGTCGGCTGGATCGACCTGAAGACGGGCAAGAGCACCGCCTTCGAGGTTCCGCAGATGTCGGGCGGCACGGCCATCGCGCATGATCCGGAGACCGGCCGCATGTACGTGGCAAGCCAGGATTCCGACAATCTCATCGTGCTGGACAGCGAAGGCCGGGTCCTGGCCGACACCTATATCGGCGCCGGCGGGCTGGGTGTGGCGTGGGATCCCGCGACCAAGCGCGTCTACGCCGCTACACGCGCAGGCGGCACCGTCGCGGTGCTGGATTCGGACGGCAAGATGGTCGCCAACCTGCCGCTCGGCGATCTACCGAACCACCTTACCGCCGGCCCCGACGGCGCGGTTTATGCCGTCGCGATGTACGGTCCGAAGGATGACGACCAGAGCGGATCGGTCAGCCGGATCACACCAAAGAAGTAACGGACCGGCAAAAGGCACGGATCGCGATCGGCATCCGCACTCTCCTCGACTTCTCCCTGCCTCGACCCGCCACGGTCCGCCCTGGCGGGTTCTCTCTCCTCTCGGCTCCTCACCAGCGAGAGTATCCGCCTTCCCGGCATCGAGCACGACGATGCAGGCCTTGCGCAGAGAGCAGCCGCGGCTCCGGTCGAGGGAATTGCTAGAGGCCGGTCAGCTCCTTCACCTTCTCGAGATCCCAGCCCTCGGCGAGGCCCGTCATCGCCTCGGGCCCGTCGAGGTTGCTGCCTTCCAGCATCAGCGAGACCTTGCCGCCGAGATCGACCATGAGCTGGCCGCTGCGGTCGGCGGGATCGAAGATCACCACGCCGTTCTGCCGGCCGATGCGGATGCGCTTGGCGTTGGGCTGGGAGGCCAGCATCGCCGGGTTCATGAACATCGAGGCCAGTCCCTGCATGAAGCCGCCGCCGCTCATCAGCCGCGCCTCGATCCGGCTGTCGCCGCCCTCCTTGCGGTAGGTCCGCTGCACGACGTTGCCCATGATGGGCATCGCCGCCGAGGCGTCGCTGTCGTCGTCGCTGGCGGTCCAGCCGGCAGGCGCGGCCGGGAAGGTCTCGAGCAGCTGGCCGTTGAGCTGGCCGCGCAGGGCCTGGATGGCGAACTCGAGCTCGCCTATGGCGCCGCCGACATCGCCTTCCTCGTAGTACGACTTGGCCTGATCGAGCTGGTCGGTGATCTCGTCGGCGCGCGCGACCAGGGCGAGCAAGCCGCAGGCCGCTCCGGCGACGATGGCCAACACGGCATGCATGGTCGAGCTCCCCGATTCGAGATGCGCAGGCTCGCCTGGGGTATCGCCGTCCGGCGGGCGCTGTCAACGCGCCTCGACCTTGCAAGCGCCGCGTCGCGTCGCTACATCCGCCCTGCCCCGCGGAGAGGTGCCGGAGTGGTCGATCGGGGCGGTCTCGAAAACCGTTGTACCGCGCGAGCGGTACCGTGGGTTCGAATCCCACCCTCTCCGCCATCTCCCATAGGTTGAGAGCGTCTATTGCTGCCACCGAGACTATGGCATAACCCCTTGCCGACGCATGATTTCCTCGTCGTGTGGCAACTGGCGCTCGGCGGCTGAAGACGGTGAGAATGCTCTCTCCGACGCGGTTCTCTCCGTTGGCTGTTGACTCGGGCCATTCGGTACCTCGCCGCGTAAGAGATTGATACTTGGTCATTTTTCGGCGCCGGCTAAAATCGCGAGTTTGAACGTTGCACTCCCTACCCATGAGCAACTGTCGAACCCTTGCGCTGCGGCACGAGCCATGCCGCTCCATCGAACACCCCATCAACTGATCCGAGGTTCAAGGATGCGGAACGAGGTCGGATTTGCCGAGCGGCGGGACACCGCGGCCAAGGCCAAGCAGGCGCTGCTCGAGCGGGCGCGTGCCATGGCCCCGAGCAACGATCCGGCGTTCGCCGAGCGTCAGGCGCAGCGCCGGGCTGTCGCCATCGCCCGCGAGGCGCGTGTTGCCGAGCGGCGGGCTGCAAAGGCGGCCGAGGCGGCGGCTCGGGCTGCTGCGGAAGCCGAGGCTTTGCGCATCGCCGAGGCCGAGCGCGTGGCGGCCGAAAAAGCGGCTGCAGAGTTGGCCGCACGGCAGAAGGCGATTCGTGATGCCAAGTACGCTGCACGGAAGATTCGCAGGGGATGACCCAGCGGTCGTGGTGATGGGGGCTGCTCGGCGACAGGGCGCTTGGCTCATCGGCGTCGGGCGCGCCTCCCCGAATACCCGAATCCCTGACTGCTGCGGTCGGAGGAGCGACGCGCACTGCGGCACGCCGAGCAAGCGCGGCGTGCCGCGCGAATGCTGCGGCGCCCTGGCGGTACCACGCTTGACAATCGGCGGTACGCCTCGGTCAATCCCGTGACCATTCCGAGGGAGGAATCATGCGCCCGATCGCCGCGTCAGTTCTAGCCGCCCTGCTGGTCTCGACGGCGCCGCTCGCCTGGGCTGCGGATCCGAAGCCGGGTGGTGCCATCAACGTCGCCACCGTGGGCGAGCCCCCTACCCTCGATCCCATGGAGAGCCCCGCCGACGTGGTCGGCATCATCACCCAGCACATGTTCGAGACGCTCTACACCTGGGGTGAGGGCTGGCACGTCGTGCCGCTGCTGGCGGCGAAGGCGCCCGAGATCTCGGCCGACGGCAAGACCTACACCATCGCGCTGCGCTCGGGCGTGAAGTTCCACGACGGCACCGACATGACCTCCGAGGACGTCAAGGCGTCGCTCGAGCGGTGGATGAAGGTGGCGCAGCGCGGCAAGCAGGCGGCGGAGAAGGTCGAGAGCCTGACCGCACCCGATGCCAACACCATCGTCCTCGAGCTCAAGGAGCCGTTCGCGCCGCTCCTGCCGCTGCTGGCCCTGCAGACCAGTGCCGCGATCATCCTTCCGGCCGAGAAGCAGGCGCAGCCGATGACCGAGTATGTCGGCACCGGCCCCTACATGTTCAAAGAGCGCAAGCCCGATCAGTACGTGCAGCTGGTGAAGTTCGACGGCTACGTGGCGCGCGACGACGCGCCGAACATGTTCGGTGGCAAGCGCACGCCCTATCTCGATGAGATCCGCTTCGTGCCGGTGCCCAACGCCAGCACGCGGATCGAGGGTGCGCTGGGCGGTCTCTACCACTATGCCGATGCGCTGCCAGTCGAGTCGCTGCCGCGGCTGCAGGGGCAGGATGCGGTCAAGCCGCTGATCTTCGAATCGTTCGGCTGGCCGTTCATGTTCCTGAACGCCAAGGAGGGAGCGTTGACCGATCCGGCGCTGCGCCGGGCGGTGCTGGCCAGCCTCAACTTCGAGGACATGCTGGCGGCGGCCTTCGGCAGCACGGACTTCTATCAGGCCGTGGGCGCCTGGTATCCGGAAGGCGCTGCGTTCCATACCGATGCGGGCTCCGAGGCCTACACCGAGGCTGGAGATTCCGAGCGCGCCAAGAAGATGGCCGAGGAGGCGGGCTACAAGGGCCAGCCGATTCGGATCATGGTCAGCAAGCAGTATGATTTCCACTTCAAGATGGCGCAGGTAGCGGCTGAATACTTGCGCGCCGCCGGCTTCGAGGTCGACCTGCAGGTGATCGATTGGGCGACACTGCTCCAGCGGCGCAACGACTCGGCGGTCTGGGAGATCTTCTACACCCACGCGCCGATCCTGCCCGAGCCGACGCTCTACTCGTTCTTCAACAGCGCAGCACCGGGCTGGTGGGACACGCCGGCGCATACCGCCACGCTGACCGCCTTCAACACCGAGCCGAATTCAGAGGCGAGGGCGGCGAAATGGGCGGATCTGCAGAAGCTGATCTACGAGGAGGTGCCGGTCATCCGGGTCGGCACCTTCAATGCCCTGGGCGTGCAGAACAGCAAGCTCGAAGGAGTGACTCCCGCCGCCTGGCCGTTCTTCTGGAACGTCTCGCTCGCGCAGTGACAGGCTCGGAGGGGTCGCCGCCGGTCGCGACCCCTCCGCTTCGCGGTGCTTGGTCGTCCGCGGCGGCAGGCCCGACCCGCTCGGGAGGAGGCTAGGTCGACGTGTCGAAATACATCCTGCAGCGGCTCCTGGGCATGGCGGCGGTGATGTTCATCGTGGTGACGATCGTCTTCGTCATCGTGCGGGTGACCCCCGGCGATCCGGCTGCGGTGATGCTCGGTCCCGATGCCACGCAGGAGGATATCGTGGCACTGCGCGAGCGGCTCGGCCTCAACCGGCCGATTCTCACCCAGTACGTGCTCTACTTCGGACAGCTGCTGCGAGGTGACCTCGGCCAGTCCATCTTCCTCGACCAGCCTGTGCTCGTGGCCCTGGCCGACCGAGCGGAGCCGACGGTCAGCCTGACGGTGCTGGCCATCACCATCGCCGCTCTGATTGCCGTGCCGATCGGCATTCTCGCGGCCTACCGCCGCGGCAGCGCCTTCGATCAGGTGGTGGCGACCATCGCGATGATGAGCGCCAGCATCCCTAGTTTCTGGCTCGGCCTGCTGGCGCAGCAGATGATCGCGGTGAAGCTCGGGCTCTTGCCGGTGGCGGGATACGGCCCGCCTGGAGCTGGCTTCCTGGAGCGTATGCAGCATCTGATCCTGCCGGCCCTGATCCTGGGCGTGGTCAGCTCGGCGCTGATCCTGCGCTTCACCCGTGCCAGCATGCTCGACGTGTTGAACGACGACTACGTGCGCACTGCTCGCGCCAAGGGGCTCAGCGAGTTCAAGGTGGTGATGAAGCACGCCTTCAAGAATGCGCTGATCCCGGTGATCACCGTGCTCGGCCTGACCGCGGCGATGCTGATCAGCGGCGCCGTCGTTACCGAGAACGTCTTCAACCTTCCTGGCGTCGGCAATCTCGTGGTCTCGGCGGTGCTGCGCCGCGACTATCCGGTGATCCAGGGCGCCCTGCTGGTGGTCGCGGGCCTCTACGTGCTGATCAACTTCCTGATCGACATGCTCTATCTCGTGGTCGATCCGCGGGTGAAATACTGATGGCCGCTTCGGCTGCCGTTGCAGCACCGCAACCGGGCCTGCTTCGCCTCGTACGGTCGCGGCCGACGCTGGCGGTGGGACTGGTCGTCCTGATCGCGATAACCCTGCTTGCCGCGCTGGCGCCATGGGTGGCGCCGTACTCGCCGTCGAGGCTGTCGATCGTCAACCGGCTGAAGCCGCCGAGCGCGGTGAACTGGTTCGGCACCGACGAGTTCGGCCGCGACGTGCTCAGCCGCGCCATCTTCGCTGGCCGTATCTCCCTGCTGGTCGGCTTTGCGGTGGTGATCGTGGCCTCGGTCATCGGCGTCACGCTGGGCCTCGTCGCTGGCTTCTTCCGACGACTGGACACGCCCGTGGCCCGGCTGATCGATGCCATGATGGCGTTCCCCGAGATCCTGCTCGCCATCTCGCTGGTGGCGGCGCTGGGCCCTTCGCTGACGAATGTGATCGTGGCGCTGTCGATCGTCTATGCACCGCGCCTGGCGCGCATTGTCCGGGCCTCGACACTGGTGATCCGCGAGCTGCCCTATGTCGAGGCGGCCAGGGCGCTGGGCGTGTCGACACCGCGCATCCTGGTCTCGCACGTGCTGCGCAACCTCGTCTCGCCAGTACTGGTGCAGGGCTCGTTCATCTTCGCCAGTGCCATGCTGGCCGAGGCGGCGCTGTCCTTCCTCGGCGTCGGGGTCAACCCGGAGATCCCGACCTGGGGTAACATGATCAACGCTGGCCGCGATTATGTCGGCACCGCCGACTGGCTGATGCTCTTTCCTGGAATCGCCATCGTCGTCGCCGTGCTGTCGCTGCAAATGATTGGCGACGGGCTGCGCGACCTGCTCGATCCGCGCCTGCGCAAGGATCTGTGAGGAGGAACGCGATGATCGACCCGGTAGCGGATGCGGGCAAAATCGGGCGTCCCGTCCTGCTCACGGGCGTTCGTCCCATCGGCTTCACGCCAGGAATTCCGCAGGCCGCCGTCGACATCCTGATCGGTGGAAATGGCAGGATCGAGAGCTTGGGCCGCGGGCTCCCGCATAGCACTGATACCGAGGTGATCGCGGGTAACGGTGCCTACGTCTCGCCCGGCTGGTGCGACCTGCACGTCCATGTCTGGCATGGCGGGACCGACATCTCGATCCGGCCAGAGCAGTGCGGGCTGAAGCGCGGCGTGGTCACGCTGGTCGACGCCGGCTCGGCGGGCGAGGCGAATTTCGCCGGCTTTCGCGAGTTCGTCATCGAGCCGGCGCGCGAGCGCATCCTCGCCTTCCTCAACATCGGCTCGATCGGGCTGGTCGCCTGCAACCGGGTCAGCGAGCTGATCGATGTCCGCTCGATCGACATCGACCGCACGCTCGCCTGCATCGAGGCCAACCGTGACGTCATCCGCGGCATCAAGGTGCGCGCCAGCCACGTCATCCTGGGATCCTGGGGCATCACTCCGGTGAAGATCGCCAGGAAGGTGGCGCGGATCGCCAGGCTGCCGCTGATGGTCCATGTCGGCGAGCCGCCGCCGATGCTCGACGAGATCTTCGAGCTGCTCGATCCCGGCGACATCGTCACCCACTGCTTCAACGGCAAGGCCGGCGGCAACATCCTCGACGACGAGCAGATCTTCGCGCTCGCCGAGCGCTGCGCCGGCAACGGCGTCGTCCTCGACGTCGGCCACGGTGCGGCGTCCTACGCCTTCCGCATCGCCGAGGTCGCGATCTCACGTGGGCTGATGCCGCGGACGATCTCGACCGACCTCCACCTGCGCAGCCTCGACCGCCCGGTTTGGGATCTCGCCACGACCATGGCCAAGCTGATGGCCGCGGGCATGCCGTTCGAGGAGGTGGTGGCGGGCGTGACGACGCGCCCGATGGGGGTCGTCGGGCTGCCGACGGACGATCTGCTGGCGCTTGACCGTCGCGCCGAGCTGACGGTGTTCGATGTCGTGGAGGCGGACCTCGGCATCGCCGACTCGATGGGGAGTGCGCGACAGCTCTCCCGGCTGATCGAGCCGCGTTGGACGATCGTCGGCACGGCGGTCGTCCGCGCCTCTCGCCATCCCACGGCCTCGTCCGGTCGCTGTCCCAGCTGTGGGGCCGAGGGCTGATGGAAGCCCTGCCCGAGGATGTCGTGCTCGCCGTCCACGATCTGAGGACGCACTTCGTCTTTCGTGGCTATTCCGCGAAGTCGGTGGATGGCGTGACCTTCACGCTGAAGCGCGGCCAGACCCTGGCCGTGGTCGGTGAGTCGGGCTCCGGCAAGTCCGTGACCAGCCTCAGCATCATGCGGCTGCTGGCGGAGCCGGGCCGGATCGTCGGCGGCTCGATCCTGTTCCGCGACAGCTCCGGCACGGTCCACGACCTCGCCCGGATCGACCAGAAGGCCATGCGGCGCATCCGTGGCCGGGAGATCGCGATGATCTTCCAGGAGCCGATGACCAGCCTCAACCCGCTCTACACGGTCGGCGACCAGATCGCCGAGATGGTCATGCTGCACGAAGGTGCGGGCCGCCGCGAGGCCCGGGACCGGGCCCGCGAGATGCTGGATCTCGTGGAGATCCCGGCCGCCGCAAGGCGGATCGATGACTATCCGCACCAGATGTCCGGCGGGATGCGCCAGCGGGTAATGATAGCACTGGCGCTGTCCTGCAACCCGTCGCTGCTGATCGCCGACGAGCCGACCACGGCACTCGACGTCACCATCCAGGCGCAGATCCTCAACCTGATGCGGCGGCTCCAGCGCGAGATCGGAATGAGCGTGCTGTTCGTCACCCACAATCTGGGCGTCGTCGCCGAGCTCGCCCATGAGGTGGCGGTGATGTATGCCGGCCGCGTTGTCGAGCAGGCCCCGGTCGAGGCGCTGTTCGAGCACCCGAAGCATCCCTACACGCTGGGGCTGATCGCCTGCATCCCCGATGTCCGACGCGACATCGCCGCCGACGGCTCGCGACGGCCGCTCAACCCGATCCCCGGCACCGTCCCGCCGATCACGGCCCTGCCGCCCGGCTGCTCGTTCGCACCCCGCTGTCCGTATGTGGAGGACGCCTGCACGACGGCGATCCCCGCACTGGTCGCTGCCGAGGCAACCCATCTGTCTCGCTGCCGAAGGCACGCCATCCTATGAGTGCCGACCGGATCGGGCCGCTGCTCGCGGTCGAAGGCCTGCGCAAGCATTTTCCGGCTGCGCGCGGCGGAGTAGTCCAGGCCCTGGAGGATGTCAGCTTCTCCGTGCCTCGGCGCCAGATCGTCGGGCTGGTCGGCGAATCGGGCTCTGGCAAGACCACCGCCGGCCGCTGCGTGCTGCGGCTGATCGAGCCGACGGCGGGTCGGGTGACCTTCGACGGTACCGACCTCGCCAAGGTCGATCGTCGCGAGCTGCTAGCCTTGCGCCGACGGATGCAGATCGTCTTCCAGGATCCGTTCTCCAGCCTGAACCCACGCATGACCGTCAACGGCATCCTGGGCGAGGCGCTGGACACGCATCGGCTGGCGAAGGGCCGGGCGGCGCGACGCGCGCGTGTCGGCGAGCTGTTGGAGATGGTGGGTCTGCACGCCGACCATGCGCGGCGTTATCCGCACGAGTTCTCGGGCGGTCAGCGGCAGCGCATCGGCATTGCCCGCGCCCTGGCGGTCGAGCCCGAGTTCCTCGTCGCCGACGAGCCGGTGTCCGCCCTCGACGTCTCGGTTCAGGCGCAGGTGCTGAACCTTCTGCAAGAGCTGCAGAAGACGCTCGGGCTCAGTATGCTGTTCATCTCGCACGATCTCGCTGTGGTCGAGTATCTGTGTGACGAGATGGTCGTGATGTATCTCGGCCGCGTCATGGAGCGCGGCGCCAGCCGGACCATCTACGCCCGGCCCCGGCACCCCTACACCAAGGCCCTGCTGGCGGCGGCGCCGATCCCCGATCCCAAGGCCAAGCGTGAGGGTGTCGTCCTGCAGGGCGACATTCCGAGCCCGCTCGACCCGCCTTCCGGCTGCGTGTTTCGTACCCGTTGCCCGCATGCGCTCGACGCCTGCGCGGAGACAATCCCGCCCTTGCTCGAAACCGATAGCAGGTTCGTAGCCTGCCTGCGCGATGCTGAGCTCAACGGCGTCTGACATTCTCCGACAAAGCTCTGCCGAGGACCACTCACGTGACCCATGGTTTCGCACTCATTGGCGCTGGCCTGTTCGGCGAGCGGCATGCCCAGGCCTATAGCCGCCATCATGCCGTGGATTTCGCGGCGGTATGCGACCTCGACGAAGCGAGGGCCAGGCGCATCGCCGAGACCTATGGCGCCGGTCGCCATACGACGAGGCTGGACGACATCCTGTCTGATCCCGCCATCCACGCGGTCTCGATCGCCACGCCCGACCACGCCCATCGCGCCGTGGCGGTCGCCTGCGCCGAGGCCGGCAAGCACATCCTGGTCGAGAAGCCGCTGGCGACCACGGTCGACGATGCCGAGGCGATCGTCGCCGCCGCGGCCAAGGCCGGCATCACCTTGATGGTCGACTTCCACAACCGGGTGAACCCGCCGATGGTGGCGACACGGGACGCCGTGGCGCGCGGCGATCTCGGCACTGTCTCCTACGTCTATGTCCGCCTCAGCAACACGGTGGCAGTGCCGCAGGACATGCTGAAGTGGTCGGACCGCAGCTCCGCGCTGTGGTTTCTCGGCAGCCACATGGTCGACATCGTCGGCTGGATCCTGAACGACCGCCCGGTGAAGGCCTACGTTGTCTCACGCGATGGCGTGCTCAAGGGCATGGGCATCGACGCCCCCGACTTCCATGTCGCTACGGTCGAGTATGCAAAGGGAACCGTGGCCGTCTTCGAGCATGCCTGGATCCTGCCGCGCACGCACAACACGGTGAAGGACCTGAAGCTGGAGTTTCTGGGCAGCAAGGGCGCAGCCTATGTCGACGGCTCGCACAACCGAGCCATTGAACTCTATACGTCCGAAAAGGGTGCCTTTCCCGACATGCTCGTCCCGCCGTTCGGACCGCACCTCACCGGTTTCGTGCTCGATGCGGTGGTACACTTCATCGATGCCGTGACACTCGGCAAGCCGGTCCTGGCGACCGGTGAGGATGGGCTGGCCAATACCAAGATTATTGCAGCGATGATCGAAGCCGCCAATAGCGGCAGGGCGGTCTCGCTGGAGTGAGCGCACACTAACAGCTGTGCATCTCCCTCAAACTTGCATCTTCACTGACCCCACAGCCTCTACTTGTCCACGTGACTAGATCGTCGATGACAGTCCGACGGCGCAGATGAACATTCGCTGCTCCTCCTACGTCATCGGCAGCGGCTTCTCCAGCTGCGGGCCAGCGCCTTGCACGGTGTCAGGTTGCAGGCGAGTGGCTGGGGTCAGCAGCTTCATGATCCGAGCCTGCTCGGCCGGGAACAGCTCGGTTCAGAGACTGCCGAATTCGGCGAGCCGGCCCAGCACCTCGGCCTCGGCCAGCTCGCCCCTGGTGGCGTCCACGGTGCGCCTGACGGCGCCGTCGGGAGCCGTGCGCGGTCACAGCTCCCTGCAGGAACGGCATGCCGTCCGGGATGGTGCCGACCGGTGCCGCCGCCCGGCCTCAGCTGATCGCGGTCTCCTCGATGCAGTAGGTCGAGTAGAAGCTGAGGCCGCCCGGGAGACCCACGAAGCCGGTCACCGCCTTCGCCATGGCATAGCCCTGCGAGCGCCAGGCGAGGCCGACGAAGGGGCACTGCTCCAGCGCCTTGGTCTCGAGCTCGGCATAGATCGCCTTGCGCCTGGTCGGGTCGAACTCGGCGCGGCCCTTGGCGAAGAGCGCGTCGATCTCGGGCGTGGGCAGGTTGACGCTGCGGGCGTTGCTGAGCGGCAGGGAGCCGTTGACGAGCGTCGCCAAGCCGTCCGGATCGTTATTGTCGGCGGTGCTACCCTGGATGGCAAAGTCGTACTGGCCCTTCTGGCCCAGGCTCACCCGCGTCGCCCAGTCCGGCATATTGAGCTGCGCCTGGATGCCGACGTCGGCCAGGTTCTGCTGCACGACCTCGGCCGTCGACTTGTGCATGCCGTACTGCGCGGTCGACAGGAGCGTGGTCTCGAAGCCGTCGGCGAGGCCCGCCTGCTTCAGCAGCGCCTTCGCCTTGTCGGGGTCGTAGGACCAGTGGTTGGCCCGGGTCGCGTCGTAGAACGGGCTGTCCGGCGTGATCGGCAGCCCCCCCAACGGCGCGCCACGGCCGAAGAACGCCGCCTGCACGATCTCGTCGCGCTTGACCGCGTAGGCGCAGGCCTGGCGGACCAGCGGATTGTCGAACGGCTCCTTCCCGCCGTTGAAGGCCAGCCACATGAAGGGGCCGTTCTTGCTGTCGAGCTTCAGCGAGGGGTCGGCCTCGATCGTCGCCATCGACTGCCAGGGCACGTACTCGATGATGTCGACGTCGCCCGCCTGGAGGGCCGCCACCCGGAGATTCTCGTCCGCATAGGCGACGAACCGCAGCGTCCTGGTCTTGGGCAGCCCCGGCCGGTAGAACCTGTCGAACGCCTCCATCTCGACCGAGACGCCCCGCTCCATCGCCTTCATCGTGTAGGGACCGGCGCCGATGCCGGGGCCGTCATTGTCGGTCGAGCCCTTGGCGACGATCGGCATGTGCGGGTGTGCCAGCCACTCCGGCACCATGATCGACGGCTGCTTCATCCAGAGGATGACCGTGGCCGGATCGGGTGTCTCGATGCGGTCGATGTCGCGGAACTGGGCGGCGAAGAGCGCGGTCGACTTCTCGGCCGTCACCTGCTCCATGGTCCAGCGGACGTCCTCGGAGGTGACCCTGGCGCCGTTGTGGAAGTAGGCCTCGCGCAGCCGGAACTTCCAGCCGGTGTCACCGACCTGCTCCCAGCTCTCCGCCAGCTCCGGCCGGACCTTGCCGTCCGAGCCGTAGGAGGTGAGGCCGCGGAACATCTGCACCTTGACCGCGATCGCTGCCGTGCCCGAGTTCAGCCAGGGCTGGAGGCTCGGCGGATAGGAGGACAGGCCGAAGACCAGCGTGCCCGGCTCGCTGGCGCGCACCATTCGGGGTGCCAGCGCCAGGGCGGCACCGGCAGCGAGCAGCGATCGGCGTCTGATGAGCATGATCCCGTTCCTCTCCGGCTCCAGTGGTGGAATCCTGCCCGCGCTCAGGCCGCGAGGCGCCTGCTGCGGGCGAAGCGGTCCAGACGATAGGCCGTCGGATCGACGACCGGCGGGGCACCTGTGACGAGATCGGCCATGAGCTTGCCGCCCCCCGGGCCGATACCGAAGCCGTGGCCCGAGAAGCCGGTCTGAAAGAAGAGACCGGGCACCCTGTCCACCGCGGAGATCACCGGCACCGCATCCGGCGTCACGTCGATGAGCCCGCCCCAGCGCTCCAGCTCCCGCATGTCCTTGAAGACCGGGAAGGCCTCGATCACGTAGCGCTTGGCTTCGTCGATCATCCCGGCATTGGGCTCGGGATCCAGGACGCGGACCGTCTCGAATGGGCTGGCCTCGTCCATCCGCCACTTCCTGGGCGTGTTCCACTCGACCAGGAACTGATTGCCGAGGCGAATCCGCAGCTCCTTCCACGACTTGATCAGCGTCGGCGCGAAGTCGCCGAAGAGGCGGAAGCTGTCCGGAGTGACGACCGAGATCGAGGCGTTGCGGCGCGAGATCGTATAGCCGCCGTCGGCCCGCTTCCTGATGCCGAAGACGGCCGTGCCGGTGCTGACCTCGGGGCCGCCTTCGATCGGTGCCGTCCGGAAGACGCTGCCCAGGATCTTGAGCTGGGGGAGGTCGATGCCGAGATTGCCCGCGAAGAGGCGCGACCAGGCCCCGCCCGCCAGCACCACCGACTGGCACTCGATCCGGCCCATCTCGGTGAAGACGCCGCAGACCCTGCCACCCTTGGTGTCGATGCCGCGCACGGCGCAACCCTGCATGATCGTGGCACCCAGCGCCAAGGCACCCCGCGCGATCGCCGGCGCCGCCATGGTGGGCTCGGCGCGGCCGTCCGACGGCGTGTAGAGCCCGCCCACATAGGACTTGGCGAGGCCGGGATAGAGCTGCTTCACGTCTTCGGCGGACAGCAGCTTCGAGTGGAGCTGGAAGGGCTGCGCCTTCTGGGTCCATGCCTCGTACTCGGCGAGCTGCGCCGGCGTGTCGCAGAGATAGGTGATCCCGCACTCGTCGAAGCCGGTCTCCTCGCCGGTCAGCTCGTTCATCCGCCGCCAGAGCTTCAGGCTCTCGATGCCGAGCGGGATCTCGCGCTCGTCCCGGCCCATGACGCGGGTCCAGCCCCAGTTGCGGCTGGACTGCTCGCCACCGACGACCCCCTTCTCGCAGAGGACGGTGGGAATGCCCTTCTCGGCCAGGAAGAAGGCGGTGCTGGTGCCGGCGATGCCGCCGCCGATGACCACGACAGACGTCCTGACCGGCAGGTTGCCGCTGCTCTGGACCGGCTCGACCTTGGGCGCCATGCGCGCGTGCCTCGCATCTCGGGAACGGGATTCTCCTGGGGCATGAAGACGCCTGGAGCGGCGCCGTGTGAAGCGCATAGTTGCTATTGGTAATTCGACAGAAGCCGCGGCCGCACCCCGCGCCTAGCGTCGGCTCGGAAGGCCCCGCCGGACTCGTCGATGGACCGCGCGTCGGAGCCGCGACGGCTGGCAGGTCCGGCTGCCCGGTGTATGACGGTCCGTACAGAGCCCCGCCCCCGGCCCGATCCTGGAGATGAGCGCATGAGCATCGCATCCAACATCGATCCGATCACGGTCGAGGTCATCGGCTCGGCGCTGGAGTCGATCACCGAGGAGATGGGCGAGGCCCTGGTGAGGGCCAGCTACTCGACCAACATCAAGGAGCGGCGCGACTGCTCGACGGCGCTCTTCGACCTCGAGGGCAACACGCTCTGCCAGGCCGAGCACATCCCCATGCATCTGGGCTCCTTCCTGGAGTTCATCCCGAACATCCTGAAGCGCCACCGGATGGAGGAGATGCAGCCGGGCGACGTCTTCATGGGCAACGACGCCTATGAGGGCGGGGGCACCCATCTGCCCGACATCGTGCTGGCCG
>DAOLFG010000119.1:0-9943 GCA_035326425.1 Geminicoccus sp. | reverse complement strand
ATCAGGGAAGCCAGCACGATGCCAGCTACGCTGTTGTCGAACGTCATGGTGCTCGACGCCACCGGGGCCGAGCCGTTTCCGGGTGAGGTTCTGGTCGAGGGCAACCGGATCAGGAAGGTCGCCAAGGGCCGGGGGCAGATCGGGCGGGAGAATGCGGCGCGGGTGATCGACGGCGGCGGCATGACGCTGATGCCGGGGATGACCGAGGGGCATTGCCACATCTCGTTCACCGGTGTCGCCCAGCCCTTCGAGCTGGGGATGATCCCGCCCGAGGAGCACACGCTGAAGACGGCGGCCAATGCGAAACTGCTGTTCGAGTGCGGCTTCACCAGCGTCTATTGTGCCGCCAGCGCCAAGCCGCGGCTCGACGTCGTGGTGCGCAACGCTGTCAATGCCGGCGAGCTGGTGGGCCCGCGCATCCGTGCCGCCAGCCCCGAGATGGTGGCCACCGGTGGGCTCGGCGACGAGCGGATGCTGCACATCCACCGCGAGAGCTTCGCCCTGATCGCCGACGGGCCGGAGGAGGTCCGCCGGGCGGTGCGCACCTGCATCCGCGAGGGGGTCGACAACATCAAGCTGAACGTGTCGGGCGACGATTTCTATCCGAACTCGCCGGGTGGCGTGACCACCTACATGGACGACGAGGTCAGGATGGCCTGCGAGATCGCCCACGAGTTCGGCAAGCAGGTGGCGACGCACTCGCGCTCGTCGGGATCGGTGAAGCTGTCGGTCCGCAACGGTGTGGACTGCATCTACCACTGCGAGCACGCCGATGCCGAGGCCCTCGACATGATGGAGGCGGCGAAGGACCGCATCTTCGTCGGGCCTGCCGTGGGGCTGCTCTACAACACCGTCCACGAGGCCGCCCCCTGGGGCATCACCGAGGAGGTCGTGCAGAAGCTCAACATGCGCCGCAACCTCGAGATCACCTGCGAGGTCTACAGGGAGGTCAGGAAGCGCGGCATCCGGGCGGTGATCGGCGGCGACTACGGTTTCGCCTGGACGCCGCAGGGCACCAATGCCCGCGACCTGATCCACTTCAACAAGCTGTTCGGCTATCCGCCGATGGAGTGCATCCAGCTCGCCACCATGAACGGCGGCCAGCTGATGCGCCTGGGCGGCGAGCTGGGCCAGGTCAAGGAAGGCTGGCTCGCCGACCTCTTGCTGGTCGACGGCGATCCCCTGCGCGATCTCTCCCTGCTGGTCGGGCCCGACCACTTGGCGATGATCATGAAGGACGGCCGCATCTTCAAGGATCCCGCCAGCTACACCGCCGCGGCCCGGAAGGTGGCGGCCGAGTAGGCGGCACCCGCGACGGCGATGCCGTGGAAGGGGCGGGGGAACGTCCGGCGAGGAAGCCGGGCGAGTAGCGCCCCCGGAGCCGTGTCGAGGGGCGGCGAGCGGGCGGCCTCGGCACGGTTCCCTTCTACCGGCTACGGCCGCCCGGGGCTCGCCGGGCAGCCGATATTGGTCGCGTAGGCCGTCAGCAGATCCCGCAGGGCGCGTACCGACGATTCCGCGATCGCGGGCATGCCGGTCAGGCTGGCGAGCGCCACGCCCAGCAGCTCGCAGGCGCGGGGCGTGTCGTCGGCGGCCTCGGCCGCCGCCCACTGCAACCGGTACTGGGCGCGCGCGACGACGAACATCGGGCCGTTCCGCTTCGACAATACGTCGAGGCCCTTCTGAAAATAGCCGCGGGCGAGGGCGGGATCGCGGGAATCGCCGGGCTGCAGGTGGAACTGGCCGAGCTGGGCGTGGATCTCGGCGCTGACGATCTCGGAGATGGCCTTCTGCCGGAGCGCCTGCTCCAGGTAGGCCCTGCCGCCGACGGGATTGCCGCGGGAGATCTCGTACCAGCCGAGCACCAGCATTTCCGTGATCCCGGCATCGTCGCCCAGCTCCGCCACCAGCGCCCGGCCCTTCTGCAGCAGCAGCTCGCTGCGGGTGTTGAGGACGCGCTGTGCCTGATCGCGCTGGATCGGATCGGTCAGCGCAAGCAGCTTGTAGACCGCGTCCTCCTGCAGCTGGTTCAGCCCTGCCGCCACCTCGCGCAGCTGCTCCTGCATGGCGAGGCGCGCCTCGATCCGCCGTGTGACGAGCTGGTCGTAGACCGTGAAGCCGCCGGTGATCAGCGAGATCGCCAGGGCCAGCGTGGTGCCGAGCACCGTCATGCGCGACAGCAGCGAGCGGTCGGCCTTGTCACGCTCGGCTTCGAGGCGCGCCTGGCTCGCGGCCAGCTCGCGCACCGTGACCTGCAGCTCGTTGACCTCCTGCGCCAGCGAATCCAGCGGCTGCGCCACCGTCCGTTCCATCGCTGCCGTTCCCCCGGGGCGAGCCGGCTAGAAGATCTCGATCGTATCCTTGTAGCCGAGCCAGTCGACGAAGGTGCCGTACGCGATCGCGTACTGGCCCGGCCTGAGCATCCGGCCGCCGGCGGCGAGGTAGGGATCGAACGGCGTCAGGGCGTAGGGCATCGGGTCATTGACCAGCAGGACGAGGTCGCGGCCGTCGTCGCGATAGCCGATGATCAGCGCCACGTGCTCCGACAGGCCGGGGGGATACCGCCAGCCATTGCCCGATGGCGAGATGCCGGCGATGACCGGCCTGCCGTCGTCGATCTCGGCCACGATCTCGTCGGGATCGAAGATGCCGGTGGCATCGAGGGAAAAGCGCTCGCCGCGATGCCGGACGAGGCTGTCGGCGATGTCCTGGTAGTTCTCGATCGCGGCGATGAGGCCGTCGGCCGAGCCGATCGACATGACGCACTGGCCGCACTGGCTCCAGCACACGCCCCCGAGCGAGCCGACGATGCCGCACTGATAGTTGCCGGCCGGGTTGATCGACGGGTAGCCGTGGTAGCGCAGGACCATCTCGCCCACGGCGGCCCAGCACCACACCGGCGTCTGCTGCATCACCGGCGCGATCGGCAGGCGCTCGTTCGCCCACGCGGCCGGTGCCGCCGACGCTGCGAGGGCCGTCACGACGGACAGGGCGCGCAGCAGCCGGCATGGCTCGTCGCCGAGCCGGGCCGGCTGCACCGGGAGGAGGCTGCTCATGGGACGCCTTCATCGCATGTCTGCTATCCCGCCATCATGCGCCCCTCCGTGCGTGCGGACTGTGAGAAAACCCACACCGCTCGAAGGTCCCCGGCGGCCGCATCGGCGTGCATCCTCGTCCCGGGCGACACCGGCCCGCCGCCGGCCTAGCATGGCGCTCTTTCGCCATGCGGAGACCGCCATGAAGGGCCAGCGCTACCAGAAGCTCGGCATCGGCAACCACCGCCTGCATCCCGAGACCCTGATGCTGGGCTATGGCTACGACCCGGCGCTGTCGGTGGGTGCCGTCAAGCAGCCGGTGTTCCTGACCTCGACCTTCGTGTTCCGGACCGCCGAGGAGGGCCGCGACTTCTTCGACTTCACCGCCGGCCGCCGCGAGCCCGATGCCGGCGCCGAGGTCGGGCTGGTCTACTCACGCTTCAACCACCCCAACAGCGAGATCGTCGAGGACCGCCTCGCCGTCTACGAGGGAGCCGAGGCCGCCGTCATCTTCTCCAGCGGCATGTCGGCCATCGCCACCACGCTGCTGGCGCATGTCCGCCCCGGCGACGTCGTCCTGCACAGCCAGCCGCTCTATGGCGGCACCGAGACCCTGCTGGCCCGCACGCTCAGCCCCTTCGGCATCGGCGCCGTCGGCTTCGCCGATGGCTGCGACGAGGCCACGGTCACCGCAGCCGCCGACGCGGCCATGGGGCGGGGCAGGGTGTCGCTGATCCTGATCGAGACGCCGTCCAACCCGATGAACAGCCTGGTCGACATCGCCCTGGTCCGCCGCGTCGCCGGAAGCATCGGCGAGCGCCAGGGCGCGCGGCCGCTGGTGGTGTGCGACAACACCCTCTTGGGCCCGGTCTTCCAGAAGCCCCTGGCGCACGGCGCCGACATCTCGGTCTACTCGCTGACCAAATATGTCGGCGGCCACAGCGACCTCGTCGCCGGCGCGGCGCTCGGCTCCACCGACATCATCCGCCCCATCCGCCTGCTGCGCGGCGCCATCGGCACCCAGCTCGACCCGCACTCCGCCTGGATGATCGCCCGCTCGCTTGAGACGCTCACCCTGCGCATGACCGCCGCCTGCCGCAGCGCCGAGCAGGTCGCCCGCTTCCTCGCCGACCACCCGGCCGTGGCCGAGGTGCACTATCCGGGCCTGCTGCCCGAGGACAGCCCGGCGGGGAAAGTGTTCCGCCGGCAATGCGGCTCGGCCGGCACCACCTTCTCCTTCGACGTCAGGGGCGGCCGGGAGGAGGCCTTCCGTCTGCTCAACGCCCTGCAGGTGTTCAAGCTGGCGGTCAGCCTGGGCGGCACCGAATCGCTGATCTGCCACCCCGCCACCACCGTCCACTCCGGCGTGCCGGAAGAGACGCGCCTGCGCCTCGGCATCACCGATGCCACGATCCGCCTCTCCATCGGTATCGAGCACCCCGACGACCTCGTTGCCGACCTGACCCAGGCGCTCGCCGCGACAGCGGCCTGACTGGACGGCCCGCTGGTCGCGGGATCGGAGGCGCCTGCGTCGACGGGTCGTCCTAGTGTCCCGGCCAGCGCGTGCCGGCGAGCCTGAGATAGGCATCCTTCGATGGCTTGATGTGCTCGCCCACGATCTCGACCAGCTTCTCCCGTTCGGCCCTCTCCAGGCACTCGATCATCCGGCCGTGCTCCCGGCGCGCCCGGTCGAGCAGCGCGTCGTCGGTGATCGCATGGAAGCGGATGGCGTGGGCGCGCGCCGCCAGCTGGTTGATCTGCTCGGCGAGGTAGGGGTTGCCGCAGGCCCCGAACAGGACACGGTGGAACTCGAGGTTGGCGCGGAACACCGAGCACAGGTCCCGCTCGTCGACCGCCTTGCCGTGCCGAGCCTGAATCGCCTTCAGCTCCGCGAGCAGGGAGGGATCCGCTGGCAATGGAATGATTTGCGCCGCATGGCGCTCGAGCACGAGGCGCACATCGTAGATCTGCTCGACCTCCTCGGCGGTGAAGTCGCGCACGGCGGCGCCGCGATTGGGTTGCCGCACGACGATTCCCAATGTCTCGAGCTCGGCGAGTGCCGCGCGGATGACATGGCGCTTGGCGTCGAAGCGCTTGGCCAGCTCCTCCTCGACAAGGCGTTCGCGCGGGCGCAGGCGCCCCAGCACGATCTCCTCCTCGAGCCTGCGGACGATCTGCTCGAGAGGTGCCTTGCCCGCCGTTCCTTCCTCCGCTTCCCGGCGCAAGCTCGTCTCCATCGGCATGGCTTCCGACATGTCGGCAAGGCTCCGTTCGCCGCCGTCGGGCTCGGAGCGGGTGACATGGCCCAACGGCGACCCGGTCCCTCCAGGATACGATGTCGCCAGTTTCGTCGACAAAATTGTTGACGTCTTTTGGCGGCGTTTGCAACCTTCCGTCATCAGGGTCTCAGAGGCTCGAGAAAATGCAGCCCGGTAACTCGGCGCATGAGGGCAGGGCGGTCCGCCGCGCGCGCGTGTCCGCTCGAACGGGCGGGAAATGTATCAGCAGACGCTGAGCTTCGCCTGGCTGTGGGCAGCCTGGGACGAGCTCCTGAGGGGTGCCTGGCTCACCATATGGCTGACGCTGCAGGCGGTCGTGCTGGGCTGCCTGATCGCCATCGTCGGCGCCTGGGCCAAGACCAGCGGGCCGAGATGGCTGGGGCTCGTCTTCTCGGCCTATGTCGAGATCATCCGCAACACGCCGTTCCTGCTGCAGCTGTTCTTCTTCTTCTTCGGGCTGCCCTCGATCGGCATCTACCTGACACCCACGCAGACCGCACTCCTCGCCATGATCGTCAATCTCGGCGCCTACGCCACCGAGATCATCCGCGCCGGCGTGGAGGCCATTCCGCACGGCCAGGTCGAGGCCGGCGCGGCACTCGGTTTCTCGCCGGTGCAGGTCTTCCTGCTGATCGTGCTGGTGCCGGCGCTGCAGGTCATCTACCCGCCGCTGGCCGGGCAGTTCACCATGGTCCTGCTCGGCTCCAGCCTCGCCTCGGCGATCTCGGCCAACGAGCTGACCTCCGCCGCCAACATCCTGGCCTCCGCCAACTTCCGGACGCTCGAGGTCTATGTCGTCGTCACCTTCATCTATCTGATCATCGTTTTCGTCTTCCGCGGGCTGTTCGCGGTCTTCTACAACCTCGTGCTGGCGCGCAGCCCGGATCAGAGGATGCGCCTCCTGTGATCCACGCCCTCGGCGTCAACGATCTGGTCTACATTCTCTGGGCCACGCAGTGGACGCTGCTGCTGTCGTGCTTCGCGATCTTCGGCGGCGGGCTGATGGCGCTGCTGGTCGTGGCCCTCCGGCTCAACCCGCTCCGCCCGTTGCGCTGGCTCACGCTCGCCTACGTGCAGTTCTTCCAGGCGACCCCGCCGCTGATGCAGCTGTTCCTGGTCTATTACGGCGGTAGCTATTTCGGCATCCGCTTCGAGGCCTGGGCGGCGGCGCTGATCGCCTTCTCGCTCTATTCCTCGGCCTATCTCGGCGACATCTGGCATGGCTGCATCACCGCCATTCCGCGCCACCAATGGGAGGGGGCCCGCGCCCTGTCGTTTCCCGAGCCGCTGACGCTGCTCCTGGTGATCGTGCCGCAGGCGCTGAGGATCTCGGTGCCGCCGACCGTCGGCTTCGTCGTCCAGCTGATCAAGACCACCTCGCTGGCCTCGATCATCGGCTTCGTCGAGCTGGTCCGCGCCGGCCAGTTCATCAACAACTCCACCCTGCAGCCGCTCATCGTCTACGGCTTCGTGGCCGCCATCTACTTCGTGCTGTGCTGGCCGCTGTCGCTGTGGGCGCAGGCGCTGGAAAGTCGCCTGGCGCGAAGTCTGAAGAGATCATAGCCCGGACTGCCGGGCGATGAGGAAGGCCGGTCGCCGACCGGCCCAGAGGAGGCAGACGAATGAAACGACTATTGGCATCGATCCTGTCGGCGCTGGTGGCTCTGGCGGCACTGGCGGCGCCGACGAAGGCCGAGGACCTCGCCGAGATCATCGCCCGTGGCGAGATCGTCGTCGGCGTCGACATGACCACCCCGCCCTGGGGCTATCTCAACGACAAGCAGCAGCCGGACGGCTACGGCGTGGCGCTGGGCCAGGTGCTGGCCGACAGCCTGGGCGTGAAGCTGAGGATCGAGCAGGTCACCGGGCCGACCCGCATCCCGACGCTCCTGGCCGGCCGCGCCGACACCATCATCTCCACACTGTCGATCACCGCGCAGCGCGCCACCCAGGTGTGGTTCACCAATCCGTACTCGGCCAACGCGCTGGTTCTCATCGCCCCGCAGGCGGCGGCGTTCTCCAGCTATGCCGATCTCGGCCAGGGTGTGCGCATCGCCGTGCCGCGCGGCTCGCCGCAGGATCAGATCGTGACGGCGAACGCGCCCAACGCGACGATCATGCGCTTCGACGACGACGCCGGTCCGCTCCAGGCGCTCGTCACCGGCCAGGCCGACCTGCTGGGCGCCGGCATCCTGGTGCCGCCGGTGCTGAACGAGATGGCCCCGGGCAAGAACTTCGAGGTCAAGATCACGCTCTCCAGCCCGTACATGGCGATGGCGGTCCGCCCCGGCAACATCAACCTCCTGCAGTTCCTCAACACCTTCATCTTCCTGCAGAAGCAGAGCGGCAAGCTCGACGAGCTCTCCCGTCAGTTCCTGGGCATCCCCTCCGGCAACCTGCCGAGCTTCTGACGGCTCGCGAAGCTGCGGAGGCGCGGCCGCGGCTGCGCCTCCGGTCCTTTCGACAGGAGGCCCTCGGATGGAACAGGTTCAGGCAGCGGCAGCGGGCCACGGCGATCCGGCCGAGGTCGCGATCCTGCTCGAGGGCGTGCACAAGTCCTTCGGCACGTTCGTGGCGCTGGCCGATGTCAGCCTCACCGTGCGCCGTGGCGAGCGCATCGTCGTCTGCGGCCCGTCCGGCTCCGGCAAGTCGACGCTGATCCGCTGCATCAACCAGCTGGAGAGGCACCAGCAGGGGCGGATCGTCGTCGACGGGCTGGAGCTGACCGGCCGGAGCCGGCGCATCCACGAGGTGCGGCGCGAGGTCGGCATGGTGTTCCAGCAGTTCAACCTGTTCCCCCATCTCACGGTGATCGAGAACTGCATGCTGGGGCCGCGCTGGCTCAGGAAGATGGACCGGCCGGCGGCGCGCGAGCTGGCCATGCGCTATCTCGAGCGCGTCCGCATCCCCGAGCAGGCCGACAAGTATCCGGTCCAGCTGTCCGGCGGCCAGCAGCAGCGCGTCGCCATCGCCCGCGCCCTGTGCATGAGCCCCAAGATCATGCTGTTCGACGAGCCCACCTCCGCCCTCGACCCCGAGATGGTCAAGGAGGTGCTCGACACCATGGTCTCGCTGGCGCAGGACGGCATGACCATGCTGGTCGTCACCCACGAGATGGGCTTCGCCCGCCAGGTCGCCGACCGCGTCGTGTTCATGGATGCCGGCCGCATCGTCGAGATCGGCGAGCCCGGGCCCTTCTTCGCCAATCCCCGCCATCCCCGGCTGCAACTGTTCCTGAGCCAAATCCTGCATTGACCGCCCCGACGGCAGCCTGGCGCCGCCCCGACTGGACGGCCCCCGCCGGCCGGGCGTATCACCGCGCCAACGAGGGCCGCGGTACGGGAGATCTCCATGAACAACATCGGCCACCTGATCGGCGGCAAGCGCGTGGCAGGATCGAGCGGAGAGGCCGGCCCGGTCTACAACCCCGCCACCGGCGAGCAGACCGCCACCGTCGCCTATGCCGGTCCGGCGGAGATCGACCAGGCCGTCCAGGCCGCCAAGGCCGCACAAGGTGCCTGGGCCGACACCTCCATCGTCCGCCGCGCCCGCGTCATGTTCCGCCTGAAGGAGCTGATCGAGCGCCACATCGACGAGCTGGCGGCGATGATCACCGCCGAGCACGGCAAGACCCTCGACGACGCCAAGGGCTCGATCACCCGCGGCCTCGAGGTGGTCGAGTTCGCCTGCGGCATCCCGCAGCTCCTGAAGGGCGAGTTCAGCCACAATGTCGGCACCGGCATCGACCTCGTGTCCGTGCGCCACCCGGTCGGCATCGCCGCCGGCATCACCCCCTTCAACTTCCCCGCCATGATCCCGCTCTGGATGGCCCCTCTCGCCATCGCCTGCGGCAACGCCTTCATCCTCAAGCCGTCGGAGAAGGACCCGTCCTGCCCCTTGCGCCTCGGCGAGCTGATGCTGGAGGCCGGCTGCCCGCCCGGCATCATCCAGGTGATCAACGGCGGCAAGGACGCGGTCAACGCCATCCTGGCCCACCCCGACATCTCGGCCGTCAGCTTCGTCGGTGCCACCGCCACCGCCGAATACATCTACCGCACCGCCACGGCGGCCGGAAAACGCGTCCAGGCCCTGGGCGGTGCGAAGAACCACATGGTGGTCATGCCCGACGCCGACATGGACCAGGCCGTCGACGCCCTGATGGGTGCCGCCTACGGCTCGGCCGGCGAGCGCTGCATGGCCGTCTCGGTCGCCGTCCCGGTCGGCCGCGGCACCGCCGACGCCCTGATCGAGCGCCTGGCCCCGCGCGTCCGCCAGCTCAAGATCGGCCCCGGCGCCGAGGCCGGCGTCGAGATGGGCCCGCTGGTCACCGCCGAGCACATGGCAAAGGTCCGCGGCTACATCGAGCACGGCCTGTCCGAGGGTGCGAAGCTGGTCGTCGATGGCCGCGACTTCCGCATGCAGGGCTACGAGAACGGCTTCTTCGTCGGCGGCTGCCTGTTCGACGAGGTCACGCCGGAGATGAGGATCTACAAGGAGGAAATCTTCGGCCCCGTCCTCTCCGTGGTCCGCCGCGATTCGTTCGACGATGCCGTGAGCATCATCAACGCCCACGAATACGGCAACGGCACCGCCATCTTCACCCGCGACGGCGACGCCGCCCGCACCTTC
>DAOLFG010000118.1:0-9963 GCA_035326425.1 Geminicoccus sp. | reverse complement strand
GCCCGAGTTGGAGACCGGCGAGATTCTTGCGCCGCATCGCCGTCATCAGCGGTAGATGGTCTCGTGGCACAGCCTGCCGGGACCAGCACCGTCCAGCTTCAGCCGTCCTGCGATCTGTTGTGGCGACCAGCAGGCCTCGAGCCTGTCGACGACGAAGCGGCGGAGTTGTTCGTTCCGCAGGAGCTTGCATCGCCGCCGGCGCCGCTCGCGGGCCAATCTTGGGCGACGAGCGGGAAGTAGCCCGCATATTCGCGCTGCTCACGGAAATGGTTGCGCCCGATCTCGCGATGGATGGTCGAACGACGCCGACCCATCTCTCTGGCGATGACAGCTACGGGTACCTCGGCGGCCAGCGGCGCTCGTCCAGATCGAGCTGGCGACAACAGCCGGGCAGCGGCGGCTCGGTTGGACAAGCCTATGAAAAGGCTACGAAGTCGCACTTCGGAATGGAAACTACCGAGGTTGCTGTGGCGCGTCGATAATCCTCTTTATGGCCATTCATTGATTTTCGATCCGCAGATTGCGGGCGCCATCCCCGGGCTTTTCATATCGTCTCCGTCACCTTGCGCAGGCCGCGGGGGCTGTCGGGGTCCTGACCGCGGGCGACGGCAAGGCTGACGGCCATCGGGTAGAAGGCCTGGATGGCGATGATCGGGTCGAGCAGGGGATGGAGCGGCTCGGGCAGGGGCAGGTGCAGGCCGGCCGAGGGCTTGGGGCTGGCCACGATGACCTCAGCCCCGGCGTCCGCCAGCTCGGCCGCGAACGTGGCGGTGTCGCCGCCGCCAGCGTCGGCCAGCGCATAGGCGAATAGGGGGAAGCCCTCGCCAATCACGGCGCGTGGCCCGTGCCGGATCTCGGCGGCGCTGAGCGCCTCGGCATGCAGGAACGAGGTCTCTTTGAGCTTGAGCGCCGACTCCTGGGCAACACCTAGGCAGGGGCCGCGGCCAACCACATAGAGGCTGCTTGCCTCGACCAGCCGCGGCACTGCGGCCGACCAGTCGCAGGCGAGTGCCGCCTCCAGGCGCTCCGGCAGGCGCTGCAGCGCGTCGAGGAGTGCCTGATCCTGGCGCCAGACCGCGACCAGCCGCGCAGCCACCGCCAGCGTGCAGATGAAGCTCTTGGTGGCGGCGACGCTGTGCTCGACCCCGGCGCGCTGCGGCAAGACATGGCCAGCGGTCGAGGCAAGGGGCGAGCCCTCGGCGTTGACGATGGCCACCGTGGTGCCGCCGGCCTCGCGGGCGGCCGCCAGCGTCGCCACGATGTCCGGGCTGGCACCGGACTGCGACAGGCTGGTGACCAGTGCTCCCTCCAGCTCCAGCCGGGCGCCATAGCGCGTCACCAGCGAAGGCGGGATCGAGGCCGTGGCGATGCCGCCGACGATGCCGGTCAGCATCGCGAGATAGGTGGCGGCATGGTCCGAGCTGCCGCGGGCCACGGTTGCGGCGAACCGCGGCGGCCGGGCGGCGAGATCGCGGGCCAGGGCCGCATAGGCCTCGGCATCCTGGCGCAGCATGGCCTCGACGCGGGCCGGAGCCTCGCGCGTCTCGGCGAGCATGATCGACATCGGGGCTGTTCCTTCCTTGTTCGTTCAGTTCGGCTCGGGGAATTCGGGGCGGGCGCGGCCCGTTCCGACCAGCCATGCCCCCCGCAGGGGCGAAGGCTGGCGGTCACTCGCCACGCAGCCCGCCGGCAGATGCCTTGTCACGGCTTCGGCAAAGAACGGCGCCAGCCCGCCGCCCAGCACCAGCGGCTCGGCCGGCGTCGGCGCCAGGGCCCCGGCGAGACGAGCATGATGGCCGGCAGCTTCCTGGAGCAGGCCGCGGGCATAGCCGTCGCCGGCAAGGGCCAGCTCGACGATCGGTCGCGCCAGAGCCGCAAAATCTCCGGGCCTGGCGCGCCGCAGCCAATCGAGGATCGCATCCCGACGCTTGCCGACCAGCTCGGCTGCCCTCTCCGCCAAGGCGTGGTCCGCCGGCAGGGGGCCGTAGCCGTCGCGTGATTCCAGCCAATCCGCGGCCAGGCGGAAGCCGAGCCAGGCGCCGCCGCCGCGATCGCCGGCCGGAAAGCCCCAGCCGCTCAGCATCTGGAACGCTCCGTTGGATTCCAGCCGGTAGGCGACGACGCCGGTGCCGATCGACAGCAGCGCGCCCGGCGCAGCCTCGAAGGCACCGAGCAGGGCGACATAGCCGTCGCTCGACAGCCGTCGCTGGGCGAAGTCGGCGAAGGCCGTGCGAAAGCGCGAGTCCGCACCGGCGGCGCTGACGCCGGCGAGGCCGGCACTGAGGCAGGTCTCGGACTCGGCATTTCCGCCGAGCCCCGCGGCAGCACGGCAATGCTCCCAGGCCGCGCGTACCGCGGTCAGACCACTGGCCGGATCCTGATAGAGATTGCATGGACCGGTGCGGGCACGCGCCAGCTCCCGGCCGTCCTGCGTCAGCAGGGCCGCCTCGGTCTTGGTGCCGCCGCCGTCTACGGCAAGGACATAGGCTAGGCTGGTCATGGCCATGAGGGATACCAAAATAGTACCAAACCCGCAAGACTCCGCCTGCCAGGTTTGAACCATAAAGCTATAAGATCATGAAATTGGGTAAGAATCTGACTTAGCTGTCCGTTAACCATGATGGCTTGACATAGTGGTATCTCTTTGGTATCTCATCTGGCGGCGAAGGGAGATCGCGATGAGTACCGAAACCCGCCTCGAGCGCTTCCGCCGAGCCGATCGCTGGCCGACCGAAGAGTCGCTGGCGGCGATGCTCGAGCATCAGCTCAATGCGCTGGCGGCGGTGCGCGGCGGAGTAGCCGCCATGGGCCGGGCGGTACGCGCCGCGGCCGAGCGGCTCGGAGAGGACGGTCGTCTGGTCTATGTCGGTGCCGGCGCCTCGGGCCGTATCGCCGTCCAGGACGGGGTCGAGCTGTGGCCGACGTTCGGCTGGCCCAACGAGCGGCTGCTCTATCTCGTGGCCGGCGGCGACCGCGCGCTCGTCGAATCGCGCGAGGGTGCGGAGGACGACGGCGAGGGTGCCGCGGCCCTGATCGAGGCGCACCGGATCGGGCCGGCCGACGTGGTCATCGGCGTTGCCGCGTCGGGGACCACCGCCTTTACCCGCGGTGCCCTCGCCGCCGCCCGGGCCAGGGGCGCGCTGACTGTCGGCATGGCCAACAATCCCGATGCGCCGCTGCTGCGCGAGGCCGAGCACGGCGTTCCGCTGCTCACCGGCCCGGAGTTCCTCGCCGGCTCGACCCGGATGGCCGCCGGCACTGCCCAGAAGATCGCGTTGAACCTGTTCTCGACCCAGCTGATGATCGAGCTGGGGCGGGTCTATGACGGCCTGATGGTCCATGTCGTCGCCACCAATGCCAAGCTCGTCCGCCGCAGCCGGCAGATCGTCCAGGCGATCGCCGGCTGCGGCGAGGAGGAAGCGGCCCGGGCCTACGAGACGGCCGGCCGCAGCATCCCGTTGGCCGTGCTGCTCCTCGACGGGTTGGCCCCCGACGAGGCGCTCGCCCGGCTGCACGAGGCCCGCGGCGACCTCCGCCGCGCTCGTCCCACCGGATCCCGCAACCGCTGACCAATCCCATAGGGAGGAAACGCACGATGTCGAAGAAGACCCTGCTTGCCGCAGCGCTGCTCGCCACCTCCGGCCTGACCCAGGCCTCGGCCGGCGAGCTCCTGATCGAGAGCTGGCGCAACGACGATCTTAAAATCTGGCAGGACGTCATCATCCCGGCGTTCGAGAAGAGCCATCCGGGCATCACGGTGAAGTTCCAGCCGATGGCGCCGCGCGAGTACAACTCAGCACTGAACGCCAAGCTCGACGGCGGCACGGCCGGCGACCTCATCACCTGCCGGCCCTACGACGCCTCCCTGCAGCTCTTCCAGAAGGGCAAGCTCCTGTCGCTCTCCGGCATGGAGGAGCTGAAGAGCTTTCCCGAGTTCGCCGTCGCCGCCTGGAGCACCGACGACGGCAAGGACACGTTCTGCATGCCGATGGCCTCGGTCATCCACGGCTTCATGTACAACAAGGACGCCTTCAAGGAGCTGGGCCTCGAGGTGCCCACCACCGAGGCCGAGTTCTTCGCTGTGCTCGACAAGATCAAGGAGGACGGCACCTACGTCCCGCTGGCCATGGGCACCACCGACCAGTGGGAGGCGGCGACCATGGGCTACACCAATATCGGGCCGGTCTACTGGAAGGGCGAGGAGGGCCGCAAGGCGCTGCTGGGCGGCACCGCCAAGCTGACCGATCCGGCCTATGTCGAGCCGATGCAGGTCCTGCAGCGCTGGAAGGACTACATGCCCGACGGCTACCAGGCGCAGACCTATCCCGACAGCCAGAACATGTTCACCCTCGGCCGCGCCGTCATCTACCCGACCGGCAGCTGGGAGATCTATCCCTTCGGCAAGGATGCCGCCTTCGAGATGGGGGCGTTCAAGCCGCCGGTGAAGAATGCCGGCGACAAGTGCTACATCACCGACCATGTCGACATCGGCCTGGGCATCAACGCCGCGACCAAGAACAAGGACGAGGCGATGCAGTTCGTGAAGTGGGTGGGCTCGGCCGAGTTCGCCCAGCTCTACTCGAACCAGCTTCCCGGCTTCTTCTCGCTGTCGACGCACCCGGTGCAGCTCGAGAATCCCGTGGCCCAGGAATTCATGAGCTGGCGGAAGGAGTGCGAGGCCACCATCCGGCTGCCCTACCACATCCTCAGCCGCGGCCAGCCCAACCTGTGGAACGAGATGTGGGTGCTCTCGGCCAACGTCATCAACGACAAGGAGACGCCCGAGAACGCCATGGCGCAGATGCAGAAGGGCCTCGAGGGCTGGTACCAGCCCAAGAAGTAGTCGTGATGGGCGGGTGGCCTCCGCCGAGGCCGTCCGCCGCCTTCTCCAGACCGAGAGGCCGTCGGCCATGTCCGAGAACGTCAATCCAGCCGCCGTCGAGGCGGTGATGGGCGAGCACGCCCAGGCCGCCCCGGCTGCCCGGCGGCGCCGAAGCTTTCCATGGCACGTCGTCGTGTTCCTCGCACCGGCGGTGGTGATCTACACGCTGGTGATGATCATCCCGCTCGCCGAGACCTTGCGCCTGTCCTTGTTCAATCAGGACGAGGTGGGTCGTCAATTCTTCGTCGGGCTTGAGAACTTCCGACGGCTGCTCCTCGAGGAGCACTATTCGGTGCAGTTCTGGCGCTCGCTGTGGAACAACCTCTATTTCTTCGTGATCCACATGCTGGTGCAGAACCCGATCGGTATTGCGCTCGCTGCGATCCTGTCGATGGCCCACCTGCCCGGCCGCACCTTTTACCGCACGGCGATCTTCATCCCGGCGATGCTGTCGGTGGTCATCATCGGCTTCGCCTGGAAGCTGATCCTGAGCCCCTTGTGGGGCGTGGCGCCCAGCATCCTCGGCTTCGTCGGCCTGAAGTCGCTGTTCGCGCCGTGGCTCGGCAAGGAGGAGTACGCGCTCACGGCGCTGTCGCTGATCTCGGTCTGGCAATATGTCGGCATCCCGATGATGCTGATCTATGCCGCCATGCTCAACATCTCCGACGAGGTGATCGAGGCGGCCGAGCTCGACGACGTCAAGGGCTTCTCCCTGTTCTGGAAGGTCAAGCTGCCGCTGATCATGCCGACGATCGGCACCATCTCCATCCTCACCTTCATCGGCAACTTCAACGCCTTCGACCTGATCTACGCGACCCAGGGAGCGCTCGGCGGGCCGAACTACTCGACCGACCTGTTGGGGACGTTCCTCTACCGCGTGTTCTTCGGCCATCAGCTCGAGCTGGGCGACCCGAACATGGGCGCCACCATCGCCACGGTGATGTTCCTCATCATCCTCGTCGGCGTCATGGCCTACCTGCTGGGCATCCAGCGCCGCATCCAAACCTATCAGATGTGAGGGGAGCGCCGACATGAATCGCGCCCGCCGCAACCCGGCCGCCGAGGCCGGCGCCCACGCCGTGCTGATCGCCTACACCATCCTGGCGCTGTTCCCGCTGGTGCTGGTGGTCATCAACTCGATGAAGAGCAAGCAGGCGATCTTCCGGGCACCTCTCGCCCCGCCGACGCCATCGACCTTCTCGCTGGTCGGATACCAGACGGTCATCGAGCAGGGCGACTTCCTGCTCTACTTCTCCAACAGCCTGACCGTCACTGTGGTATCGCTGGCACTGATCCTGCTGCTCGGCGCCATGGCCGCCTATGCGCTGGCCGAGTACCGGTTCCCGGGCAATCCGCTGATGGCGCTGTACCTGGCCATCGGCATCATGATCCCGATCCGGCTCGGCACGGTCGGCATCCTCGAGCTGATGGTGAAGCTCAACCTCGTCAACACGCTGACAGCACTGATTCTCGTCTACACCGCGCACGGCCTGCCATTGGCGATCTTCATCCTCACCGACTTCATGCGTCAGGTGTCGAAGGACCTGAAGGACGCCGGCCGGATCGACGGGCTCAGCGAGTACACCATCTTCTTCCGCATCGTGCTGCCGCTGATGCGCCCGCCCATGGCGACGGTCGCGGTGTTCACCATGATCCCGGTGTGGAACGACCTCTGGTTCCCGCTGATCCTGGCGCCCGGCGAGGCGACCAAGACGATCACGCTGGGTGCCCAGGTCTTCCTTGGCCAGTTCGTCACCGACTGGAACGCCGTGCTGGCGGCCCTCTCGTTGGCGATCCTGCCGGTGCTGGTCCTCTACCTCGTCTTCTCCAAGCAGCTCATCCGCGGCATCACCTCCGGCGCCGTGAAGTAAAGCCACATCTCGGGAAGCTATCCATGGCCAAGCTCAAGATAGACAACATCAAGAAGTCCTTCGGCAAGATCGACGTGCTCAAGGGCGTCAACCTGGACGTCGCCGACGGCGAGTTCATCGTCCTGCTCGGCCCGTCGGGCTGCGGCAAGTCGACCTTGCTGCGCATCATCGCCGGGCTGGAGGAGCAGACCTCGGGGCGGCTGATCATCGGCAACGAGGAGGTCGACCAGCTGCCGCCCGCCAAGCGCGGCATCGCCATGGTCTTCCAGTCCTACGCCCTCTATCCGCATCTCGACGTGCGCGGCAACTGGGCGCTCGGTCTGAAGCAGGCCGGCGTGTCGCGCGAGGTCATCGAGGAGCGCACCCGCGAGGCTGCGCGCATCCTGTCGCTCGAGGCGCTACTCGACCGCAAGCCGTCGCAGATGTCGGGCGGGCAGCGCCAGCGGGTGGCGATCGGCCGCGCCATCGTCCGTCATCCCAAGGTGTTCCTGTTCGACGAGCCGCTGTCCAACCTCGATGCGGCACTGCGCTCGCAGGTCCGGTTCGAGATCGCCCGTCTGCACCGCCAGCTGGGTGCGACGATGATCTACGTCACCCACGACCAGGTCGAGGCCATGACCCTGGCCGACCGCATCGTGGTCATGCACCAGGGGGTGATCCAGCAGGTTGGCACGCCCGAGGAGCTGTACCGCACGCCCGCCAACCTGTTCGTCGCCGGCTTCATCGGCTCGCCGAAGATGAACCTCCTGAACGGCCAGTGGCGGGGCGGCGGACGCATCGCCATCAAGGGCGGCGGCAGCGTCGACATCGATGCCTCGGCGCCGGCTCCGGCCAACGACGAGCTGGTGGTGGGCGTGCGGCCCGACGGACTGTCCGTGATCGATCCGGCGGGTGCCGACCTGCACGGCAAGGTCGTGCTCAACGAGTATCTCGGCCGCGAGACCTATCTGCATCTCGACCTCGAGAACGGCTCGCCGATGATCGTCGAGATCTCGCCCGATCTGCATCTGCGCCAGGGTGATACGGTGGGTCTCGCGGTGAAGCCCGGTGCTGCCCATCTGTTCGCTGCCGCCAGCGAGCAGCGGCTCGCCGCCTGACGACCTCGAAGGACCGTTCCATTGCAGACCGATTCCATGCTCGACGAGCTTCGGCCCGATCCGCAGGGCTCGGCCCCGCTCTATCTCCAGCTCGTCGAGCGCATCGCTGCCGCCATCGCCTGCGGCCGGCTGCGCGACGGTGATGCGCTGCCGCCCGAGCGGGTGCTGTCCGAGCAGCTCGCCATCTCGCGCACCACGGTGCGCAAGGCCCTGGACGAGCTGACCGCCCGCGGTCTCGTCGAGTCGCGTCACGGCTCGGGTAATTTCGTGTCGACACGGCTCGAGCAGCCGCTGGCCCGACTCTCCAGCTTCAGCGAGGACATGCTGGCTCGCGGCCGCAGGCCGGGCTTCCTTTGGGTCGAGCGGGGGCTGTACGCGCCATCCCCCGAGGAGACCATTGCGCTCGGTCTGTCGAACGACGAGAAGGTGGCCCGTTTCGTGCGCGTCCGGCTGGCCGACGACGCGCAGTTGGCGGTCGAGCGCGCCAGCATCGCCGAGCATGTGCTGCCCGATCCCGAGTCGGTCGGAAGCTCGCTCTATGACGCGCTCGGCGCCCGGGGCATGCGGCCGGTACGGGCGCTGCAGCATCTCCGCGCCGTCGCGGTCAGCGAGGGCGACGCGGTCCTGCTCGGCATCGAGCCCGGCAGCCCGGTGATGGCGACCATGCGTTACGGCTATCTCGCGGATGGCCGCGTGGTCGAGTTCACCCGCTCGGTCTATCGCGGCGACCGCTACGACTTCGTGGCGGAGATGCGGCAATGACCGCCGGCACTACTACGCTCGCCGGCCAGATCCTCACTCCCTTCGGCTGGCTGGCCGGGCGGGTCCGTTGCTCGAGCGCTATTCTGGCAGTCGAGCCCGCCGCCGACGTGCCGAAAGGGCGCTTCATCCTGCCGGGCTTCGTCGACCTGCACGTGCATGGCGGTCATGGCGCCGACTGCATGGAGGGCGAGGACGCGGTGCGCCACATGGCACGCTTCCACGCCCGCCACGGCACTACAGCGCTGCTGGCAACCACGGTCACCGCGCCCGCGGCCGATATCCGTCGCGCCTTCGCCGGTATCACTGCCGTGGTCGAGCGCCCGGAGCCGGGAGCGGCGCGGGTGCTGGGCGCTCATCTGGAGGGGCCGTTCATCAGCCCCGGCGCTCTGGGTGCGCAGCCACCCTACGCGGTAGCGCCGGATCTGGCACTGGTCGACGAGCTGGCAGCGATGGCACCCCTGCGCGTGGCGACGATGGCGCCCGAGATCGATCCCGACGGCACATTGCTGGCGCGGCTGGCGCAGCATGGCTGCCGGGTCCAGATCGGTCACACCACCTGCTCCTACGACCAGGCGCGGATCGCCCTCGTCGCAGGTGCGACGGGGTTCACCCACCTGTTCAATGCCATGACCGGTCTGCACCACCGCAAGGCTGGTGCCGTTGGCTGCGCGCTGGCGCATGCCCGCTGGGCCGAGATGATTTTCGACCTGTTGCATGTCGAGGAGGGTACGGTGCGGACAGCGATGCGCGCCGTGCCCGGCCTCTACGGCGTCACCGACGCAGTGGCCGCCACCGGCATGCCCGATGGCGAGTATCGCCTGGGCCGCCACCACATTTTCAAGCGCGGCGATGAGGTCAGGCTCGCCGACGGCAGTCTCGCTGGCAGCGCCCTGACGATGGCTGGCGCGCTGCGCAACCTCCTGGCGCTTGGCCTGCCGCTCGAGGAGGCCTCGGGGCGGCTCTCGACGCTGCCGGCGGACTATCTGGGGCTCGGCGAGCGGGGCCGGATCGTCCCCGGTGCTGCCGCCGACCTTGTCGTGGTCGACGGCGATGGTCGGCTCTCGACCGTGCTAACCGAGGGCAAGGTCGTGGCCGACGTCAGCCGATCGGCTGCGCCGTGGGCGTCCGGGAAAGTCGAGGACTCGGCCACATATTGAGCTCGGGTTCTCAGCCACGGTCTATCGAAGGACCACTCGTATCATTGAGTTCCCGATGCGCTGCGTGCCGGATGAGCTCAGCCGATGGCTGTTCCTCCGCCAGAACGGCCAAGCAGTCGGTGATCGGCATCTGAACTCTGAGCGAAAAGCCGGCTGTGGATGAATCGGTCTTCATAGGACCATCAGCTCGTACA
>DAOLFG010000117.1:0-9981 GCA_035326425.1 Geminicoccus sp. | reverse complement strand
TGACCTCCCAGCCTTCTCGCCGGAGCAGTACATGAATCCGGCGATAGCCGTACCGCCTCAACCTCGATGCCACCGACGACCCGCTGCACGGACACTAGCAGGGTCAGTTCGCGTTACACCCTTCCCATTAGCTTCAACGCATTCTCGTTTACGTACTCGGGCAACATAAGGGACGTGCTCAGCCTGATCAGACCTCTCGACCTTCAGGGCCTGCCTGAAGCCAAACTGCTGTGGGACAGACTTTCTTCGGTCGGTGCCACTACGCGTAGTTAATCTCTCCAGCGAAGCCCTCCGGAGCTCCTGATCAGCCGCAATGCGACGATACTGGTGCAGAGCACGACCCCGGCGCTGGCAAGGAACACCGAGCCCAAGCCGGTCCAGCTGGCGATCAGCCCCAAGACCGGTCCGCCGAGCCCGAGGGCCACGTCGAGGAACATCGTGTAGATGCCCATCACCATGCCGCGGCTCTCGGGCGGAGCCTGGCGGACGGCTTCCAGGCCGAGGCCGGGGTAGACGAGCGAATAGCCGAAGCCCGTCATCACCGCTCCGATCGCGGCCGTCACCGGGCCGGAGGCCAGCCAGATGAGGATCAGCCCGGTGGCTTCGATCAATACCGAGACCAGTGCAACCCTGGCCCCACCAAGTCGGTCCGGGAGATGACCGAAGAGTGCTCGCGCGGCGATCAGGCCGGCCGCATAGGCGGTAAAGGCGAGCCACACAGGATGCCATCCGCGCTCGGCGAAGAGCAGGGCGCCGAAGGCGAGGATTGCGCCGAATCCGATGCTGCTCAGCGCCGCACCGATCCCCGGCATCCATACAGTTCTCGCGACACTGAGGAATGCGGGCCGCCTGCCCGAGCGTGATGGCGGGACGTCGGTCAGCCGCGCAACGAGCAGCAGCGTGCCAAGCGGCACCAGTATGGTGGCGCCCGCGATGGCGCCGAACCCGCCGGTGGCATAGAGAGTCATCCCCATGGGCGCGCCCATGGCAAGGGCGGCGAACATCGCCATGCCCACCCAGGCGATCACCCGCCCGGCGTCGCGCGAGGCGACGAGGCCCAGTCCCCAAGCGACGGCGCTGGTGATGACGAGACTTTCCGCTCCGCCGAGCAGCGCCCGCCCGAGGATCAGGATAGCCGCCGAGACGGCTGGAGTCGCGACAAAGCCGAGCGACAGCAGATAGAGCAGCCCCGACATCGCCGTCGCCAGCAGTCCGATCGTCACGCCGCGCCTTGCGCCTCTCCGATCGGCGTAGTCCCCCGCCCATGCCCGCGTCAGGAGCGATGCTGCGAACTGGCTGCCGGCTACCAGTCCGACCGCAAAGGTGCCTAGTCCGAGACCTTCGTGCACATGAAGCGGCAACACCGGCAGCCCGAGCCCGATGACCAGGAAGGCGACCAGAACCACCATCATGATGGGCAGCAGTGCTGTGCTCACAGCAGGCGGCGCCGTCGGGTTCGTGTCCAGCGGCATGGCCAGCATCGTCATCCGGGTTGCGTGTTCTGCTCGCCGCTGACCTTCTCAGCCAGTCGACTTTCCTGCCGGAGAGGCACTTCCGCTCGTAGAGCGGCCAATATCTAGGGCGTGCGCTCAGATTCGATTAGTGCGCAAATCGGCATGAGCCTATAGGGCGGCACCATGAATGCAGGGAGAGCCTCGCCGAAATTTCCAGGCCGCTGAAGGCCTCGTGGCCGAAGATCAAGCCGCTCCGCAGCGGAGCGCATCGACGATGACCTTGAATGCAGGTAGGTTCTGCCGCCTGCTCGGATAATAGATGTAGTATCCGGCGAAGTGGGGCGACCAGTCATCCAGCACCAGCACGAGGTCGCCCGACGCGATGTGCCGATCGACGAGGTCCTCCGGCAGATAGGCGACACCATAGCCGCTCAGGGCCGCGTCGATCATGGCGTAGGACGTGTTGAAGGTGAGCTGTCCATTGACTCTGACGCGAAGCTCTTGGCCGCCCCGTTCGAACTCCCATGCATAGAGGCCTCCAGCGGTGGCCTGACGCATGTTGATGCAGTTGTGCCCGACCAGGTCCTGCGGGTGCTTTGGCACGGGATGCGCCGCGAAGTAGCTGGGCGAAGCCACGGCAACCTGTCGCCAGTCCGGCCCGATCCGGACCGCGATCATGTCCTTCTGGACGCTTTCCCCGAGCCGGATACCGGCGTCGAACCCGTCCTCGACGATATTGCGGAGTCCGTTGTCGATGCTCAGCTCCAGCCTGATGTCCCGATAGGCGCGCAGCACCGGCCGCAGCTTCGGCCAGACGACACTGTTCAGCGCATGATCGGACAGGGTGATCCTGATGTTTCCGGCCGGCTTGTCGCGAAACTCCATCAGGGCGGCGATTTCCGCCTCGGTCTCGGCCAGGCGCGGCGCCAGTGACTGACGCAGGCGCTCTCCCGCCTCGGTCGGCGCCACATTGCGCGTCGTCCTCGTCAGGAGCCTGATGCCCATCTGGGCTTCCAGGCGCTTGATCGTGTGGCTGAGCGTCGATTGCGCGACGCCGATCCTTGCCGCGGCCTTGGTGAAGCTCCGCTCTTCCGCGACCGCCAGGAACCACAACAGGTTGTTGAAATCTTCCCTGGCCATCGTGCTCCCTCGTAGCCAGCCGTGAAGATTTATGGTCCAGGTCGATTGGTGCAAGAGGATTATAGCCAGTAATCCGAGCAATTTTCTGCCGCTACCCTAAGACCCCGGAAGCACCGCAGCCGTGCCCGCATCGTGGTCATGGTGAAGCCATCCCAAGGGGAAAGCCATGGAGCTGACCATCAACGGGTCCAGACATCAGGTCGATGTCGAGTCGGATACGCCACTGCTTTGGGTCCTGCGCGACGAGCTCGGGATGACCGGCACCAAGTATGGCTGCGGGCTTGCGCAATGTGGGGCGTGCACGGTTCTCATCGATGGGCAGGCGACGCGGTCCTGCGTGACCCCGGCCGGGAGCGTCGCGGGTACTTCGATCATGACGATCGAGGCTATCGACGAGGACCCCGTGGGCCGGAAGGTCGTCGAGGCGTGGGTCGCCCATCAGGTCCCGCAATGTGGCTACTGCCAGTCGGGTCAGGTCATGGCGGCCACGACATTGCTGAAGCAGAGCACGCAGCCGACCGACGACGACATCGCCGGTGCCATGATCAACCTCTGCCGCTGCGGCACCTACAACGCGATCGCGGCCGCCGTCCGCCAAGCCGCCGGCGCCTGAGAGGGGGGAGCACCATGGGCCACATGCCCCCTTTGCCGTGAACGCCGCGAGACGTCTGGAGAGACGGCCATGCAACTTCTCACGGCGCAGCTTCGTCAGCGCCTCGCTGGGGGCGCTGGTGCTCGGCGTCACGCTGCCCGGCGGTAACGCCAGGGCACAGGGTGCCGCAGCGTCGATCGTGCCCGGCACGCGGGTGCGCGCCTTCCTGGAGATTCGCACCGACGGCGCCGTCCTGTTCCGCAGCGCCTTCATCGAGGGCGGACAGGGCGTCTTCACCGCCATGGCGCAGATCGTCGGTGAGGAGCTCGATGTCGAGCCCGCGCAGTTCGTGGTCGAAGGAGCGCCTCCCGGTCCCGACTACCTGCTGACCGGTGGCGCTCGCTTCACCGGCGGCAGCATGTCGGTGCGCATGAGCTATGACACCATGCGCCGGCTCGGCGCTTCGGCCCGCCACATGCTGCTCCAGGCCGCCGCGACCCGACTGGGCGTGCCCGTGGCGACGCTGTCGACCGAACCGGGGCGCGTGGTGCATGGCGCCTCCGGTCGCGTGCTTCCCTACGGCGAGATCGCCGCGGCGGCGGCCGAGCTGCCGGTGCCGCAGGATGTGCCGCTCAAGGCCAGATCGGACTTCCGTTGGATCGGCAAGCCGGTGGCGCGGCTGGATGCGCGCGACAAATCGACGGGCAAGACCCGCTATGCGATCGACCTCACGGTCGACGGCATGCTCCATGCCGCCGTCCAGCACAGCCCGCGCCTCGGCGGCGAGCCGGGTGCCTTGGCGAACGAGGCCGAGGTGCGCGGCATGCCCGGCGTGCACTCGATCCACAGGCTGCCGGGCGCGGTCGCCGTGCTCGCTTCCAGCTGGTGGCGGGCACGCCGCGCCGTCGAGGCGCTACAGGTGACCTGGAGCGAGCCAGCACCAGGAACGGCCCACGCCATGCCGGCGGATTTCTCGTCGCAAGACCACAAGGCGATGCTGAAGGCCACGTCCGGCGATGGGGTCGCATTCGAGACGGTGGGTGATGCCTCGGCAGCGTTGCGCAGCGCCGCGCGCGTCGTCGAGGCCACCTATGACGCTCCCTACCTCGCTCACGGCCAGCTGGAGCCGCCATCCGCGCTCGCGCGCTGGAACGAGGACGGCTCGCTCGAGCTTTGGATCCCGAACCAGGCGCCGGAGATGTTCCAAGCTGCTGCGGCGAGGATCGCTGGCATCGCGCCGGAGAAGGTTATCATCCACTCGCCGATGCTCGGCGGCTTCTTCGGGCGGCATTTCCTCTACCACACCGCCAATCCCTTCCCGCAGGCGATCCTGCTGGCGAAGGCGGCGGGGCGGCCGGTCAAGCTGATCTGGAGCCGCGAGGAGGAGTTCCTCCGCGACACGCTGCGGCCCATGAGCGTCGCGCGGTTCCGGGCCGGGCTCGATGCGGACGGCATGCCGGTCGCCTTGCATGCGGTGGCGGTGGGCGAAGGTCCGACCGGGCGCTGGTTCGGCCGCAAGGCGGACCAAGCCGACAGCTCCGCGGTCGAGGGCATCGCCGGGAAGATGTATGCGATCGCGAACCGGCGCGTGGCGCAGGTTCACGTCGACGATCCGGCGATCATCGGCTTCTGGCGCTCGGTCGGCCATTCGATGAATGACTTCTTCTATGAGACGTTCTTCGACGAGATGGCCGACGCGGGCCAGCAGGACCCCTATGAGCTGCGGCGACGGCTGCTCGCGGGGAGCCCGCGCCACCGGACGCTGCTGGAGGCCGCGGCGGACCTTTCGGGCGGATGGCGGCGTGGTCCGTTCACAGCCGAGGACGGATCTCGACGGGCGCGTGGCGTGGCCATGGCCTCGCCGTTCGGCAGCGAGGTCGCGACGATCGCCGAAGTATCGCTGCAACGGGGCGAGGTCGTCGTTCATGACGTCTGGGTGGCGATCGACCCGGGCAGCATCGTCAACCCGGCCATCATCGAAGCCCAGGTGAACTCGGCGGTGGCACTCGGGCTATCGTCGGCGCTCCTGGAGGAAGTCGTCTATGTCGACGGCATGCCGCAGGCGCGGAACTACGACGGCTATCCGATCCTGACGCCGGACCGCATGCCACGGGTGCATGTGCGGATCGTGGAGAGCGGCGCGCCCATGGGCGGCATCGGAGAGCCGGGTCTGCCGGGCGTTCCGCCGGCTGTGGTCAATGCCGTCTCCGCGCTGACCGGCCAGCGGATCCGCAGCCTGCCGCTGTCCAGGATCAATCTGGCGACGATCGAAGGATGAAGGCTCGCCATAGCCGTGCTGAGGGTGGGCTTGGGCCGAATGGCGAAGCATACGGCCTGGGCACGGGAAGCCGGCGTGCCGCCATTGAGGTTCTGACCACCCGCCGGGAGGCCGGCGCTGTGCCGATGATCAGCCAAGGCTGCCTATCGAGGCTTGGGGCGGCGATTCATGCTCCAGAGCGATAAATGCAAGCGAGCTGCGCCTGCTAATGCTGCCGGTCCCCCGGCCTCATCTCCGGTGCTGATGGCGGGCCGACGACCCCGGCAGCCGACAGCAGTGAGAGGTGGATCGTGCAGGCAACCTGCGACTCGACGCTGGTCAGACCCGGCGCGGCCTGGGGCGCCGTGTCGGCCATGTCGCTCTGCGTCGCGGTTCTCATCGCCTCGGAATTCATGCCGGTCAGCCTCCTGACGCCGATCGCGGCCGATCTCGGCCTCAGCGAGGGACAGGCCGGACAGGCGATCTCGATCTCGGGTCTGTTCGCCGTGGTCACCAGCCTCTGCATCGCCAGGCTCACCAGGAAGATCGACCGCAAGATCGTCCTGTCGTCCTTCTCCCTGCTGCTGATCCTGTCCGGCACGATCGTCACCTTCGCCCCCAACTATGCGGTACTGATGATCGGTCGCGCGCTGCTGGGCGTGGCGATCGGCGGCTTCTGGTCGATGTCTACTGCAGTCGTCATGCGGCTTCTGCCGGAAGATGCCGTGCCCCGGGGCCTCGCGATGCTGAACGCTGGCAATGCCGTCGCCGCGACGATCTCGGCCCCTCTCGGGAACTTTCTGGGCGACTACATCGGCTGGCGGGGCGCCTTCTTCTTCGTCGTGCCGCTCGCTCTGCTGGCGCTGGTTTGGCAATGGATCGGCATGCCGTCGCTTCCGCCGCGGCGGCGCAGGCCTGGAGGCAGCGTGTTGCGGCTCCTGCGGCGCCCCCAGGTCGCCTTGGGCATGACGTCGATCTTCCTGCTGTTCATGGGACAGTTCGCGCTGTTCACCTACCTGCGGCCATTCCTGGAACTGATCGCGGGCTATTCGGTGTCGGCGCTGTCGCTGGCCTTCCTGCTGATGGGACTGGCGGGTGTCGTCGGGACCTGGCGCATCAGCCGATTGCTCGGAACGCGCCTCTACTCGCTTGTCATCGCCATCCCCTTGGTGATGGCCGGGATCGCCATTCTGCTGGTCGCCATGGGTTCCAATCCGTTGCCCGTGGCTTTCCTGCTGCTCGCCTGGGGCTTCTTCGGCACCGCAGCACCCGTCGGCTGGGGCACCTGGCTGAGTCGCGTGCTGCGCGACGACGCCGAGGCCGGCGGAGGCCTGCAGGTTGCGATCATTCAGCTTGCCATCACGGCCGGTGCTGCGACGGGCGGCCTGCTGTTCGACTGGACAGGCTGGTGGAGTTCCTTCGCCTTCGCCGCCCTCCTCTTGCTGGGATCCTCGCTGGCGGCGGGCGCAGCATGGCTCAATTGGGAACGCTCGACATGACGTGTCATTCTCCCTCGCTCACGCGCCGGACCGTGCTCGGGGCCGTTCTGGTCGGCACCGCCATGGCACGTCCGGCATTGGCGCAGACAGCGCAGCACCCCAGCGTCGGCCGGGAGAAGGCGGCTATGAGGATCCGGATCGCATTCAACGGCTTGGCCTTCACGGCCACGCTCGACGACAACCCGTCGGCTCGGGACCTGGCCTCCATGCTGCCGCTCGATCTCACGATCGAGGACTACTCCACCAACGAGAAGATCGCCTACCTGCCGCGCAAGCTCACCGAGGAAGGCAGCGGCCCGTTCACGGGCGAGGCTCCTGGCGACCTCTGCTACTATGCGCCTTGGGGCAACCTCGCCTTCTTCCATGCCGGCTACCGCTATTCACGCGGACTGGTCCGGCTCGGCCGTCTGGACGGCGGCATCGAGCCCTTGCTCACGCGAGGCGAGTTTCCGCTGCGCATCGAGCACCTCTCCTGACCCCCCACCGCGAGGAGCCGCAACGATGCTTGCCACCGTCATGCATGGTCCGGGTGACGTGCGCTACGAGCAGGTCGAGGACCCGAAGATCGTCAAGCCCACCGACGCCATCATCCGGCTCGCCGCCACCACCGTTGCCGCCCTTCCTCAACGTCGAGGTGAAGCCACGAGAGCAGGCGTTGGTGCTGCGTCAAGCCAGAGTGATAGGGTGTCGGCGATCCTCACAGATCAGCCCCGCACGTTGGCACGGCGCGTCTCTCGCGTGTGTGCAGGGATATTGTCGCCAAGGACGGCAGCCGACGAGAGGTGTGTCACGGGCTGGCCACCCAGCAGATAGCAGTGGCCGCAGCGGATGTGCTGGCTTAGCACATGCGGCCCCAGATTGCTGCACGTGGTGACGTCGGTCAGATGCCGTTCCTGGAAGTACCGGGCGTTCCTGTAGCCCGCGGCTTTGGCCACGGCTTCCTCACCGAAGACGAGACCGTCGACGTCCGGCTCGTCGGGTCGGGCCTGCAGCAGACGCTCGCGGAGTTCATGGTCCGTCGGCTTCGTCACCGCTAACCACTTGAATTTCTTGATGTTCGCCAGCCTCGTATAGCCGCTGATCAACCCTCGGTAAAGCTGCCCCGTCCGTCATCGCGGTGCAGTTCATAACCTCTCGTCCCATCCGCCAGACACGCGGTGCGCAGGGTGCCGCATCTCCGGTCTCTCGTCGGACCACTGCCCCCGCCCTGCTGCGCCGGCTGGTGGTGGCGCTGGCCAGGCAGGCGGCGCGGGAAGCGTTGGCCGCGGCAGCTCAGACAAGGCCCGCAACGACGGACACCCCCTGACCGAGACCGAAGTTCTCCATGCCCAGCGACACCAGCCCCGATCGCCGCGCCGGCGAGCTGGGCATCGATCCCCTGCTGACCGCCGCCGAGACCGCCAAGGCCCTGCGGGTGTCGCTGCGCTCGATGCGGCGCTGGATCGCCGATGGCAACCTCCCGGTGGTCCGGCTCGGCCGCAAGGTGCTGATTCGCCGCTCCGACCTGCGCGGCACGATCCGGTCGGGCATCTGAAGGCTAAGCCGTTGGCAGTGTTGGCAAACATCGTGACTATCGACATCATGGACGATCGTCATCGATTAACCAGCAACTCCAAGTCATGACAACGGTATAGCGTTGTATTCGATGAATAACCGCTGGGCTTCTTCATGATTTTCATCTACGTGCAGTGGATGTCATCATGATACACCCTGCGTCACCCTGAGGTCTACATGACGATGGAAGACTTGTCACTGGAACTGCCAGACCTAGGCCGCTCGCCAAGGTTGATTCCTGTTGAGCCCGCAGCGCCGTGTTCCTCGGCGACGACGCCTCCGCAACGACCGGCACAGCAACGGCCATCGGAACCACCACTGCTTACCGTCGCCGACATGATCCAGGCGATCGAGCGACATGACATGTCGCCCGGCCGACGACGGAACCAAGCTTCCGGCCTCCGATGTGCAGGTTCGCCGGGCTGCCGCCGGAACTGGTGGCAGCCGATCTCAAGGTGATGCGCGACATCTTCGCCAGGACCGCCCCCGCCGCCTTCGGCATCACAAAGCGCAACTTCGCCAACGTCCGCTCAACCGCATGCGCAGCCTTCAGGACGCTCAATCTCACACAGCAGCCTGTGGCCGGGATGTCACCTCCCTTCCGTGCCCTGTTCGATAGGATCCCCGAACGGGAGCTCGGCTACCGGCTGTCGCGGCCCGTCGCCTTCTGGTCGAGCGAGAACCTGGAGCCGGAAGATATCGGCCCCGAGGCGCTGGCCCGCTTCGACGGCCATTGCCAGGCGTTCTGCCTGAAGTCGCCGCCCGGCAAGCTGGTCCGCGCCGCCGCCCGCGCCTGGGATGCCTGCGCCCGCTCGGTCGAGGGTTGGCCGCAGGTGCTGCTGTCCCGGCCGGCACCACCGCAGGGCTGGACCCTGCCCTGGTCGGCCTTTGCGGAATCGTTCCGGCAGGACATGGAGCACTGGCTGGCCCGGCGCAGCGGCGACCACCTTCTCGACGACGACAGCCTGAGCCGCCAGCTCCGGCCCACGACACTGCGCGCGGTCCGCTTCAACCTGCGCGAGGCAGCATCAGCTCTGGTGCGCGCCGGCGTGGATGTCGCCGCCGTCGGCTCGCTGGGCGTGCTCGTGCAGCCGGACAACTTCAGGACGATCTGCCAGTTCCTGCTCGACCGGCACGGCGGGCCGACCGAGCATATCCACGGCCTGGTCCGCGAGCTTGCCTTCATGGCTCGGCATCACGCCAGACGGCCGGATGGCGAGCTGGCGAAGCTTCGCGGCATCTGCCGCCGGCTGCGCATCAAGCGCACCGGTCCCACCGCCAAGGTCCGCGAACGGCTCACCGCCATCGAAGACCCCGACAATCTGCATCGGCTGATCCTGCTGCCGGCCGAGCTGATGCGGCTCGCCGGCAGGATCGGGCGCGCGCCGCGCAAGGCGGCGCTCCTGGCGGAGACCGCCGTCGCCATCGAGCTACCGCTGATGACGGCGATGCGGCGCAAGAATCTCGCCGGTCTCCAACTCGGGC
>DAOLFG010000004.1:0-140580 GCA_035326425.1 Geminicoccus sp. | reverse complement strand
GATCGCCGACGAGCCGACCACGGCGCTCGACGTCACCATCCAGGCGCAGATCCTGAAGCTCTTGCGCGAGCTGTGCGCCGACCTGCGCATGGGCCTGATCCTGATCACCCACGACCTCGCCGTGGCGGCGCACATGGGCGACCGGGTGGCGGTGATGCAGAAAGGCCGGATCGTCGAGACCGGCCCGACCCGCGAGGTGTTCGCCGATCCGAAGCACCCCTACACTCGGCAGCTGCTCGATGCCGTGCCGAACCATGAAGGCGCGGTCGTGGCACCGTCCCGGCACGACGAGCCGCTGCTGCGGGTGATCGACCTCGTCAAGGACTACCATGTGCCGGGCGGCATCGGCCGGCGGCAGGTGATCCATGCGGTGACCGGTGTCAGCTTCGAGATCCGCAAGGGCGAGACCCTGGCGATCGTCGGCGAGTCGGGCTCGGGCAAATCCACCATCGCCAAGCTGCTGATGCGGCTCGAGGAGCCGACCTCGGGAAGGGCCACCTATCGGGGTGCCGACATCTTCGCGATGCAGGGGGCCGATCTGCTGAAGCACCGCCGCCGCGTCCAGATGGTGTTCCAGGACCCCTACTCCTCGCTCAATCCCAACATGCGCATCGGCAGCATCATCGCCGAGCCGTGGACGGTGCATGCCGACATCCTGCCCAGGGCCGAATGGCCGCGGCGGATGGAGGAGCTGCTGGGTCTCGTGGGCCTGGAGCCGGAGCATGCGCGGCGCTATCCGCACCAGTTCTCCGGCGGCCAGCGCCAGCGCATCGCCATCGCCCGGGCGCTGGCCTGCGATCCCGAGCTGATCATCTGCGACGAGGCGGTCTCGGCACTCGACGTGTCGATCCAGGCGCAGATCATCGAGCTGCTGTCGGAGCTGCGCGACCGGCTCGGCCTCGCCTACATCTTCATCTCGCACGACCTCGAGGTCGTGCGCTCGTTCGCCGACCGGGTGCTGGTGATGAAGAGCGGCGCCTTCGTCGAGGAAGGCGAGGTCGAGGCGCTGTTCACCGCACCGACCCAACCCTACACCCAGGCCCTCGTCACCGCGACGCCCAAGCCCAAATGGGAAGAGCTGCCGGCGAGCGCCCGTCAACCCGCCTGATCTGGACCTCCCATGAGCCTCGTGCCGAACTCGCGGCTGGTCGACAGCCGCACCCTGCAGGACTGGTGCAACGCGATCTTCGCGGCGGCGGGCATGCCGGCCGGGGACGCCCGCACCGCCGCCGAGGTGCTGGTGCGCACCAGCCTGCGCGGCGTCGACACGCATGGCGTGTCGCGGGCACCGCTCTATGCCGAGGCCCTGCTGGCGGGGACCAGCAATCCCAAGCCCGACCACGGTGGCGAGTACCGCGACGGCATCCTGCACTATCGCGGCGACCGCGGCCTCGGCCAAGTGATCGGGGCGGCCGCCACGCGCCAGGCGATCGGCATCGCCCGCGAGGTGCCGGTGGTGACCTGCCTGATGCAGCAGTGCGGCCACCTGGCGGCACTCGGCGCCTACGTGCTGCTGGCAGCGGAGGAGGGGATGTTCGCCCTGATCGGCCAGGCGACGACGCCGCTGATGGGGCTGCCCGGCTGGAAGGGCCGCGGCATGGGCAACAACCCGCTGGCGTTCGCGACGCCGGTGCCGGGCAAGCCGCCGCTCGTCTTCGACATGGCCTCCAGCGTGGTGGCGCGCGGCCATCTGCGCGAGGCGGTGCGCGAGAAGGTCAGCATTCCCGAGGGCTGGGCGATCGGTCCCGACGGCGAGCCGACCACCGATCCCGAGGTCGGGATGGCGGGGGCGGTGCTGCCGTTCGGCGGCTACAAGGGGCTGGGCGTCGCCATGCTGGTGCAGTGCCTGGCGGGCAGCCTGATCGGCAATTCGGCGACGATGGCCAATGCCGGCGGCTCCGAGATGGGCGCGTTCCTGCTGGTCATCAACCCGAAGCTGGCGGTGGGCGACGGCTACGCCACCGACGTCGCGGTCTGGTTCGATCGCTACATGGCGGCGGCGGGGCCGGACGGCCGCTATCCGGGCAGGCGTGCCGCCGAGAGCGAGGTCGAGCGCCGGCGCGACGGCATCCCGGTGGCGCCGGGCTCGTGGGAGCAGATGCGGGCGATCAGCGAGCGGCTGGGCGTGCCGCTGACCTTCTAGGTCGAGCGGACGCGCGCCACGGCCCGTTCCCAGCCCTGCAGCCTGGCGCGGCGCGCCGTCTCGCCCATGCGCGGCTCGAAGCGGCGCTGGCAGCGCCAGGCATCGGCGACCTGGCCCATCGAGCCGTAGACGCCGGTGGCGAGGCCGGCGAGGTAGGCGACGCCCAGGGCCGTGGTCTCGATGATCTCGGGCCGCTCGACGGGCCGGGCCAGGATGTCGGCGAGGTACTGGCAGAGCCAGTCGTTGGCGACCATGCCGCCGTCGACGCGCAAGGGCTGGACGTCGGCCTCGCTGCCGAGATCGTCGTGCATGGCGCGCATCAGGTCGGCGGTCTGGTAGCAGACGGCCTCGAGCGCGGCGCGGACGATATGGCCGATGCCGCTGTCGCGGGTGAGGCCCAGGATGGCGCCGCGGGCGTCGGGATCCCACCAGGGAGCACCGAGGCCGGTGAAGGCGGGGACGAGGTAGACGCCGCCGGTATCGGGCACGGCGCGGGCGATGGCCTCGGATTCGGCGGCGGAGCCGATGGCCCGCAGGCCGTCGCGGACCCACTGGATGGCGGCACCGGCGACGAAGATGCTGCCCTCCAGCGCGTAGGTCGGCTTGCCGGCGAGGCGCCAAGCGATGGTGGTGAGCAGCCGGTTGCGCGACGGCACCATGCGCTCGCCGGTGTTCAGCAGGGCGAAGCAGCCGGTGCCGTAGGTGCTCTTCAGCATGCCGGGGATGAAGCAGGCCTGGCCGAAGGTGGCGGCCTGCTGGTCGCCGGCCATGCCCGCGATGGGGATGGCCGCACCCAGATGCGAGGCGTCGGCGATGCCGAGCTCGCCGCTGTTGTCGACGACCTGGGGCAGCATCGAGGCGGGAATGTTCAGCCGGCGCAGGATGGCCTCGTCCCAGGCCATCCGGCCGATGTCGAACAGCATGGTCCGGGCGGCGTTGGAGGCGTCGGTGGCGTGGACGCGGCCGTTGGTCAGCCGCCAGAGCAGGAAGCAGTCGACGGTGCCGAACGCCAGCCGGCCGGCCTCGGCCATGGCGCGCGCACCCTCGACGTTGTCGAGGATCCAGGCGACCTTGGTGCCGGAGAAATAGGCGTCGACGACGAGGCCGGTGCGCTCGCGGATGTGGCCCTCCATGCCGTCGGCGACGAGCTGGCGGCAGATCGGGGCGGTGCGGCGGTCCTGCCAGACGATGGCGCGATGGACGGCGCGGCCGGTCCGGCGGTCCCAGACGATGGTGGTCTCGCGCTGGTTGGTGATGCCGATGGCGGCGACGTCGGCGAGCGGGACGGCCTGCAGCGCCTCGCGGCAGACCGCCAGGGTGTCCGACCAGATGTGCTCGGGCTCGTGCTCGACCCAGCCGTCGGCCGGGAAGTGCTGCTGCAGCTCGCGCTGGGCGGTCGCCACGACCGATCCGCTGGAATCGAACAGCAGGGCACGGCTGCTGGTGGTTCCCTGATCGATCGCGAGGACGTATTTCCCGGCCATCGCGCAACCTCCCTGTCATTGCGGCCGGGACGGTCTTGCGGCTGGCGCCGGGCGTCAAGGGGGGGGAATGGATCTCGGGATCAAGGGCCGCAAGGCCATCGTCTGCGCGGCCTCGAAGGGGCTGGGCAAGGGCTGCGCCGAGGCGCTGGCGCGCGAGGGCGTGGAGCTCACCATCTGCGCCCGTACCAAGGAGACGCTGGAGGCCACGGCCGAAGGGCTGCGCAAGCTGGGGGTGAGGGTCGAGGCCGTGGCCTGCGACATCACCACCGAGGAGGGCCGTGCGGCGGTGCTGAAGGCCTGCCCGGCGCCCGACATCCTGGTCAACAATGCCGGCGGCCCGCCGCCCGGCGATTTCAAGGACTTCTCGCTCGACGACTGGCGCAAGGCGGTCGAGGGCAACATGCTGACACCGCTGGCGCTCATCAAGGCCACCATCTACGGCATGATGGACCGGGGCTTCGGCCGGATCGTCAACATCACCTCGGGCTCGGTGAAGGCGCCCATCCCGAGCCTGGAGCTGTCGAACGGTGCCAGGGCCGGCCTGACGGGTGCCGTGGCGAGCCTGGCGCGGAAGTCGGTGCGCCGGAACGTCACGATCAACGCGCTGCTGCCGGGACCGTTCGACACGGACCGGCTGCGCGGCGGCGTGATCGCCGCGTCGAAGAGGACCGGACGGCCGGTGGAGGAGCTGCTGCGCGCGCGCGCCGAGGACAACCCGGCCGGGCGGCTCGGCACGGCCGAGGAGTTCGGCGAGGCCTGCGCCTTCCTGTGCTCGGCGCATGCGGGCTACATCACCGGCCAGAACCTGCTGATCGACGGCGGCGCCTATCCGGGCACGCTCTGATCGGCATTCGGGGAGCGTCGAGGTGAGCGACACCACAGCGGCCAAGCGGCTCGTGCTGATCGACGGCTCGGGCTACATCTTCCGCGCCTTCTTCGCCCTGCCGCCGATGAGCCGGCCGGACGGTACGCCGGTCAACGCGGTGTTCGGCTTCGCCTCGATGCTGTTCCGGCTGATGCAGGACCGGCCGCAGGACGACCTCGTCGTCGTGTTCGACGCCGGGCGCACGACGTTCCGCAACGATCTCTACGACAAGTACAAGGCCAACCGCGCCGAGCCGCCGCCGGAGCTGATCCCGCAGTTCGCGCTGATCCGCGAGGCGGCCAGGGCCTTCGGCCTGCCGGTGGCCGAGCTGGCGGGCTTCGAGGCCGACGACCTCATCGCCTCCTATGCCAGGCTCGCCTGCGACGCCGGCGAGGGGGTGACGATCGTCTCCTCCGACAAGGACCTGATGCAGCTCGTCGGCACCGGCGTCGAGATGTGGGATCCGATGAAGGCCAAGCCGATCGGCCGCGACGAGGTGATCGAGCGCTTCGGCGTCGGCCCGGAGCTGGTGCGCGACTGCCTGGCGCTGGCTGGCGACACTTCCGACAACGTGCCGGGCGTGCCGGGGATCGGCGTCAAGACGGCGGCAGCACTGCTGACCGAATACGGCTCGCTGGAAGGGCTGCTGGCCAATCTCGACAAGATCAAGCAGCCCAAGCGGCGCGAGGTGCTGCAGCAGAACGTCGACAATGCGCGCATCTCCTGGGATCTCGTGGGCCTGCGCAACGACGCGCCGGTGCCGCTGGCGCTCGACGAGCTGCGCCGGCGCGAGCCCGACAAGGCGGCACTGCTGGCCTTCCTGCAGGACAACGGCTTCAAGGCGCTGATCGCCCGCGTCGGCGGGCTGGAAGCCGCCGCCGAGACCAGGCGCGCCGAGGTCCAGGCGACGCCGAGTGCCGCCAGGCTGGTCTGCGTGCGGAGGATCGAGGAGCTGGATGCCATCCTCGACCGGGCGAAGGCGCTGGGGCGGATCGCCATCGACACCGAGACCACCTCGCTCGATGTGTCGCGGGCGCAGCTCGTGGGGCTTTGCCTCGCCGTCGAGGCGGGCGAAGGTTTCTACCTGCCGATTTCCCATGTCGACGATTTCGGCCAGCTCGTCGACGGGCAGCTCGAGCTGGAGCCGGTGATCGACCGGCTGCGCACGGTGGCGAGCGATCCGTCGATCCTGAAGATCGGCCACAACATCAAGTACGACATGGGCGTGCTCAGCCACCACGGGCTGGAGCTGACGCCGGTCGACGACACGATGCTGATCTCCTACGTGCTCGACGGCGCCAGCCACGGCCACGGCATGGACGAGCTGGCCAAGCGCCACCTCGGCCACGACACGATCCTCTATTCGGCGGTGTGCGGCAAAGGTGCCTCGCAGATCGGCTTCCACCAGGTGGCGATCGACAAGGCCGCCGACTATGCGGCCGAGGATGCCGAGGTGACGCTGCGCCTGTGGGAGGTACTGCGGCCGCGGCTGCTCGAGCAGCGGATGCTCACGGTCTACGAGGGTATCGAGCGGGCCCTGCCGGCGGTGGTGGCGGGCATGGAGACGCGCGGCATCCATGTCGACGCCAGGCGGCTGCAGGAGCTGTCGACCGACTTCACCCAGCGGATGATGAAGCTGGAGGAGGAGGCCTATGTCCTGGCCGGCCAGCAGTTCAACATCGGCTCGCCCAAGCAGCTGGGCGAGATCCTGTTCGAGAAGATGCAGCTCGGCGGGGTGGGGCGGAAGACCAAGACCGGCTCCTACTCGACGGATGCCGACGTGCTGGAGGAGCTGGCGGCGAGCCATCCGCTGCCGCGGGTGATCCTCGACTGGCGGCAGCTGCAGAAGCTGACGCGGACCTACACCGACGCGCTGATGGAGCAGATCAACCCGGCGACCAGGCGGGTCCACACCTCCTATGCGCTGGCGGCGACCTCGACCGGGCGGCTGAGCTCGACCGATCCCAACCTGCAGAACATCCCGATCCGCACCGAGGAGGGGCGCAAGATCCGCACCGCCTTCGTGCCGGAGCCAGGCTACACGCTGATGTCGGCGGACTACTCGCAGATCGAGCTGCGGGTGCTGGCGCACATGGCCGATATCGCAGCACTCAAGGAGGCCTTCGCCAGGGACACCGACATCCACGCGGTGACGGCCTCGCAGATGTTCGGCAAGCCGATCGAGGAGGTGGGCGCCGACCTCAGGCGAGGGGCCAAGACCATCAACTACGGCATCATCTACGGCATCGGACCGTTCGGCCTCGCCACGCGGCTGGGCATCCCGCAGGCGCAGGCCAAGGCCTACATCGAGGCTTATTTCCAGCAATATCCCGGCATTCGCGAATACATGGATCGGGCCAAGGCGGAGGCGCGCGAGAAGGGCTGGGTGGCGACGCTGTTCGGCCGGCGCTGCTACATCCCGGAGATCAACAACAAGATCGTGACCCGCCGCAACTATGCCGAGCGGCAGGCGATCAACGCGCCCATCCAGGGCTCGGCCGCCGACATCATGAAGCGGGCGATGGTGCGGGTGGCGCGGGCGCTCGGGCGCGAGGACGCAGGCGCGCGCATGCTGCTGCAGGTGCATGACGAGCTGGTGCTCGAGGTGCCGGAGAGCGAGATCGAGGCGACGCAGGCGCTGGTGCAGGCGACGATGGAGCGGGCAGCGAGCCTGGACGTGCCGCTGGTCGTTGATGTCGGGCACGGGGCGAGCTGGGGTGCCGCCCATTGAGCTCCACGGCCGGCACCGGCGATGCCTCTCCCCGGGGCTGGGCGACCTTCCGACACCGCGACTTCTCGTTCTACTGCGTCGGCCGGTTCGTCTCGGCGATGGCGCTGCAGATGCAGAACGTCGGCATCGGCTGGATGGTCTACGACCTCACGCGCGATCCGTTCGCGCTGGGCTTCGTCGGCCTCCTGGTGTTCCTGCCGGCGATCAGCCTGATCCTGTTCACCGGCCACGCCGCCGACCGCTACGACCGGCGGCGGATTCTCTCGGCCGCCTACGGCACGGCGGCGCTGACCGCGCTGGGCCTGCTGTGGTTCAGCAGCGGCCACAGCGGTGTCCTGCCGATCTACGCGCTGGTGCTGCTGTTCGGCTGCTGCCGGGCCTTCGCCGGGCCGGCGGCGCAGGCGATCGTGCCGAGCCTGGTGCCGCTGGCCGAGTTCCGCAGCGCCGTCGCCTGGGCTTCCTCGGTCGGCCAGACCGCCACCATCATCGGCCCGGCGGCGGGAGGGCTGCTCTACGCGCTGGGCGGTGCCGAGCTGGTGTTCGGCTCGGCCATGACGGCCTTCGCGCTGACGGCCGTGCTGTTCGCGGCGATCCGGCCGCGGCCGCCGGCGCCGGGCGGACGCGAGCCGGCGAGCTGGGCGACGCTGCTGGCCGGGCTGATCTTCATCCGCTCGCGCCCGGCGATCATGGGGGCGATCACGCTCGATCTGTTCGCCGTGCTGCTGGGCGGGGCGACGGCGCTGCTGCCGATCTTCGCCCGCGACATCCTGCATGTCGGCCCGGCCGGGCTCGGCCTGCTGCGCAGCGCCCCGGCGGTGGGTGCCGTGACCATGGCGCTGACCCTGGCCTACTTCCCGCTGAACCGCCATGCCGGCCGGCGCATGCTGCAGGCGGTGGCGGCGTTCGGCCTCGCCACCATCGGCTTCGGCCTGTCGACGCATCTCTACCTGTCGCTGGCCTGCCTGTTCGTGCTGGGCGCTTCCGACATGATCAGCGTCTATGTGCGGCAGACGCTGGTGCAGATCGACACGCCGGACAGCATGCGCGGCCGGGTGGCGGCGGTGAACAGCGTGTTCATCGGCGCCTCGAACGAGCTGGGCGAGTTCGAGTCCGGCACGCTCGCCGGCTTCGTGGGTGCTGTGGGCGCGGTGGTGATCGGCGGCGTCGGCACGCTGGGGGTCGCCGCTTCCTGGGCGCGACTGTTCCCGGCGCTGCGCGACCGCGACCGGCTGATCGAGTAGCTCAGCGGTTGGACAGCGCCTCGGTGATCATCGCCTCCATGGCGCGCACCAGCTCGTAGCACACCGTCATCTCGCCCGTGCCCGGCGACCAGCGGGTCTGAGCGACGCCGCAGCTGCGGAAGGAAAGGCGCAGGTCGCGGGCGAGGCGGATGGTGCCGGCGAGATCGGACATGGCCTGCGCCACCACGCCGGTACGGGCGAGGAACTCGGTGATGTCGTCGAAGCCGAGGGCGCGGGCGAAGCGCAGCCGGATCGAGCGCAGGCCGGTGCCCTCGCTGTCCTCGGGCACCAGGTGCGGCTCCAGCAGCCGCAGCCAGCCGGCCTCGGCACCGGCGAAGGACTGGCTGCAGCCCTCGATGCGCTGCTCGGCGAAGCCGCGGTCGCGGGCATATTCGGCAAAGCCCGCCGGATCGCTGCCGATGATCAGGCAGACGGCCTCGGCATAGCTGCGGGCATCGAAGCCGGGGCGACGCCAGAAGCCGGCGACCGGCCGTCCGTCGGCCTCGGCGTCGAGCGCCAGCTGCCAGCCGTCGATGGCGGCCAGCAGCAGCTCGTCGCGCAAGGGGTCCGGCTCGTCCGGCAGCATCAGGATGGTGGCGAGGATGGTGGCCGAGGCCGGCAGCATCGGCAGGTCGAGATCGTCGATCAGCGCCTCGCTGGCGACGTGGTAGGCGGCGAAGACGGTGTTGCCGAGGACGAACAGCGCCACATCCTGCTGCTGCGGCGACAGGCCGGTGAGAACGTCGTCGACCTCGGCGGCCTCGCCCCGGCCGGCGAGGAGCGGCAGGACGAGGACGAGCCCCAGGAGGAGACGGCGAAGCTGCATCCACGGTATTCCATTAGCCCGTGCCGGAGAATCGCACGACGGGCGAGCCGCTGCCAGCGTGGGCCGCATTTCCGGCACCACCCAGCCCCGACGCGTGGAGCAGCAGCAACAACCGGACCAGCTCGGCCAGCGAGCGGGCGAGCGCGAACGCCCATGCCTCGCCGATCCAGGCGGCAAGGCCGAGCAGCGGCGCGAGGACCGCGGCCGAGGCCAGATTGGCGCGCAGGGCCGCGCGCTGCAGCCCCGCGGCACCCAGTGCGGCCTGCAGCGGCGTGGTGAGGTGGACCAGGGCGACCCAGGGCGCCAGCCAGGGCAGGAGTGCGGAGGCCCGGGCAAAGTCGCCGCCGACCAGGGCCGCGAGCAGCGGCGGTGCGGCCAGGGCCAAGGCCAGGGCGACCGCCAGCCCGGCAGCGCAGCCCTCGGCGCACAGCCTGCGCAGGCCCCAGCGGATGGATTCCGGGCAGCCGCGGCCGCTGCCCATGCGGGCCAGCGCCAGCTGCCCGGCGGCGTTGGCCAGCACGGTGGCCGCCACGGCCACCGCCGCCGCGAGATAGTAGTTGCCGGCGGCCTCGACGCCGAGCGTCCAGCCGACCAGCAGCAGATCGGCGCTGAGCTGGCACTGGGCGAGGAGCGAGACCGCGGCGAATCCGACGCCGCCGCGCAGCATGTCGAGGGCCGGAAGCGGCGGATGTCGTCCCATGGTGCGTGCCGGCAGCCCGAGCACCGGCAGCGAGACCATGGCAGCGACGGTCCAGGAAATCAGGAAGGCGAGAGCGATGTCGGCCGGTGTCGAGCTGCCGGGCCAGGCCAGCAGGGCCAACAGGAAAGCGGCCGGACGGACGAGCAGGGGCAGGCTGGCGGCGAGGCTCCTGCCGTCGGCCAGCGATACCCAGTCGAGCTGGAGGGCGGCGGCGAACAGGCTGAGCAGGGTCAGCGCCATGAGGCCGAAATGCTCGGGGCGGAACAGCTCTACCAGCGCCAGGGCCGCCAGGATCGTCGCCGTCGACATGGCGAGGCGGAGCAGAAGGTAGCGGCCGATCAGGGCGCGGGCACCGCCTCGGGTGCGCACCGCCTCGGCCGTGGCGACGGAGCGGAGGCCGAGCTCGCCCAGCTGCAGCGCATAGCCCTGGATGGCCACCGCCATCGACCAGACGCCGATGGCGGCGGGCCCGGCCGAGCGCGCCGCCACCAGCATCGCCAGCGAGCCGAGGAGCGCTGCCGCCAGGCGGGCGCCGCCCAGGACCAGCAGCGGGGGGACGTGCCTCAGCTGGCGGCCAGCCAGCGATAGAGGCGGAGCACCTGGTCCATGATGGCGCGCTCGTCCGGCGCCTCGCCGCGCACGAACACGCCGTAGCGGCCGGCGAGGATCAGGCGGGTGGCCGAGCGGCAGGCCGCGGCGAGCTCGTCTGCGTCCATCGGGCAGACCCAGCCGGTGCTGCCGGGCTCGAGCCAGTCCGCGACGTCGCCGACATCGGTGGCGACCACCGGCCGCATCGAGCGCAGCGCCTCCTTCACCACCGTCGGCGAGGCCTCGTAGCGGCTGGTCATCAGGAGGATGCCGTGCTCGGCCATCAGCGCCGGAATCTCGTCGTGCGGAACGCGGCCCAGCCAGCGGACACGGTCGCGGACCGGGCTGCGGGCGAGGCGGCGGATGAGGTCCTTGGAGTCCTCGCCGGCGCCGGCGATGGTCAGCGTGTAGTCGCCGCCCTCGGCCACCAGCCGCTCCAGGGTGTCGACGGCGAGCGGCACGTTCTTCTGGTGGCTGATCCGGCCGACGAACAGCAGCCTCGTGGCCAGCGCCGCCGGCGGCGGTGTCGCCTCGGCACGGGTGAAGAGATCGGAATCGAACGCCGCCGGGATGACGTGGGCCTGCTCGAACGGGCCGGCGACGACGCTGCGCGCCAGCACGTCGCGGTCGCGGCGGTTGACGCAGACGATGGCGTCGGCCAGCCGCACAGCCTGGCGCTCGAGGGCCAGCATCAGCGCCCGCACCGGCCGCGACAGCCGGCCCAGCGAGCCCTCGAGCACGCGGCCGGTGACATTGTGGTAGCTGATCAGCACGCGGCCGACGCCCGGGCAGAGCAGCAGCTTGGGCCATGCCGCGTAGTTGCGGTGGAAGTGGAAGACGTCGCCGGGACCGAAGCCGTGGCGGCGCTGCCAGAACCACAGCCACAAGGCCAGGTAGAAGCGCAGGAAATTGGCGCCGGAGGAGATGTAGCTGACCTGCGGCTCGTCGGCGGGCTGCAGGCGGGAGGCGACCAGCATGTAGGGCAGCCCCGATCCGACCAGCGCCCGGCGCAGGCAGCGGAAATGCTCGGCGCCGCCGCCCTGGTCCTGGGCCAGCGGATCGTTGTTGTAGAAGACGTAGATCATGGCGTGCCGCCTTCCTGCGCGGGAGTGCCGGCCATCAGGTCGGAGAGCTCGCGCATCACGGTTTCGAGCGGCCGGTCGTTGCGCAGCACCGGCAGCCCGAGGCGCCGGGCGAGCCGCCGGTAGAGGGCGCGGCGGCGGGCGAAGTGCCGGTCGGCCAGCGCGTCCGGCCGCTGCTCGGCGATCAGGCCGGTCGGGCGCTCGACGACGACGGCCAGCAGGGGCTGCGGCATCAGCTGCAGCAGGCGCGGCCCGAGCCGGTCGATCACGACGTCGTCGAGCCCGGTATCGACGGCGAGGTCGACCAGGGAATCGATGGCGCAGCGATCGGCGACGATGGTGCCTTTGCGGCGCAGCCTGAAGCGGAACAGGATGTCGATTGCCAGATCGGCGGCGTGCAGCGCCAGGAAGCTCCAGGCGAGCACCGGGCTGCGGGCGAAATCGTGGTAGCCGATGCGCACCCCGCCGACCTGCTCGCGGCGGTTGTGGCCGGTGAGGCGGGCCAGCCCGAGCAGCGGCTTGGACAGGTAGTTGCGGAACCGGCTCCATACTTGGCGGTGGGGAATGCCCGCCATCGCCAGGCGATCCAGGGTCAGGCCGGCGAGCCTGGTCTTGCCGCTGCCGTCGACGCCGCTGATGGCGATCATGGCGAGCCGCGGACCGCCCGGGGCCGGCAGGCGGCGGCTGGCCGCGGAGCCGCCGGGCTGGCCCCTCATGATCGCGCCGAAGGAGCCGCCGGCCTCCAGGGCGACGAGGCTGCCTCCACTGGCCCCGGCTTCGATCAGGATCATGGCAGCCTCGCTGTCGGCAGGAGTGGAAGGCCGCCGGCGCGCCGGCGCGGGTGACGGAAGGAGGGCGGGGGCGGCCTCACGCCGCCAGCCTCTCGGGCTGGCGATAGACGGCCTCCAGCTGGTCGACGACGCGGCTCCAGGCGTAGCGCTCGTCGATCAGCCGGCGGCCGGCCCTGGCCAGCGATCCGGCGGCGGCCGGGTCGGCCAGGATGGTCTCGATACCGGCGGCGAGGCCCTCGGCCGTGGAATCGACGGCTATCACCGGCATGGCGGCCGGATCGGCGGCGAGCGGGCCCGTGCGGGTCGTCACGACCGGCGCGCCGGCCGCCATCGCCTCCAGCAGGGTCAGCGGAAACCCCTCGTACTCGCTGGGGCTGACGAACAGGGCGGCGCGCTGCAGGCGGTCGCGCAGGGCTCCGCGGCCGAGGAAGCCCGCGAACTCGCAGCGGTCGTCGATGCCGAGGCTCCGCGCCTTGCGCCGCAGCTGCGGCTCGAGCGGGCCCTCGCCGGCCAGCACCAGCCGGTGCTCGCCGCCCAGCCCGGCGAACGCCTCGACGAGCCGGTCGAGACCCTTGCGGTAGGACAGGCGACCGGCGAACAGGATGTCCCGGCCGCGGCCCGCCATGGGCGCGAAGGCGAAGTAGTCGGCGTCGACGCCGTTCTCGACGACCTCCACGGCACCGGGGTGGACGCGGTAGGCGGACTCGATCTCGCGGCGGACCTGGGCCGATACCGCCAGCACGCGCACGGCATGGTCGAGATGCCACTGCTCGTAGCCCCGGCTGAAGAGCCGGGCGTTCAGCCGCGCCAGCTTCGGATGCAGGCCGGGCTCGGGGACCGCGGCGGTGTCGGCCAGCATGGGCGTATGGACGGTGACGACGCGCGGCTGGCGGCTGCGCAGCGGCGGGAACAGCGGCAGGTGGATGTGGATCAGGTCGGCGCCGTCGGCGCCGGCGTCGAGCCAGCGCTGAAGCGGCAGGCGGTCGATGGCGTGGTGCAGCGGCTTCAGCGGGACGTGCGGATAGTGGCGGACGTGCAACCCGTCGACGGCGGCATCCAGCCAGCCGGCGAGCCGATCGCCGCGCGCCAGCACGATGACCTCATGGCCTCGGGACTGCAGGCGCCGGCCGATCTCCGTGACGTGCCGGCCGATGCCCTCGCGGGCGGGAAGCCGGTTGTTGGTCAGCAGAGCGATCCGCACCGGCTCAGGCCGCCGCGCCGTCGGTGAAGGCCGACGAGCTCCAGAAATAGTCCTGGCCGCTGAGCCGGCGCGCCAGCGCCAGCGGCAGCCGGTCGCCGACGAGGCCCAGCCGGTAGCCGAGCAGACGGGCGACGAGGCTGGCCAGCGCCTTGGGCAGCAGGGCCGGCTGCTCGCGCATCACGGTGCGCACCAGCTCGGCGACGAAGGCGCGGCCGCGGGTCTCGTCGGGCTCGCGGGCGAGCAGCAGCTCGCGGAAGTGGGCGCGCGTCCAGCCGACGTCGAAATGCCGGCGCAGCTCGTCGACGACCCGGTAGTCGTGCGAATGCCGCACGACGGCGTCGGCGACGTAGGCGATTCGGCCGCCGCGGCCCAGCAGCTCGGCGACGGCGATGGTCTCCTCGCTCACCAGCGTGGCGCGGAAGCCACCGATGCTGTCGAGGGCGGCGTTCAGCCAGGCCGCGCAGGCGTTGGAGCAGAAATGGGTGTAGCTGCCGTAGGTCGGCCAATCGACCAGCGAGCGCAGCTGGGACTCGGCCGGGTAGTTGAAGGCGCGGCCGACCCGCTCGACCAGCCCGGCACCGTCGCGCGGCACCTGCCGGCCATAGGCGACGACCGCCCGGTCGGCGCGGATCGGCAGGGTCAGCCGGGCGAGGAAGTCGATGTCGTCGGCATAGGCGTCGGGGGTGAGCATCACCACGATGCGGGTGCCGAGATGCCGTCGCGCCAGCTCGCGGGTGAGGCCGTGGTTGAAGTGGCGGCGCGGCACCACCAGGGTCTCGGCCCCCATCTCGCAGGCGAGCTCGACCGTGCCGTCGTCGGAGGAGGAGTTGACCACCAGCACGCGGGGCCGGAGCGGCGAGCTCAGGAGCGGGGGCAGGCAGTGCGGCAGGTGGTGTCTCGCCGCGTGCGTGACCACGACGACGCCGATCTCGTTGACGGGAGCAGACTCAACCATAGGTGCCATATTCGCCCATCCGCTCGCGCAATCTGACAGGCGGGCCGACCGTCATCAACCATAAATTGAACTCGAATCGCCGGATATATGATGAGCCGCGTAGCGGTCCCACGAGCGCGCGACATCGCTGGGGTCGGACAGGACGCTGCGGCCGGAATTGATTCGCCTGGGCGGCTCGCCCGAAAGAGCGGGATCGGGACGGATCGCCACAGCGCATCGCCGGCCGAGACGCGAACCCAACTCGTAGGAGAACATCAGCGCTAGCTCGCCGAGGCCGCCGACATGGCCCGTCGGCGCCGCGCGCGCGGATCCGCCATGGCCCAGGAGCCGGCGGCAGAAATCGGCGAAGGCCCTCGCCAGCAGGTCGACGGGCACGAAGTCGCGGACCAGCTCGGGCCGGCGGACGATGCCTTCACGGCCGGCGAGCCAGGAGCGGACGAGGCCGCTGGTGAAGCCGGGCTTCTCCAGCGGCCCGAAGGGGTGGGGGACGACGAAGCGGCCGACCGCGAGGCCGGCACCGGCGGCATGGAAGCGCAGCATGTGCCAGGTGAGGGTCTTGGCGAGGCCATAGGCGTTGACGGGCGGGCCCTCGCCGCCGCCCTCGTCGGCCTCGAACACGCTGCCGGTGACGACCAGCCCCCTGCCGCCGGCGGCGGCCAGCCGGCGCATGACGGTATCGGCGTTCAGGGTGTTGGACGCCAGGGCCGCGACCGGGTCGTAGCCGGGACGCCGCAGGTCGCCGACCTCGGCGCCATGGTGGCAGAGCAGGTCGAACGGACCATGCGACGCGATGGCGGCGACGAACGCCGCGTCGCCGAAGGCCGTGCCCTCGACCAGCCGGCAGCCGGCGGCCAGCACCGTGTCGAGCCGGCGGCGGGACAGGCCGTCATAGGAGTCGAGGGAAGCGCGGCAGGTGCCGACGACATCGGCCCCGGCTTCGGCGAGGGCGGTCGCGAACCAGCAGCCGGTGAACGAGCCGACGCCGGTCAGCAGGACGCGCATCAGGCGGCGAGGTGCCAGCCCGGATCGAAGTCGGGATGGGTCCGGTCGCGCGGCGAGACCACCATCGGCGGGAACGGCCAGGCGATCTCGAAGGCCGGGTCGTCCCAGCGGACGCCGCGCTCGCGCAGCGGGTCGTAGGCGCTGGAGACGAGGTAGAAGGCCAGGGCCTCGTCGGTGAGGGTGAGGAAGCCGTGGGCACAGCCCTCGGGCACCACCATGGCGCGGCGGTTGGCGGGCGAGAGCTCGGCGGCGAAATGCCGGCCGAAGGTCGGGGAGCCCGAGCGCAGGTCGAGCACCACGTCCCAGAGCGCGCCCTGCAGGCAGGAGACGATCTTGGTCTCGGCGGCGATGCCGATCTGGTAGTGCAGGCCGCGCAGCGTGCCGCGGCTGGCGCTGAGCGACATGTTGGCCTGCTCGACCTCGCGGTCGATGCCGATGGCGCGCAGCTCCTGCCGGCAGAAGCAGCGGGTGAAGAGGCCGCGCTCGTCGCGGCGGGGCTGGCCTTCCAGCAGCACGACGCCCGGCATGGGCCGCGCCAGGACCTCGAAATGCCGCGGCTTCAACATTTCCACGGTGCCGCTCCCTCCTCCCACAGGCCCGAAAGGCGTTGCTGGTCCGGCACGGTGTCGACGCAGGACCAGAAGCCTTGCCAGCGATGCATCATCAGCTGCCCGTCACGGGCGAGGCGGGGCAGGGCGTCGCGCTCGAGCACGCAGCCCTCGTCGGCGGACAGGTAGTCGAGGAAGGCGCGCCGGAAGATGAAGAAGCCGCCGTTCACCCACTCGTCCGGCCGGACCGGCTTCTCGACGAAGGCCGCCGCACCGTCCTCGTGCAGCTCGAGACGGCCGAACGGCGAGGGCGAGTTGACCGCCAGCACCGTGCCCAGGCGGTCGTGCGCGAGATGGAACTCCAGCTCCTCGCCGAGATCGGCGTCGGTGAGGCCGTCGCCATAGGTGACGGCGAAGTGCTGGGCGTCGCCGAGATGGCGCGCCGCCGCCCGGGCGATGCGGGCACCGGTCATGGCCTTGGCGCCGGTATGGGCGACGGTGACCTCCCAGTCGGGCGTGTAGCCGGTCTGGTGGTAGGCCACCTGCCGGCCGCGCAGGTCGACCGTGAAGTCGGAGTTGAGGCTGGCGAAGTTGAGGAAATAGCTGCTGATCACGTCGGCGCGGTAGCCGGCGCAGAGCACGAAGCGGCGAAAGCCGGCGCGGTCGTAGCAGTCCATGACATGGGTCAGCATCGGCCGGCCGCCGATCTCGATCATCGGCTTGGGCTGCGTGCGGGTGACGTCGCCGAGGCGGGTGCCGAGGCCGCCGCACAGCACGAAGACCGGGATGTCGACTGGCCTAGACATGGGCGGCCTCGGCGGCGGCGGGCAGCACCGCCGGGAGCGTCGGCCCGGCCGCGCCCGGATAGCTGTCGATCTGCTCCTCCATCCAGCCGCGGCCGCCGCCGTTGAGCAGGGCCCTGTAGCCCTCGACGGTCCAGGCGATGGTGCGCTCGATATCGAGCATCGGGCGCCAGCCCAGGCGCTGGCGCGCCCGCGACGACGACAGCCTGAGGAAGGCGGTCTCGTGCAGATAGGGCTGCTCGCGGACCTCGCAGCTGCCGTAGCCGAGCTGGCGCAGCGCGAATGCCGCCACCTCCGCCACGGTCCAGGCATCGTCGGCCGATGGGCCGAAGTTCCAGCTCGTGGCGAACTGCGCCGGCCGGTCGTGCAGGGCCTGTGCCAGCGACAGGTAGCCGTGGAGCGCGTCGAGCACATGCTGCCAGGGCCGGATGGCATGGGGATGGCGCAGCACCGCCGGCCGGCCGGCATGGGCGGCGCGAACCAGGTCGGGCAGCAGCCGGTCGGCGTTGAAGTCGCCGCCGCCGACGACATTGCCGGCGCGCGCCGTCGCCACTCCCACTCCCGTGCCGAGCTCGGCGCGCAGGAAGCTGTGCCGCCAGGCGGCGACCACGATCTCGGCCGCCGCCTTGCTGGCGCTGTAGGGATCGCAGCCGCCGAGCGGATCGTCCTCGGCGCAGGGCAGCCGGGTGTCGCGGTAGCACTTGTCGCTCGTCACCACGATGACGGCGCGGACGTTGCCGAACGCCCGCACGGCCTCGAGCAGATGCGCGGTGCCCATGGCATTGGTGGCGAGCGTGCGCAGCGGATCGCGCAGGCTCTCCAGCACCAGCGGCTGGGCAGCGAGATGGAAGACCACTTCCGGGGCCGCCCGCGCCACCAGGCCCCGCACGGCGGCGGCATCGCGGATGTCGCAGGGGAGCCGCTCGACCAGCCCGGCGATGCCGGCGAGATCGAACAGCGCGGGCTCGGTCGCGGGGTCGAGGCCGCAACCCCAGACCCGGGCCCCCAGCCGGCTCAGCCAAGCGGTCAGCCATGAGCCCTTGAAGCCGGTGCAGCCGGTGACGAGCACGCGGCGCCCGCGCCAGAAGGCGGCATCGATCGGCATGCGTCCCTCGCGCGCGACGGTGGATCGAGGTTCGCCGGGGCGAACTGGAGGACGATCAACCATATGGTTTTTACATCGATGTAAAATCGCGTGTCACGCGAAAACTGGCAGGCGAGGCCCGCCTCTGCTACGAGCCGCCGCCGTGCGCCCCCATCTCGTCCATCACCCGGCCTACACCGTGCCGCTGCCGGCCGAGCACCGGTTTCCGATGGGCAAGTTCGCCGCGCTGATGGCACATCTGCGCCGGGCCGGCCTGGCGGAGGCCGATCGCGTCGTGGTGCCCGAGCCGGCGCCGCGCGCCTGGCTCGAGCTCGCCCATTCGCCGGCGCATGTGACGGCGGTGATGGAGCAGCGGATGTCGGCCGAGGCGGAGCGGCGGCTCGGCCTGCCGATGAGCCCGCAGCTGGCGCTGCGCAGCCGGGCGGCCACCGCCGGCACGCTGCTGGCCGCCCGCCTCGCCCTGGAGCACGGGCTGGCCTGCAACACCGCCGGCGGCAGCCATCACGCCTTCGCCGATGCCGGCACCGGCTTTTGCGTGTTCAACGATGTCGCCGTGGCGTCCTCGGTGCTGCTGGCGGAAGGCAGCGTCGGCCGCGTGCTGGTCATCGACCTCGACGTGCACCAGGGGGATGGCACCGCCGCGATCTTCGCCGGCGATCGCCGTGTCTTCACCTTCTCCGTGCATTGCCGGGCCAACTTTCCGGCGCGCAAGCAGCAGGGCGATCTCGACGTCGCGCTCGACGTCGGCGTCGGCGATCGCGACTACCTCGCCCTCCTGCGCTGCACGCTGCCGGCGCTGCTGGACAGGCTGAAGCCCGATCTCGCCTTCTTCAATGCCGGCGTCGATCCGCACGAGGACGACCGGCTGGGCCGGCTGGCGCTGAGCGACCTCGGTCTCGCCGAGCGCGAGGCCATGGTGATGGAAGCCTGCCGGCAGCGCGGCGTGCCGCTGGCCTGCGTCGTGGGCGGCGGCTATGCGCCCAGCCTCGAGGCGCTGGCACGGCGGCACGCCATCCTGCACGAGGTCGCCCGCGACCTCGCCGCCTGGTGATCAGAGCCGGACGATCTTGCCGGGATTGAGGATGTCGTGCGGGTCGAGCGCGCGCTTGATCGCCCGCATCATCGCGATGGCCGGTCCCACCTCCTCCTCGACGCTGTCGATCTTGCCGAAGCCGACGCCGTGCTCGCCGGTGCAGGTGCCGCCCATGGCGATGGCGCGGCGCACCATGCGCTTGTTGACCTCCCGGGCGCGGCGCAGCTCGTCCGGGTCGTCGGGGTCGATGACGAACTGGCAGTGGAAGTTGCCGTCGCCGACATGGCCGACGATCGGCGCCAGGAGGCCGGCGGCCGCGACGTCCGCCGTGGTCTCCTCGATGCATTCGGCCAGGCGCGAGATCGGCACGCAGACATCGGTCGGCCAGGCGCGGCAGCCCGGGCGCAGCGAGATGGCGGCGTAGTAGGCGTCGTGCCGGGCCTGCCACAGCCGCGATCGCTCCTCCGGCGTGTCGGCGCTGACCACCCGCATGGCGCCGTGGTCGCGGACGATCTCCATCATCTGCACGGTCTGCTCGGCTACCGAGGCCGGCGAGCCGTGCAGCTCGATGAACAGGGTGGGGGCGGCGACCTGGCCCTCCAGCTTGCCGTAGGCGATGCAGCCGCGCATCTGCGCCTCGTCGAGCAGCTCGATGCGCGCCACCGGGATCTCGGCCTGGCGCGCCACGATTACGGCGCGGACGGCGTCCACGACGCCGGGGAAGCTGCAGACGATGGCGGCAATGGCTTCCGGCTGCCCGAACAGGCGGAGCTGGATCTCGGTGACGATGCCGAGCGTGCCCTCCGATCCGACCAGCAGGCGCGTCAGGTCGTAGCCGGCCGAGGATTTGCGCGCCCTGCCGCCGGTGCGGACGATGCTGCCGTCGGCCAGCACCGCCGTCAGCCCCAGCACGTTCTCGCGCATCGTGCCGTAGCGCACCGCGTTGGTGCCGGAGGCACGGGTCGCCGTCATGCCGCCGATGCTGGCATCGGCACCGGGGTCGATCGGGAAGAACAGGCCGGTGTCGCGCAGGTACTGGTTGAGCTGCTTGCGCCTGACCCCGGCCTCGACCCGGCAGTCGAGATCGTCGGCATTGACCTCGACGATGCGGTCGAGGGCGTTGAGGTCGATCGAGACGCCGCCGCGCGGGGCGGCGACATGGCCCTCCAGCGAGGTGCCGGCGGCGAAGGCGATCACCGGCTGGCGCTGCGCGGCGCAGATCGAGACGATGCGCGCCACCTCCTCGGTCGAGCGGGCGAAGGCCACGGCGTCCGGCGGCATGGGGGCGTGCAGCCCTTCGCCGCGGCCGTGCTGCTCGCGGATCGCTGCGCTGGTGGTTAGCCGGTCGCCGAGCAGGCCGCGGAGTTGCGCGAGTGCGGCGTCGAGTGCCGTGGTCATGGCCCTGCCTCCCTGATGGGACAGCATCTAGCGCGCCGGGCCGGCCGCGTCAGCCGGTGGAGAAGCTCTGCACCAGGCTGCCGACGACGAGGAACCAGCCGTCGACCAGCACGAAGAAGATCAGCTTGAAGGGCAGGGAGATCATCACCGGCGGCAGCATCATCATGCCGAGCGACATCAGGATCGCCGCCACCACCATGTCGATGATCAGGAAGGGCACGAAGATCAGGAAGCCGATCTCGAAGGCGCGGCGCAGCTCGCTGATCATGAAGGCCGGCACCAGCACGCGCAGCGGCATCGCCTCGACCTGCTCGGGAGGCTCGATGCCGGAGAGGTCGACGAACAGCTCCAGATCCTTGCCGCGCACTTGCTGCAGCATGAATCCGCGCAAGGGTGCGCTGGCCTTCTCCAGCGCCGTGGCCTCGTCGATCGACTCCTCGATCAGCGGCTTGATGCCGTCGCGCCAGCTGGTCTCCAGCGTCGGCGCCATGACGAAGGCGGTGAGGAAGAGGGCCAGGCTCACCAGAACGGCGTTGGGCGGTGTCTGCTGCAGGCCGATGGCGGTGCGCAGGAACGACAGCACGATGACGATGCGGGTGAACGAGGTGACCATCACCAGGATGGAGGGCGCCAGGCTCAGCACGGTGAGCAGCAGCACCAGCCTGACGATCTGGCCGGTGACGCCGCCGGAGCCGAGGTCGAGGCTGATCGACTGCGCCGCCGCCGGACCGGCCGCCAGCAGGGCGGTCGAGACGAGGAGCCAACAGCCCGCGCGCCGCATCATGCTTCCACCATCTGTTCCGGTGCCTCGGCGAGCGGCTCCGCCGGCTTCGATGCGATCACCCGGGAGGTGCCTTGCCCGACCAGCAGCAGGTGCTCGGCCCCGTCCCAGCGGATCAGCACCAGCCGGTTGCGCTGGTCCAGGCCGCGGGTCTCGACGATGCCGAGGCGCCCGCCGGCGGCGAGCCCAGGCAGCCGGCCGCGCCAGCGCGACAGGGCCGCCGCCGCCACCAGCAGCAGGCCCAGCACGAAGGCCAGGGCCAGCACCGCCTGGAGATAGTCGGGCGTGGCGCTCATCGTTGAAGGCTGGCGGAGCTGCGATAGGCCCGGCCGGCGGTGCGTCCGCGGCGCATCGTCACGAGCTGGCCGCGCAGCTCGTCCGACTGGCGGTCGAGCGTGTCGACGAGCGAGGAGGCGCCCGCCAGCAGCGCCATCAGCGAGGCCCTGGCCTTGCGCCGGCTCTCGGCATCGGCCGACGCCGTCCGGCTGGCCAGCTGGTCGATCAGCGTGGCGAGGCCGGCGAGGTCGACGGCATCGCCGGCGGCGGCCCGCGCCTCGGCGGCGGCGATGACGGCGGCCAGCCCGGAGGCCTGCTGTGCGATCGGCTCGTCGATGGAAGGTCGCTGCATCGTCGCATCCATGCTCATTCGCCGGCGGGCGCCGGACGTCGGTTGTTGCCGTGGGCTGCCGCCAGCTCGGCGTTGCGCCGGTAGAGACAGGCCAGGATCTCCGCGACCGCGGCGAAGGCCAGCGGCGGTATGCTGCTGCCGACCTCCAGTTTCTCCAGGACCTGCACGAGGTCGGCGTCCTCGCGGACCTCGATGCCGTGCGCGTGCGCGAGACCGAGGATGTGCTCGGCGATCCGGCCCTGGCCCTTCGCCACGACCACCGGCGGCGGCCCGTCCACCCGCTCGTGGCGGAGGGCTATCGCGACTGGCTTGTGCCGATGCTCGATCACTGGCAGTTCCGCTCGCCGTATTGCCGGCAGCGGCGAGCATGGAGGCCGATGGTTAACGGAGCGTTGACGGCCGGCACCCGGCACGCCTGGAAGGGGCAGCGATGAGCGGGATCGAGCTGAGCGACGAGCAGGTGCGGCGCTATGCCCGCCACATCGTGCTGCCGGAGATCGGCGGAATCGGCCAGGCGCGGCTGCTGCGGGCGCGCGTGCTGGTGATCGGCGCCGGCGGGCTGGGCTCGCCGCTGCTGCTCTATCTCGCCGCCGCCGGCATCGGCGTCCTGGGCGTCGTCGACGACGATGTCGTCGAGGCGTCGAACCTGCACCGCCAGGTCCTGCACGGCCTCGACGGCATCGGGCAGCCGAAGGTCGAGAGCGCGCGGGCGAGGCTGGCCGGGCTGGCGCCCGACTGCCGGGTCGTGCCGCATCTCGTCCGGCTCGGTGCCGCCAACGCCGCGGATCTGGTCGAGGGCTACGACATCGTCGCCGACGGCAGCGACAGCTTCGCCACGCGGGCGGCGGTGCAGGATGCCTGCCTGCGGCTGGGCCGCACGCTGGTCAGCGCCTCGGTGCAGGGCGTGGACGGCCAGCTCACGACCTTCAAGCCGCACCTCGGCGCCCCGCACCCGTGCCTGCGCTGCCTGTTTCCCGAGGAGCCGTCGACACGGGCGCTGCCGTCCTGCGCCCAGGGCGGCGTGCTGGGCCCGGCGGCCGGGGTGGTCGGCTGCCTGCAGGTGGTGGAGGTGGTCAAGGAGCTGCTGGGCGGAGCGGGCTCGCTGTCGGGCACGCTGCTGCTCTACGATGCGATGGCCGCCCGACTGGATCGCCTGGCGATTCCGCGGCGCTCCGACTGTGCTGCGGGGCATGGCTGAGCCCCGCCGTCGCGCCCGATGATGAAAGCCGTTGCATTGTAGTAGGTTAGTGCGCCGTCAAGCGAAAGCTTGCGGTTGCGCGGCGATGCACGCTTGGGGTATGCACGCCGGCGTCGGCGAGGGCCAGCCGGATCGTGGCGGTCCCGACCTGTCGGGGCCTGCGTTGTTTTTCGGCCAGGAGGGTTCATGTCGGAGGTAATGGTGGAGGAATATCGCCCTACCGAGGACGAGCCCTACATGAATCCGCGCCAGATCGAGTATTTCCGACGCAAATTGACTTCCTGGCGCGAGGACATACTTCGCGGTTCCGACCTGACACTGCAGCAGCTCAAGGAAGAGGATACGCGGCTGCCGGACGCGACCGACTGGGCGTCGGCCGAGATGGCGCGCAACTTCCAGCTCCGGACGCGCGACCGCGAGCGCAAGCTGCTGAGCAAGATCGACGCCGCGCTCAGGCGCATCGAGGACGGCTCCTATGGCTATTGCGAGGAGACCCAGGAGCCGATCGGCCTGAAACGGCTGGAGGCGCGGCCGATCGCGACCTTGAGCATCGAGGCCCAGCAGCGTCACGAACGGCGCGAGAAGACCTACCGCGAGGACTAGAACACCCGGCCGTTCCTGCCGGGTGGGCGGCAAGATTTGCCGGTGGCGGCACCGGCCGGCATCATGCCAACTCATTGATCCAGTTATGATTCTGCAGTTGGCATCGCCGTTGCATTCGGTGGGGCCATGCAGGTATCGGCCCCCCAGACCTCGTCCTTGCCGCTTTCGGGCGGCCTTGCCGCCGCCATGCCCGGAGGCTTCGCCGAGCTCCTGATGGGGCTGGGCGTCGATGCCGCGGCCGCCATGCCCGCGGAAGCCGTGGCGAGCCCGGTGGGCGGCGTCCGGCCGATGGCGGCAAAGCCGCATGCCGCGGCAGTGGCGAAGACGACGGAGGCGAGCGCGGCGGAGGCCGACGAGCCCACCGGCCCGGAGCAGGCGGCTCCCGTCGATGGTGCCGTGTCTGCCCTGGCGCTCGCCGGCGCGATGGTGGTCGTGCTGTCCGACCCGGCGCCCGCGCGGGACAACGATGCGCCGACCGCGGAGGCCGCGCCCGCGGCGACCTCGGCCGCGGCCGTTCCGGGGGCCGGGGCGCTCCCGGCCGATGCCGCGCAGCCGGCTCCGATCCGGGTGTCGGTGCCGGTCCCGACACGCGAGGTGGTCGAGGCGTCGGTACAGCCCGCGACGACGGTGCCGGCAGCCGGCGCCACGCCGAGCGAGTCCGCGGAGGTGGCCGGAGCGGCCATGCCCTCGTCGACGGCCGAGCCGGCCTCGACGCGGGACGGCGCTATGACGGCGGCCTCGGGGCCGGTGGCGGCCCTGGAGTCCAGCGTCGAGCCCGCCGCCGCCCCCGAGGAGGCGGAGACTGCCAGGCCCCCCGCCGCCAGCGGTGCCCGGCGGCCGCGATCCGTCGAGCGGCGTGCCGTCGAGGCGACGCCGGCCGATGGTCCGACCGGCTCGACCTCGACTGCCGCCGGGTCCCCGAGGGTCGAGCGGCCCGCCGCCACCAACGGCGCTCCCACGGACCGGGCAGAGCTGCCGGCCGCCCGGGCGGAGGTGACGGCTCCGGCGGCCGACGTGGCACGCTCGACCGATGCCGCGCTGCCGATGCCGGGCGGCGAGACGCTGCCGGCCGCCGGCAGCGACGGCGACGTCGCCGCGACGCCCGGCCACGCCGCCCCATCCCATGTGCCCGAGGCACCGGCATCGCAGGTCGCCGTGCATCTCAGCCGCCGGCTCTCCGGCGGCGAGACGCTGGTGGTCTCGCTGAGCCCCGAGGAGCTCGGCGAGGTCGAGATCGAGATCGAGCTGGACGACGAGGGACATGCGCGGGCGCACATCGCGGCCGAGCTGCCCTCGACGCTCGATCTGATCCAGCGCGACGCCTCGGTGCTCGAGCGCGCCCTGGAAACCGCCGGCCTCGACCTGGCGCCCGACGCGCTGACCTTCGATCTCCGCCGCGACGGCCAGACGCCGCAGCAGCGTCGCGAACCGGCCCGGTCGTCGTGGACGGCGACGGGTCGCTCGGCGGACCTGCCAGCCGTTGCCCTCCCGACCACCCCGTCGAGCCGTCTGCTCGATCTCCAGGTCTGAGCCCTTCGACACCCTTCAGCGATCGGTGCATGAGATGATCGGTGCGACCTCCTCCGCCACGACGGCCACCACGGCGAGCCAGACCGCCGGATCCAAGCTCGCCGACACCTTCGACAATTTCCTCCAGCTCCTGACCAAGCAGCTGGAGAAGCAGGACCCACTGTCGCCCATGGATGCGACGCAGTTCACCACGCAGCTCGTGCAGTTCAGCACCGTCGAGCAGGCCATCAACACCAACAGCAAGCTCGACAAGCTGATCGAGGCGGTCTCGTCGAGCGCCCAGACTTCCGCCCTGCAGTACATCGACAGCACGGTCGAGCTGGACACCCGCGTCGGCTACCTGGCCGGAACGGGCGGGACGACCTTCGGCTACAGCCTGCCGAGCGCCGCCACCCAGGTCGCCATCAGGGTGCTCGACGCCGACGGCAACACCGTGCGCGAGACCGCGGGCGGCCGTGCGGCCGGCGCCAACAGCTTCGTCTGGGACGGCAACGGCAGCTCCGGGGCCCGCAAGCCGGCCGGCATCTACCGCATCGAGGTGACGGCGCTCGACGCCGCCGGCGAGCCGCTCGCCGTCGAGGCGTCCGCCAGCGGCCTGGTCGGCGGCGTCACCACCGCCGACGGGCGGCTGATGCTGTCGGTCGGCGGCACCGAGGTGCCTGTCGAGGCCGTCACCGCCGTCCGCCGCGCCGGTGCGGCCACCTGAGCCGGCCATCCCCAACCGAATCTCGAGCAGCGAGGAATCCCGCCATGAGCCTGTTCGGCTCCCTGTTCTCCGGCGTCTCCGGCCTCTCGGCGCAGAGCCGGTCGATGAGCATGATCTCGGACAACGTCGCGAACGTGAACACCACGGCCTACAAGGGGGCGGAGGCGCAGTTCGCCAGCCTCGTCACCCGCCAGCCCTCGTCGGCGACCTACAGCCCGGGCGGCGTGCGCTCGTTCAGCTCCTACAGCATCGGCAGCCAGGGGCTGATCCAGAGCAGCGCCTCGCCGACCGACGCCGCGATCTCGGGCTCCGGCTTCTTCGTCGTCAACAGCGAGGCCACCGGCGGCGGCGAGCAGCTCTATACCCGCGCCGGCTCGTTCTCCACCGACTATCTCGGCAACCTGCGCACCACCTCCGGACAGTACCTGCAGGGCTGGGCGCTCGATGCCGACGAGCAGATCGTCGACATCAACTCGCTGGAGACGGTGAACATCCGCATCATCAACGGCCTGGCGGCCGCCACTACCACCGTCCAGATCGGCGCCAACCTCAACGCCGACCAGACGGCCCATGCGGGCGCCTATGCCGCGGGCGACATGGCGGCCTACAATGCCAGCGGCGGCACGTCGGGCGTGCAGCCGCAGTTCTTCCGCGACGTCCAGGTCTACGACACGCTCGGGCGACCGCAGAACGTCACCATGGCGTTCATCAAGGATCCGGCCGCCAACACCTGGCAGGTCGAGATCTACGCGCCCACCGGCTCGGTCGAGACCGCCCAGCATCCGAACGGGCTCCTCGCCACCGGCACGGTGACCTTCGGCGGCGACGGCAGCCTGGCCTCGACCTCGCTGACGCCGGCCTATCCGGCGGGCGCCGTGGCCGGCGATCCCATCGGCGTCGACTGGCTGGACCTCGACGGTGCCGAGGACAGCGCCGTCACCTTCGATTTCGGCTCGATCGGCTCGACCGACGGGCTGACCCAGTTCGCCAGCGACACCAGCGTCGCCTACGTCACCCAGAACGGCGCCGAGGTCGGCGAGCTCAACGGCGTCAGCCTGGACGAGGACGGCTATGTCATCGCCTCGTTCACCAATGGCGAGGAGCGCAAGCTCTACCGGCTGCCCATCGCCACCTTCGCCAACCCGTCGGCCCTCGACCCCCGATCGGGCAACATCTACGCCCAGACCGACTCCTCCGGCGAGTTCAACCTGCGCTTCTCGGGCTCCGGCGGTGCCGGCACCGTGACGCCGTCGGCGCTTGAGGCCGCCAATGTCGACCTCGCCGACGAGTTCACCAAGATGATCGTCACCCAGCGCGCCTATTCCGCTAATGCCAGGATCATCACTACAACCGACGAGATGCTAAACGAGTTGATAAGCATCAGTCGATGAGCAATGACATCGCCGACGACATAGTCGTGGTCGGTGACAACATCATGCCTAAGGCATGTTTACCATGCCGGTTAGGCGGCCATTAAAGTGGATCGACTAGAAACAGGGGACGGACGCCCGATCATGCCGGGTCGTCGAAGAGCTGGAGGAGTGTATGACCGAGCAAGCGACGAGCCGTCCGGCCAGCGTGGTCGGGCCGACCGGCGCCGTGCTTCGGCTCGAGGATCTGCCGCCGCCGGACACGCGCCGATGGGTGGCCCGCCGCAAGGCCGAGGTCATCGCTGCCGTCCGGGCCGGGCTGCTGACCTTCGAGGAGGCCTGCCGCCGCTACAATCTCTCCGAGGAGGAGTTCTCGTCCTGGGGCCGGGCGATCGACCGGCACGGGCTGGGCGGGCTGCGGGTCACCCGGCTGCAGGATTTTCGCGGGGGGGCCTGACCGCCGAGACGTTCCCGACCGCCGGCCGGCGATGCCCAGGAGGTGCCGTTAACCTTTCGTTGACCGAGTCGACCTAGCCTGCAGCCCGCGTCCGTCATCGTGGCGGACGAGGGGATGCAGAGCGATGGAGCGAGCAGGCCAGGCCCCAGCGATCACCGCCGATGCGCCGAGCGGCCGCGCCGCCGCCGCCGGCGCTGCGGCGCTGGCGCAGCTGCGGATGCTCGGGCCGGGGCGGATCCTGGCCCTGGGCGCCGTGGCACTGGCGATGCTCGGCTTCTTCAGCTTCCTGATCCTGCGCGCCGTCGAGCAGCCCTACACCCTGCTCTTCGGCGGCATGGACCTCGCGGACAGCCGCCAGCTGGTCGAGCGGCTCGACACCATGGGCGTGCCGTACCGGCTGTCGCCCGATGGCGGTGCCGTGATGGTGCCGGCCGACCAGGCGCTGCGCCTGCGGATGTCGCTGGCGGAGGACGGCCTGCCGACCGGCGGCACGATCGGCGACGAGCTGTTCGACCAGGCCAGCGGCCTCACCACCACCGATTTCCTCTCCGACGTCAGCCTGCGGCGGGCGCTGGAAGGCGAGCTGGCGCGCACCATCGCGCACCTCGAGCCGGTGCGCTCGGCGCGCGTGCACCTGGTCCAGCCCAAGCGCGAGCTCTTCCGCCGCGACGCGGTGCGGGCCAGCGCCTCGATCGTGCTGTCGCTGGCGCGCGGCGCCGAGCTCGACAAGCGGCAGGTCGCCGGCATCAGGCATCTGGTGGCGGGTGCCGTTCCGGGCCTCGACATCGCCGCGGTGTCGATCCTGGACGACCGCGGCAACCTGCTGGCCCGGCCGGACGACGGCACCGACCTCGGCGTCGGCCTCGGCGACGCGCTGGACTATCGCGCCGCCTACGAGGACCGGCTGCGCCAGAAGCTGCTGCAGCTGCTCGAGCGGTCGGTCGGCATCGGCCGTGTCGACGTCGAGGTCTCGGCGGATTTCGACTTCGACGAGGTGGCGACCACGGCCGAGACCTACGATCCCGAGAGCCAGGTGGCGCGAAGCACGCAGACGGTCGAGGAATCCACCGACCGCAGCGACACCGAGCCGCAGGAGCAGGTGAGCGTCGCCAACAACCTGCCGACCGAGGAAGGCTCCGCCGGCTCGGGCGCCAAGTCGGACGAGCGCACCAAGCGGACGGAGGAGACCAGCAATTTCGAGATCTCGCGCACCGTCAGGAACGAGAAGCGCCGCGGCGGCGTGCTGAAGCAGCTCTCGATCGCGGTGCAGGTCGACAACCTGTCGCGCACCGCCGCCGACGGCACCGTCACCTCCGAGCCGCGGCCGGCCGAGGAGCTCGAGCAGCTCGAGGCGCTGGTGCGCAGCGCCGCCGGCGTCGACGAGCGCCGGGGCGACGTCGTGCGGATCATCGGCCGGCCCTTCGTCGCCATGGCGGCCGAGGAGCCGGCAGAGGAGCGGCTGCTCGGGCTCGGCCGCGACGACTGGTGGCGCATGGCCGAGCTCGGGACCATGGCGACGCTCGGCCTCGTGATGCTGCTGTTCGGTGTGCGGCCCGCCATCAGGCGGCTGCTGCCCGCGCCCGTGGCCGAGGCCGCCGAGTCGCGGGCTGCCGATCCCCGGGCCGCCGCGGCGATGATCGCGGCACCGGCCGCAGCACCGGGCGAGGGCGGGGTTTCGGTCGTGCTGTCGCCTGCGGCGGACCAGGCCTCGCTCGAGCTGCGCGGGCCGGCCGCGGCCGAGGTGGCGCAGGCACGGCATGCGCTGGGCCTGGGCCGCGCCGCGGCGATCGACGATGTGGCGCAGTTCGTCGTCGACAATCCCGCCGAGGCGGTGCGCGTCGTGCGCGGCTGGCTGCATGGCGGCTGAGGAACGCGGATGCCCGAGCCGATGACCTACGAAGGGCTGAGCGGGCCGGAGAAGGCGGCGATCCTGATGCTGGCGCTGGGCCAGGAGCGGGCCGACAAGCTGTTCAGCCTGCTCGATCTCGACGAAGTCAGGGAGATCTCGCAGACGATGGCGCTGCTGGGCCGGGTGCCGAGCGAGATCGTCGAGCGGCTGCTGACCGAGTTCGGCGACAAGATCGGCGGCGTCGGCGGCGTGGTCGGCAATCTCGACGTCACCGAGCGCCTGCTGCTGCGCTTCCTCGACCGCGACCGCGTCGCCGCCATCATGGAGGAGCTGCGCGGGCCGGCCGGCCGCACGGTCTGGGACAAGCTGGGCAACGTCAACGAGACGGTGCTGGCCTCCTACCTGAAGAAGGAGTTCCCGCAGACCGTGGCGGTCGTGCTGTCGCGGATCGAGCCGGCGCACGCCGCCAGGGTCCTGGCCAACCTGCCCGACGACTTCGCCGTCGAGGTGGTCATGCGCATGCTGCGCATGGAGGTCGTGCAGAAGGACGTGCTGGCCGACCTCGAGCGCACCCTGCGCGCCGACTTCATGAACAACCTCGCCCGGTCGAGCCGCCGCGACAACTACGAGGTGATGGCCGAGATCTTCAACTTCTTCGACCGCAACACCGAGGCCCGGCTGGTCGCGATGCTGGAGGAGCGCAACAAGGAGGGCGCCGACCGGATCAGGGCGCTGATGTTCACCTTCGAGGATCTGGTCAAGCTCGACGCGGCCGGCATCCAGGCCATCCTGCGCAACGCCGGCAACGACCGCATCGCCCTGGCGCTGAAGGGTGCGAGCGAGAAGCTGCGCGAGCTGTTCTTCGCCAACATGTCGGAGCGCGGCGGCAAGATCATGCGCGAGGAGATGACGGCCATGGGGCCGGTCCGCCTGCGCGACGTCGACGAGGCCCAGGAGTTCATCGTCAAGCTGGCCAAGCAGCTCGCCGCCTCCGGCGAGATCGTCATCGCCGACGGCCGGGAGGACGAGCTTGTCTACTGAGCCGCTGCCGATCGTCGAGTGGAGCCTGCCGGTCGGTCGGCCGGCGGCCGTGCTGCGGCTGGCGGAGCCGGTGCCCCGGCCTCGCCCGACCCTGGTCTGGAGCGATACCGTCCCGCCCGGCACCTCCGAGACGGGCGCGCTCCCGGCCGAGCCCCGGGCGGCGGCGAGCCTGTCGTTCGACGAGGCGGATCTCGCCAGGGCCTGCGCCGCGGCCGCCCGGGACGCGGCATGCGCTGCCCGTGACGAGCATGCGGCGACGATCGCCACGCAGGACCGCCTCACGGTCGAGCGGCTCGAACGGGCGCTGGCCCGGGCGGACGGGATGCTGCAGGCGCGGCTGTCCTCGCTCGCCGCCGGCCTGACGGAGGCTTTCGCCGCCGCCCTCGAGGCTTCGGGCCTGCTGCGGGCCGGCCGGGCGGCGTCCCTGGAGTCGATGCTGCGATCCACCTTCGCCGAGACGCTGGGCGCGCCGTCGCTGCGCCTGACGCTCGCGCCCGGCACGGCCGCGGCCCTCCGCGATCCGCTGGCCCGGCTGCTCGCCGGCACGGGCGTCGGCGACCGGATCGAGCTGGCGGCCGGGCCGCTGCCCGACCGGCTGTCGCTGCGCATCGACTGGCAGGACGGCTGGGCCGAGGGCGATCTCGACCATGTCGAGCGGCTGCTGACCGAGCACCTGACCGCCGAGGCCGCCGCCATGTCGGCGCCCGCCCCGGCATCCATCGCATCCGAGGATGAGCCATGAGCACGACGCCAGTTCCCGCCAGCGAACCGAGCCTGCCTGTCGAGCAGGGAAGCGGACGCGATCCGGCCACCGGCGGCGGCCAGGCGACCGAGCGGCTGAGCGCTGTCTATGACATCCCGGTGCAACTGGCCGCCGTGCTGGGCAAGGCCTCGATGCCGGTCAACCAGCTGCTCCGGCTCGGCCGCGGCGCGGTGGTCGAGCTCGACCGCAAGGTCGGCGAGCCGATCGACATCTACGTCAACAACCGGCTGGTCGCGCGTGGCGAGGTGCTGATCGTCGACGACCATCTCGGCATCACGATGACCGAGATCATCAAGGGCGACTGAGCATGCACGGGCAGGCGGCGGGCTGGGGAGCGGGCGGATGAGGGTGCTGATCGTCGGCCGGGAAGGCAAGGAGATGGCCGAGGCCTGCCGCATGGCCTCGCGCCGCGGCGCCGAGGTACGGCTGGTGCCCGACCCCGGTGCGGCCCTCGACGAGCTGCGCGCCGGCCGCGGCGCCGAGCTGCTGCTGGTCGACGCCCGCCTGGACGTGCGCCGGATCATCGAATCGCTGACCGCCGAGCACATCCACCTGCCGGTGGTCGCCTACGGCATCGACAGCGACAGCCGGGCGGCCGTGGCCGCGATCAAGGCCGGTGCCCGCGAGTTCCTCCCCCTGCCGCCGGACGCCGACTTCATCGCCGCCCTGCTCGAAGGCTTCGGCGACAACGGCCGCGAGCTGGTCTGCACCGATCCGCGCATGCAGTCGCTGCTGGGCTTGGCGCGCCAGTACGCCCAGGCCGATGCGACCGTGCTGCTCAACGGCGAGAGCGGCACGGGCAAGGAGATGGTGGCGCGCTACCTGCACAAGAACAGCCGGCGATCGGCCGGCCCGTTCGTCTCGGTCAACTGCGCCGCCATTCCCGACCACCTGCTGGAGTCCGAGCTGTTCGGCCACGAGAAGGGCGCGTTCACTGGTGCCACGGCACGGCGCATCGGCAAGTTCGAGGAGGCCAACGGCGGCACGCTGCTGCTCGACGAGGTCACCGAGATGGAGCCGCGCCTGCAGGCCAAGCTGCTGCGGGCGATCCAGGAGCGCGAGATCGACCGGGTCGGCGGCGGCAAGCCGGTGAGGATCGACATCCGGCTCGTCGCCACCAGCAACCGCGATCTCGAGAAGGCGGTGGCCGAGGGCCGGTTCCGCGAGGACCTCTACTTCCGCCTGAACGTGCTGGCGCTGGAGCTCCCGCCCCTGCGCGAGCGTCCCGGCGACATCGAGGCGCTGGCCCGGCATTTCGGCGCCAAGTACGCCAAGGCCAACGGCCTGCCGGTGCGGCCGGTCACCGCCGCGGCGCTGGCGCGGCTGCGCGCCCATGGCTGGCGGGGCAATGTGCGCGAGCTCGAGAACTGCATGCACCGCGCCGTGCTGCTGGCCAGCGGCGACGCCATCGGCGCCGAGGCCATCCTCCTGCCGGGCGGCGCCGCGCGGCAGCCGGCGCGTCCGACCGATCAGGCGGTCACCCTCGTCGGCCGCACGGTGGCCGACGTCGAGCGCGACCTGATCATGGACACGCTGCGCCACACCGCCGGCAACCGCACGCACGCCGCCACGCTGCTGGGCATCTCGATCCGCACGCTGCGCAACAAGCTGCGCGACTATGCGGGTGCCGGCGCGAGCCTGCCGGCCTCGTCCTTCGAGACCCGCTGAGGAGCCGGTCATGGCCATGGCGATGCCGGCCCTCGGCGCTTCGAGCCTGCGCAGCATCGGCCGGGGGGCGATGCAGACCGACGTGCTGCTGGCGCTGGGCATCGTCGCCATCCTGGTGGTGCTGATCCTGCCGTTGCCGGCCCTGCTGCTGGACCTGCTGCTGGCGCTCTCGATCACCTTGTCGGTGCTTGTGCTGCTGACGGCGCTGCTCATCGAGCGGCCGCTCGACTTCAACGTCTTCCCGACGATCCTGCTGATCACCACCATGCTGCGCCTGGCGCTCAACATCGCCTCGACGCGGCTGATCCTCGCCGAGGGCCACGAGGGCCCGGCGGCTGCCGGCCACGTCATCGAGGCCTTCGGCGGCTTCGTGATGCAGGGCAACTTCGTGATCGGCGTCATCGTCTTCGCGATCCTGCTGATCGTGAACTTCGTCGTCATCACCAAGGGCTCGACGCGCATCGCCGAGGTGGCGGCACGGTTCTCGCTCGATGCGATGCCGGGCAAGCAGATGGCGATCGACGCCGACCTCTCGGCGGGGCTGATCGACGAGGACGCCGCCCGCGAGCGCCGCAAGGCGCTGGAGGAGGAGAGCTCGTTCTTCGGCGCCATGGACGGTGCTTCCAAGTTCGTCAGGGGCGATGCGGTGGCGGCGCTGCTGATCACCGGCATCAACCTCGTGGGTGGCCTGATCATCGGCGTCGCCCAGGAGGGACTGAGCATCGCCGAGGCGGCGCGCACCTACACGCTGCTGTCGGTCGGCGACGGCCTGGTCTCGCAGGTGCCGGCGCTGATCGTGTCGACGGCGGCGGGCCTGCTGGTCACCAAGGCCGGCGTCAGCGGCCGCGCCGACAAGGCGCTGTTCGGCCAGCTCGGCGCCTATCCGCGGGCGCTGGGTGTGACCAGCGGCCTGCTGGTGGCGCTGGCGCTGCTGCCCGGCCTGCCGACCCTGCCGTTCCTGGCGCTTGCGGGGGCCGCGGGATGGCTCGGCTTCCGCAGCGGCGAGCGCAACAGGGCCGCGGCCGCCAAGGCCGCCGAGCCGCCGGCCACGGCGGCACCCGCCGAGGAGCCGATCGCGGCGGCGCTGGCGATGGACACCGTCCGGCTCGAGCTGGGCTATGGCCTGCTGTCGCTGATCGGCGACGGGCCGGGCGCCCGCGTCACCGACCAGATCAAGGCGCTGCGCCGCCAGCTCGCCGGCGAGCTCGGCTTCGTGATGCCGTCGATCCGGATCCAGGACAACATCCAGCTGCCGGCCACGACCTATGTCGTGCGCGTCAAGGAGCTGGAGGCGGCGCGCGGCGAGGTGCGGCCGGGCACGCTGCTGGTCATGGATCCGCAGGGCGGCAAGATCAACCTGCCCGGCGAGGCCACGATCGAGCCGACCTTCGGGCTCGCCGCCATGTGGGTGCCGGCGCACTATCGCGACGAGGCCGCCGTCCGCGGCTACACGGTGGTCGACCCGCCGACGGTCGTCACCACCCACCTCACCGAGGTCATCAAGGACCATCTGGGCGACCTGCTGAGCTTCGCCGAGACCCAGAAGCTGCTGTCGGAGCTGGGCGAGGACTACAAGAAGCTGCTGGCGGACATCGTGCCGGCGCGCATCACCGCCAGCGGCATCCAGCGTGTGCTGCAGGGCCTGCTGCTGGAGCGGGTGTCGATCCGCGACCTGCCGCTGATCGTCGAGGCGATCGCCGAGGCGGCGACGCACTTCCAGAGCGTGGTGCCGATCATCGAGCACGTCCGCGCCAGGCTGGCGCGCCAGATCAGCAACGCCTGCACCGGCGACGCCGGCCACATCCCGTTCATCGGCCTTTCGGCGGAATGGGAGCAGGCCTTCGCGGAGGCGCTGGTCGGCCAGGGCGACGAGCGCCAGCTGGCGATGGCGCCGTCGCGGCTGCAGCAGTTCGTCAAGTCGCTGTCCGACTGCCTCGAGACGCACGCGATGAAGGGCGAGCTGCCGGTGGTGGTGACCAGCCCGCCGGTGCGGCCGTTCGTGCGCTCGGTCGTCGAGCGGTTCCGGCCGGCGACGGTCGTGCTGTCGCACAACGAGATCCATCCCAAGGCCAAGCTGCGCAATCTCGGGCAGGTGTGAGCCATGCAGCTGCGCGTCATCCATGCCGCCGACACCCACGAGGCGATCGCGCGGGTGCGCGAGACACTGGGCGAGAACGCCGTGATCCTGGCGAGCCGGGCGACGCGCGAGGGCGTGCGGCTGACGGCGGCCATCGAGCGCGGCGGCGACGACATCGCCCGGCTGCTGGCGCCGCCGGACGACAGCGGCGCCCGCCGCGAGATCGCCGCCGCCCTGTCGCACCACCGGGTGCCGGGACCGGCGCGCGACGGAATCCTGTCGGCCCTGCCGGAGAGCGCCGCCGGCGACGCCGGCGTCCTGCTGGCCCAGGCGCTGGTGGGCTGGGCGCGCTTTCGGCCCTTGCGCCATCCGCTGGAGCGGCCGCTGATGCTCGTGGGCCCTTCCGGCGCCGGCAAGACCGCGGCCGTCGCCCGCATCGTGGTCGATGCGCTGATGGCCGAGCAGGACGTCCAGGTGCTGTCGGCCGATGCCGGCAAGGCCGGCGGGTTGGCCCAGCTCCAGGCGCTGCTGCGGCCGCTCGGCCGGGCACCGATCGCCGTGGCCGACGCCGACCAGCTGGCGGCCCGGCTGGCCGGGGCCGGGCCGGCGACTGTGATCGACACGGCCGGGGTCAACCCGTTCCGCAGCGAGGAGCTGGCGCGCTTGGCGGATCTGATGCGCAAGGCCGACGTCGAGCCGGTGCTGGTGCTGCCGGCCGGCCTTTGCGCCGAGGACAGTCTGGAGATGGCCGCCAATTTCGCCGCCCTGGGTGTGCGGCGCATGATAGTCACCAGGCTCGACACCGCACGACGGCTGGGCGGCGTGCTGGCCGCCGCCGCTACCGGCATCGCCATGGCGGGCGCGGCCATCGGGCCGACCATCGGCAGGGGATCGGCGGCGCTGACCGCCGCCGGGCTGTCGCGCATCCTGCTGCACAGCACCGCCTCGGGCGGCGAGGATGCCTGAGCCGGGGCAGGTGGCGGCCATCGCCCCGCCGCCGGCGGCGGGACGGGCCGTCGCGGGCGAGACGGTGTCGAGACCGGCGGCGGCCCGCCTCGTCGCCGGCGGCGTGGTGGCGCTGGTCGTAGGCCCCGAAGGCGATCTGACGGTGGTGGAGGCGGGCGGCAGGCTGCTCGGCATCGAGGGGCTTGCGCCTGTGCCGCCGGGATCGCGGCTGCGCATGGTCCTGCCGGCCGGATTTCCCAGCATCGGCGGCACCGTCGAGGTGCGGATCTGGAGCGGCGAGGAGGCGGCGGAACCGCCGACGCCGCATCCGGCGCGGCTGGTGACGCCGCAAGGCGGCTCCTGGCCGGCCGAGCTGCGGCGGACGCAGGACGGCCACGGCCTGGCGGCGCGGATCCTCGGCTATGCCGATGCCCCGGCGTTGCCGGCGAGGATGGTGCCGGCCGGTACAGAGAGCCGGCTGATCGAGGCCGAGATCGTCGATCTTGCAGCCGATGGATCGGCCCGGCTGGCGACGCCCGGGGGCGAGCTGCTGATGTCGACGGCGATGCCCGGCCTGCTCCCGGGCCGCAGGCTGAAGCTGCTGCTGGTCGGGGACAGCGCCGGGTCGCAGCCGGCGGCGGGGCACGCCGACCACGCGGGTGGACCGCCGGCGCGCGACGCCGCGGTCGGCCTCGCGGCGTTGCTGGCGAGGTTTTCGGCGAGGGACGCGGGTTCGGGCGAGCCGGCGGCGGCACACGGCGCCCGCGAGCGGCCGGCGCCGGGTCCGGGCGAGGCGCTGCGACCAGCCGCCGATGTCGGTGCCGATCTGGACTGGGTGCTGATCCCCGAGCGGCTGTCGTGGGGTGACGATCTCGCCGACGTGCTGCTGGCGCGTGGCCGGGAACGCGATGCCGCAGGAAGCGCGGATCGCACCTGTCGGCGCATGCTGCTGGCGCTGTCGCTCAGCCAGCTCGGCGACGTGCAGCTCGATCTCGGCTTCGACGAGGGCGGCATCGATTTGGCGGTGCGGACGGCCGGGCCGCCGGATGCGGATACCGCGCACGAGATCCGAGCGGCCCTGGCCTCGATCGCGGCCGTCGGCACCGGCTTTCGCGGCCGGCTGGTCGAGCGGCTGCTGGCCGTGCCGGGCCGCTCGCCGGGCCACGATGTCGTGGCCTAGCCGGCGGCCGGCCGGTGGCAGCCCGGCGCATTCGGCGTGTTGACGCTCGGGGCCGCAGCGTCGACAAGCGGGAGGACAGCAGCGGAGCGTGCGACGCTTTGAGCCGCCTGGACAGCTTCATCCGCCGCCTGGAGGCGCAGCGCGCCTGCCTCGATCATGCGGCTGGGCTCGTGGCGGACCTGCCCGGGCCGGTGCTGGAGCTGGGCCTGGGCAACGGGCGGACCTACGATCACCTGCGCGAGCGCCTGCCGGACCGCGAGATCTTCGTCTTCGAGCGCAAGCCCGACGCGCATCCGCTGTGCATGCCCGACGCCGAGCACCTGATCCTGGGCGACCTCGAGGACACGCTGCCTGCGGCACCGGCGCGGCTTCCGGGGCCGGCGGCGCTGGTCCACAGCGACATCGGCACCGGCGACGCCTTGCGCAACCGCTCGGTCGCCGCACGCATCGCGCTGCTGCTGCCGGCGCTGCTGCGCCCCGGGGCGGTGATCGTGTCGGACCAGCCCCTGCCGGCGGCCGGGCTGCGCGAGGCCGGGCTGCCGGCGGAGGTCGCCGGCGGCCGCTATTTTCTCTATTATCGAATCTGAAGGTTCTGGCGTGGTATCCCTCACCCCGGTCGCTTGCGGGCGGCAGCGTTTCCTGATTGGCTTTGTGGATGTAGCGTCGAGATTTGCCGATGGATGAGGCTGCCGCCATCAAGATCCGCTTCTGGGGGGTGAGGGGTGCCGTGCCCTGTCCCGGCGGCGCCACGGTGCGGTATGGCGGCAATACTGCCTGTGTCGAGGTGCGCTGCGGCGACCAGCTGATCATCTTCGACGCCGGTACGGGGCTCCGTGTGCTCGGCAACAGCCTCGCACGCTGCGACGAGCGCATCGTCGGCCACATCGTGCTGACCCATACCCATCTCGACCACATCCAGGGCCTGCCGTTCTTCCGGCCGGCCTACACCGGCAAGAACCGCTTCGAGTTCTGGAACGGCCATCTCAAGCGGCAGCAGCGCAACCTGCAGGAAGTCCTCTATACGCTGATGCAGCGGCCGTTCTTTCCGGTGCCGCTCGACATCATGCACTCGTGCATCGCCTTCAACGATTTCGACGCCGGCGAGACCTTGTCGTTGGACGCCGGCATCAGGATGCGCACGGCCAGCCTCAACCATCCGGGGGGTGCCACCGGCTACCGCCTGGAGTTCGGTGGCCGCGCCGCCTGCTACGTCACCGACACCGAGCACCGCGACGGCGAGCTCGATGCCGCCATCCTGGACCTGATCGCCGATGCCGACCTCGTGATCTACGACGCCACCTACACCGACGACGAATATCCACGCTATCGCGGCTGGGGACATTCGACCTGGCAGGAGGGCGTAAGGCTGTGCCGGGCCGCCGGCGCGCGCCGGTTGATGGCGTTCCACCACGATCCGGACCATGACGACGACCAGCTCGACCGCATCGCGATCGAGCTGGAGGAGGCGTTTCCCGGCTCGCTGGTGGCCCGCGAAGGCATGCAGATCGAGCTCTGAGGGGTCGGGACTGCCGGCATGTCCCATCCGCGCGCCCGGGTGCTGGCGATGGCGCTGCACACGTTGCTGGGCCGGCGGCGGCAGGGATTCTTCATTCCCTACCGCTACGCGGCATCGGTGGAGCCGGCGGGCTATCCCGGCCTCGAGCCGCTGTTCGCGGCGGCCGAGCCGCGCATGCGCGAGCTGGTCGACGTTCTCGCAGGCTTCCGGCGCCAGCTCGCCCTGTTCGGCGGGGCGCCGCCGACGCCCCGGTTCGACCAGGACTGGTTCCCGCGGCTCGACGGCGCCGCGGCCTATGCCCTCGTCCGCCGGCTGAGGCCGCACCGGATCGTCGAGATCGGATCGGGCCATTCGACCCGGTTCATGGCTCGCGCCATCGCCGACGGCGGGCTCGATTGCGAGATCACCTGCATCGACCCGTCGCCGCGGGCGAAGCTGGCCGGCCTGCCGGTCCGCCACCTGCCGATGGTCCTGGCCGAGGCCGGGCCGCAGGCCTTGGCCGGGCTCGCGGCCGGCGACGTGCTGTTCGTCGACTCCAGCCACGTCGCCATGCCGGGCACCGACGTCGACCGTCTGCTGGGCGACGTGCTGCCGGGGCTGCCGGCGGGCATCGTGCTGCACGTCCACGACATCTTCCTGCCGGACGCCTATCCGGCGGACTGGTCGTGGCGTGGCTATGGCGAGCAGCTGCCGGTGGCCTGCCTGCTGCAGGGCGGCGGCTACGACATCCTGTTCGCCAGCCACTGGGTGGCGACGAGGCGGCCCGCATGGCTGGACGAAGCCGGGCTCTCCGGCCTGCCGCTGGCCGAAGGCGCGCGCGAGAGCAGCCTGTGGCTGGTCAAGATCCGCTGAGGCGCGGGGGCTACGGCTTCTCCAGCCACCAGGTGTCGGGCTGGTAGATGCCGATCTGGCCGTGCGGCTCCCAGTTGTAGACCGCTTCCGGCGGCACGTTGCGCAGGTTGGCGCGGATGGCCAGCGGCTGCATGACGTTGCCGACCAGGCTGATCGTGTAGCACTGGCTGGCGAACAGCTCGAGCATCCGATGCCAGATCTCCTCGCGCTGGGCGGTGGTCTCGGAGCGTCCCCAGTCGCGATATTCCTCCAGGAGCTTCGTGGCCTCCGGCAGCGCGGGGGCCTCGCCGGACTGCCCCTTGGTCTCGAAATGCTGGCCCCATTTGGGCCACATCAGCTGGTCGAACTGGCTGGTGGGCGCAAAGGTGCCGGGCGGCATGTCGGCGCTCGGCACGCCATTGTCCCAGCCGTACCAGATCGTCATCAGCGTCTCGCCCGAGAACAGCCGGTTGCGCAGCACCTCCCGGTCCGAGGGCTTGGTGTGGATGCGAAAGCCGATCTCGGCAAAGGAATCGCGCAGCAGCTCGAGCACGTCGCTCTGCTCGGTGTCCTCGCCCGAGGTCTCGACGACGAGCTCGAGCGGCCGGCCGTCGGGCAGCCTGCGGACGCCGTTGCCGCCCCGGGGCAGGCCGATCTCGTCGAGCAGCGCATTGGCCCTGTCGATATCGAAGCCCATGCAGGCCCCGCCGACCGCATCGGTATAGAGCGGGCTGTCGGGAGTGATGGTGTTGTTGGCCGGCGTGGCGAGGCCGAAATAGAGGAAGTGGTTGATCGAATCGCGGTCGACCGCCAGCGCCAGGGCCTGGCGGAAGCGCAGGTCGCGGAACAACCTCTGCCAGGCCGGGTCGGCGGCGTTCAGGTTCGGGTAGAGCGCCAGATGGGCACCTCGCGCCTCGCGCCACAGCAGCGTCTTCAGCCCGCTGCGCGGCTCGCTCTCGCGCAGGAAAGTGTAGTCCTTGAAGAACAGGCCGCGCGACTGCAGGTCGGTGTCGCCCGAGCCGGTCTTGATCGGCACGAGCTTGGTGTCGATCACCTCGAGGATCAGCCTGTCGACATAGGGCAGCTGCTGGCCCTTGGTGTCGACGCGGTGGAAATACGGATTGCGCACCGCGATGAAGCGATCGGCCGGCGGTGCGGTGGCGATGTTCCACGGCGCCAGCGTCGGCATTTCCGGATTGTCGAACTCGGTGGAACGCTCGCGCCTGCCGAACAGCTGCGCCCAGTCGCGCGACTTGCTGGCCTTGACAGCCTCCTCGAGCCTGGCGGGGTCGGCGTATTTCCTGTGGAACTGCCTGAGGTAGTGCGCCGGCAGCGCCAGCGTGATCGGCGCCGCGCCGCCGAGCGAGGGCAGGAAGAACGGGTTGGGCTTCGACCACGAGTAGCGGATCGTGGTCTCGTCCAGGATCTCGACCTTCGGCAGCTCGCCGTCGACGATGAGCTGGATCGGCGGGCCCGAGGGCATGATCGCCGGCTCCTGCGCCACGTCCTCCCACCAGAAGCGGAAGTCCTCGGTGGTGAAGGGCCGGCCGTCCGACCAGGCATGCCCCTTGCGCAGGTGGAAGGTGAAGCTGCGGCCGGCCTCGACCTCGTAGTCGAGGAGGATGTCGGGCACCAGCTGCAGGTCGAGATTGTAGGTGACGAGGCGCGCATAGCCGTAGACGTGCAGCAGACGGGTGTCGCGGGCGCGGCCGATGAGGGTGCGCAGCTCGCCGCCGGGCGTGCCGAGCTCGGGGATGGTCGTGACCACCAGCGGCTGCTCCGGCAGCCCGGCGGATGCGGCCGTCGCGGCGAGGCCGCCGGCGGCCATGGCCAGCAGGGCGGCGAGGCGACGGATCTGTCGGTACATGGCGGGCATGCTAGGCCATCCGGACGAAGTGCCCGGGGTCGAGCTCGACGAAGCGCGGCTTCGCGCCGGCGGCGTGATAGGGCTCGGGCCAGGCCGTGGGATCGGAGGCGCGGCCGGCCATCAAGGCGCCGAGATCGAGCGGATGGTCGAAATCCGGCTCCGGCACGGCGGCCAGCAGGGCCTTGGTGTAGGGATGGCGGGGATTGCGGAACAGCTGCTCGGTCGGTGCCAGCTCGACCATGCGGCCGGCACACATCACGCCGATGCGCCGGGCGATGTACCGGACGACCGCCAGGTTGTGCGAGATGAACAGGTAGGTGAGCCCCAACTCCTGCTGGAGGTCCCTCAGCAGGTTGAGGATCTGGGCCTGCACCGAGACGTCGAGCGCCGAGACCGGCTCGTCGCAGATCAGCATGCGCGGCTCCAGCGCCAGGGCGCGCGCGATGCCGATGCGCTGGCGCTGGCCGCCCGAGAAGCTGTGCGGATAGCGGCGCAGGTGCCGGGTATCGAGCCCGACGGCCGCCAGCAGCAGCTTGACCCGCTCGATCCGCTCGTCCGGGCTGCCGATGCCGTGGATCACCAGCGGCTCGGCGACGATATCCAGCACCGTCATGCGCGGGTTGAGCGAGCCGAACGGATCCTGGAACATGTATTGCAGCTTGCGGCGGAAGGCCTGCAGCTCGGCGTCACCCAGCGCCAGCACGTCGATGCGGCCGTCCTCGTCGTGCCAGACGATGCTACCGGCATCGGGCTCGGTGCCGCGCATGATGATCTTGCTGACCGTGGTCTTGCCCGATCCACTCTCGCCGACGATGGCGAAGCTCTCGCCGCGGCGGATGGAGAACGACACGTCGTCGACGGCGACGATCTCCATCGGCGCCCCGCCCAGCCAGCCGACCCGGCGCGTGAGGAACACCTTGCGCAGGCCGTCGACGCGCAGCAGGGGCTCGTCGTCGGGCGACGGCGGCCTGACGGGCGGCCGGCCGAGGGTGATGTCGCTGCCGACACTGACCTCGCGCAGCGCCACCAGCCGCTCGTTGGTGTCCATGTGCAGCCGGGGCACGGCGTGGAGCAGCGCCTTCAGGTAGGGATGGCGCGGCGCCTCGATCAGGTCGCGGGCCGGGCCGGCCTCCATCACCCGGCCGCGGAACATCACCACGACCTGGTCGGCGATGTTGGCGACGACGCCGAGGTCGTGGGTGATGAACAGGATCGCCATGCCGAACTCGGCCTGCAGGTCCTTCATCAGCTTCAGGATCTGGGCCTGGATCGTGACGTCGAGGGCGGTGGTGGGCTCGTCGGCGATCAGCAGCGCCGGCCGGCAGATCAGCGCCATGGCGATCATCGCCCGCTGGCGCAGGCCGCCCGACAGCTCGAAGGTGTAGCGGTCGACCGCCGCTTCGGCGTTGGGGAACCCGACCTTGCCCAGCATGTCGACGGTGCGGCCGCGCGCCTCGGCGGCGGACACGCCGCGATGGACCCGCAGCGCCTCGCCGATCTGGTCGCCGATGGTGTGCAGCGGCGACAGCGAGCTCATGGGCTCCTGGAAGATGATCGAGATCCGGCTGCCGCGGATGGCGCGGCGCTCCGGGCCATCGGCCGGCAGCGGCACGAGATCGACCGCCTCGCCATTGCCCTTGGGATCGCGGAACAGGATCGAGCCGCCGGTGACCTCGGCGGCACGCGGCAGGATGCCCAGGATGGCCTGCGAGATCACGGTCTTGCCCGAGCCGCTCTCGCCCACCAGCGCCACCGTGGTGTTGGCCGGCACGGCGAAGGACACGCCCTTGACCGCCTCCACCACGCCTTCATCGGCCTTGAAGGTGACCGCCAGATCCCTGATTTCGAGCAGCGGCTCGCTCATGCGGTTTCCCGGAAAAGGGCTCAAAAGACGCGCTCGATGCACAGCTTGGGATGATCTTGCACCAGCCCGATCAGGCGGTCGAGCGTCTCGAAGCCGGCCTCGTCGATCACGAGGTGATGGCTGAGCAGGCCCAGAGGCTCGCGGGCACCCCGCTGGAGCAGGCCGGCGAGGCGGGCCACGATCTCGTCGAGGCCGAGGCAGCGCCGGACGGGCCGCCACGAGACCAGGTCGAGGTGGGTGTCGACCCGCGAGATCCCCTCGGGCGCAGCAGGGCCGCCGTCGGCCCAGCCGGAGAAGCCCGCGAAGCCCCAGGCGGGCAGACGCTCGAGGAAGGCCGGGGCGATCCGGTTCCAGGGCGGCACCATCACCTCGCGGAAGCGCGCGCCGAAGCCGACGGCCAAGCGCTCGCGGCCCTCGACGACCGGGCCGGCGAGCCTGTCGGGAAGGGCGATGCCGCCGAGCTCGATCTTCCGCTCGCCGGGTGCCGCGTGATCGCGGTGCGCGATGCCGTGCTGGAGCACCGTGGCTGCGGGGCACCGGGCTATCCGCGCCCGCGCGGCCGGCTCCAGCCAGCTCGGCACGACGGCCAGCGCCAGCGGGGCGCCATGGCGCTCGGCGATCTCCAGCAGGCGCGCCAGCCGGGGATGGTCGCGGCCGGCATCGTCGTCGCGCCACCACAGGCGGACGGGGGTGTCACGTCCGGCCAGCAGGGCTTCGAGGTCAGGCGGCACGCCGCCTCAGCCCGGCGAGGATCGACTCGGCCGAGCGGGCGGCACCGTCGAAGCGGAAGGACGACGCGTCCGGGCGCGGCTTCGCCACGGCACGGTCGACGGCGGCGGCGAGCGTCGCGGGTGCGAGCCGGTCGCCCGTCGGCACCTCGGCGAGGCCGAGCTCGGCGAGGCGGCCGGCGCGCAGGCGCTGCTCGTCCTGGCCCGGCGCATCGAACGGCACGAGCACCATGCGGGCGCCGCCGGCCAAGCCCTCGACCACGGTGTTGTAGCCGGCCTGCGAGACCGAGACCTCGGCGGCGGCGATCAGGTCGGGCAGGTCGTCGCGATGGCGGACGAGGCGGACATCGGGCGGGAGGGCCCGGCCGAGGGCATCCCAATCCGCCTGCGGGACGTTGGCGCCGGCGACCAGCCACCAGGGCCGGTCGGACAGGACGGTCAGGGGCCGGGCGGCCAGCGCCGCCTCGATCAGGCCGCGGCCGACCGCCCCGCCGCCGGCGGAGACGACGACGCAGCACCGCCCGGCATCGGCGGGGTTCGGGACGGCGGCGAGGATGAAGCCGGTATGCACCGTCCGGTCGGCGATGGCGGCGGCGTGCGGAAAGGTCCGCTCGAACGGAAACAGCCGCTCGTCGCCGTGGACCAGCACGAGGTCGCAGCGGGCGACGGCGACGTCGCGCATCTCCTGCCAGCGGTCCGCCCGGACCTTGTCGACCAGCACGTCGCGCACCGACGACACGACCAGGGGAGCCGAAACGGCGGCGGCGTGGTCGAGCAGCGCGATGACCTCGTGACGGAAGGCACGGCGGCCGAAGGGGTACATCTCGGTGACGATCACGGCCGGGCAGACATGGTCGACCAGCTCGCGCAGCACGCGTCCGCGGGCCTGCCAGAATCCGTCGTCCGGCGGATTGCCGGAGGCGTCGACCAGCGAGGCGATCCGGTTGTCGGCGGCGCGGGCGGCGGGCAGCTGGACGATCTCGACCCCGGCCGGCACCGGCCAGGGCATCGGCGCGCCACCGGACGCGACGGTCGTGCGAAGGCCGTTGGCGGCGAGCGCCTCGGCGAGCGAGAGGGCGCGGCGCAGGTGGCCACTGCCCAGCAGATGCTGCACCCAGACGAGCGCCGCCGCCATCTAGGCGCCGTCCCGCAACGGCACGACGTGCTCGAAGCGCAGGCGGCCGGCCGGATCGAGCCGGTGCAGCAGGGCCCGGTCGTCCCGGATCGCGACAGGCGGCTCGCCCAGCATGTCCCAGCCGAAGGCCAGCACGATCGAGGCGCGCAGGATGCCCTTGTGAGCCACGATCACGAGGTCGCCGGCGCCGACCGCCGCCTCGGCGAGGAAGCCGGCGAGCCGCGCCGAGACCTCGCGCGGCGACTCGCCGCCGGGTGCCCGCAGGTCGAGGCCGCGCGATTCGATGTCGGCGAAGGCCGTGCGGTGGCGACGGCGCAGCTCGACCAGCATCTCGCCCTCGTAAGCACCCCAGGCCATCTCGCGCAGCCGGTCGTCGACGGCCGGCCGGTCGAGCCCCAGGATCCGGGCCGTCTCGCGGGCGCGGCCGAGCGGGCTGACATAGGAGCGGGCGGCCGCGAGGTCCGGCGGCAGCCGCCATGCCGCCACCTGCTCGCGGCCGGCCGGGCTCAGGGGCACGTCGGTCTGGCCCTGGATGCGGCCCTCCTCGTTCCAGCGCGTGAGGCCGTGGCGGATGAACAGCGCGCGCATCACGCGGCCCTGCGCAGGCGCTGGCGGTTGATGCGGACGGCATCGGCCAGGGCCAGCTCGAGGCGGCGGGCGGCGGCCGGCAGATCGTGCCGCGCGGCGACGCGGACCCGGGCGGCGCGCGCGAGCCCGCCGCGGCGCTGCGGATCGCGGAGCAGTCCGGCGATCGCGTCGGCGAAGGCGGCGAGGTCGCGATCGGCGACCAGGAGCCCGGTCTCGCCGTCGGCGACGACGTCGGCCACGCCACCCTCGCGACAGGCGACCACCGGCAGGCCCGCCGCCTGGGCCTCCAGCAGGGCCAGGCCGTAGGCTTCGCGAAAGGCCGGCCAGACCATCAGGTCGGCGGCGACATAGAAGGCCGGGAGCTGGGCCTCCGGCCGGGCGCCGACGCAACGCACGCGATCGCTCCCGAGCCCGGCCATCCTCGCCTCGACCTCGGCGCGAGCCGGGCCGTCGCCGACGCAGACGAGCTGCCAGGGCAGCTCCCGCAGCCGCCCGAGCGCATCGGCGAGGGCGAGGTAGGAGTCCCGCTTCACGTCGGAGCGCATCATCGCGACGGACAGCAGCCAGGGGCGCTCCGGGTCGAGGCCATGCTCGGCGGCCAGGCGGGCGCGATGCTCCGCCCGGCACCGCGCCGCGGCCGCGAACGGCGTGGCGTCGAGAAAGGGCGGGAACAGCCGCATCTTGGCCGGCGGGCCGGTCGCCGTGCCGAGGCCGTCGAGATCGTCGCCGGTCATCGCCAGCAGCAGGTCGGCCTGCGCGAGAGCGAGGCGGGTGCCGGCATGGCCGACGGCCCACGGCCCGTCGGCCTGCTTGCCGGCGAGCGATGGCTCGACGATCAGGTAGGGAATGCCGAGCTGGCGCGTCGCCACCGGGCCCAGCCAGTCGGGCGCCTTGTGGTAGCAGTGATAGGTGATCCAGAGGTCGGGGGCGCCGTCGCGGTGCAGGCGGCGCGCGAGCCGGTCGGCCATGCGGGTGGCGAGCGTGCGCAGCCGCATCTGGCGCAGCGCGTCGCCGTCGCGGTCGTAGCTGCGCAGCCGGCTGACGAGGCGGACCTCGTGCCCAAGCCGCTCCAGCAGCGCCATCAGCGAGCGCGCCATCCGGCGGTCGCCCGACGGGACCGGGTGGTCGGGCGCCTTCAGAGGGGCATAGAAGGCGATGCGCATGCCATTTCCGCTGCCGGCGCCGGCTGCCCCCGCAGGAGAGCGGCGATCCGGTCGATGCCGCGCTCCATCGCGAAGTCGGCGAGCACGCGACGGCGCCCCGCCTCGCCGAGGCGGCGGCGCAGGGCCCCGTCGGCGAGCAGCCGCCGCAGGGCGGCCGCCAGGGCCTGCGGATCGCCCGGCGGGACGAGCAGGCCGGTGACGTCGTCGTCGACGATCTCGGGGATACCGGAGATCGGGGTCGAGACCACCGCGAGCTCCTGCGACATCGCCTCCATCAGCACGTTGGGCAGGCCGTCGCGGTCGCCGTCACCGGCGACCCGTGCCGGGAGGCAGAACAGCACGGCGCGCCGGTAGGCGGCGATCACCTCGGACTGCGGCTGCGCGCCCAGCCAGCGCACGCGGCCGGCGATGCCCAGCCGTTCCGCCCTGGTGCGCAGCCCGTCGATCAGCGCGCCGCCGCCGATGTGCTCGAAGCGCCAGTCCAGATCCCCCGGAAGCAGGGCCAGGGCATCGAGCAGCACATCGAGGCCCTTCTTCTCGACCGCGCGTGCGACGCACAGGATCACCGGCACGCCATCGGGCGGCGGGGGCGGCGGGCCGAAACGCGACGCGTCGAGGCCGTGATGCACGAGCTCGATGGCGGCATCGGGCGCCAGCCCGCGCAGATGGTCGAGATTGGCGCGGGTGCAGGTCACCGTCCAGGCGGCGCTCGCGAGCTTGGCCCGCTTCTCCCGGGAAGGCGTGGTCCAGATGTCCTTGGCGTGGGCCGAGAAGCTGAACGGCAGCCGGCGCAGCATGGCGGTGTAGCGGCCGACCGAGCCCGGCGTGTGCAGGTAGTGGATGTAGAGATGGCCGACGTCGCCCGGCAGCTCGGCCGCCAGCACCGCGGCCTGGGCGAAGCGGCGGCCGCGGTTGGGGGTGGGATCGCGGGCGAGGTCGCAGAGCCAACGCAGCAGCACGCCGGGGAAGGCCGGCCGGCGCAGGCTGCGCCAGAGGCCCTTCAGCACCCGCAGCGGCTCGTCCTTGACGTATTCGGGCAGGTAGAGGACGGGAGCCCGGATCCGGCGGTGCAGGTCGTGCACGTCCGGGTCGGTGGGGTGGCGCAGCGAGACGATCAGCAGGTCCAGCCCGCGCCGCTCCAGGCCCAGCAGCTCCTGGGCGATGAAGGTCTCCGAAAGGCGCGGGTAGCCCTTCACCAGGACGGCGATCCTGCGCGACACCTAGTGGCCCAGCCAGCCCCCTGCCGCGACGCGCAGGCCGGCGCGGCGGAGCTCGGCCTTGCCGATGGATCGCGGCGGCGTGTCGCTGAGCCAGGGCTCGACGAAGTCGCCGACGCGGTCGAGGCCGTCCAGCAGGCCCGGATAGCGCGACAGGTCGGGGACCGGCCAATGGCCGAGCTGGTGCAGCATGGCGGCCATGCGCTCGGGCTGGCGGCCGGCGCTGTCGTCCAGCATCCGCACCAGCCCCATCCGTTCGGCGCGGTCGGCGCGCAGGTGCTGCTCGAGGCGCGGCGTGGTCCGCGGCACGATCAGCGCCGGCTTGCCGAACGAAAGGATCTCGCAGAACGTGTTGTAGCCGCCCATGGCCACCACCCCGATCGCATGCTCGAACAGCCGCTCGACATGGGCATCGAAGGTCAGTGCCCGCAGCTTGGGCAGCCGTGCCACCCGGCCGAGGAACTGGGCGCGCTGGTCGGGATGCATGAACGGCCCGAGCAGCAGCAGGGCCGGATGGGGGATCGAGGGATCGTGCTCGTAGGCCGAGACGACCCAGTCGACCAGCTCCTGGCCGTCGCCGCCGCCGCCGGTCGTCACCAGGATGTAGGGCTCGTCGGGCAGGTCGCGGGGCGGGGCGAGCAGCCCGTCGTCGGGCATGGTGCGGCGCAGATAGCCGGTGAACCGCGTCTTGGCGGCGAACGGCGCCATGCCGGGGATCTCCACCAGCGGATCGAACAGCTGGGGCTGGCCGTACACCCAGATCTCGTCGAACAGCTCGTCGAGGGCGGGGTAGACGCCCTTGCGCTGCCACTCGTCGACCAGGCTCAGCGGCTCGTCCATCACGTCGCGCAAGCCCAGCACACAGCGCGCGCCGCGGCCGCGCAGCATCTCCAGCGTGGCGCGCGCCTCGCCGCGCAGGCCCAGCGGCTCCTTGTCGACCAGGAACAGGTGGGGATCGAAGATGTCGGCGGTGTGCTGGATGATCGAGCTTCGGATCTGCAGCGTCTTCTCGATGTCAATGTGCAGCTGCAGCGAGGTGTACTCGCCGTTGCGCAGCTTGATGACGCCGGGCACCCGGACGAAATCGACCCGCGACTTGAAGTCGAAGCTGCCGATGATCGGCGAGCCGGACAGGATCAGAACCGACAGGCGGCCGAATCGCTCGACCAGCGCATGGGCGATCGCACGGCAGCGCCGCAGGTGGCCGAGACCGAAGCTATCGTGGCTGTAGATCAGCAGGCGATGGCTGTCTTGCATCGTCGAACCGGGGCGTCCCTCGTCGGCGGTACTATGGCAGATGCGGCGATCGGGGCGAAGCCGCTTTCCACCACAGGCGGGCGCTGAATGTCATAGGTTGACAAACCTATCTTCTGGTCGCTAATCTAGGAACATAGTCCCTCATCGAGGCGAGGCCGTGCCGCGCCGGAGACCCGCGACCATGAGCACGCTGCTCCCCATCGACGACAACGGCAATCCCATCTCGATCCTCGGCTTCGACTATCGCGGCACCCGCAAGCTGGCCGTCGGGTCGGTCTCGGTGCGCAACGCGACCCCGATCGCCGACGACATCGAGGTGGTCAGCCTGATCGCCACCGGCTTCTGCCGCTTCGAGATCGGCGACGCCACCGTCACCGCCGACGCGTCGACCAGCCCGTTCCTCTACCCCGGACAGTATGTCGACATCCCGCTGCGGCGCGGTGAGCGCTACGTCGCGTTCATCGCCGAGGGTGCCGACTGCGACGCCTACGTCGTCGGGCGGCTGTGAGATGGCCCGACCGTTGGGCCTGACCGGCCGCGGTCTGCGGCTCGGCGTCGCCCGCCCGGGTGCGGGCGTCGTCCTGCCGACGCCGCCCGGCCAACCCCTGCTCGTCACCGAAACCGGCAGCATCGTCGTCACCGAGAGCGGTGCCGGCATCGCCACGGAGTCCGCCTGATGGCCAACATGCAGATCCATGAGCTGGCGCCGGCGGCAACGCTGGCGGCCGGTGACCAGATGCTGGTCTCGACGGCCGGGAACCTGACCCGGCGCGCTCCGCTGGGCAGCCTGCCCTTCTCGCCGCCGCGCGCCGGGGCCGTTGCCCGGACCATAGCCGGCAAGCTCGGTGAGACCGCCTCGGCGCGCGACTTCGGCGCCGTCGGCGACGGCGTCGCCGACGATACGGCGGCCATCGCCGCGGCGCTGGCCTCGGGTGCCCGTTGCGTCGTGCTGCCCGAGGGCGTCTACAAGGTGACGGCGCCGCTCGCGGCTCCTGTCAAGACGGGGGTGCTGGGCGCCGGCCGCGACGCCACCATCCTGAGGGTGGCGCACAACGGCTACGGCCTGTCGTGGAGCGGGGCCGAGTATGTCGACGGCGCCGTCGACGGCCTGCGCATCGAGCTGCCGGCCACCAGCACGGCGGCGGCGATCCGTTGCCGCGGCAACAATTTCCGCGCTTCCGACCTGCGCGTGGCCGGCGGCGGAGCCGGCGCCTGGGGCATCGAGCTCGACCAGTGCAACGACTTCTCGGTCAGCGACGTGCTGATGTGGGGCGATGGCACCGACGCCTTCGCCGCCAACGGCATCTGGATCCGCAACTCGACCCCGGCCGCCGTCAACTACGGCGACGGGACGCTGACACAGATCTCGATCCGGCTCGGCAGCGACAACACCAAGGCGCTGTTCCTCGACGGCCCCACCAACGGCAACATCATCAACAACATTCTGATCGCCAAGGCGACGATCCACGCCACCGGCCGGACGGGCTGCCGGGGTGTCCACATCCGCAACGGCCGGCGGCTGACCTTCGTCTCGGTCGACCTCGAGAATATCGCCGAGGGCGTGTTCGAGGAGGGCACGGCCGGCGACCGTACCGAGATGAACCAGTACATCGGCGTGTTCGCGCTCAACGTCACCACGGCCTATGCTGACAGCAACGGCAGCATCGGCCGATCGGTGTTCAACCGGCTGTTCCTCGGCTGCGACAACTTCCCGGCGCTGTCCGGCTTCGCCGATGGCGACAGCATGATCCAGCGCGGCATATGGCTGCCGTCGTGGAGCAGCGGCCAGCCGCTGGCCCGCCTGATCGAGCACAACGGCTATTGTCGGATCGACCGGGGCGAGACGGGAGCCTACGTCTATCTCGGCGGCAATCCCACCGGCAATAACTCCCGGCTCACGTCCGGCGCCGTGGGCGCTTCGGCCAACTCGGTGACGCTCTATCTCGGCGATTCCACCCTGCAGCGCGTCTCCTTCGATGCGCCACCGCACATTGGAGACCGGATGGCGGCGCCGCCCGGCGCCACCGACAACATGCTGGCCTTCGCCGACGGCTCGACCTGGAACCCCGGCTTCGAGAAGGGACTCTACAGCCGCGCCTCGTCGAGCTGGTACCGCCTGGTCGACACCCGCATGCGCGGCTGGGTCATGGTCAACGAGCAGACCGGGACCAGCTACACCCTGCAGGCCGGCGATCTCGGCGACAAGGTCGAGATGGTCGGCACGTCGCCGAAGACCGTGACGGTGCCGCAGATGGCGACGGTGCCGGGCTCGACCAAGGCGCCGGGCCTCGGCACGATCGTCAGCGGCCGCAAGGTCTATGTCGAGACCACGGTGGTGCAGAGCGGCAGCGGCGCCGTGAATCTGAGCCCGGCGTCCGGCGTCACGATCACCGGGCCGACCGCGACCTCGGGCGACGGCCAGAGCCTGGTGCTGCGCTGGACCAGCGCCACGGCCGTGCGCAGCAAGCTCGTCGCCTGACCGGCCGGCCGCGGCGAGACGGGGCCCTCGCCGCGGCCCGTCGACAGCGCCTATGCTCGCCCCGGTTCCGGGGGAGACGGGATGCAGCTCGATCTCGACGGCGAGGCCGTGCATGTGTGCGATTGGGGAAGGCCGTTCCGGCCGGAGACCGCCAGCATCGTCTGGCTGCACGGTGCCGGCATGGATCACAGCGTCTGGACGCTGCAGGCCAGGGCCAAGTCCTTCCATGACCGCAACAGTCTCGCCGTCGACCTGCCGGGCCACGGCCGGTCGGCCGGCGAGGCGGCGACGGCTATCGCCCGGTCGGCGGCATGGGTGGTGAGGCTGCTCGATCGGCTCGGGGTCGGGCGGGCGACGCTGGCGGGGCATTCGATGGGCGCGCTGATCGCCCTCGAGACCGCGGCGACCGCGCCTGGGCGTGTCGAGGGGCTGGCGCTGCTCGGTGCGGCACCCCGCATGCCGGTCCATCCGGGCCTGCTCGCGGCGGCGGCGCAGGATCTGCCGCGGGCAGCGGCGATGATCGCCGATTGGGGCATCGGCGCCTCGGCCAAGCTCACCGGCGGCGGTACTCCCGGCGTGTCGCTCGCCACCAGCGCGCGCCGACTGCTGGAGGCGTCGCGCCCGGGCGTGCTGGCGGCCGATCTCTCGGCCTGCAACACTTATGCGGACGGTGAGGCGAGGGCTGCTGCGGTCTTCTGTCCGACGCTCGTGATCTGCGGGGCGCAGGATCGGATGACGCCGGCGAGGCAGGGGCAGAGGCTGGGCGGCATGATCGGCGGTGCCCGCATCGTCACCGTTCCGGCGGCGGGCCACATGATGATGCTGGAGCGGCCGAAGCCGGTGCTGGAGGCGCTGGTCGCCTAGCCCCGCGCCCGTTCCCGCAGCTCGAACTTCTGGATCTTGCCCGTGCTGGTCTTGGGCAGCGGGCCGAACACCACATGCCTCGGCGCCTTGTAGTGGGCCAGGTGCTCGCGGCACCAGGCGATGATCGCCTCGGCCGTGGGCGGCTCGACCCCCGGCTTCGGCGTCACGAAGGCGCAAGGGGTCTCGCCCCATCTCTCGTCGGGCCTGGCGACGACCGCCGCCTCCATCACCGCGGGGTGGCGGTAGAGCACCTCCTCGACCTCGAGCGAGGAGATGTTCTCGCCGCCGGAGATGATGATGTCCTTGTTGCGGTCCTTGACCTCGGCGTAGCCGTCGGGATGCAGCACGGCGAGGTCGCCGGTGTGGTACCAGCCGCCGCGGAAGGCCTCGGCGGTGGCCGACGGGTTCTTCAGATAGCCCTTCATCACGGTGTGGCCGCGGAACATGATCTCGCCCAGCGTCTCGCCATCGGGCGGGGCCGGGGCCATCGTGACCGGGTCCGCCACCTGCAGCTCGGGCAGCGTCGGGTAGCGCACGCCCTGGCGGGCCATGCGGGCGGCCCGCTGCTCGGCGGGCCAGGAGGGCTGGGGCGGGCACCAGGTGGCGGGACCGTAGGATTCGGTCAGGCCGTAGAGGTGCAGGACGCGAAAGCCCATGCGCTCCATGGCGGCGATGACCGCGCTCGGCGGTGCCGCGCCACCGGTCGCGACCTCGATGGTCTGGGGGAAGGGGACCTTCACCTGCTCGGGCGCATGGAGCAGCGTGTTGAGCACGATGGGCGCGCCGCAGAGATGGGTGACGCCCTGGTCGCGCAGCAGCGGGAAGATCACCGCCGGGTCGACCTTGCGCAGGCAGACGTGGGTGCCGCCGACCGCCGTAACCGCCCAGGTGTAGGTCCAGCCGTTGCAGTGGAACATCGGCAGCGTCCACAGGTAGACGCTCCGTGGGCTCAGCCGGAACACCAGCGCGTTGCCCAGCGCGTTCAGGCAGGCGCCGCGGTGGTGGTAGACGACGCCCTTGGGATTGCCGGTGGTGCCCGAGGTGTAGCAGAGCGAGATCGCCTGCCACTCGTCGGCCGGCCGCTCCCAGGCGAAGGCCGGATCGCCGGACGCCAGCAGCTCCTCGTAGTCGAGCCGGCCGGCACGCTCGCCCGGCGCGGCCGGGTCCATGACGTCGACGACCGTGATGTCTCGGCCGGCCGAGGCGACGGCGGCATGGACGATCGGCGCGTACTCGGTGTCGGCGATCAGCACCTTCGCCTCGCCGTGCTGCAGGATGAAGGCGATCGAGGCGGCATCCAGCCGGGTGTTGAGGGCGTTCAGCACGGCGCCCGCCATCGGGATGCCGTAGTGCGCCTCCAGCATCGGCGGGATGTTCGGGCACATCACCGCCACCGTGTCGCCCGGACCCACGCCCAGCCGGCGCAGCCCGCTGGCGAGACGGCGGCAGCGGCGGTCGAGCTCACCGTAGGTGAGGCTGTCGGCGCCATAGACGACCCCGGTGCGCTCGCCGAACACCGAGGCGGCCCAGGCCAGGAAGTCGAGCGGCGTCAGGGCCTGCCAGTTGGCCGGACCCTTGCCGAGCCCTGCCTCGAAGATGTCGGCGTCGTCTTGCATGGGCCGTCTCCCGGTCGGGAGACACTGTCTATCCCGGCTGCGGGCGGGCCGACAGAGGGGTGGCCAGAATGCCGATCAGTAGCAGGAACGCCGTCGCCTGGTAGATGCCGTTGAAGAAGTTCTGCAGCATGCTCTCGGCGATGACGTCGGCCACCAGCACCAGCAGGAGGTCGCGGCGCAACGGATCGGTGGCGGCCCTGGCGCCGCGCAGCGCCATGCGGGCGGTGCAGGCCAGCAGCCCGAGGATCAGCACGAGGCCGAGCGGGCCGCCCTCGACGGTCAGCCTGACGACCTCGTTGTGCGGCCACTCCAGCATGCGCTCGCCGTCGATGGCGGGCCGCTCGATCGCCAGCTCCCGGCGGATGGTGCCCAGGCCGATGCCGAGCGGCTCGTCGACCAGGCGACCCAGCCAGGCGGCGATGCTGTGCGACCGGCCCGAGCCGTAGGCGTCCTGGCCGCCCTGCAGGCGGAGGGCGAAGCTGTCGCTCACCAGGGCCGTGTGGAGGACCAGCGCCGTGGCGAGGCCGCCGGTCAGGGCCAGCATCTCGCCCAGCCGCCGCCTGCCGCCGGCCAGCGACAGCGCCATGAACAGGCCCCAGGTGACGAGTGCGGTGCGTGTGCCCGAGAGAAAGATCATGGCCAGCGCCGCGAGGCCGGTGGCTACGGCGACCGGCGCTTCGGACCACCGCCGGCCATGTAGGAGGGTGCCGATCGCCAGCACGACATGGACCGCGCACAGGCTGGCGTGGGTGACCACGCTGCCGGTGACGTCGAGCCGCTCGATGCCGTCGTAACCCCGGACCAGCCCGCCGGCGCCGTTCCACCAGACGGCGAGCGCGGTGATCGTCACATAGATCGCGAGCAGTGCCCGGACGGCGCGCGCGACGTCGACCCCGTCCAGCAGCAGCGCGATCCGTGGGGCCGCCAGCAGCGCCGCGATCGGCAGGGCCAGCTTGTAGCCCATCGGATCGAGGCCGCGCGGCATCTCCACGATCGCCATGACCGCCAGCAGCCCGAGCAGGATCAGGGGAGCCGCATCGTGCGGTGCGGGAACGGCGGGCCGCCATCCGGCCGCCACCGTCGCGAGCGCGGCGACGGTCAGCGGGAAGCCGATGGTCCGCGTCGCCTGGAGGTCGAGCGCCTGCGCCGGTGCCGCGGCCAGGAACGCGAAGGACAGGAGCAGGAGCAGGATCGAGAGGGCGAGGATGCGCAAGCCGTGCCTTCCGGGCCGTTCGTCGCGACAATGAGCGAGATTGACCCGAGTTTCAATTTATGGTTGAAATTTTATCGTGTCACTCAATCCCGTCAAGACGAAGCGCTATCCGTTCGCGCCGCGCAGTTCCTGGGTGCGAGCGGCGATGCGGACATGCCTGTTCGCGCTCGCCGTCAACTGGGTGATGCAGGGCATGCGCGGCATGGACACCAAGGAGCTGAGCTTCCGCCTGCTGGCCGAGGCAGCGGTGGGGCTGGCCCTGCTGCCTGTCCTGGTGGGCCTGGGGCTCGGAACGGCCGCGGCCGCCATGGCCTCGCTGGCGGTCGCCCATAGCCTCGGCTTCACGCTGAACGGTCAGTTCTGGGTCTGCGCCCGCTACTGCCGGTTCTACCGGGGCAGCGCCGAGCATCTGCGCGCCTTCATGGAATCGGTGACCGGCGAGCTGCGCCGCAGCGGATTTCTCTACGAGGCCGTGCTCATCGGCTCCGGCGGGGAGGATGCGCTTGGGCCGCGGTCGGACCTGGACCTGCGGCTGGTGTTTCCGAGCGGCAGGCGGGCGTGGCTGCGGGTGAACCTCCTCCTGCTGCGGCTGCGTGCCCGCGCCTTCCTTTCGGGCGTGCCGCTCGACGCCTACGCCTATGACGGCGCGGCCTCGCTGCGGCGGTTCGATCCGTCCGAGCCATGGCTGGTCGTGCTCGACAGACGCGGCGAGATTCTGCGCCAGTTCGCGGACCGGCCGCTCGTGGCCCTGCCGTGAGCGGCGGCTGGATCGAGCGCCGGCGGAGCTGCTGGGCCTACTCGCCGGGCGGGCATCTGGCGGAGCTCGAGCGCGCCACCGCCGGCATCCGCTTCGCCGACTGCTTCCACATCACCTTCGCCGGCGGCCGCCGGGTCCGGCCTGGAAACGCCCGGCTCTATCATGTGGCGCACCCGCGGCGGTCGCCCTGGCGGACACTGATCGCCGTCTGGCAGACCCTGCGGATCATGCTGCGCGAACGGCCGGCCCTGGTGCTGTCCACCGGCGCCGACGTGGCCTTGCCGGCGATCGTGCTCGGCAAGCTGCTCGGCGCCAGGGTCGTCTACATCGAGAGCGGAGCGACGCTGGCGCCCTCGCTGACGGGCAGGCTGGCCTATCCGTTCGCCGACCTGTTCATCGTGCCCTGGCCCGAGAAGCTCGCCGCCTTCCCGCGCGCCCAGCTGGCGAGCGGCCCGCTGCTGTGATCTTCGTCGCCGTCGGCACCTCCGCCAACGGCTTCGACGAGCTGGTCGTCGCAGCCGACCGTGCCGCCGCCGCCATCGGGCTCGGCGGCCTGGCACAGATCGGCGATGGCCGTTTCCTGCCGCTGGCGCTGCGCTGGCAGCGATTCCTGCCGGACGAGGCGTTCCACCGGCATCTCGCCGCCGCCCGCGTCGTCGTCTGCCACGGCGGCATGGGCATTCTCGGCGAGGCCATGCGCGCGCGCCGGCCGATCGTCGCCATGCCGCGTCGCGGTACCACGCGCGCGGCCAATCCGACCAACGACCAGCGCGCGCTGCTGCGCCGGCTCGCCGAGACCCAGCCGATCGAGGTCTGTGAGGAGCCGGCCGGACTCGAACCCGCCCTGCGCCGGGCGATGGCGCGACAGGGCAAACCAGTCGCCTACCGGTTGGAGACCGACATTCCGCGGCGCATCGAGGACTTCCTCTCATCCTGTGTTGCAGCGCGATAGCGGCTTGGCACGCCCGCCGATCCTTGGTTAGCTCGCCATAGGCAGAAAGCAGCGCCGCGACCGAGACGGCGCCTCAACAGGTGGGAAGCCAAGCCATGTCCCAGCACCTGCTCCCAGCGATGCATCGGCGATCCGTCCTTTCGCTCCTGGCCGCGGCGGGCGCTGCGGCCGCGGCGTGGCCCGGGCGGGCGAGGGCCGACGAGATCACCGTCGGCTACCAGCTGATCTACAACCCCTATGCCTACGCCATCGCCAGCGGCAAGTTCGAGGAGGCGACCGGCTGGAAGATCAACTGGGTGAAGTTCGACAGCGGCGCCAAGGTGATCACCGCCATGGCCTCGGGTGACGTGCAGATAGCACTCGCCGGCTCCAGCCCGATCGCCGCCGGCGTGTCGCAGGGCGTCGACATGGAGGTGTTCTGGATCGTCGAGGACATCGCCGCCGCCGAGGCACTGGTGGTGCGCGACGGCTCCGGCATCGACATCGCCGATCCCAAGACGCTGAAGGGCAAGAAGATCGGCGTGCCCTTCGTCTCGACCACCCACTTCCACATGATGTACGCGCTCGAGCTGTGGGGGCTGACCCCGCAGGACGTGACGCTGCTCAACATGCAGCCGAACCAGATCGTCGCCGCCTGGGAGCGCGGCGACATCGACGGCGCCTTCGTCTGGGATCCGGCGCTCGGCAAGATCAAGGGGAACGGCAAGGTGATGGTGACCTCGGGCGAGCTCAGCGCCAAGGGCAAGGCCACCTTCGACGGCATGGTGGTCAACAGCGCCTTCGCCAAGGACAATCCCGAGTTCATGGCGAAGTTCGTCAAGGTCATGGCCGAGGCCGACGCCGCCTACCGCGACAACAAGGCCAAGTGGACCCCGGATTCACCGGAGGTGAAGGCCATCGTCGACCTGGTCGGCGGCGAGCCCGCCGACGTGCCGGGCGTGCTCGAGCTCTACGGCTTCCCGACGCTGGCCGAGCAGACCTCGCCGCGCTGGCTCGGCGGCGGCGCCGACGGCGGCGTCGCCAAGGCGCTGAGGTTCACCTCCGAGTTCCTCAAGGAGCAGGGTCGCGTCGACGCGCTGCAGCCCGACTACGGCAAGTTCGTCACACCGGCCTTCGCCGAGGCGGCGCAGAAGCTCGGCGGCTAGGCGCCGATCCGACCGGCCCCCGGATGACGGGGCTCGAGGCCCGCGAGGTCTCGGTCGTCTACCCCGGGCCGCAGGGCGAGGCGGTTCATGCGCTGGAGCGCGTGAGCCTGGCCATCGGGCCCGGCGAGTTCGTGGTGGCGCTGGGTGCCTCGGGCTGCGGCAAGACCACCTTCCTCAACGTCATGGCCGGGTTCATCCGGCCGACGCTGGGGGAGGTGCTGCTGGGCGGCAAGCCGATCGACGGGCCGGGGCGCGACCGCGGCGTGGTGTTCCAGAAGCACGCGCTGATGCCCTGGCTCGACGTCGTCGACAACGTCGCCTTCGGCCTCAAGCTGCAGGGCCGCTCGCGCACCGAGCGCGAGGCGGTGGCGCGGCGCAACCTCGAGCTCGTGGGCCTCGCCGGCTTCGCCGGGCACAAGATCTACCAGCTCTCCGGCGGCATGCAGCAGCGGGTGGGCGTGGCGCGGGCGCTCACCAGCGATCCGGCGATGCTGCTCATGGACGAGCCGCTGGGGGCTCTCGACGCGCTGACGCGTGAGCAGGTGCAGGAGCTGATCCTCAAGGTCTGGCAGGCCACCGGCAAGATGGTCTTCTTCATCACCCACAGCGTCGAGGAGGCGCTGTTCATGGCGACCAGGCTGATTGTCATGTCGCCGCGGCCGGGGCGCATCCGCAAGACCTACGAATTGTCGTTCTGCCGGGAGTTCCTGGCCGGCCGCAGCGCCCGCGAGGTGAAGTCGCGGCCCGAGTTCATCGCCATGCGCGAGCAGGTGCTCAACATCATCTATGCGGACGAGGCCGGTGGCCACGACTAGGCCGCCCCTGCTGGCCAGGCTGTTCCGCCAGCCGCCCGCCCGGCCCGGCGACTCCTATGGCGCGCCGGGACAGGGCTCCAGCATCGCCATCAGCGCCGTGACGGTGGTGGCGCTGCTGTTCCTGTGGTGGCTGGTGACGGCGCTCGGCCTGATCAAGCCGCTGTTCCTGCCAGCCCCGGAGGCGGTCGCCCGCCGCTTCGTCAGGGTGATGAACGAGGGCTTCGGCGGCGCCAGCCTGCTGCACCACACCCTGGCGAGCCTGGCGCGGGTGTTCGGCGCCTTCGTGCTGGCGGCGGTGCTGGCGATCCCAGTCGGCATCGGCATGGGCATCAACCGCGTGCTGCGCGGCGTGTTCGACCCGCCGATCGAGTTCTACCGGCCGCTGCCGCCGCTCGCCTACCTGCCGCTCACCATCATCTGGTTCGGCATCGACGAGCTGCAGAAGGTGGTGCTGCTGTTCCTCGCCATGCTGGCACCCATGGTGCTGAGCACGCGCGCCGGCGTGCGCTCGGTGGCGATCGAGCAGATCCACGCGGCCTACTCGATGGGTGCCAGCCGGGCGCAGATCATCCTGCACGTGATCCTGCCGGCGGCGCTGCCCGAGATCATCACCGGCATGCGCATCGGCATCGGGGTGGGGTGGACGACGCTGGTGGCGGCCGAGATGGTGGCAGCCACCGCCGGCCTCGGCTTCATGGTGCTGAGCGCCGCCGAGTTCCTCGTCACCGAGGTCGTGATCCTCGGCATCGTGATGATCGGGGCGGTGGCCTATCTGTTCGATCTCTTCCTGCGCTGGATGGAGCGGCTGCTGGTGCCGTGGAAGGGCAAGGGTTGACCCCGGTGGCCGTTGCGCGTTGACCCCCGGCGAGATCGCCGCCTATCGTCCGCGTATCACGACGGTCGTCCGGCCCCGGAACCCGGGGTGGAGCGGCGATCCTGGGAGGCGAGGGAGAGAACGATGCGCGGAGACTTCCGTCCGACGGTGCGGGGCGTCCTGCTGGGGACGGCATTGGCGGGTGCCGTGTTCGGCGCCGGGGCCGCCGACGCCGCCGATCTGGTCGGCCTGATCACCAAGACCAACAACAACCCGTTCTTCGTCAAGATGAAGGAGGGTGCCGAGGCCAAGGCCAAGGAGCTGGGCCTCGAGTTCCAGAGCTTCGCCGGCAAGTACGACGGCGACAATGACGGCCAGGTGGCCGCGGTCGAGAGCCTGATCGCCGCCGGTGCCAAGGGCATCCTGATCACGCCCAGCGACACCAAGGCCATCGTGCCGACCATCAAGCAGGCGCGCGACGCCGGCATCCTGGTCATCGCCCTCGACACGCCGCTCGACCCGATCGATGCGGCCGACGCCACCTTCGCCACCGACAATTTCAAGGCCGGCGAGCTGATCGGCACCTGGGCGGCGAAGACGCTGGGCGACAAGGCCGCCACCGCCAAGATCGCCTTCCTCGATGCGCTGGAGAGCCAGCCCACGGTCGACGCCGCGCGCGACCAGGGCTTCATGAAGGGCTTCGGCATCGACATCATGAAGCCCGAGGGCTACGGTGAGGAGACCGACCCGCGCATCGTCGGCCACCAGTGGGGCCAGGGTGCCGAGGAGGGCGGCAGGACCGGCATGGAGAACCTGCTCCAGAAGGATCCCGACGTCAGCGTCGTCTACACCATCAACGAGCCCACCGCCGCCGGCGCCCACGAGGCGCTGAAGGCCGCCGGCAAGGCCGACGGCTCGGTGCTGATGACCTCGGTCGACGGCGGCTGCCCGGGTGTCAAGAACGTCCAGGCCGGCGTCATCGGCGCCACCTCGATGCAGTTCCCGCTGCTGATGGCCTCGATGGGCGTCGAGGCAGTGGCCGAGTTCATCAAGTCCGGCAAGAAGCCCGAGCCGTCGCCGGGCCTCGACTTCTTCAACACCGGCGTGTCGCTCGTCACCGACAAGCCGGTGCCGGGCCTCGAATCGATCACCTCGGCCGAAGGCCTGGAGAAGTGCTGGGGCTGAGCCCGGACACTTCCCGCTAGCCAGCCTCGGCCGGGAGGGGCGATCCCGATCGCCCCTCCCGGCCGCACGCCTCGCTCCCGGTGCTCCCGACCGCCATGACCAGCAGCTCCGCCGATACTGCCGAATCGTCCGACAGCGTGCGTGCCGCCTTCGAGATCGTCGAGCGGAGCCCGCTGCAGCGCCTGCAGCATTTCCTGCACGCCTATCCGACCACCGTGCCGTTCATCGTGCTGGTCCTGGGCGTGCTCGGCTTCAGCCTGCTGGTCGGCGGGCGGTTCTTCCACCCGTTCAACCTCTCCCTCATCCTGCAGCAGGTCACGATCATCGCCATCCTCGGCATGGCGCAGACCCTGATCATCCTGACCGCCGGCATCGACCTTTCGGTCGGCGCCATCATGGTGCTGTCGTCGGTGGTCATGGGCCGGCTCGCCGTGCTGGCGGGGCTGCCGGTCGAGCTGGCCTTCGCGCTGGGCCTGCTGACCGGCGTCGGCTGCGGCCTGCTCAACGGTGCCCTGGTGGCGTTCCTCAAGCTGCCGCCCTTCATCGTGACGCTCGGCACCTGGAGCATCTTCGGCGCGCTCAATCTCTGGTACTCGGCGAGCCAGACGATCAGGCAGCAGGACGTCGAGGCGGCGGCCTCGTTCCTGCAGCTCACCGGCACGGCCATCCAGTTCGGCGGCGCCAGGCTAACGCTCGGCTCGATCCTGATGCTGCTGCTGGCGCTGCTGCTCTGGTACGTGCTGAACCGCACCGCCTTCGGCCGGCACGTCCACGCCACCGGCGACAATCCCGAGGCCGCGCGCCTCGCCGGCATCCACACCCGCCGCACGCTCCTGGCCGTCTACACCTCGGCCGGCCTGATCTGCTCCTTCGCCGGCTGGGTGCTGATCGGCCGCATCGGCGCCATCAGCGCCATCTCCGGCGCCAATGCCAACCTCGATTCCATCACCGCCGTGGTGATCGGCGGCACCAGCCTGTTCGGCGGCCGCGGCTCGATCGTCGGCACGCTGGTGGGGGCGCTGATCGTCGGCGTGTTCCGCAACGGCCTGGCGCTGGCCGGCGCCGACGCGCTCTGGCAGGAGTTCGCCATCGGTGCCCTGATCATCGTCGCCGTGACGATCGACCAGTGGATCCGCAAGGTGTCGGCATGACCGCCGGCCCGCAGCCGCTCCTGACCGCGCGGGGGCTGGTGAAGCGCTATGGCCGGGTCACGGCCCTCGACCATGCCGACCTCGACCTGATGCCCGGCGAGATCCTGGCGGTGATCGGCGACAACGGCGCCGGCAAGTCGACGCTGATCAAGACCATCGCCGGTGCGGTCAGCCCCGACCAGGGCGAGATCCGCCTCGACGGCCGGCCGGTGCATTTCCGCTCGCCGCTGGACGCCCGTGCCGCCGGCATCGAGACCGTCTACCAGGATCTGGCCCTGTCGCCGGCGCTGTCGATCGCCGACAACCTGTTCCTCGGCCGCGAGGTGCGAAAGCCCGGATTCCTCGGTCGATTCTTCCGTGCCCTCGACCGCACCGCCATGCAGAAGGCGGCGCGCGCCCATCTCGACGCGCTGGGCCTGCTCACCATCCAGAACATCCGCCAGCCGGTGGAGACGCTGTCCGGCGGCCAGCGCCAGGGGGTGGCCGTGGTCCGCGCCACCGCCTTCGGCAGCCGCGTCGTCATCATGGACGAGCCGACCGCGGCGCTGGGCGTCAAGGAATCGCGCAAGGTGATGGAGCTGATCCAGGACGTGCGCCGGCGCGGCCTGTCGATCATCCTGATCAGCCACAACATGCCGCATGTCTTCGAGCTGGCCGACCGCATCCATATCCACCGCCTGGGGCGTCGGATCGCGGTGATCGATCCGCGCGCCCATACCATGTCGGATGCCGTCGCCATCATGACCGGTGCCGCCCCGGCACCTGCCACCTGACCTGCCCTGGAGATTCTCGGATGACCCGCCTCGACGACAAGCTCGCCCGGATTCGCGCCGGACGCTACACCCGCCAGGACTTCATCATCGCCGACGCCAAGGACGGCGACATGGGGCCGAGCCTGACCTCGACCGGACCACACCGCGCCCCGGACGGCAGCTGGACGCGCTACCGTACCCGTGCCGAGTTCCTCGACCAGATCAAGGCCATCGTCGCCCAGGACGTCGTCGACATCATGCTGGTGTCGGCCTCCAACCTGGAGCGGCTGGCCGAGGACGGCGTGTTCCGCAACAGTGCCGTGAAGCCGGCCATCCGTGCCAACGACACCACCGACATCTGGGTGGTGCGGGGCAACAGCTACAGCAGCCGGCCATCGCGGCCGTTCCGCAGCGCCAGCCTCGCCCACAACGTCGCCCGCACCGATCTCGGCCTCTATTCCATCACCTTCAACAACGACCTCGACGCCGACCACACCTCGCTGCAGGCTTTTCGCGAGTTCCGGGCCGACGCGGCGGCCGTGGGCTTCGGCTACTTCCTCGAGGTGTTCAACCCCAACGTCGACTGCGGCCTCGACGCCGCCGCCATGCCGGCCTTCGTCAACGATTCGATCCTGCGCTGCATCGCCGGCCTCACCAGGGCCGAGCGGCCTCAGTTCCTGAAGATCGCCTACAACGGTCCGAAGGCCCTGGAGGAGCTGGCCTCGTTCGACCCGAGCCTGATCGTCGGCGTGCTCGGTGGCGGGGCCGGCACCACCCGCGACTGCTACGAGCTGCTGGCCCAGGCCGAGCGCTACGGTGCCCGCGTCGCTTTGTTCGGCCGCAAGATCAACCTCGCGGAATCGCCGCTCGCGATGGTCGCGATGATGCGCCGGGTAGCCGACGGCGACATCCGGCCGGCCGAGGCGGTGAAAGCCTATCACGGCGAGCTGCAGAAGGCCGGGATCGCGCCGCTCCGACCACTGGAACAGGACGGCGAGATCACCGAGGCGGTGCTGAAGCAGGGCTGATCCGATGCAGCGACGTGGCTTCATCACCGGCGGCACCTGGTGCGCAGACCGCAACAAGCTGATCGACTTCTGGCCATCGGAAGATTCGGTGGCCGAGATCCTGGCCGTCGAGCTGCGCGGCGGCGGTCCGGGCTGCAATCTCGCCTTCGACATCAGGAAGCTCGATCCCGCGATGCCGGTCGAGACGATCGGTCTCGTCGGCGACGATTCGGAAGGGAGCTTCCTGCTCGACGAGGCCGAGCGGCACGGTGTCGACCATGAGCAGCTCCGGGCGGTGGCGGGCGAGATCACCCACTATGTCGACGCCTACAGCTCCCGCCGCTCGGGCCGCCGCACGCACATCTACGACCAGGGGGTGAGCGCGCTTCTCACGCCCGATCATTTCGATCTCGGGGCGACCACGGGCCGTATCTTCCATCTGGGGCTGCCGGGCCTGCATCGCCTGATGGACGAGCCCTGGCAGGGCGACGCCAACGGCTGGGTGACGGTGCTGCGCCGCGCCCGTGCGGCCGGCCTCGCCACCAATCTGGAGCTGGCGAGCATTCCAGCACAGCGCATCCGCGAGCTGGTCCGGCCGTGCCTGCCGGAGCTGGACTACCTGATCGTCAATGACACCGAGATCGGCGCCATCTCGGGTCTCGCGACGCTGCGCGACGACGTCACCGACATCGACGCCTGCGCCGCCGCCGCGCGGGCGGCGCTCGGGCAGGGCGTGCGCCGGATGGTGGCGGTGCATTTTCCGTGTGGAGGCGTCGCCGTGACCGCGGACGGCGTCGAGGCCCGCCTGCCCTCGGTGCGGGTCCCGTCGGAAGCCATCGTCGCCGCCAACGGTGCCGGCGACGCCTTCGCCGCCGGCATGCTCTACGGCCTGCACGAGGGCTGGGCGCCGGACCGATCGCTGGCCCTGGCGCATGCCGCCGCGGCGGCGTCGCTCAGGAGCATGTCGACCACCGACAGCGTCGAGAGCTGGCAGGCCTGCCTGGCGCTGGCGGACGGGTGGGGTTGGCGCTAGGGCGTTTCTACGCAGCGTGGAAATGCTTGTCTCATGACGCTCCTGCCGCGTCGGATCTGCCTGTCGGTCAGCAGGGCGAAGAAGCGCTCGACGTGCGTGCCGTCCTATCGGAGCGCAGAAGATGAAGATCGAGGTCACCGACTGTCCATCGGCCGAAGAGCTGGATGTCGTCGGCGACAATCTCACGGCTTTCAACGCGAGCGATGTCGGACCGGCCGGGAAGAGGCCGCTGGCCGTGCTGGTCCGCGACGGGAAGAGCATGATCGTTGCCGGCCTGTCGGGCTACACGGCCTGGGGATGGCTCTATGTGCAGTGGCTGTGGGTCGACGAGCGTCTGCGCGGGCAGAGCAAGGCCGCGGAAATGCTGGAGGCGGCGGAAAGGGAAGCGGTCACCCGAGGTTGTCACGGCGCCTATATCGATACGTTCAATCCGACGGCCCTGAAGATTTACCAACGCCAGGGCTACGAGCCTTTCGGAGCCCTGCGGGATTTTCCCAAGGGGCGAACCCGCACGTTTCTGGCAAAAAGCCTGTAGCCTGGTGCAGGCGTCAACCGGCGATACGACCACCGGTCATCGGCTTGGGCACGCCGGTTGTGCTGGGGAAGCTAATCGGCAGGCCCCGCAGCGCGCGCACCGCCAGGAATGCGAAACACTCCGCCTCCACCGCGTCGCCGCGCCAGCCTATCGCGTCGGCCGATACGGCCTGCACATGCGCGCGCTCCTCGGTCATCGTCATCAGGGTCGGGTTGTGCCGTCCGCCGCCGCTGACGAACAGCGTCTTCGGCCGCTGCGGCAACAGCTCCAGTGCCCTGCCGACACAGGACGCGGTGAAGGCGGTGAGAAGCGCAGCACCGTCCTCGACCCCGAGGCCATCGGCCATCGATGCCGTGAAGTCGAAGCGGTCGAGCGATTTGGGGTAGGGGGCCGTGAGGTAGGGGTGCTCGAGCAGGGCGGTCAGCCTGGCTTCGTCGACCTTGCCGGCGGCCGCGAACGCGCCGTCGCGGTCCATGTCGCCGAGTCCCTTTGCCTTGATGAAATCGTTGATCGGCGCGTTGGCCGGCCCGGTGTCGAAGGCGACGATGTCGTTCCTGCCGTCCCACCAGGTGACATTGCCGACGCCGCCGAGGTTGAGGATGGCGCTGTCGCCGCGGGCGCCGGCAGTGCCCAGCAGTGCTGCGTGATAGGCGGCGGCGAGCGGCGCGCCGTGGCCGCCGGCACGGACGTCGGCGGTACGGAAATCATGGACCACCTTGATACCGAGGATGGAATGCATCAGCTCGCCGTCGCCGAGCTGGCGCGTGTCGCCCGGTCGGCCCTTCTGCGGGCCGCGATGCAGCACGGTCTGGCCGTGGAAGCCGACGACGCCGATGTCGGCCGTGGCGAGGCCGGCCTCGTCGACGACCTGCTTCACCGCCGCCGACTGCGCGCGTGTCAAGGCTTCCTCGGCCTCGGCGAAAATCGCGGGGTCCGGCCCCTCGAAGTTCCAGGCACGGGCAGCGCTCTGCGCCTCTTCCAGCATGGCGCGGATCGATGGCGGATAGGGCACGAGCGCATAGGGACCGAAGGTCTCGATGCGCTCGCCATCGGTCTCGATCAGAGCGACGTCGATGTTGCCGTCGAGCACCGTTCCGGTCATCAGCCCGACCGACCAGATGGGTTTCATGATCCTGCTCCGCTCACGAGGTCGCCGACTTCCCGGCGAAGGCCGACGATACCGCTGTCGAAGTGGCGGGTCGGATGGATGCGGTTGGTGAGAAGGGTCCAGGCGAGGCCGGCATCGAAGTCGATCCACAGGCCGGTGCCGGTGAAGCCGGTATGGCCGATCGTACCGGGGGTGCAGTGGTCGCCGCCGGACCAGCCTGGATAGGCGTGCTCCCAGCCATGCGTGCGCTTGTCCGAGAGCGGCGTGCGCATCAGCACGATGGCGTTCGCCGACGCGCCGCTGCCGTCCAGCAGCCCTTGCGCGAAGCCGAGCACCGAGGCGGCGGTGCCGAACAGGCCGGCATGGCCGGCGCCTTCGAGGGCCGAGCAGTTGTCGTCATGGACCTCGCCGCAAAGCACCCGGTGACGCCAGGTGCAATCCTCCGTCGCGGCGGATCGCGCCGGATCGGCCGAGAAGGCGAAGCCCGGTCCGGGGTCCATGTGACGGATCGATCTGCCGGACAGGCGCTCCATCGCCAAGCCGAGCAGGATGAAGTTGATGTCGGAATAGACCGGCTCGCCCCGCCGCCATTCGCGCTGCAGCACGAAGGCGCGCAGCAATTGCGGGTCGCGCCCGTAGGTGTAGACCGGCTCGACGGCGGGAAAGGGCGTCAGGTGACCGAGGCACTGGCGGAAGGTGACCTGCCGCTCCCAGGCGCCGGCATCGTATTGTCGAAGATCCGGCAGAGCCGTGGTGAGCGGCGCGTCGAGGTCGATCGTACCGGCTTCGGCCAGTGCAAGGATGCGCGGTGTGGTGAAGACGACCTTGGTGAGCGAGGCCAGGTCGAACCAGGTATCGTCGAGCATCGGGCGCTCGGACGGGATGCGCTGCGCCAGCCCGGTGGCGCGGGTGAGCCGCCGGCCGCCCTGCTCGACGACGCCCAGGACGCCACCGGGAATGCGGCCCGCCTCGACGGCGCGCCGCAGTCGGGCGAAGGCGCGATCGAAGCGATGATCGAGATCGTTCATGGTCGGGCTCATCGAGCTTCAGGCTTCGGCCCGCACCATATGGTCCTGTCCGCACTGCAGCCACCTCGCAGCCGGCGGCTCGAAGCCCAGCGGGCGCACCAACGACGGAACCTGGCGGGTATCCAGCTCGAAGTGCTGCTTGCGCCGATCGATGGTGGGCACGGCGGCGATCAGCTTCCTGGTGTAGGGGTGCTGCGGGTCGGACAAGACGGACCTCGCATCGCCGATCTCGACGACCTGACCAGCGAACATGACGGCGATGCGATGCGCGATGCGTTCCACCACCGCCATGTCGTGTGAGATGAAGAGATAGGCGAGACCGTATTCCTTCTGCAGATCGACGAGCAGCCCCAGCACGCGTGCCTGCACCGACACGTCCAGCGCCGAGACGGCCTCGTCGAGGACCAGGACGGAAGGGTTCAGCATCAGCGCCCGCGCGATGCACAACCGCTGCCGCTGTCCGCCGGAGAACTGGTGTGCGTAGCGGGCGAGGCTGTCTTCGGACAGGCCGACCCGCTTCAGCAGCGCCACCATCCTGGCGCGAACGTCGGCTGTGATGCGCTGGCCGGTAGCGATGACCGGCTCGCCCAGGAGCTGCTCGACATCGAGGCGCGGGTTGAGCGACGCGTAAGGGTTCTGGAACACCATCTGCACCGGCAGGCGGCTCTGCCCCGGCCTCGCCGCTTGCGCGTCGACCGAGAATGCGCCGCGTGTCGGCGAGACGAGGCCGAGCACGGCCCGGGCGGTCGTCGATTTGCCCGAGCCGCTTTCGCCGACGATCGCCAGCGTCTCGCCGGGCATCAGGTCGAAGCCGACGCCATCGACGGCATGCACGGCCCCGGAGGGCCGGGCGAGCCAGCCACCCCTGATCGGAAAGCGCACGACCAGGTCGTCCACCGCGAGCATCGGCTTCGCAGGCCCCGCCGCCTTACGTTTGCCGTCGTCCCGCGCGGCTTCGCCGCCGGAGAAATGCGGCACCGAGTGTAGCAGATGCCGGGTATAGGGATGGCGCGGGTGATCGAGAATTTGCCCGAGCTCACCCTGCTCGACGGCCACGCCGTCCTGCATCACCATGACACGGTCGGCGATGCCGGCGACCAGGCCGATGTCGTGGCTGATGAAGATCATCGCCATGCCGGTCTCGCGCTTGAGCTCCGCGAGCAGCGCCATGATCTGGGCCTGCACGGTCACGTCGAGCGCCGTGGTCGGCTCGTCGGCGATCAGCAGGCGGGGGTTGCAGGCGAGCGCCATGGCGATCATCACGCGCTGCAGCATGCCCCCGGAGAGCTGATCGGGCGTGGCCCTCAGGCGGCGCTCGGCGTCGGCGATGCGCACGCGCTCCAGCGCCTGCCGTGCCGCAGCCGTTGCCTGCCTGCCGGCCAGGCCGCGATGCAGGCGAAAGGCCTCCTCGATCTGGGAACCGATGGTGAGCACCGGATTGAGCGAGGTCATCGGCTCCTGGAAGATCACGCCGATCTCGGCGCCACGGATCCGCCTCAGCTCCTGCGGGCCGGCGGCGGTGATGTCGGTGATGCGGCCATCGGCATGCATCAGCTCGATGGCACCGCCGGTGATGCGGCCGCCGGCATAGTCGATCAGCCGGTTGCAGGAGAGGGCAGTGACGGACTTGCCGGAGCCGCTCTCGCCGACGATTGCCAGCGTCTCGCCGATCTTGAGCTCGAAGCTCACGCCATGCACGACCTCCTTGGCATTCGGGGCGCGGCCGAAGCTCACATGCAGGTCGCGGACGGAGAGGATGGGCTCCACGTCAGGCCCTTCGTGTCTTCGGGTCGAGAATGTCGCGCAGGGCGTCGCCCAGCAGATTGAAGCCCAGGATGGAGAGCATGATGGCGAGTGCTGGGAAGACCAGCAGCCACGGCGCCTGCTCCATGAGGTTGCGGCTGTCGCTGAGCATGAGGCCGAGCGACGAGGCAGGCGGTTGCGTGCCCAGCCCGAGGAAGCTCAGGCTCGCCTCCGTCAGCAGGGCCCAGGCGAGGGCCAAGGTCACCTGGACCGTGAGCGGTGCCACCAGGTTGAGAAGCAGGTGCCGGGTCAGGATGTAGAAGCGGCTCGAGCCGAAGGTGCGTGCGGCGTCGACGAACTCGCGCGCCTTGAGCGAGAGCGCCGGCCCCCGCACGACGCGCGTGAAGATCGGCGTGTAGACGATGCCGATGGCGGCGACGCTGGTCCATGTCCCGGGACCGATGATCGTCACGACCAGCAACGCCAGCAGGATCGCCGGGAAAGCCAGCAGAACGTCCATCAGCCGCATCAGGACGGCATCCCAGCGCGCGCCATACCAGGCCGCGGTCAGGCCGAGCACCGTGCCTGCGAGCGCCGCCGTGGCGACCGAGAAGATGGCCACGGTGAAGGATTGGCCCACTCCCTTCATCAAGCGGCTGGTCACGTCGCGACCAAACAGATCGGTGCCCATCCAATAGGAGGAGGAGGGCGCATGCAGGCGGTCGATGCGATACTGCATCAACGGATCGTGCGGGGTCAGGCCGAGGACGGCGAGCAACGCGATCAGCAGATAGACGAGCACGATGAACCCGCCGATGCGGCCGCTCGGGTGTGAGAAGACCGACCTCAACATGCCCTTCACCGACCGACCAGGCGGATGCGTGGATCGAGTGCCACATAGGCGAGGTCGACCAGCAGATTGATGATCATGAAGTTGAGGGCGATGAACAGGATCGAGCCCTGCACCAGCGCGTAGTCGCGCTGCAGGATCGCTTCCAGCACCATGCGCCCGAGGCCGGGCAAGGCGTAGATCTGCTCGACGATGACGGCGCCGCCGAGCAGATAGCCGAACTCGATGCCGCTCAGCGTGACGACCGGTACCAGCGCATTGGGCAGGGCATGCCACCAGATCACGCTGCGTTCGGGCGCGCCCTTGCTGCGCGCCGTGCGCACATAGTCGTCGCTCAGCACGTCGAGCATGGCCGAGCGCGACACACGCGTGACGGAGGCGGCGAAGGCGAAGCCGAGCGTGATCGCGGGCAGGATCAGCTGGCCGAGGTTCTGCAGCGGCCCGTGCCAGAATGGCGTGAAGGCACCCATCGTCGGCAGCACGCCGAAGCCTGCGGACAGGATATAGATCAGGACGAGCCCGACGACGAAGGTCGGTGTCGACTGGCCGACCATCGCCAGGACGCGCACGCCGAGATCGGCCGGCCGTTCGTTGCGGGTGGCCGCGAAGACGCCGGCCGGAACACCGATCGACAGCGCGATCAGCATCGACAGCAGCGCCAATTCCAGCGTCAAGGGGAAATGCTCGATGATCACGCTGAGCACGGGCTTACCGTAGATGACGGATATTCCGAGGTCTCCGGCGAAAAGCCCGGTGAACCAGCGCCAGTACTGGATGGGCCAGGGCTGGTCGATGCCGAAGTAGACCGCAAGGGAATCGCGTTGCTGAGGGGTCAGGAGCCCCGCTTCCGTGCCGAGCATTGCAGTGATTGCATCGCCCGGCACGAGGCGAATGGCGACAAAGACGACGATCGAAACGCCCACCAGAACCAAAGGAAAGGCCGCCAGGCGCCGCATCAGATAGCTCACGAGGCGTGCCCTTCTACGGAAGTCGGAGCCGCCCCGCCACCATCGGCCTCATGTCCCATCGCTCGCGTGACGGTCGGGTGGTGGCTATGGCTGGATGGTCACCTTGCTCAGGCTGAACATCGACCCGGTGGGCATGGCCACGAAGCCCTGCACGCTCTTTTGCTGGGCAGTGTAGCCATAGGAGGTATAGAGCCAGATCCACGGCGACTTCTCGGCCAGCTGCTTCTCGAAGTCGGCGAAGATGGCCTTGCGCTTCTCGGGATTGGTCTCGGCACGTCCCTGCTGCAGCAACGCATCGAGCGCATCGTCGGCGAAGTTGGACACCTTCTGCAGGTTGCCGTTCTTGGTCCAGTAGCGGTTGTACATCGTGAACGGGTCCGGCCGGCCGCCGTTCAGCGCCACGGCCATGTCGAAATCGCCTTTCAACCATGTATCGACGTAGACGTTCAGCTCCATCATCTCGATGTCGAGCTCGACGCCGATCTCGGCCAGTTGAGCCTGCAGCACCTGGGCCTCCGCCGCCGCGGTCGGGGGCTCTCCGGTTGCGGCGATGACGGTGGCGGCGAAGCCGTCGGCGAAGCCCGCCTCGGCCATGAGCTTCTTGGCCTTGTCGACATCGCGCGTGTAGCAGAAGAGCGAATTCGGATCGCTGGCATAGTAGGGCATCGTCAGCGGACCGGTCACCCTGCCTTCGCCGAGCGAGGCGGTGTCGAGCACGGCCTGCCGATCGACGGCGCAGGAGATCGCCTGACGGACGGCGAGCTCGTTCATCGGCTTTCGGGCCGGATTGAGCTGCAGGACGTGGTAGGCGAGGACCGGTGCGCGATTGAGCTGGAGCTTGGCCTCGTTCGGGACCAGCGTGGCGATCAGCGGATCGTTCAGCAATGCGAAATCGAACTGGCCGGTACGCAGGGCCGCCAAGATGGCGGTCTCGTCCGGAAGAACGCTGATCTCGATGCCGTCGACACCAGCCGGTCCGCCGGCCCAATCCTTGTTGGCGACGAGAATCGCCTTGGCGTTCGGGTCCCAGCGTTGCAGCTCGAACGGACCGGAGCCGATCGCCTTGGTGCCGATCGTGCCGGCCGCGATCTCGCTGGCCGGCACGATCGACGAATTGGTATCGGTCATCGCCGTCAGGATCGGTGCATCCGCCTGAGAGAGCCTGAAGACGACGGTCGCCGCATCGGGCGTTTCGATGCCCGAGATCGACAGATAGTTGGCGCGGTTGGCCGCACCGGTCTTCTCGTCGAGAATACGCTCGAAGGACGCCTTGACGTCGGCGGACGTCACCGCCGCCCCGCTCTGGAACCTGGCTTTCGGATCGAGCCCGACGGTCAGGGTCTTGCCGTCCTCCGAGAACGACCAGCTCTCGGCGAGGCCCGGCACGATCTCGAGGTCGGCATTCAGCCGAACCAGGGGCTCGTAGATCAGCTCGAGCAGACGGAGCGACGAAAAGGCCGTCTGCTTGTGCGGGTCGAGACCGGTCGCGTCCTGCGCCCAGGCCATGCGCAATGTCGCCGCCTCGGCGGGCCCAGCGAGCGCCGACATCCCGAGCATGGCCGCCGCTGCGAGCGCCCGGAGATGCCGCTTCCCGAACCCACTGGTCATTCCATGCTCCCCCATTGTTGTCCGCTCTGCACCCGATGCCCCGGTTCCGGACCAGCGCCTATCGAGTGATTCGGGCGGAATGTCGGCTCGGTGCCGGTCTGGATCCGCCCCCGGTCCGGCTGCCGGTCAACTCTTCGGGCTCGTCGAGCTTTGCTGGCGAAGGCCCCGGGGGTCAAGCTCCCCAGAGCCGCGCGGACGATCGTCGTTGCATGGCAGAGGGCCGTCCCGTCCCGCCGTGCCCTCAGGCCGGCTGGCCGGCGACGAGCATCCCGAGCACTTCGCGAGCGGCGGTCCCCGGCAGGTCGGCGCCGATGCCGCGGAAGCTCGACGCGACTTGCGATGCGTCACGGCAGCCGACGACCGGGATCACCGCGAACGGAACGAGGCGGAAGAGTGCCAGCATCGCTTCCGTCGGGGTGAGTCCGGCGCTTTCGGCCAGCATGCCGAGCTGCTGTGCGCGGCGGCGGTTCTGCGGATTGTCGTAGCTGGCGGCCGTCGGCGCGTCGAGCGCGCCCGCCGCCTGCTTGTCGAAGTAGCCGCGCGCCTGGGTCGAGTACGGGACGGCCGCGATCCGGCTGGTGCCGTGCCAGCGGATCATGTCGGCGTCCATCCGGTAGAGGTCCGCCGCCACGCTGGCGGGATTGCGCGAGGCGAGGCTCCATTCGGCCTGGTTGGCGCGGAATCCTTCCCAGCCGTGCCGGCGCGCCGCCTCGTCGGCCTCGCCGAGGCGGGCTGCCGTCCAGTTGGATGCGCCGTAGTGGGCGATGCGGCCTTCCCGGCGCAGCTCCTCCAGCACGCCCAGGATCTCCTCCGCCGGGCGCGCCGGCTCGTCCCGGTGCAGATAGACGAGGTCGAGCCGCGACAGGCCGAGATTGTCCAGGGCCTCGAAGACGTCCTGCCGCAGCGAGCCGCGGTCGAGCCGCGTGCGGCCCGGTGCCGCGAGCGGCGGATGGCCGATCTTGGTGGCGATGACGATGTCGCCGCCGGCACCGCCCGCGGCGCGCCAGCGGCCGATCGTCCTCTCGCTGCAGCTGCGCTCGGCATCGGGCAGCCAGTCCGCATAGACATGCGCCGTGTCGACGAAGTTGCCGCCGGCTTCGACGAAGGCGTCGAGCAGCGCGAAGGACCGGTCGCGGTCGAGCTCGCCGCCCAGCCTGTTGCCGCCGAGGCAGAGCGGCGAGACGGCGAGATCGGTGCCCGGTATCGTCACGCGCTCCATGCTCATCCCCGGCTCGACAGCCCGGCCAGCCGCTCGAAGGTCTCGAGCACCGAATAGATGTCGCGGCGGCCGCCGCCCGCGGCCTGCGCCGTCGCCATCACCTGCCGCACCGTGGCGGTCAGCGGCAGCGGCATGGCATCGCGGCGCGCGGTGTCGAGGATCATGTCGACGTCCTTGGCCGCGGTGTCGATATCCGAGGGCGGATCGTCGAAGCGCCGCTCCTTCAGGATCGGCGCCTTGAGGGTGAGCTGGCGCGATCCCAGCGGCCCGGCCTCCAGCACGTCGACCATCGAGCCCATGTCGAGCCCGCCGCGCTCGCCGAACGCCAGCGCCTCGCCCAGCATCGCCGAATAGACCCCGACGATCAGGCTGTGGACGAGCTTCAGATAGGCGGCGGCGTCGCCGGCGCCGACATGGCGCACCGTGGCTGCCATGGCCTCGAAGACGGGGCGGCAGGCCTCGAAATCGGCGGCCTCGCCGGAAGCGAAGAGGGTGAGGGTGCCCTCGGTGGCGAGGCCGATGCTGCCGGCCACCTTGCCGCAGACATAGCGGGCGCCCCTGGCCCTGGCCTGGTCGGCCACCGCCGCCGATGCCGCGGGCGAGACGGTGGAGAGATCGGCGAAGACGCCTCCCGGCCTCAGGCTGGCGAGGACACCGGCCTCGCCCAGCGCGATCTCGTGCAGGATGCGGTCGTTCATGATCATGGAGACGACGATGTCGCTCCGCGCCGCCGTCCCGGCCGGCGTGGCGGCGGCGGAGGCGCCGCGGCGCGCCAGCTCGTCGGTGCGCGAGCGGTCGACATCGCAGCCGACCACGGCGAAGCCGGCCTTCAGCAGGTTGGTCGCCATGGGCATGCCCATCCGGCCGAGGCCGATGAAGCCGACCGTCGTCATGCCCCGGCTCCCTTGCCGCCGCCATGGCGCAGGATCTGCGCCATCACCGCGATCTCGTCGAAGACGCGCCATTCGCGCAGCAGCCTGCCGTCCTGGATCTCGAAGTGCGAGGCACCCAGGATCGTCACCGGCGCGTTGTTGACCGGCCCGTAGAACGGGATGCCGCAATAGCGGCCGCGCAAGAGCCAGATGACGGCGATGCGCTTGCCGAGCTCGTCGCCCTCGCAGACCGCGATATCGCGGATCTCGAGCTCGCAGTCGGGAAAGCGTGCCAGCAGGTCGATCAGCTCGGATTCGTAGCCCTGCCGGCCATGCGCCCGCTTCATCCGTACCGTGTGCAGCACGACCCGCTCGCTGACATAGGCGCTGGCGCGGTGGAACAGCCGCCGGTTCCAGACCTCGTCGAAGAAGCCTTTCACCAGCGCGCATTCCTCGGGATGGGTGGCCGGTCTGGCGCCGGACACGCCGAGGCGGGCCGGATCGGCGATGCGGCCGGCGAAGGCCTGGCTCTCCTCGCCGGCGGCCAGTGCCGCACCGGTCACCGGCGTGCGCAGGGCGAGCTCGGCGGCGATGGCCCAGGGGTCGATGCCGAGGCAGGTCAGGACGGCATATTCGTCGCGCGCCAGCCACTCCTCGACGATGCGGCCGTCGCGCACCAGGCAGTGCGCCACCGTGCGCGAGACGTAGTCGCGGCCGGTCGGCGGGCCGTAGGTCCAGTGGCCGAGATGGCTGCCGCATTTCAGCACGCGGTGCGAGCTGATGAAGCCGTTCGAGCCGCGCGGCTCCCAGATGACGTCCTCGCCGACACCGCCGCCGCCGTTGGGAAAGGCCGCCATCTTCTGCAGCGAGTTCTGGATGACCAGCTCGAGGTCGTAGGTCTCGGCGTAGGCCGTGTGAACCTTCACCGACTGGCCGTAGTGGTCGCGTATCAGGCCGGGCGTCTGCCGAACCCAGATCTCGTCGGTCCAGCTCAGGATGTAGTCGCGCGGATCCCGATAGGGAGCGTAGCAGGCGGGATCGAGGTCGCTGAGCGCGGGGTTCATTCCGGGTCCTTCAGGCTCGGGAATCGATCGCGGCGAGCCACGCCGACACTTCTCGGGCGATGGCATCGGGCTGCTCGATCAGGGCGAAATGGCCGGCCCGCGGCACGATCGCGAGCCGTGCTCCGGGAATGGCGACCGCCATCTCGCGATGCATCTCGGCGCTGCAGAGCCGGTCGTCCTCGCCGCACAGCACCAGGGTCGGCACGGCGATCCGCCCCAGCCTCGGCCGGCTGTCGGCGCGGCTGATCGCCATCTCGCTCTGCCGGCGGAAGGTGTCGAGGCCGGCATCGGCCGCCATCGCCGAGACCAGCGCCCGGTGCTTCTCGAGGTGGCCGGCATCGGCGGAGACATAGAGCGACAGGAGCTTCTGGCCGACATAGCGGCCGGTTCCCACCTGCGCCGCACGCGCCACCGCGTTGCGGCGCACCGCCCGGTTGGCCTCAGGGTCGGGCCTGGCCGTGGTGTCGAACAGGGCGAGGCCGGCTATGCGCTCCGGCGCCTGGGCCACCATCTCCAATGCCACGATCCCACCGAGCGAGAAGCCGCCGAGCGCGAAGCGAGGCGGAAGCTCCGTCAGCAGGACGGCAGCCATGCTCGCCGCCGTGTCGTGCCCGACCAGCGGCGGGACCAGCACCTCGCGAGGTGGGAGCCGGTCCAGCAGCGGGGCGAAGACCCGCGCATCGCACAAGGTTCCAGGCAGCAGCACCAGCGGTACGCGGCCGTTGTGCATCGGCTGCAGCGACGCTCGGTCCCGCTCAGGCGGCCGACCGCCGCCAGAGCCGCCGCGAGGCGATGCGGGCACCCTCGACCAGCGAGCCGAGCTTGGCGTAGGCGATCGGCGGATGGATCGCGCCGAAGCCGGCGAAGGTGCCGAAGCCGCAGTCCGTCCCGGCGATCACCCGCTCGCGGCCGACGATGTCGGCGTAGCGGCAGATGCGCTCCGCCACGAGATCCGGGTGCTCGACGAAATTGGTGACGCTGTCGATGACGCCCGGCACCAGCACCTTGTCGTCGGGAATCGCCGTCTTCGCCCACACCGCCCATTCGTGGGCGTGGCGCGGATTGGAGGCCTCGAGGAGATAGGCCTGCGGCTTGGCCTTCAGGACGAGGCCGACGATCTTCTCCAGCGGGATGTCGTGGGTGTGGGGACCCTCGTAGTTGCCCCAGCAGATGTGCATCCGCACCCGCTCGGCCGGGACGTCGCGCAGCGCGTGGTTGAGCGCCTCGACCTGCAGGGCGGCGTTGCGCAGGAACTCGGCGTCGTCGACGTCGCGGAACCGGATGTGCCGGCCCATGGCGAGGTCGGGCGAGTCGATCTGCAGGATCAGGCCGGCGGCGACGATCATGTCGTACTCGGCCTTCATCGCATCGGCGAGCGCGCCGATGTACGCCTCCTGCGAAGGATAGTGCCGGTTGGGCTGGAAGACCGCGACGACGCCGGGCGAGGCGGCGTTCATGAAGAGCTGCGGCTGGCCGGCGGCGGCACCCGCCGCCTTCAGGTTGGCGATGTCCTTCTCCAGCGAGGACAGGTCCTTGACCGCGATGTCGCCGCAGCAGATCGGCCGGTGGTATTTCGGCGTGGCGCCGAGCCGGGCCAGCCTGTCCTTATAGTCGGGGAAGTCGTCGAGATCCCTGGGCACCGCCCGCGGCATCTCGCCGATCTCGAAGCCGGTGAGCCGGTGGCGGATATAGGTGGCGTAGGAGATCTTGCTCATCTCGCCGTCGCTGACGACGTCGATGCCGACCTCGACCTGTCGGGCGACGACCTCGGCCACGGCTTCGGCCATGACGGCGTCGAACGCCTGTTCCGAATAGCTCTCGCCCGCATCCTGGGCCATGAGCTGGTCGACGACCCGCTGCGGCCGCGGCAGGCTGCCGACATGGGTCGTGAGAATGCGCTCGCTCGACGATTGCATGTCCGGTCCGTTCCTCGAAGGTTGCGGCGGGGCCGCTCAGTAGCCGGCTCGCGGCGCCGCGGCGGCGGTCGTGCCGCGCGCCTTGGCGAGCGTTTCCTTCGACGCGCGGACCAGCAGGCCGACGTCGTTGCCGGGTGTGACCATGTCGAAGCCGTCGGCGAGACGGCGCGCCGCCGCCTCGCCCGACGAGCAGAAGATCCCGGCTATCCGGCCGGCCTCGCGGGCGCGCCGCGCCAAGTCGGTGATGATTCCCGCCATCTCGGGATCGGCCGGCTCGGGCGACGGCGCCTTGCCGTAGGCGAGGCAGAGGTCGTTGGGGCCGACATAGATGCCGTCCAGGCCGGGCGTGGCGATGATGGCATCGGCGTTGGCCACGGCCTCGCGCGTCTCCAGCATGGCGAGCGTCAGGATCTGGCCGTTGGCGTTCTCGAAATAGTCGCTGCCGCCGTAGAGCAGGCCGCGCGCCGGCCCGAACGAGCGTTGGCCCACCGGCGGATAGCGGCAATAGGAGACGAAGAGGCTCGCCTCCTCCGGCGTCGATATCATCGGGCAGACGACGCCGTAGGCGCCGGCGTCCAGCAGCTGCATGACCAGCGCGTAGTCGTTCCTCGAGACCCGCACCAGCGGCACCGCCGGCGTCGCGGACAGCGCCTGCAGCATCGGCACCGCGGCGTCGAAGCCGATCATGCCGTGCTGCAGGTCGACGGTGACGCTGTCGTAGCCCTGGTGCCCCATCACCTCGGCCGAATAGGCCGAGGGAATGGCGAGCCAGGCGTTGACGATCGGCCGGCCGGCGGCGGCCAGCTCGCGCAGCCGGTTGGGGCGCATCAGCTCTTGCCCAGGGCGTAGACCGGCATGAGATGGGCGGGCGCCAGGAGGCCGCTCTTGTCGACGCCGCGCCCGGCTTCCAGCACGCGCTCCATGGTCTCCGGCGTCCACTCCGGCGTCTTGCGCCCGTCGCCGGCGGTGATCACGACGATCTCGGCGTCGACATCGGCATTGTTGCGGATCGAGCGCCAGACGCCGGCCGGCACCGATGCCGTGTCCCAGGCGTCGAGCCCGATCTCGACCTCGTCGCCCGGCAGGTTCATCGTCACCGTGACGCTGCCGGCATAGCCGATCAGCACCTGCTTCTCGCCGATGCGGAAGCTGGAGACCGACTGGCCGGCCGGCAGCTTCAGCCACTCGATCGAGAAGCCGTGCGGGTTGGTGATCTTGGGCGCGTGGTTGCGGTCCTGGCTGATGCCATAGCCGATCACCGGCGCCATCTGGCTGCGGTGGCCGTCGAGGCAGCTGTCGAGCAGGGCGTCGCCCGACCAGTCGCGCTCTCCCGCGGTGACGACGCGCTGGCGCATCTCCTCCACCGAATAGCGGCGCAGCTTGGCGATCTCCTCGGCCGGCATCGGCGTGATCAGCTCGTCGTCGCCGGGCTTGGCGGCACCCTTGGCGACGTCGATCAGCATGTTGTCCCTGGACAGGTAGAGCCCGTACTGCGCGGCACCGTTGATGATCGAGGGGTGCCAGATGATGCCGCCGGTGTCGTCGCCGCCGAGCGCGGTGAACAGCCAGCCGTCGTCGGGGCCGACATTGGTGAAGCCGCGGAAGATCCAGGTCGGCACCGACACGATGTCGCCGGCCCTGCCGACGATCTCGCCGTCGTCGCCGTTCGGGCCCCAGCGGAACTTCCACTCGCCCTTGAAGCACAGGAAGACTTCGGCAGTGAAATGGATGTGCAGGTTGTTGGTGATGCCGTGGGGCATTGCCGCGGCACCGATATTGAAGCCGTGCGGCTCACGCAGGTTGATGACCTGGTCGGCGCTGCTGGTCACGCCTGGGCCGATCAGCGAATAGTTCTCCTTCAGGTGCGAGCCCGGCATCTTGCAGTCGATGAAAGCCACGGAGCAGGAGACGTAGTCCGAACGCTTGATGAGCCGACCCGTGGCTTGCTCCGCGGTGATCTTCACATCGCTCATGATGACGCAGTCCTTCCCTTTCAAAGCCTGATGCGGTCCTGGGACTCGGCATCGAAGAGGTACGCCCGCTCGGGCTGGAAGCTGATCCCGACCTGGTCGCCGATCTGGCAGCGGAAATGCCGGTCGCCGCGCGCCGACAGGTGCCGGTCGCCCACGGTCACGGTCACCAGCACCGATTCGCCGGTCAGCTCGAAGGCGTAGACGGGCACGTCGGCGAGACCGGCGCCGGTCGCCACGACGCTGACGTCCTCGGGCCGCACACCCAGCACGACCTTGTCGCGTGTGCCGCCGCCCAGGCCCGGCACCACCAGCGAGCCGCTGCGAAAGGCGCCGTCGACCAGAGCACCGTCGAGCAGGTTCATGCTGGGCGAGCCGATGAAGCCCGCGACGAACAGGTTGGCCGGATCGTTGTAGATCACCTCCGGCACGGCGAGCTGCATGATGACGCCCCGGTTCATCACCGCGATGCGCGAGGCGAGCGTCATCGCCTCCATCTGGTCGTGCGTGACGTAGATCGTGGTGACGCGCAGCTCGTGATGCAGGTGCTTCAGCTCGGCCCGCATGGTGACGCGCAGCTTGGCGTCGAGGTTCGACAGCGGCTCGTCCATGAGAAAGACCCGCGGCGTGCGCACCAGCGAGCGGGCGAGCGCCACGCGCTGACGCTGGCCGCCGGAGAGCTGGCCGGGCTTGCGGTCGAGATAGGGGCCGAGCTCCACCTTGGCCGCGGCCCTGTCGACCATCTGTCGGGCCTGCGCCCTGGGCATGCCGCGGACCTTGAGCGGATAGCCGATGTTGTCGCGCACCGTCATGTGCGGGTAGAGGCCGTAGTTCTGGAACACCATGGCGACGTCGCGCTCGCGCGGCGCCATGTCGTTGACGACGTCGTCGCCGATCCAGATTTCGCCCTCGCTCGGCTCCTCGAGGCCCGCCACCATGCGCATGGTCGTCGTCTTGCCGCAGCCCGAGGGCCCCAGCAGCACCAGGAACTCCTCGTCCTGGACCTCGAGGTCGAGCTCGCGCACGCCGACGAACGTGCCCCAGCGCTTCGTCACTCCCTTGAAGGTCACGCCTGCCATTGTCCGTCCCACGGCTCGCTCAGCGCACAGCGCCGAGGTTCATGCCCTTGGTGAAGTGGCGCTGGATGATCAGCGCGAAGAAGAACATCGGAATGGTGATGATGATGCCGGTGGCGGCGATCAGCTCCCAGACCGGCCCCCGCTCGAGGACGAAGCTGATGATGCCCACGGGCAGCGGAACGACCTTCTGGCGCGACAGCAGGTAGCCGAAGAGGAACTCGTTCCAGGTGATGATGAAGCAGAACACCGCGGCCGTGAGGATGCCCGGGCGGGCCATCGGCACGACGATGTCGCGGATGACGCGCAGCCGGCTGGCGCCGTCGACGATCGCCGCCTCCTCGGTCTCCATCGGTATCGCGTCGATGAAGCCCTTGATGGTCCAGATGGCGTAGGGCAGCACGATGGCGAGGTCGACGACGATCAGGGCGGCGTAGGTGTCGAGCAGTCCCAGGCCGCGGAACATCAGGTAGAACGGCAGCACGATCGTCACCGCCGGGATGAACTGCGTCAGCAGGATCCACTGGAACATCGTGCGCTTGAGCGGGAAGGCCAGCCGCGAGAACGCGTAGGCCGAGCAGACCGCGATCGGGATGGCGATGACCACCGTCGAGACCGCGATCACCGTGCTGTTGATGATCTTGTCCATGATCTGCCAGCGCTCGCTGAACACCTCGCGGAAGTTGTCGAGCGTCGGCGGGAACCAGATCGTGTAGCTGTAGACGAAGGACGGGTGCTTGAACGCCGTCATCACCATCCACAGGATCGGGAACATGATGACGATGGCGACGGCGAGCAGCACCGCACCCTCCAGCCACTGGAGGAGCCTGCGCCGGCGCCGCTTGGACGCCCTGCGCCGCGCCGCCTCGGCGCTTTCGGCGGCTGCTGCCGAGGCCAGGGCAGGCGAGGCCGCGGTCATGCCGCCCTCCTGAAGGCGAAGCGCATATAGGACAGCGACAGCAGGAACAGGATGGCGGTCAGGATGTAGGCGACAGCCGCCGCATAGCCGAAGTCATAGTCCCGAAAGCCGATGTGATAGGCGAAGAACGCCAGCGTCGTGGTCTCGCGCCCGGGGCCGCCTGCCGTCATCGTGACGATGGCGTCGAAGACCTTGAGGGCGAACACCGATTTCAGGATGACGGCGACGATCAGCACGGGCGCCAGCTGCGGCAGCGTCACGTCGCGGAAGACTCGCCAGTTGCTGGCGCCGTCGATGCGCGCCGCCTCCTGCGTCTCGGGCGGTATCGAGGCCAGCCCGCCCATCAGCATGAAGGTGAAGTAGGGCGCCCAGTGCCAGACGTCGCAGGAGATCAGCGCCGCCATCGCCAGCGACGGACTGGCCAGGTAGTCGACGTCGCGCATGAACGGCAGGACCGCGGCGATGGTGCGGGCGAAGGCGCCGTAGTCGGGATTGAGCATGAAGCGCCACGAGATGCCGATCAGGGCCGGGCTCATCGCGAACGGCAGGATCAGCAGCGTGCGGACGATGCCCTTGCCGAAGCCGGCACGCAGCAGGAGGATGGCCAGGCCCAGGGCGCCCAGGATGGTGAGGCCGACATCCAGGATCACGAAGGTCGCGGTGACCCGCATCACGGTCCAGAAGTCGGGGTCGTAGACGAAGGCCTCCTTGTAGTTCTCCAGGCCGATGAACGGGCCGCGGTCCAGGCTGCGGGCGAGGTTGAGGACGTGGAAGCTCGTCCAGAACGAGCTGGCCATCGGGTAGACCGTGGTCACCGCCACCAGGAGAATCGCTGGCGCGAGCAGGATGGCGGCTAGGTTGCGGTTGTTCATGGCGGCCTTCTCGTCGAAGGGCGGCGAATCGCGAAGGCCGCGCGGCCTTCGGCCCGGCGGGCTCGGCGGGTCGCCGGCGAGGGACCGGCGGCCGCGGGGCGTGGCCCGCAGCCGCCGGAAGGGCTGTCAACCGCCGCGGCGCATGATCCGGGCGGCTTGGCTGTGGGCCGCCTCCAGGGCATCCTCGACCGTGGCGCCGCCGGTCACGATGTTGGACATCTGGACCGCCAGCGCATCGACGATCGGCAGGAATTCCGGAATGTTCGGAATGGCCTTGGTCGTGGTCTCGAGCGCCTTGGCGGCCATGTCGTGCATGCCGCCGAAGCGGGCATTGACGTCGGGGTCGCGCAGGTTGCTCCAGTGGACGCTGACCACGTCGTGCTCGTTGGGGTCGACCAGGATCGACTTCTCGATCTCGGCCGTGCTGATGTAGTCGAGGAACTCGATGGCGGCGGGGCGGTTCTTCGCCTGGCCGTTGATGCCGTAGATCCAGCTGTTGGTGTAGGTGGTCGGGCCCTTGCCGGGGTAGGAGGGCAGTGGCACGAAGCCGACCTGGTCGCGCTTGACGCCGGCGTCGGGCAGGCTGAGGCGGTTGTAGACGTGCCACCACACCGGCACCATGCCGGCCTTGCCCTGGAAGAAGAAGGTGGTGGAATCGGCCTCGTTGAACGAGGCCGCGCCGGCCGGCGTGATCTTGTGCTTCAGGATGATGTCGGTGAAGTCGCGCGTCGCGGTGACGCCCTCGGGGCTGTTGAAGATCGGCTGCCGCTCGCCATCGAACAGGTCGCCGCCCGAGCCCCAGAGGAAGTTGTACCAGACCATCAGGTTCTGGCCGTCCTTCGGACCGTAGGGGATGGTGACGCCGGCGATGTCGGGGTTCTGCGCCTGGATGGCCTTGCCGGCCTCGACCAGCTCGTCCCAGGTCTTGGGCGGCGTCAGCCCGGCCTTGTCGAAGAGATCCTTGCGGTACCAGAGGAGCTGGATGTGGCAGCGCACCGGCAGGCCGTAGATGCCGGTCGGGAACTTGGCGCAGGCCGTGAAGGGGGCGGGATAGCGGCCCATGTCGATGCCGCGGGCGGCGATGTCGGCGTCGATCGGCGACAGATAGCGGTCGACCAGGGGCGGGATCCAGACGTCCATGGCGGTGACGATGTCGAAGTCGTTCGAGCCGCCCACCATCTCGGCGGTGAGGCGCTCGCGCAGGGCCACGAACGGCACGTAGACGTAGTTGACCTTGATGCCGGTCTGCTCGCTGAAGGCCGCGACCTTCTTCTCGTGCGCCGCGAACTGGGTCGACTGCACGGCGAGCACGTTGACCTCCTGCCCGTCGTACGGCTTGCCGGGCGTGATCGCCGCGCGTGACGGCCGGCTGCCCAAGAGGCTCGCGCCGGCCAGACCTGCGGTGCTGGCGAGAAGTCGGCGGCGTGTAAGGGACATCGGCACCCTCCCTGGGTTTCTGTCGGCCATTCCGCCATGGCGTGACTTCGAAGTCAATAAAATTCTCAGGAGCTTGACCCAGGTCAAGGACCCCGTGATCGCCAAGCCGCTATGATGGTCGGTTCGGGTGCAGATTCGACTGGAAATCGGCCTGATTTTGCAGGATACGAGGGCGAGGAAGGGCAAACGCAATGACATCGCAGTCAGAGGAGCGGGCAACGGCGCCGCGAGGTGAGGCGAGGGCCACCTCCTACGATGTCGCGCGGTTGGCGGGCGTCTCCCAGTCGGCGGTCTCGCGCGTGTTCAGGGCCGGCGGCTCGGTCTCCGCCGCGATGCGCAGCAAGGTCGAGGAGGCGGCCCGGACCCTGGGCTATGCGCCGAGCCAGATCGCCCGATCGCTGATCTCGCAGCGCTCGCGCATGATCGCCGCGATCGTGACCGATCTGAGCAACCGCGCCTATCCCGAGATCCTGTTCTATCTGGGCAACGAGATTCAGGACACCGGCAACCGGATGCTGGTCTTCGCCCTTCCCAGCGACGACCACCCCGGGGACGTGCTGCGCAACGTCCTGGCCTATCATGTCGACGGCATCGTCTCGAGCGCCGTGCTCGACGACGAGTTCCTCGCCTCCTGCGACCGCCAGAACGTGCCGGTCGTGCTGTTCAACCGCACGCCGCGCGGCTCGCGCGCCTCGGCCGTGGCCTGCGACCACGGCCTCGGCATGGATCTGCTGATCAGCCACATCGCGGCGAGGAACGAGGGCCCGTTGGCCTTCCTGGCCGGGCCCGAGGCGGCCCCCGTCAGCCGCGAGCGGCTGGCGGGTGCCCGATCCGCCCTGGCGCAGCTCGGCCGCTCGATCGATCGCATCGTCCACAGCGACTACTCCTTCGAGGGCGGCCGCGCCGCGGCACGCCAGCTGATGGCGTTGCCGGAGCGGCCGCGCACGATCGTCTGTGCCAACGATTCGATGGCGCTGGGGGTCATGGACGAATGCCGCCACGTCCTGGGCCTCGAGGTGCCGGAGGACGTCGCCGTCACCGGCTTCGACGACATCCCGCAGGCATCGTGGCCGAGCTACGAGCTGACCACGCTGCGGCAGCCGGTGCGGCGCATGGCGCACATGGCGGTCCGCTTCCTCACCGAGCAGATCGGCGGGCAGGCGGCTCCCGGCGAGAGGCGGCTCCTCGCCGCCGAGCTCATGGTCCGCGGTTCCACGCGATAGACGGAGAGGAAGAATGCAGCCGGTCATCGGCGACTATGCCGACGTGCCCGAGTTCGTCTACGGCATCACCCGCGAGATCTGGGAAGACCGCGGCATCGGCGGCAAGCTCGACAAGTACTACGCACCGAACTGCCTGGTCCGCGCCGCAACGGGTCTCGCCGCCGACAACAGGGACGTGACAGCGCAGACGCTGGCCACGCTGCACCAGTTCCCCGACCGGCAGCTCGTCGGCGAGGACGTCATCTGGGTCGACAACGGCGACGGCTCGTTCCTGTCGTCCCACCGGCTGACCTCGGTGATGCGCCACGACGGCGACGGCATCTACGGCAGGGCGACGGGCCGGGTCGTCAAGTCGCGCATCATCGCCGACTGCGTCTTTCGCGACCAGAAGGTGACCGAGGAGTGGCTGGTGCGCGACCAGGCCGCCTTCGCGCGCTGCATGGGCGTCGAGCCGTGCCAGATGGCGCGGGACATCTGCGACCGCGACCTGCGCACCAGGGGCGAGATCACCTTCTACACGCCGCAGCGCGACCTGCCCGGCAGCTACCTGCCGCCGCAGCACGACGATCCCGAGCTCGAGGCCTATCGCAGGGGCTGGGCGCGGATCTGGGACGTCAAGGAGCCGGCGGCGATCCGCGACCTCTACTTCCACGGCGCCGCAGTGGCGATTCCCGGCGGCGAGACCGTGTTCGGCCATGCCGAGCTCGACCGCTTCGTCATCGGCTACCTGTCGTCGTTTCCCGACGCCCGGTTCGCCTTCGAGGGCTCGATCGTCAACCACCAGCCGGGGCGGCCGACGCGCGTCGCCACGCGCTGGGCGCTGACCGGCACGCATTGCGGCTTCGGCCATTTCGGCGAGCCGTCCGGGGCCGTCGTCTACGTCATGGGCCTGTCGCATGCCGAGATCGTCGACGGCCGCGTGCGCTACGAATGGATCGTCACCGACGAGGTCTCGATCTGGAAGCAGATCCACGCCCATCTCGAATCGCGGGCGGGCGGCTGAGGCTCGCCGACGGTGCGGGATGATCTCGAGGTCGATACGCCAGGCTCAGGGAGAAGAATCGATGGTGAAGGCAGCGCAGGCCGCGGAGAGCGGTCGCGACGAGGACCGGGGTGCCGCCGCGGCGAGCCCGCCGCGCGTCCAGGGGACGGCGCGCGAGGAGGTGATGCAGATCGAGAAGCACGACTTCACCGACCTCGTCCCGACCGACAGGCCGCGCAGCCAGAGCCTGGACGGGTTCGATCCCGAATACACCGACATCGTCGACTACATCGTCCGCTGCACGCATCGCATATGGGACGAGAAGAATCCGGGGCTCATCTACAGCCACTACACCGACAACGCCGTCGTCTACGGCTCGCTCGGCATCTCGCACACCCGCGAGGAGGTGGTCCGCGCCACGATCCAGCGCATCGCCGAGTTTCCCGAACGCCGCGGCATGGCGCAGCAGGTCATCTGGAACGGCAACGACAGGGAGGGGTTCTACACCTCGCATCTCGTCACCGGCGTCGGCCGGCACATCGGTCCGGGGCCCTACGGCCCGCCCACCGGCCGCAGCTTCGCCGCCCGCACCATCGCCGACTGCCTGGTCTTTCGGAACCGCATCTATCGCGAGTGGCTGGTCCGCGACAACGCGGCGATGCTCAAATGCCTGGGGGTGAGCATCGACGAGGTGGCGACGCAGATGGCAGCCGACCAGGCCGCCAAGGGTGTCACCATGCACGAGGTCGGCGAGGGCGACCGCCTGCTCGGCCAGTATCCCGTCAAGACCAGGGCCGACACCGGCATCGCCCATTCGGACGAGGAGGCGGGCTTCCTGCAGTCGCTCCACGAGATGTGGAACATGCGGATGTACGGCCTCGTGCGCGACCTCTACGCCCCGACCGTGCTGGCGCACTGGCCGAGCAGCCGCGACACCTATGGCGCGCAGGCGCTGCTGACCAACGTGCTCAACCTCGCGGCGCTGATGCCCGACGCCACCTACACGCCCCACCATATCGCCACGATCGATTCCATCGAGGGCGGGCGCAAGATCGCGGTGCGCTGGAGCATGGACGGCCACCACATGGGCTGGGGCCTTCTCGGCAAGCCGACCCAGCGCCGCCTGTTCGTCCAGGGCATGTCGCACTTCCACGTCCGCAACGGCCGCATCGTCGAGGAATGGACGCTGTTCGACGAACTGGCGCTGCGCGTGCAGCTCAAGCTGCCGGTTGCGTGAGCCAGGGGGACGGCCACGGCAGGAGGCGGTTGCTCCTCTGGATGGTTGATGAAAACTCTGTGGGCAAAACCATAGATTGAATTTTCGCGGACGCCGCGATACCCTCGCTTCGGTTGAGCCACTCCGCGTTGCCCGCCCCGATGGGCTCGGCAGACGGTCGATCGGGCGGGAGGTTGTCATCGGAGCCGATCGTCATCTCGTTGTGCTGGGTTGCGGACTCGTCGCCACCGCCATGCTCGCGTTCGGTGGCGGCCTCGCCACGGCCGCATGGCTCGCGGCTCCCGCCGCCGCCTCGTGCGAGGCACCGGCGCCAGTAGCCGGCGAGGATCGCCGGGCGGGCAGCATGGAGGGCGGGCCGACGACGGCCGAGTCGCCACCGGCGGGCGGCCCGTCGTGAGCCGCCGCTCCGCATATCCCCTGGCGGCGGCGCTCTGCATGTCGCTGGGCGGCTGCGCGGTGCCGCAGGCGCTGTGCTTCCGGCCCGACGCCGTACGGAGCGTCGATCTGCGCGCCGCGTCGGATGCGAATGGCGACCGGCCGGTCGCGGTCGACCTGGTGTTCGCGAGCGACGAGGCGGCGGCCGACGCGCTGGCCGGCCTGTCGGCCCGCGAATACTTCGCGCGCCGCGACCAGCTGCTGGCCGACCATCCGGACGGCATCCGCGTCAACTCCTGGGAGCTCGTGCCGGGGCAGCATGTCGCCGGTGCCGGGACGGCGGCCTCCTGCGGCACCGCCGCCACCTACCTGTTCGCCGACTATGCCAGCCCCGGCGCGCATCGGCTGCGGCTGACACAGACCGGCGAGATCGCGGTCCTGCTCGGCGCCGACGCCGCGGCATTGGCCCTGTGATCCGGCGATGATCCAGCCGCGCGACATTCCCGATGCCGTGCTCTGGCACGAGGGCATGCTGCTGGCGCCGCAGCACTTCCAGGAGGCCGCGCACCGGACCGAGGCGCTTCTCGCCTACCGGCTGGCCGCGGCCTGCCCCTATCCCTGGGGCATAGCTCGGCTGGTCATCGACCAGGCGGCCCTGGTCGGCGGCCTGCTGCGCGTCGAGCAGGTCGAAGCGGTGCTGCCGGACGGGCTCCTCCTGCTGCACGCGGCCGCCGGCGATCCGCCGCTCGAGCTCGACCTGACGGCGGCGGGGCAGGACGTGCGCGCGGGGCCGCGCATCGTCCACCTGGCCGTGGCCGCCCGTGGCGGATCGACGCTCGCCGGCAACGGGCCGAAGCGCTACCGGTCGGTGGAAGGCGCTGCCTGCGTCGACGAATCGACCGGGGAAGGCGCGATCGAGATTCCGCGCATGGTGCCGTCGCCGGTCCTGCTGGCCGGGGACGAGCTCGGGCGGCCGCCTTCCCGGCGCTGGGCGAGCCTGCCGCTGGCGCGCGTCGCGTTCCGCGACGACATGTTCGTGCTGGACGCGTTCTGCGGGCCGCGCCTGCGCGTCGAACGCGGCACGGAGCTCCATGCCATCGCAGGCGAGACCGCCCTCCGGCTGCGCGAGAAGGCCGCGACCCTGGCCGAAAGGCTGCAGGCGCCGGGCGCCGAGCTCGCGGCCGGCACCGGCTGGGAGGCCGTTCAGGCCCTGGCGCGCGGGCTGCCTCGTCTCGAGGCCCTGCTCGCCAGCGAGCGCGCGCACCCGTTCGAGCTGTTCCTCGCCCTGGCCGACATCGTGGGCAATCTCACGGGCATTGGCCGGCGGACGATCCCGCCGCCGCTGCGGGCCTATGTCCACGACGATCCGCTGCCGGCCTACGCGCATGCCGCCGAGCTGATCGCCGGCGCCGCGGCACAGCTGCGCGAGCCCTATCGCACGATCCGCTTCGAGCGCAGGGGCGAAGGCCGCTTCACGCTCGACCCGCCGCCGGGAGCGGCGGCCGACGAGCTGATCCTGGGGGTGCGTGCCGGGCCCGGGGCGGGCCCGGCGGCGGTCAGCGCCTGGCTGGATACGGCCGTGATCGGATCCTCGTCGCAGCTCCGCTCGATCCGCGAGCGTCGAACGCTGGGTGCGCCGCGCCGGATCGTGGATGGCGTGGCCGAGCTCGACCTCATGGCGCCGCGCGGGGTCGTGCTGGCCAGGGTCGGCCCCGACGCAGGCTGCATCCGCCCCGGCGAGGCCCTCGAGGTGATCGGGCGGATCGACGAGGCCATCGAGGCCGAGCCCGTCGAGGTGCTGCTGTTCGTCGCTGCCGGCGGCAGCGGCGCGGGTCGTGCACCATGAGGCCGAAGCCGTTGCCACCCGAGGCGGTCGCGGCGCTGAACGAGTTCCGCGCCTTTCATGCCGAGCTCGTGGCCGTCAAGTCGGCGCTCGCCACACCTGCGCTCGCTCCGCCTGCGCTCATCGGACCGGCGGGCGACGCATCGCCGGCGCAGCCGGCGCCGCCGTTGCGCGAGGCGTTCGCCCGGCTCTACCGCAAGCTCGGAGAGATGGGCCACGGGCGGGCGCGGGGCGCACGCTCGAGGCTGGGCGACTGCGAGACCGGCTACGTCCTGGCGGCGCTGGCGGACGAGACCGTCCTGCAGCGCCTGGACGAGCGCGGGCGCGACGCATGGGCGCCGATGCTCCTGGAGGACGCGCTCTACGGCACCCGCGTGGCGGGCGAGCGCGTCTTCGAGCTGGCGCGGGCGGCGGCCGACGGTCGGCTGGCCGGCCGCCCCGACCTGGCGGTCACGCTCCTGCTGGCGCTGTTGGCGGGCTTTCGCGGCCGGTTCCGGGATACCGACGACGGCGGCGAGATCCAGGCGCTCTGCGTCCGCCTGTTCGAGAGGCTGCACGAGCAGCCATGGCTCCGCGACGTGCACTGGCGGCCGGCCCTGGCCGCGGCCGACCAGCCGGTGCCGACCGGCGCCGCGCTGCGAAGGCTGCCGGCGCTGCGCCCCTGGCTGGCGGCGCTGGCCGCGGCCGTGGCGCTCTACATCGGTGCCGCTCACCTGGTGTGGCGCGAGAGCGTCGACGACGCGCTGACGCTGGCCGAGAAGATCATCTCGCGTCCGCGGATCGGCGAGTAGGCCGACCGAGATGCCGGCAGCGACCATGCCATCGCTCCTGCCCCTGGTGGTCGTGCTGCTGGGGATCGCGATCGCCGCGCTGATCGTCGGGCTGCTCGTCTACGCGCACCGGAGCCGGCCGAGGGCTTCCGACGGCGATCCGCCGGCCGGGGACGGGCTCGATCGCCCGCTGCTGCGCCGGCTCAGGCAGGACGTCGGCCGGACCGTGGCGCGAACCGCCGCCCTGACCGGCGCCGCCGACGCGGCCTACGACGTGCCGTGGGTCCTGGTGGTCGGGTTTCCGGGCAGCCGCGTCGGCTCGCTGGCCTCGGGCCTGGCATTGGCGGGCGGCGCCGACGATCCCGAGCAGCCGCGGCTGGCCGACCTGTCGGTGCGTACCTGCCGGGACGGTCTTCTCCTCGACATGCCGGAGGATCTGCTCGAGCGGCCGGACTGGCGCTCGCGATGGCGCTCGTTCCTGCACTCGCTGGCGATCGAGCGGCCGGAGCGGCCCCTGGATGGCGTCGCGGTGGCGATCGCCGCCGCCGATCTGGTGGGGCCGACGAGGCTGACGCCGGCGCAGCTGGCGGCGCGCGGCGAGCAGCTGCACGAGCTGTTCTGGGCGCTGCAGCGCCGCACCGGCTTTCGCGTTCCGGTCTACCTGATCCTGACCGGCGCCGAATCGCTGCGCGGGTTCTCCGCCTGGACACAGGCGGTGCCGGACGCCGCGCGCGACGGCCTCCTGGGCTGGCCGGCGCCGCAGGCCGGCGACGCTCCGGCGCTCGAATACATCGACGAGGCGCTGCGGGCCCTGGCGGCGCGGCTGGGCGGCCTGCAGCTGCCGCTGCTCATGCGTGGGGCCGATCCGGATCTCGTCGACGGCCTCCTCCTCTTTCCGGGCGAGCTGGAGCAGCTGGCCACGCCGCTCGCTTCGCTGCTGTCGCCGTGGCTCCGGCCCTCCGCCTATCATGACGGCGTGTTCTTTCGCGGCTGCTTCGTCGCCGGGGACTGTGCCGACGGCTCGCCCGCCTTCGTGCGCGGGCTGTTCGAGCGCAAGATCTTCGCCGAGCGCTTCCTCGCCGAGCCGGCGCGCGGCGCGCTCGGCCTGCGCCGCCGCCGGATCCGCCTGGCTCAAGGCGCGCTGGCCGCACTGGTCCTGCTCGGCGCGTTCGGGCTCGTCCGCCTGGCGGCGAGGTCGGCCGGCGTCGAGAGCGTCACCCTCCTGCTGCAGACGGTCGAGAGCGAGGTGAGCCGGGTCGAGCAGGCGGCCGCCGGCAGCGGGGCGGGGCTGCACGACGTCGAGGCGGTGGCGGCCGGCAACCTGCTCCACCGGATGAGCAATGTCAGCATCAGCAGCACCCAGACGATCAAGGCGCCCACCTCGCTGCTGAGCGGCGCGGACGACCGGATCGAGCGGGCCATCGCCGTCGGCTACGATGTGGTGGTCCTGCAGGCCATCAACGAGCGCCTGCTCGCGAAGCTGGACGAGATTCTCGGCAGCATCGACCGGGCGGGGGCCGATGTGACGGTCGCCTCGTTCGGCGATGCGACGCGCCGGCTGCTCGAGCACGAGGTCAACCTCCGCCGGTACGAGCAGCTGGGCGAGTTCCGCGTGCAGGCGCTCGCCGGCGTGTCCGGCTACGCGCTGGGCGTCGGCATGCCGACGCAGTTCAACAGCCACTATCGGCTGTACCAGGACGCCCTGGCCGATACGGCCCCGCCGCCGATCGATCGCGCGGCACTGGCGCAGCGGGTCGGGCAATCGCTGACCGACGGGTGGATCGCCCTGGTCGAGGCGCACTATCGCAACGCCGCGGTGACGCGCGCCGTCGACCGCGTGACGGCGGAGCCGGCCGGCGACGCCGATGCGCTGGCGCGGCTGCAAGGGGCTGCCGCCGATCTCGACCGGCTGGCGCGGAGCCTGTCCCAACCGGAGAGCGTCTGGCTCCTGGCTGGTGCCGCGGATCTGGATGGTGCCCTCGAAGGTGTGCTCGTCGGGATCCGCGACGTCGCCACGGCATGGGGACCGCCGCTCGAATCGGGGCGGCTGATCGAGCAGCTGCGCGTCGCGGCGCTGGCGGAACGCGCCGCTGCGCGCGAACGGCTGCTGGCGACACCGGTCTTCGGCGTTTCGCCGAGCCTGGTCGAGGTCGAGCAGCGGCTGGAGCTCGCGCCGTCGCTGGCGCGCGCGCGCACGGCACTGGCCGCCTATCTGGATCAGCCCCTGCTCCGCGAGGGCAAGTATCTCGCCGCCGCGCGGCCCGCCCGCGCCGGCGAGCGGCTGATCTGGGACGTCGCCCAGCTCCGCGAGCTGGCGACGGCGGCCGAGGGAAGCCTGCTCGCCGACACTCGCGATCTGGCGGGCCTGCCGCCGCCGCTCGTCGCCCTCGCCAGGCGGGCGGGATCCCCGGCACTCGCATCCATGGTGGAGGTGGCGCTCAGCCGGGCCCAGGCCACGGATTCCGCCACCGGATGGTCGGCCGATCGCGGCCTGCAGCGCGAGGTGCGCGCGTTCGTGGCCGCCGAGCCGCTGCTGACCGGGCTCGGCCAGACCCTGGAGCTGGCCGGGCTGCGCGATCGCGCCGCCGCCCTTCACCAGATCATCGTCGACCAGGCACGGCGCCTGCTGGCCGAGACCGACGAGGCCCTCGATCGTGGCGCGCCCTACGCCATGCTCGATCCCGGCCTGGGCAGCTGGGACGGCGGTCGGCCGCTGCGGCTCGCCGCCTACGGTGCCGCCAGCCCGGCCGCCCTGGCGGCGAGCCTGCCGGGCCGGCGAGCCTTCGTCGAGCGCCTGGCCGAGGAGTATGCCGAGCCGCTCCTCGGCGTGCTGGGCCAATCGCTGTCCGGGCTGGATGTCGAGGACGAGGAGCGCGTCGCGCGCTGGGGCGAGACGCTGAAGGCGATCGATCGATTCCGTCGCAACGATCCTTCCAGCTCGCTGTCGATGCTCGAGCGGTTCCTCACCACCGACCTCGAGGCCATCACGCCGACCGGCTGCGGCATCGACCAGACAGGCTTCGTGGAGACGTGGGACTATTTCGCGGACCAGCTCCAGGACCTGCGGGATGCGGTGGCCGTCCGCTGCGAGACGCTGGCGTCCGAGGTCGCCGCCAGCCGCTACGGGCAGCTCGCGGGCGCCTTCAATGCCGTGCTCGCCGGCCGTTTTCCGTTCACCGGGATCGGCGCCGAGGCTGCGGCGGCACCGCGGGGGACGCCGGACGACGTTCGCCGGTTCTTCCGCGACCACGACGCGGAGCGCGTCGCGGTTGCCGCCCTGCTGGAGGGTGCGATGCCGCCGGATGTGCCCGACGCGGCGTACGCGTTCCTGGCTGATCTCGGGGCAGCGCGAGCCGCCCTGGCGCCGCTGGTCGATCCGCCCGTCCCGGCATCGCTGAGCTACGAGATGGACGCCGAGTTCCGCGCCGAGCCGTCGCTCGATCGGGGTGGCAACCAGATCCTGGAATGGTCGATCGAGACACCGGCCGGGCGGCTCTCCTCGCTCTCTGGCGGCGGGCCGTTGGCATGGGCCGCCGGGCAGCCCGTGCGCGTGGTCCTGCGCTGGGCACGCAACGCTCCCTCCCTGCCGGTGGCCGGCGCCGGCGGAATGCCGAGGCAGGAGGGGTCGGCCGCGGTGTTCGAGTACAGGGATGCGTGGGCCCTGCTCAGCCTGCTGCGCGTCCACACCAGGCCGGCGATCGACGACGGTGCAGCGTTCAGCACCCTGGCGTTCAGCGTGCCGCTGGCACCGAATCCCGACGCGGCGCCGGGCGGGCCGGCCGGCCTGGACCAGGCCCTCGTCTTCCTGCGGCTGCGGCTGACGGCGCTCACCGGCATGCCCGGCGAGCCCGTGCGCCGCAGCCTGCTGCTGGCGCCGCGCTTCCCGGCGGCGGCGCCCGACGTCGCCTCCATGCTGAGCGCGGCGCCGGGCCCGGTCTTTCCGAGGCGGTTGGGCCTGGCGCCGGCCGCCGGCCCGTAGGCATGGCCCGCGACGAGCCCTTCGACATCGTATCCCTGCTGGCGCCGATAGCCGGGGCGTCCCCCGCCGGGCTCGACGTGCGCTACGAGGGCGACCACGACCGGATCCGCGAGGCGCGCCGCGCCGACGATCCGGCCTTGCCGCAAGGGGTCTGGCGCCACGAGCCGAAGCGCGCCGACTGGGCCGCCGTCGAGGCGCTGGGCGTGGAGACGTTGCGCAAGCGCTCCAAGGATCTCCAGGTCGCGGCCTGGGTCGCCGAGGCCTTCGTGCATCGGCGCGGCTTTCGCGGCCTGGTGCCCGGCATGGGGCTGCTGCGGGAGCTGTGCGACCGGTTCTGGGACGACCTGCACCCGGCCTTCGAGGATGGCGACCCGGCTGCCCGCATCGCCCCGCTCGTCTGGTTGAACGAGCGGCTGCCGGCCGTGCTCAGCCAGGTGCCGATCACCGCCGGGCCGGAAGAGCGGCCCTATTCCCTCGCCGACCACGAGCGGGCGCAGCGTCTCGACACGATCCGAACGCGCGAGCCCAAGGCGGCCGAGAAGGCGGAGGCCGGTGGTGCCGTGACCTCGGCCTCCTTCGCGGCCGAGCTGGCGGCGACGCCGGATGGCGATCTGCGCGCGATCCTGGCGGCGATCGAGGCGGGCACCGCGGAGATCGTGACGCTCGAACGCCTGCTCGACCGCCACCTCGGCCGCGAGGCCCCGGGCCTCGGTGCCGTGCGCGGCGTGCTCCAGGACATCGGCGGGCTGGTGGCGACGGCGCTGCGGGGCAGGCCTAGTCGCCTGGTCGAGGCCACCAGCCGCCTGGTGGGCGTGGCGCTGCGGGCGGCACCGGTGCCTCGGCGGCCGGTCCCCGCCGCCCATGACGCCCCGCCGCCGTCGGCGATAGCCACGCGCGAGGACGCCTACGGGCGGCTCGCGGAGGTCGCGGCGTTCCTCGCCGAGAACGAGCCGCACAGCCCTGTCGTGACGCTGCTCCGCCATGCGCTGGAATGGGGCGCGATGCCGCTCGACCAGCTCGTCCTGACGATCAGCAATGGCCGGCGCGATGCTCCGGCGCTGTTCGAGCTGCTGGGCCTGTTCGAACAGGCGGCGGACGGGACCACCGATCGCCGATACCGCGAATCCCCGGTTGAAAACTCAACCAGTACGCGATAAAAAAGTCAGGTGATCAACTAAAAGGCAATCGGCTTGGACCCCGCGCGGGCGCGAGGCGAGCCTTGAAGGCGGGAGCAGCGACGTTGGCCGAAAGCACGCAGCATGTCCTGAGCCGGGTCCGGCCGCCTCGGGTGCAGATAACCTACGATGTCGAGATCGGCGGAGCGATCGAGAAGAAGGAGCTGCCGTTCATCGTCGGCATCCTGGCCGATCTCTCCGGCAAGCCGGCAGCACCGCTGCCGAAGGTCAAGGACCGCAAGTTCACCGAGATCGACCGCGACAACTTCAACGACGTGCTGGCCTCGGCCAAGCCTCGGCTGGCGCTGCGCGTCCCCAACAAGCTCAAGCCCGATGCCGGCGAGCAGCTGAACGTCGAGCTGAGCTTCCGCCATTCCGACGATTTCGAGCCGGTGGCGATCGTCAAGCAGGTGCCGGCGCTCAACCGGCTGTTCGAGGCCCGCCAGCGCCTGCGCGACCTGCTGACCAAGCTCGACGGCAACGACGAGCTGGACGCGCTGCTGCGCGAGGTCGTCGAGAGCACCGAGGCCCGGGGCGAGCTGCGCGAGCAGCTGGCCGGCCCTGCCGCCGACGGCGCCGACAAGAAATAGGACGCGACGCCGCCCGACGGCGGCATCCGAGACACCCTGGAGGCAGAGATGGCAACCGAATCCGCGGCCGAGCCGGCCGCCGCTAGCACCGTGCCCGCGAGCCTGCTCGACCGCATCCTCGTCGAGGGCAAGCTCGCCAGGGACGAGATGCAGCAGGCCTATGCTCGCGATCTCGTCGGCGAGTTCGTCAACGAGGTCCTGGCCGAAGGCAGCAGCACCGTCGCCAACGACGTGGTGGCGCTGATCAACGACCGCATCGCGCAGATCGACGACCTGATCAGCGGCCAGCTCAACGAGATTCTCCACCATCCCGAGTTCCAGGCGCTGGAAGCCTCGTGGCGTGGCCTGCACTACCTGGTCATGCACACGGAGACCGGGCCGCTGCTCAAGCTCCGCCTGCTCAACATCACCAAGGCCGAGCTGCTGAAGGACCTGGAGAAGGCGGTCGAGTTCGACCAGAGTGCGCTGTTCAAGAAGATCTACGAGGAGGAATACGGCACCTTCGGCGGCTATCCCTACAGCGTGCTGATCGGCGACTACGATTTCGGTCGCCACCCCCAGGACATCGCCCTGCTCGACAAGATCTCGCACGTCGCCGCGGCGGCGCACGCGCCGTTCATCGCCGCCGCCAGCCCCAAGCTGCTCGACATGGCGAGCTTCACCGAGATCGGCGTGCCGCGCGACCTGTCCAAGATCTTCGAGAGTGCCGAGCTGATCCGCTGGCGCTCGTTCCGCGAGAGCGAGGACAGCCGCTACGTCAGCCTCGTCCTGCCGCGCGTCCTGCTCCGCCTTCCCTATGGACCGAAGACGGTGCCGGTCGAAGGCATGGGCTTCGTCGAGGACGTCGACGGCACCGATCACGCCCGCTACCTCTGGGGCAACCCGAGCTGGGTGCTGGCGGAGCGGATCACCTCGGCGTTCGCCAAGCACGGCTGGACGGCGGCGATCCGCGGCGTCGAGGGTGGCGGCAAGGTCGAGGGCCTGCCCACCCACACCTTCCTCACCGACGAGGGCGACATCGCGCTCAAGTGCCCGACCGAGATCGCGATCACCGATCGGCGCGAGAAGGAGCTGAACGACCTCGGCTTCATCAGCCTGGTCCACTGCAAGAACACCGACTACGCCGCGTTCTTCGGCGGCCAGACCACCAACAAGCCGCGTCTCTACAACACCTCGGCGGCCAACTCGAACGCCCGCATCTCGGCGATGCTGCCCTACATCCTCAACGCGTCGCGCTTCGCGCACTACGTCAAGGTCATCATGCGCGACAAGGTCGGCAGCTTCATGACCAAGGAGAACGTGCAGCAGTTCCTGAACACCTGGATCCTCGACTACGTGCTCGGCAAGGACGACGCCGGCCAGACGCTCAAGGCGAAGTACCCGCTGCGCGAGGCGCGTGTCGACGTCACCGACGTGCCGGGCAAGCCGGGGGCCTACAACGCCGTGGTGTTCCTGCGGCCGCACTTCCAGCTCGAGGAGCTGACGGCCTCGATCCGCCTCGTCGCCGAGCTGCCGCCGCCGGCGGCGGCGTGATCCCGGCATCCCCTGCACGGCCAGAAGCTTAGGAAATCAGCATGTCCCAGAACATCTTCATCAAGTTCGAGGAGCCGGGGATCGAGGGCGAGGCGACGGCGAGCAGCCACGCCAACGAGATCCAGGTCCTGTCCTGGAGCCACGGCTTCAACCAGCCGACCTCGCCGACGCGCAGCTCGGCGGGCGGCGGCACGGTCGAGAAGGCCAACCACTCGGATTTCAGCTTCACCAAGTACATCGATTCGTCGACCGACGACCTGCTCAAGATGTGCTGGAACGGCAAGCAGATCGGCAAGGCGACGCTCTGTGCCTACCGTTCCAACGGCGACAACACGCCGGTGAAGTATCTGGAGGTCGCCCTCGACAAGGTGATCGTCTCCAACATCTCGATCAGCGGCGGCGCCGGCGACCTGCCGGTCGAGAACATCAGCCTGAGCTACGGCAAGGTCCAGTACAGCTACATCCCGCAGAAGGAGGCCGACGGCACCGGCGACGGCGTCCAGCCGGTGTCGCACGACCTGATCACCCAGGAAGTGGCCTGAGCGCCGCCGTGACCGGGCCGCGGCCCGGCGCCGAGCCGGCCGATCTGCTGTTCGACCGTCTGGCGTCCGCCGATCCGTCGGCGGCGCCGGACCGGCCGACCACGGCGGCGCAGTCGATCGCCCGCGAGCTGGAGCGGCTGTTCAATACCCGCACGCCGGCCGAGGTCGGCGTGCTGGAGCGCCGGACGGCGACGGTGATGGACTACGGCATCCCCGACCTGTCGCTGTTTCCGGCGGCCGATGCGGATGCGCGCGCACGGCTCGTCCGTCACCTCACGCGCGCGATCGAGCTCTGGGAGCCGCGGCTGCGGTCGCCCTCGGTGGCGATCGAGCGCGTGCCCGAGCGCGCCGATGCCCTGGCGGCGCGGATCACGGGCAGCGTCGGGCGGGGGACCACCGCCATGCGGCTGAGCTTCGAGCTGGCGCTCACCGGCGAGGCGACCGTTACCCATGCGGGTTGAGCCGACAGAGGAGCTGCTGCCGCATTATCTCGGCGAGCTGGCCTATCTGCGCGGCGCCGGTGCGGCCTTTGCCCGCCGCTACCCGCAGGTCGCCGGGCGCCTTGCCCTCGACGGCACCGGCTCGGCCGATCCGCATGTCGAGCGGCTGATCGAATCCTTCGCCTTCCTGACCGCACGCCTGCAGCGCCTGCACGACGCGCAGTCGCCCGAGATCGCCCGGTCCCTCCTGGAGATCGTGCAGCCGGGGCTGGTGGCGCCGGTGCCGTCGATGGCGATCGCGGCGTTCGCACCGGACCCGCGCCAGGCGCGCTCCCTCGGCGGCCTGACCGTACCGGCCGGCACCACCCTGTTCGCTCAGGCCGAGGGCAGGGACGGTCCCGTGGCGCGGTTCCGCACGGGCCTGCCGGTGGCGTTGTGGCCGATCGGGGTCGAGGCGGTCGAGCTGCTGCCGCCGATCGCATTGGAGGCGACGGCGGACGCCGGCGACATCGCCGCCGTGCTCCGGCTGCGCCTCGCCTGCCTCGGCAATCGGCAGCTCGCCGAGTTTCGCCCGCCGATGCTGCGCTTCTTCCTGCACGGCCCCCGCGGCAGCGGGACGGGGCTGTACGAGCTCCTGATCCACCGCCTGCGGTCGGTGATGGTCGCGGATCCCGAGACCGGCCGTGTCCTGCGCGTCCTGCCGCCGGGTTCGGTCCGGCAGGTGGGATTCGACTCCGACGAGGCGCTGCTGCCGCAGCCGGCGCACGCCCACGAGGGCCACCGGCTGCTGCAGGAGTACTTCGCCTTCCCGGAGAAGTTCCTGTTCGTGGACGTGGCGGGCCTGGGCGACGGCCCGGGACTGGGTGTCGGCCGGACCGTCGATCTCCTCTTCCTGCTCGATGCCGCTCCCGACGACGATCTCGTCGTCGACCGCGACAGCATGCGCCTCGGCTGCACGCCGATGGTCAACCTGTTCCGGCGCGTGAGCGAGCCGATCCGCCTCGACCTCACGCGCCTCGAGCATCGCCTGGAGCCCGACGCGCGAAATCCCCGGACCTGCGAGATCCATTCGATCGAATCGGTGGCCGGCACCTCCGCCGGCGAGGGCAGCCGGCCGGTGCGCCCCTACTTCTCGTTCACCCACGAGGATTTCGAGCGGCCGGGCACGGCGTTCTGGAGTGCTCGGCGCGAGCCCACCGTGCTGCCGGATGCGCCCGGAACGGACGTGCTCCTCACCTTCGTCGACCAGGCGCTGGCGCCGGCCAGGCCGCCGGCGGAAGCCCTGTTCGCCAACCTGCTCTGCACCAATCGCGGCCTCGCCGAGCAGATTCCGGCCGGCGCGCGCCTGCAGACCGAGATCGATGCGCCGGTGGCGGCGGTGATCTGCCTGACCCGGCCGACCCCGCAGCAACCGCCCGTCATGGGCGGTGCCCATCTGTGGCATCTCGTGTCGCAGCTGTCGCTCAATCACCTGTCCCTGTCCGGAGCCGAGGGGCTGGAGGCGCTCAAGGAGATTCTGCGGCTGCATGGCGGCACGCGGGGCGAGGATGCCGGCAGCCAGATCGCCGGGCTGACCGGGCTCGACGCGCGCCGCATCGTCCGGCGCATCGGCACCGATGCCTGGCGCGGGCTGTGCCGCGGAATCGAGATCACGCTGCGGGTCGACGAGGACCGCTTCGTCGGCGCCAGCCCCTGGCTGCTCGGCGCGGTGCTCAGCCGGTTCCTGGCACTCCATGCCGCGGCGAGCTCGTTCACCCAACTCGTCGTCGAGAGCCGCCGGCGCGGCCGGACCTCATGGCCACCGCAGGCTGGCGCGGCGCCCGTAGTCTGAGCGATCTCCTGCGGGAGGAGCCGCAGCGCTTCGAGGCGCTGCAGGCCATCCGCCTGCTGGAGACCATGGCGGGCCGCCCGGGTGCCGTGCGCTACCGCGGCTCGCTCGGCAGCTCCTTCCCGGCGAGCGACATCGACCGTCTCGAGCTGCCGAGCGGGGCAGGAGCGCCGGCCGAGCTGACCGCCAACTTCCTGGCGCTGGCGGGGGCGTTCGGCCCGCTGCCCCGCCCGCTGGCCGAGGCGGTCGCCGTCGCGGCACGGCGCAAGGACATGGCGGGCCGCGACTTCCTCGACCTCTTCAACCATCGGCTGATCGGTCTCCTGGTCCAGCTCCGCCGCCGCACGCGGCCGGCGGCCGAGGCACTGGCGCCCGATGCCACGCGCCTCGCCGCATGGCTGTTCGCGCTGCTGGGACTGGAGACGCCCGGCCTCCGCCGCACCGAGCGGATGCAGAGGCTCGATCGCGGCCTGCCGTTTCTCGCCGGCGTGCTGGCGCGGCGGCCGCTCGGCCTGCACGCCGTCGAGCGCCTGCTCGTCCATCACTTCGGCGTGCCGGTGCGGATCACACCCTTCCGCGGCCGCTGGCTGCCGCTGGACGAGGACCAGGCGACGGTGCTGGGCCGCGCGGGCAGGAACTGCCAGCTCGGCAACGGCGCCCTGCTCGGCCGCCGCTTCTGGGATCAGGCGGCCGGGCTGCGGGTGACGATGGGGCCGCTGCGGAGCGGCAGCTTCGCCGGGCTCCTGCCGGGCGGGGTCGGCTGGTCGCAGCTCCGCGTCCTGCTGGCCTTCGCGCTCGACCGCGTCTTCGCGATCGAGCTGGTGCTGCTGCCGGCGGCCGATGCGGCGAAAGCGACCCGGCTGGGCCGCAGCGCCCCGCGGCTCGGCTGGACCACGTGGCTGGGCACCTCGCGCTCGCCGGCGCCGGCTCGCCTCGGGCTGCCGGAAGGGGGACTCGGATGATCGAGCTGAAGTCGCTGGTCGGCCGGCTCCATCCGTTGTGCCGCGGCGCCCTCGAGCGGGCCGCCGAGCGCTGCCTGCGGCAGACGCATTTCGACATCGAGCTCGAGCACCTGCTCGTGGAGCTGGTCGAGATGCCCGATGCCGACCTGGCGCGGGCGCTGCGGGCCTACGGCGTCGATCCCGCCCGGGTCCAGGGCGAGCTCGCGCGGGCGCTCGAGGGCCTGCGGCGCGGCAATGCGCGGACACCCGCCCTGTCCCGCCGCGTCATCGAGGCGTTGACCGCCGCATGGTCGGTGACGTCGCTCGAGCTCGGGCTCGCGACGGTCCGCTCGGGCGCGCTGCTGAAGGCGCTGCTCGACGACGAGAGCCTGCGCGGCCTCGTCGTCGCCGCGGCACCGTCGCTCGCCGGCGTGCCGCGCGCCCGACTGCGGGACGATCTCGCCGCGATCATGCGGGACAGCGCCGAGGACGACGGCGCGGGTGGCACCGCGCGCCCGGGCCGGGCGACACCGGCACTCGACGCCTACACGGTCGACCTCACCGCGGAGGCGTCGGCGGGCCGCCTCGACCCGGTCAGCGGCCGCGAGCCGGAGATCCGCCAGGTCGTCGACGTGCTGCTGCGCCGGCGCCAGAACAATCCGATCCTGGTGGGCGATGCGGGTGTCGGCAAGACGGCGATCGTCGAGGGGTTCGCGATCAAGGTCGTCGGCGGCGACGTGCCGCCGCCGCTGCGCGGCGTCGCGGTCCGCGTCCTCGACCTCGGGCTCCTGCAGGCGGGGGCCGGCATCAAGGGCGAGTTCGAGCACCGGCTGCGCGGTGTCATCGACGAGGTCGCGGCGTCGCCCAAGCCGGTGATCCTGTTCATCGACGAGGCCCACACGCTGATCGGCGCAGGTGGCCAGCCCGGACAGGGCGACGCCGCCAACCTCCTGAAGCCGGCGCTGGCGCGTGGCTCGCTGCGCACCATCGCGGCCACCACCTGGGGCGAGTACAAGCGCCACATCGAGAAGGACCCGGCGCTGGCGCGCCGCTTCCAGCCGGTCAAGGTGGCGGAGCCGTCGACGGCGCAGGCGATCTCGATGCTGCGCGGCGTCGCCGCCCGCCTGGAGGCGCACCACGGCGTGCGCATCCTCGAGGACGGAATCGCCGAGGCGGTCCGGCTGTCGCAGCGCTACATCAGCGGGCGCCAGCTGCCCGACAAGGCGGTCAGCGTGCTCGACACGGCGGCCGCGCGCGTGGCGATGAGCCAGACCCACGCCCCGGCGGCGCTGGAGGACCTGGCCCATCGCCGCGCCGACCTCGACCAGGAGATCCGGGGGCTGGAGACCGAGGCCCGCCTCGGTTCCGACCACGAGGAGCGCCTGGAGCAGCTGCGCGATGCGCGCGCGCTCACCGAGGAGCGCCATGGCCGGCTGGCCAGCATGTGGCAGCAGGAGCGGGAGACCGTCGGCCGCATCCGCGAGATCGAGCAGCGGCTGCTGGCGGCGGGCGAGGCCGAGGCGCCGCGCCTGCGCCACGAGCTCGGCGGCGTGCGGCTGGAGCTCGAGGTGCTGCACGACGTCGAGCGCCTCGTGCCGCTGGCGGTCGACGGGCGCACCGTCGCCGAGGTCGTGTCCGCCTGGACGGGCATCCCCACCGGGCGGATGCTGGCCGAGGGTGCCGCCGGCGCCCGCCGCCTGCGCGGCGCCATGGCCGAGCGCATCGTCGGGCAGGATCTCGCCCTCGACACCATCTCCCGCCGCATCCAGACCTACTTCGCCGGGCTGGGCGAGCCCGGCAAGCCGACCGGGGTGTTCCTGCTCACAGGGCCGAGCGGCGTCGGCAAGACCGAGACCGCGCTGGCGCTCGCCGACCTGCTGTTCGGCGGCCCGGCAGCGCTCGTCACCGTCAACATGTCCGAATATCAGGAGCCGCACTCGGTCTCGCAGCTCAAGGGCGCGCCGCCGGGCTATGTCGGCCACGGCAAGGGCGGCGTGCTGACCGAGGCCGTGCGCCGGCGGCCCTATTCGGTGGTGCTGCTCGACGAGATCGAGAAGGCCCATGCCGACGTCGTCGAGCTGTTCTACCAGGTGTTCGACAAGGGCATGCTCGAGGACAGCGACGGCCAGATCGTCGACTTCACCAACACCGTCATCCTGCTGACATCGAACGTCGGCTCCGAGATTCTCGAGGCGGCCCGCGGCCGCGCCGTCGATCCCGCGGCCATCGCCCAGGCCCTTCGCTCGGCCTTGTCGCGGCACTTCCCGGCCGCCTTCCTCGGTCGGGTCGTGACGGTGCCGTTCCTGGCGCTCGGCGAGGCCGAGCTCGATGCCGTGGTGGACCTGAAGCTCGCGCAGATACAGCAGCGGTTCGAATCGTCCCACCGCGCCGCGCTCAGCTGGGATCCGAGCCTCGTGCGCACCGTGCGGGCGCGGGCGGTCGAGACCGAGAGCGGCGCCCGCGCAATCGATGCGATCCTGACGCAGACCCTGCTGCCAGGCCTGGCGGGACGGATGCTGGACCGGATCGCCGAGGGCCAGTCGCTCGCGGCGGCCCATGTCGCGGTCGGCGGCGACGGCGAGCTCGAATTCGAGCTCAGCCCGTGAGCGACGCGACGCCGACCCGCGCACAGAGCTCGCTCCGGGTCACGACCTCGCTCGGAGCCGACCGGCTGCTGCTGGAGGCGGTCGAGGGCGAGGAGCACCTGTCGGCACCGTTCCGCTACGTCCTGACGATGACCGCGGTCGCCGACGACGTCGACGCCATGTCGCTCGTGGGTACCACCGCCTGCGTGACGCTCGCCGGCGACGACGGCGACGGGCGGACGGTGCATGGCTGCCTCACCCGGGTGAGCCAGTCGGCACGGCATTGCGTCGCCGAGCTGAGGCCCAGGCTCTGGGAGCTGTCGCTCTCCAGCGATTGCCGGATCTTCCAGGCCAAGAGCGTGCCCGAGATCGTCAAGCTGCTGCTCCAGGAACGCGGCGTCGTCGACGTCGCCGACCGCCTGACGGCCAGCTATGCGCCGCTCGACTATTGCGTCCAGTACAACGAGACCACCCTCGACTTCGTCAGCCGGCTGCTCGAGGACGCCGGCATCGCCTACTTCTTCGAGCACGCCGCCGCCGCCCACACGCTCGTGCTGGCCGACGATGTGAGCGGCCATCCGGTGTGCGACGGTGCCTCCTCGGTGCCGTTCGCGCCCAAGTCCGACCCGCAAGCCTGGCTCTGCGGCCGGCGCATCGAGGAGGCGCGTGCCGAGCAGGCGCTGGTGAGCGATGGCGTCCAGCTCGAGGACTATGCCTTCGCAACACCGTCGGCCGAGCTGAAGGCGGCGGCGGGCGGTGCTGCGCGCCGCGTCTACGACTATCCCGGCGGCCATGCCTCGAAGGACGCGGGCGATGCCAGGGCCTCGCGCAGGCTGGCCGAGCTGGAGGCGCCCGCCCTGCACTTGTGCGGCACCGGCACGGTGCGCGCCTTCGTCGCCGGCGCCCGCTTCACCCTCGAGGGCCACCCGCAGGCGGCGCTCGACCAGGCTTGGCTGCTGCGGTCGGTACGGCTGCATGCCGGGCTCGGCCGGTTCGACAGCGCGTTCGTGGCCATGCCGGAATCGACGCCGTTCCGGCCGGAACGGCGCACGCCACGGCCGAGGATCCCCGGCTCACAGACCGCACTGGTGGTGGGGGCCGCAGGCGAGGAGCTGTGGACCGACGCGCATGGCCGCATCAAGCTGCAGTTCCACTGGGACCAGCTCGGCGCCAAGGACGAGAACAGCTCCTGCTGGGTGCGGGTCGCGCAGGCCTGGGCGGGGCCGGGATGGGGCGCCTTCGTGCTGCCGCGGATCGGGCAGGAGGTGGTGGTCAGCTTCCTCGACGGCGATCCCGACCGGCCGCTGGTGACCGGCTGCGTCTACAACGGCACCAACGCCCCGCCCTACGCGCTGCCCGATGCCCAGACGCGGACCACGCTGAAGACCAGCTCGTCGCCGGGCGGCGACGGCTTCAACGAGCTGCGCTTCGAGGACAAGGCCGGCGAGGAGGAGGTCTGGCTCAAGGCCCAGAAGGACCTCACGATCGCGGTCGGCAATGCCCGCAAGGTGACGGTCGGCGAGGCCGACGACACCATCGAGGTGAGCAAGGGCAATCGCGACGTCACCGTCGCCACCGGCAACGAGACGCTCACCGTGGCCGGCACCCGGACGGTCAAGGTCACCGGTGCCGAGACCCATACCAGCGAGGCCGACCACACCCACAAGGTCGGCGGCAACCTCACCATCGAGGTGACGGGAAACATCACCATCAAGGCATCGGGCTCGCTGACGCTGGAGGCCGGCACCTCGGTCTCGATCAAGGCCGGCACGGCACTCGCCCTCGAGGGCGGCACGACGATGGCGCTCAAGGGCGCCACCTCGGGCTCGGTCGAGGCCGGTGCGGTGCTCGAGGTCAAGGGTGCGATGGTGAAGATCAACTGAGCCCCGGACAGCCCGCAGGAACCCCCATGGCCACTCTCTCGACGCACACGCGGCGCAAGCTCCGCTTCCTGCCGAACGGCGGTTACGCCCCGCAGAACCCGGGGGCGCTGGCGTGCTGGAACTGGGCGCTCACCGGCTTCGGCCCCAACCCGGTCAACCCGGACACGGCCTTCAGCTTCGTCGCCGGATTCATCGGCCAGGGGGATCTCGATCCCGCCTTCCAGGTTCCGGCGCGCCTGCACCGGCTGCAGCAGCTGCAGGCCGACTGGGCACCCTTTGCCGGCGCGCGGGCGGTCTCGGGCCCCGCGACGGCGGCCTTCGCCACCGTGACCGACGGCATCGTCAAGCTGGCGATCGAGGCCAACGGTCTGTCGTGGAGCGCCGGCGTCACGCCCTACCAGCTCTGCATGTACTACGATGACGGGCTGGACCGCAGCGGCGAGCTCCGGGCGCCCAACTACACCCACTGGTGGCTGAAGATCGACGGCGGCGGCGCGCCGGGACACAATGACGGCATCGAGGCCTTCCCGGGCAGCACCGTCATCACGATCCGCCGGCCGGAATACTCGGTCAACCATGTCTACCGGATTCACCTGGCGGGGCTGCACCCGGACCATGTGCAGCGCATCGACGCCACGCTCCAGCACGTCGTCAGGGGTGCCCACAATCCCTACGGTCCCGGCCACGGCGGGTGGGCGCCCGACAACTCGCGGAACAGCTGCTCGATCTGCGGCGATGCCTTCACCCTGTTCCATCGCCGGCACCACTGCCGCTGCTGCGGCCAGCTGGTCTGCGCCGACTGCTCGCCGAACACCCGTCCCGGCGTGGCCCGGGTCCATCACCCGAACAACAACGACGGCAATGGTCCGCAAAGGGTCTGCCTGTACTGTGAATAGGCATCCCTTCCGGAAAGGCGCTCCGCCATGAGCCTCGCGGCACGTATCGGCGACATGCACACCTGTCCGATGGTGACGGGCGTCGTGCCGCATGTCGGCGGCCCGATACTGGCGGGTGCGCCGACCGTGCTGATCGGCGGTATGCCGGCGGCGCGCGTCGGCGACGCCTGCACCTGCGTCGGTCCGCCGGACACCATCGTCAAGGGCTCGTCGACCGTGACGATCGGCGGACTCCCCGCCGCACGAATGGGCGACAGCACCGCGCATGGCGGCGCCATCGTCCTGGGCTGCCCTACCGTGATGATCGGCGGCTAGGGCCGGCCCTTTCCGCCCGCCGGGCCACCGGCCTGGCCGTCATCGACGGCCGTCTGCTGCGGCTGGTCCGCGCAGCGTCGGCGGCGTGGCGCGTCGCGATCTCCCTGCCGATGCCGGGGCTCATGCCCCGGCGAGCATCGGCTCGCCGAGCCCGGCACCGGCCGGGACCGGGCGCAGGCTCGTCCGGCTCGGGGACGGATGGTTGGCGCCACCGGACAATGTCCACACGTCGATCGGCTGGACGCGGCCGCGCACGGTCACGGAGGCGCGCCGGCGCATGTCACGGATCGCGGCCTTGCCGAGCTGGACCAGCACGCGGTCGATCAGCGCCTGGCTCGCCACCAGCGACACGTCCAGGTTGCGGGTCAGCGCCTCGAGGCGGCTGGCGGTGTTGACCGTGTCGCCCAGGACCGCGAACTCCACCCGTCGCTTGTCGCCGATGTCGCCCAGCACGACTGGCCCGAAATGCAGGCCAATGCCCGCCCGCAGGGTCGGCTCGCCGGCGGCCCGTCTCGCCATGTTCCAATGATCGAGCCGCTCCAGCATCGACCGGGCGCAGGCGAGCGCGTCGGCAGCGTCGCGCGGACCGGGGCGCGGCGTGCCGAAGGTCGCCATCACGCTGTCGCCCATGAACTTGTCGAGCGTGCCGCCATGCTCGAATACGCAGTCCGCCATGCGCTCGTGGAAGCCGCGCAGCATGGTCACCACCGCCTCGGGCGCCATCCCCTCGCACAGGCCGGTGAAGCCGACGACGTCGACGAACAGGACCGCCACCTCCTGCGTCCGGATCGGACCGAACGGCTCGTCGACCGCGGCGAGATCCTCGACGAGGTTGGCCGAGACGTGGCGGGCGAGATTGGCGCGGGCGCGCTCGATCCGCGCCTGCACCAGCACCAGCCGCTTCATGCGGCCGACGATGACGGCCAGGATGCCGGTGATCAGGCAGGCGACGAACGTGCCCGACGCCCAGGCAGCCGAATCGACGAAGTAGGGGGCCAGATAGCGCGCGACGGAGTCCGCTGCCGTGGTGCCCTGGGGCAGGCCGAACCCGAGGATCGTATCGGCCCGGAGCGCCAGGACGCCGACCCCCAGGCTCCAGGTCGCGATCACGACCAGGCCGGCGCCGATCACCAGCCAAGGCGACAGCGTGAACGTCGCCCAGGCGATCAGCAGCAGGAAGAAGGCGAAGGACGGGGGACGCAGTGCCATCTGGCGGGGGAAGGACGACGGATCCAGCGGGTTGGGGGCGAGGAGCGTCACCGTGAGCAGTGCGGCGTTCGCCAGCACGAACGCCAGGACCAGCCAGGACGGAACTGGCTGCCTGGCGCGGCGGCCCCACGCCCAGGCGAGGCCGATGAATGCCGCGACGATGCCCAGGTAGTAGACGGCTCCGGGCCAGGGATGCACCAGGGCGCACCAGACCGCGATGGCGCAGAACGCCAGCGTCAGCGCGTGCGCCCCCAGGCGGCCGCTGACCTGCCGCTCCTTGGCCAGGGCCTCGGCGATCCGCTGATCGAGCGTCGTCGGCTGGCCTTGCGGGACCAGCAGCCTGCGCAGCATCGCCGAGGTCGCGCCCCGTGGGTGGGTGGGGAGCGCGAGGCCATCGATGCGCGGCCGGACGGCGACCGGTGCCGATTGGAACGACAGCATGGTCGGGCGCTCCCTTTCCTACTCGTCGTCGATGACGAGGTTGGTCTCGGCGGTATCGACGACGAACACGGCGAGCAGCCGGGCGGGCTCGGTCTCGCTGGCGTTCTCGCTGACGCCGTGATGGTCGCCGGGTAGCTCGGGGAAGCCCTCGCCGGCCCGGTAGAGCGTCACGGGCCCGTCGCCGACCTGGCTCCGGACCGCACCCTCCAGCACCGTCGCATAGATGAAGGCGGAGTCGGGATGGGTGTGGGCGGCCGAGGAGCCGCCCGGCTCGTACTCGACTAGCACGCCCCTCATGCTCTTGCCCGGGACATTCGGCAGCGGATGGTCGAACACCACGGTCACCGTGGATTTGTGGTCGGCGACGCCGTGGGCCGAAGCCGCGGTCGCGGAAATCGCCGCCATGGCGGCGGCGCAGAGAAGCCTCGTGAACATGGATGCGCTCCAGCTCGGGATGCGGATGTCTGGACCTGCGGGAATCCGGATGGTCAGGCCGCTCCGGCGGACACCGTCGCTTGGCCGTGCTGCTCCCGGCGGACCGACTGGTCGAGCCAGTCGGCGAAGCGCGTCCCTCCGATGCGCGCGTCGCCGCCGGGAACCAGGGAGCGATCGTTCAGCTGCACGCCGAAGTAGCGTGCGCGCACGTCCGCCACGACCTGGCGGGTGTCGCCCCTGGCCGCGAGGAGCTGCCGGACGCACTCGTCGAGGCTGAAAAGGTCGGGGCCGCCCAGCTCGACCGTTCCGTCGAGCGGTGCCGCGAGCGTGACCTCGGCCAGCGTCGCCGCGACGTCGTCGGACGCCACGGGCTGAATGAAGGCCGGCGACAGGCGGGCGATCCCGTCCTGCGTGGCGGCCTCGGCGATGGCGCCGACGAACTCGAAGAACTGCGTCGCGCGCAGGATCGAGTAGGGAATCCTCGAGGCCCTGATCAGGGCTTCCTGGGCCAGCTTGGCGCGGAAGTAGCCGCTCTCCAGCAGGCGCTCGGTGCCGACGACCGACAGCGCCACGTGGTGCCTGACGCCGGCCGCGGCCTCGGCTGCCAGGAGGTTGCGGCCGGAGGTCTCGAAGAACCGCAGGGCGGCCCGGTCCTCGAACGAAGGCGAGTTCGCGACGTCGACGACGATCCGGGCCCCCGCCAGCACGTCCGCCAGTCCTTCGCCGGTGATGGTGTCGACGCCCGAGGCGGGCGAGGCCGCGATCACCTCGTGACCCCGCCGCCGCAGCCGATCGACGAGCTTCGATCCGATGAGCCCGCTGCCGCCGATGACCACGATCCTCGTGCCGGACTGACGCTCGATCATGCTGTCCTCCGCTCCGATGGCGACCGCGTCGATCGCGGCCGATGTGGTCGGAGGATGCCTGCAAGCCGGCCGAAAGACCTTGCCGGTATCTCGAGTGCGCCTCGAGTTTGGCTTGATTGTTCGTCCAGGAACGCCGCATGCGGCCCGTGCCCGTGGTGAGCCGGCGTGCTATCGGTCGATCGTCGTGCGCGCGAGGGCGGCCCGTGGAGCGTCGAACGTGCGGTTCGTGTTCGAAGACTGTGTGCTCGATACGGACCGGCGGGAGTTGAGCCGGCGGGCGGAGGCCGTGGTGACGGCACCGCAGGTCTTCGACCTGCTGGTGCACCTGGTGCGCAACCGTGAGCGCGTCGTCGGCAAGGACGACCTGCTGGAGGCGGTGTGGGGCGGCCGCATCGTGTCGGAATCGACGCTGACCAGCCACATCAACGCCGTCCGCAGGGCGATCGGCGACAGCGGCCGGGAGCAGCGGCTGGTGCGGACGGTGGCGCGCAAGGGCTTCCGCTTCGTCGGCGAGGTCAGCGAGGCCGGCCCGCCGGCGGTGGTGCCCCCGGCCGGACGCGGCGATGCCGGCTCCGCGCCGCAGCCGCTGTCGCTGCCCGACCGGCCGTCGATCGCGGTGCTGCCGTTCCTCAACCTGAGCGGCGATCCGGAGCAGGAATACTTCGCCGACGGGGTGGTGGAGGACATCATCTCGGCGCTGTCGCGGATCGGCTGGCTGTTCGTCATCGCCCGCAACTCCAGCTTCACCTACAAGGGCCGGGCGGTGGATCTGAAGCAGGTCGGCCGGGAGCTGGGGGTGCGCTACGCCCTCGAGGGCAGCGTGCGCCGGTCGGCGAGCCGCGTGCGCATCACCACCCAGCTCATCGACGCGACCAGCGCGGCACACCGCTGGGCCGAGCGATTCGAGGGCACGCTCGACGACATCTTCGCGCTGCAGGACGAGGTGGCGGCCAGCGTCGTCAGCGCGATCTCGCCGCAGCTGGAGCGGGCCGAGATCGAGCGCGCGAGGTCCAAGCCGACCGACAGCCTCGACGCCTACGACTACTACCTGCGCGGCATGGCGAGCTTCCACCGCGGCACGCGGGAGGCGCTCGACGAGGCGGTGCCGCTGTTCCACCGGGCGATCGAGCTCGACCCCGAGTTCGCCTCGGCCTACGGGATGGCGGCGTGGTGCCGCTTCTGGCGCAAGATCAACAGCTGGATGACCGACCCGGCGGCGGAGGCGGCCGAAGGTGCCCGGCTGGCCCGTCGCGCCGTCGAGCTGGGCAGGGACGACGCCGTGGCCCTCACCAGGGGCGGCCATGCGCTCGGTCATTTCGGCGGCGACTTCTCCAGCTGCGTCGCCTGGCTCGACAGGGCCCTGGTGCTCAATCCGAACCTGTCGGCCGCCTGGTATCTCGGGGCCTTCCAGCGGATTTCGCTCGGTGAGCCGGAGGAGGCCATCGCGCGCTTCGAGCGCGCCATGCGGCTGAGCCCGCTCGATCCCGAGCTGGTCCGCATGCAGACCGGTATGGCGATGGCCCACCTGTTCGCGGGGCATCTCGACGAGGCGTCGCGGTGGGCCCGGAGGGCCTTCGCGGAGCTGCCGGGCTTTCTGCTCACGGCCGGCATCATCGCGGCCAGCCAGGCGCTCGCCGGGCATGCGGACGAGGCCGAGCGCGCCATGCGCCACCTGCGCAGCCTGGATCCGACGCTGCGCCTCTCCAACCTCGGCGATTGGCTGCTGCTCCGCCGCCCGCAGGATCTGGCCGTTCTCGCCGACGGCCTGCGCAGGGCCGGCCTGCCCGAGTGACCCTCGCGTCGACCCGGCCTGTCGCCTCGCCCGGCCTTGTCCGCGAAGGCCGGCGCTTGCTAGCCTGACGGCTCGACCGGAGGTGGGCAATGGCGTCGGTGATGGCCAACCTGTGGAGCTCGATCGCCGATGCCGGCCGCGAGCTGCTGCGGGGTCGCGGCGTGCGGCCGCGGCGGCTGGGGCTCGACCGGCTGTGCAGCGACCTTTTGTCGACCCGCGGCGAGGCCTCGGGCGCCGCCCTGGCGCGCGAGGTCGTCGAGGCCTACCGCGCCCTGCCCGACGCCGAGCGGCTGGCCTTCTTCGAGGGCCTGGCGCGCGACCATGCGGTGTCGCCGACCGGGGTGGTGGCGGCGGCCGACCGCTACCGCGACCGGCCGGGGATGGACACGCTGGCGGCGCTGCGCCGCGCCACGGAATCGCCGCGCGTCGAGCTGTTCCGGCGGATGAACATGGCCCCCAGCGGCACGCGGGCGCTGGTGCGGCTGCGCGTCGATCTCCTGGGCTTCCTCGAGGATCACTCGGATCTCGCCGAGGTCGACGCCGACCTGCAGGGCCTGCTCGCCGCTTGGTTCAACCCGGGCTTCCTGTCGCTGTCGCGGATCGACTGGAACAGCCCGGCGGCGCTGCTCGAGAAGCTGGTGCGCTACGAGCGCGTGCATCGGATGCAGGGTCTCGAGGATCTGCGCCGCCGGCTGGCTGCCGACCGGCGCTGCTTCGCCTTCTTCCATCCGGCGCTGCCGGACGAGCCGCTGATCTTCGTGCAGGTGGCGCTGCTGCGCGGCCTCGCCGACCGCATCCAGCCGCTGATCGACCGGGCGGCCGCGATCGGCGCCACCCAGGATGCCGACACCGCCATCTTCTATTCGATCAGCAACTGCCAGGAAGGGCTGCGCGGTGTCAGCCTCGGCAACTTCCTCATCAAGCTGGTGGTGGACGAGCTGAAGCGCGAGCTGCCACAGATCCGCCGCTTCGCGACGCTGTCGCCGATCCCCGGCTTCGGCGCCTGGCTGCGGGCGGAGCGGGAGCGCGAGGAGGGAGGGTACCTGGAACCGGACGAGCGCCGGCTGCTGGAAGCTCTGGACGAGCCGGGCTGGACCAATGAGGCGGCGACCTGCGAAAGGCTCCGGCCGCTGCTGATGCGGGCCTGTGCGCATTACCTCGTGCACGAGAAGCAAGGGCGCAGGCCGCGCGATCCGGTGGCGCGTTTCCACCTCGGCAACGGCGCCAGCCTCGAGCGCATCAACTTCCTGGGTGACGTCTCGGAGAAGGGCCTGCGCGAGTCGGCGGGCCTGCTCGTCAACTACCGCTATGATCCCGAGACGATCGAGCGCAACCATGAGGCCTATACCCACACCGGCGAGGTGGCGTACGGCGCATCGGTCAAGGCGCTGCTGCCGGGGGAGTGACGGCCTTGGGCAAGACGCTGCTCGTCCGCAACGCCGACGTCCTGGTCACCATGGACGGGGCCCGCCGCGAGATCGCCGGCGGCGGCGTGCTGATCGAGGACAACCGCATCGCCGCGGTCGGCGCCTCGGCCGAGCTGCCGGCGCGGGCCGACGAGGTGATCGACATGGCCGGGCACATCGTGCTGCCGGGCCTCGTCAACACCCACCATCACATGTACCAGAGCCTGACCCGGGCGGTGCCGGCGGCGCAGGACGCCGAGCTGTTCGGCTGGCTGACCTCGCTCTACCCGCTCTGGGCGCGGCTGACGCCGGAGATGATCGGCGTCTCGACGCAGGTGGCGATGGCCGAGCTGATCCTGTCGGGTTGCACCACCTCCAGCGACCATCTCTACATCTATCCGAACGGCTGCCGGCTCGACGACAGCATCGAGGCGGCAGCGGCCATCGGCATGCGCTTCCATGCCAGCCGCGGCGCGATGAGCGTCGGCGAGAGCCAGGGCGGGCTGCCGCCGGACAGGGTGGTCGAGGACGAGGCGGCGATCCTGCGCGATGCGCGGCGGCTGATCGAGACCTGGCACGATCCGGCGCCGCTCTCGATGCTGCGCATCGCCGTGGCACCCTGCTCGCCCTTCTCGGTCAGCCGCGAGCTGATGCGCGAGGCGGCGGTGCTGGCGCGCAGCTACGGCGTGTCGCTGCACACCCATCTGGCCGAGAACATCAACGACATCGCCTACAGCCGCGAGCGCTTCGGCATGACGCCGGCGGAATATGCCGAGGATCTCGCCTGGGTGGGACCGGACGTCTGGCACGCCCACTGCGTCCAGCTCGACGAGCCCGGCATCGCGCTGTTCGCGCGTACCGGCACCGGCGTCGCCCATTGCCCCTGCTCCAACATGCGGCTGGCCTCCGGCATCGCGCCGGTGCGGCGGATGCGCGACGCCGGCGTGCCGGTGGGGCTGGGGGTCGACGGCTCGGCGTCGAACGATGGCGGCCACATGCTGAACGAGGCGCGGCAGGCGCTGCTGCTGCAGCGCGTCGGCTTCGGTCCGGCGGCGCTGAGCGCCCGCGATGCCCTGGAGATGGCGACGCTGTGCGGCGCGAGGGTGCTGGGGCGCGACGACATCGGGGCATTGGCACCGGGCATGGCGGCCGATCTCGTCGCCTTCGATCTCGGCGGCATCGGCTTCGCCGGCGGGCTGCACGACCCGGTGGCGGCGCTGGTGTTCTGCGCCTCGGCCTCGGTGAGCCTGTCGGTGATCAACGGCCGGGTCGTCGTCCGCGACGGCCGGCTCGCCACCATCGACCTGCCGGTGGCGATCGAGCGGCACAACCGGCTGGCCGCCGAGCTGGCCCGCGGCTGACACCGGCGCTTGCCGGTTCCTGGGTCTCGGGGCCGCCATCGGCCTCGACGGCCGGCTCGCCACGGCACGCGGCAGCACGCCGGCAGAGGTGGTGGCGTCCCGGCAGGCGGCCGTGCCGGTCGGCAGGGCAGGGACCGTGGGTGAGGTCGCCGACGCCTGCCTCTACCTGCTCAGCCGGCAGGCGAGCTATGTCGACGGCGCCACCCTGTTCGCGACGGGCGCTGCGCTGGCCGGCGCCATCTGATATTTCCAGGCCCCGGGGGCCGACCGGGGGTTGGGGATCGCCATGGACTGGTTCGAGGAGACGCTCTGGCCCGACTGGCAGCAGCGGATGCGCATCCAGCGCGTGCTCTACCGCGACAAGACCGACCACCAGGACCTGATCGTGTTCGAGACCCCGGCCTGGGGCCGGGTGCTGGCGCTCGACGGTGTGGTGCAGACCACGACAGTCGACGAGTTCGTCTACCATGAGATGCTGGTGCATGTGCCGGTGCTGGCGCACGGTGCCGTCGAGGAGGTGCTGATCGTCGGCGGCGGCGACGGCGGCTCGCTGCGCGAGGCGCTGCGGCATCCGGCGATCCACCGGGTCACCCAGGTCGAGATCGACCGCGGCGTCATCGATTTCTGCAAGGAGCACCTGCCGAGCCTGAGCGACGGCGCCTTCGACGATCGGCGCGCCCGCATCGTCATCGCCGACGGCGCCCGCTACGCCGCCGAGAGCGAGGACCGCTTCGATGTGGTCATCGTCGATTCCACGGACCCGCGCGGCCCCGGCGAGGTGCTGTTCACGGAGTCGTTCTACAGGGACTGCCGGAGGCTGCTGCGGCCGGGCGGGGTGATGACGACGCAGTGCGGCAACCCGGCGATCAATCCCGACGAGCTCGCAATGACGCAGCAGCGCCAGCGCGCTGCCGGCTTCGCGGCTGTCGGCTATTATTTCGCGCCTGTGCCGACCTATGTCGGTGGCAGCATGGCGCTGGGCTTCGCCAGCGACGATCCGGCGAGGCTGCGGGTGACGGCCGATCTGCTGCGGCAGCGGGCCGTTCCGCCGGGCCTCCGGCACTGGACGCCCGAGGTGCATATCGGCGCCTTCGCCCACCCGGCCTGGATGGCCGAACGGGTCGGCTACTGAGATGGCGAGGATCGCCGTCGGCGGGCTGCACCACGAGACCAACACCTTCTCGCCGCAGCCCGCGACCTTCGAGCGCTTCGCCGAGGCCGATGGCTGGCCGGCACTGTCGCGCGGGACGGAGCTGATCGCCAATACCGCCGGCATCAACCTGCCGGTGACCGGCTTCATCGACGCGGCGGTCGCAGCCGGCCACGAGCTGGTGCCCTTGGTCTGGGCCAACGCGGCACCGTCGGGGCGGACCACCGAGGACGCCTTTGAGCGCATCGTCGGCTGGCTGCTGGAGGATCTGCGTGCCGCCCTGCCGGTGGACGCGGTGTTCCTCGACCTGCATGGCGCGATGGTCACCGAGCATCTGGGTGACGGCGAGGGTGAGCTGCTGCGCCGGCTGCGCGAGGTGGTGGGGCCGGACCTGCCGGTGGTGGCGGCGCTCGACCTGCACGCCAACGTCTCGGCCGAGATGGTGGCCCACAGCGACGCGCTCGTGGCCTATCGCACCTATCCGCACATCGACATGGCCGGGACCGGCGCGCGCTGCCTGCCGGTGATCGAGCGGCTGCTGGCCGGCGAGCGGCTGGCCAAGGGCTTCCGGCGCGGCGAGTACCTGGTCGGCCTGCCCTGGCAATGCACCTCGATCGAGCCGGGCCGCTCGCTCTATGCCGAGGCAGGCGCGCTGGAGGCCGCCTGCGGCGGGCCGGTTTCGGTGGCGATGGGTTTCCCGGCCGCCGACACCGCATGCTGCGGACCGACCTTCCTCGCCTACGGGCCGGGTGCCGAGGCGGCGGTCGAGGCACTCGCCCGGGCCTACACCACCGCCGAGCCATCCTATGCCGGCAGGCTGTGGCGACCGGAGGAGGCGGTGGCACGCGCCATGGCGGCGAGGTCCGGCCGGCCGGTGGTGCTGGCCGACACGCAGGACAATCCGGGCGGCGGCGGAACGGGTGACACCACCGGGCTGCTGGCGGCGATGATCGCGCTCGCGCCCGAGGACGCGGTGCTGGCGCTGATGTGCGACGGCGCCGCCGCGGCCGCCGCCCACGCCGCGGGGCGGGGCGGGATGCTGCGGCAACTGCCGCTGGGCGGCAGGCACGGGCCGGAAGGCGTGGCGCCGATCGTCGGAGACTGGGAGGTCGTGCGCCTCGGCGACGGCCGATTCCTGGCGACCGGACCGTTCTACGGCGGCAACCGGATGGATCTCGGGCCGATGGCGGCGCTGCGGCCGCTGGCGGCGCCGGGCGTCACCGTGCTCGTGGCGACGCGCCGGGTGCAGGCGGCCGACCAGGCGATGCTGCGCCACCTGGGCGTCGAGCCGGCGCGGCAGCGGCTGCTGGCGCTGAAGAGCTCGGTGCATTTCCGCGCCGATTTCGAGCCTCTGGCGGGGGAGGTGCTGGTGGTGGAGGCGTCCGGTCTCGTCACCGCCGATCCCGCCCGCTTGGCCTTCCTCCACCTGCCGGCCGAGCTGCGGCGGAGCCCGCGCGCGGCGCGTGCGTAGCATGGTGTTGCGCAACGCCGGATCGCATCCGGCGCCGCCCCGGCAGGGGGATCGTCGCCTTGAGTTAGCCGTTTGTTAACGTTAATTCGGTAGTCAAGGAGCGCGGGGCGATCCCCGTGCCGTCGCGCAGGTTCGCGGGCCGGCTGTGGTAAACGGGTGAGGACATGGCAGCGCATTCTCGCAACGCCGTCGCATTCGATCTGATCCAGGACGAGATGCCCGGGCTGCTTTCGGCCGGCGAGGCGGATCCGCACGCCGACCAGGCCGACGATCTGCTCACGCTCCGTCTCGAAGACCTGCTGCAGGACGACAACGGCGAGGTGGTGCTCTTCAACGATTCCGGGCTGCGGGCGCTCGCCGTGGCAACCGATGCCGGGATCGTCGCCGAGGGCTCCTCCGGCCACCACGTCACCGCCGCCGGCGAGGACGTCTCGGGCTTCCACTACGTCACCTTCGATACCGGCCTGACACTCTACTACCAGAACGGGCTCGAGGTGATCGTGCGCGGCGAGCCCGCCTGATCCCCGGCTGATTCGAGCCTCTCGACCCGACGCGACAGGTTGCGCCATAGGCTTGCCGTGTGACGCGTTTGTCGCGTAACGGTTGAGAATGGCAGGCCATGCTTCCGTAGCCGTCGAGCGTGACGACGAGGTGCGCAGCCTTCGCGCCGCCTTGGCCGAAGCCGAGCGGCGCTCGGCGGCGCGCGCAGAGCTGGTGGCCATCACCAGCCACGAGCTGCGCGAGCCGATGAACGGCGTGCTCGGCATGGCTCGCCTGTTGCGCGAGACCGTGCTGGACGACGAGCAGCGTTCCTATGTCGAGACCATCGTCGGCTCGGCCGAGACGCTGCTGACGGTGATCAACGACGTGCTCGACCTTTCGCGGGTCGATGCCGGCCGGCTCGAGATCGTCGAGACCCCCTTCGAGTTCGCACCGCTGCTGGCGAGGCTGGAAACCCTGATGGCGCCGCGGGCGCGGCAGAAGGGCCTGTCCTTCGGCGTCGGCCTGGCCGATGGGCTGCCGCGCGCCGTGCGCGGCGATCCCGGCCGGCTCCGCCAGGTGCTGCTCAACCTCGTCGGCAATGCCGTCAAGTTCACCGAGCGCGGCGGCGTCGAGGTCGTCGCCGACACCGACGGACCGCCGGCGCGACGGCTGCGCCTCGTGGTGCGCGACACCGGGCCGGGCATCGAGCCGGCGGCGCTCGAGCGGCTGTTCACCGCCTTCGTCCAGGCCGATGCGACGGTGGGGCGGATCCATGGCGGCAGCGGCCTGGGCCTGATGATCGCCCGGCGCCTGACCGAGGCCATGGGCGGCGAGCTGCGGGTGGAGAGCGATCTCGGCCGGGGAACCCGCTTCGTCGTCGAGCTGCCGCTGCTGGCGGAGAGCGGCGCCGACACGCCCGCCGCCGGCGTGCAGGCCGAGCTGTCGCTGGCCGGCGCCTCCTTGCTCGTCGTCGATCCGCAGCGACGGATCAGGCAGTTCGTCCAGGGCGTCGCAACCGGCTGGGGCATGACGGCCCGCGCCGCGGAACGTGGCGGCGAGGCCCTGCTGATCCTGCGCGATGCCGCCGACCGGGGTGCCGCCTACGATTTCGTGGTCTGCGACCGGGAGCTGCCGGACATCGGCGGCGAGGCGCTGGCCCGTTCCATCCGCGCCGAGCCGGGGCTGGCCGGCGCCAGGCTCGTCATGCTGGTGGCCTCCGGCATCCGCGGCGACGCCATGAAAGCCAGCGCCGCCGGCTTCGATGCCTATCTCCAGAAGCCGGTGCGGTCGCAGACGCTGCTCGACTGCCTGCGGCGGCTCCGGCTGCCGGACCGTGGCAGCACCCTGATCACGGCCCACAGCCTGTCGGACGACCGCCCGGCACCCTTGTGCATCCTGCTGGTCGACGACAACGCGGTGAATGTCAGGCTGGCCTCGATCCTGTTGGAGCGCGCCGGCCACCGGGTCCTGACGGCGACCGATGGTGCTGCGGCAGTCGAGGTGGCGCGGTCGAACGATCTCGATCTCGTCCTGATGGACGTCCAGATGCCGGTGATGGACGGCCTCGAGGCGACGCGCCGGATCAGGGCGCTGCCCGACCCGCAAAAGGCGGGACTGCCGATCGTCGCCGTCACCGCCAATGCCCTCGAGGCCGACGTGGAACGGTGCCGGCAAGCCGGAATGATCGGCCATGTCGGCAAGCCCTTCGATCGCGCGGCTCTGCTGGACGCCGTCGACCGCTGGGGGAGGGATGCCGCCTGAATGAGTGGGCCGGCGATGCCGGCGGCGGCGAATCGCCCAATCAATCGAATAGCTTGGCAGTCCATCTTGCATTCTTGTCTCAACTTTGCGGAGCTCCAGCGGGCCTTCTCAACTAAAAATTGAACTGAGCCGGGCATAATAGCTTGAAACGCGAATTTTGATCGCTATGATCGCGTGACAGTAGAAATTATCTCGGCCTCTAGCCGATCCCGACCTTTCGCGGAGAGCCCGATCATGTCCCGACCCGCGCCCGCGCGCTCGCTGCGTCGTCTCGTCCTGCTGACCCTGGCGGCCCCCTTGGCCCTGGCGCCGGTGGCGGCGCACGGCGGAACCGATACGGACACGTTGAGCGTGACCGCCACCGTGCTGAACGCCTGTGCGCTCAACGGCGGTACCATGGCCTTCGGCCAGTACCTGTCGGGCCAGACCACCAACCTCGACGCGACCGGCCAGATCAACTACGCGAACTGCAGCGGCACGCTGAGCTTCGAGCTCGACGGCGGCCAGGCGGGCGACGTCAACGCCCGCAAGATGCTGTCGGGCTCCAACGCGCTCACCTACCAGCTCTACCGCAACTCGACGCGCAGCTCGATCTGGGGCACCGGCGCCAATGCGCAGGGCCTGCAGCTGCTGCAGCCGCTCAGCGGCAAGATCGACGTCTACGGCCGAATTCCCAGCGGACAGGCCGTGCCGGCCGGCACCTACGCCGACACGGTGAACATCACGCTGACCTTCTGACCATGCCGCTGATGCGCCGCCCGCGGGTCTGGCTCGCGGCCCTGATGCTGTGCGCCGGCGGGCCGGCCGCCGCCGGCAGCCTGACGGTGGCGCCGACGCGCGTCGACCTCGCGGGGGGCCGCACCGCCGGTGCGGTGACGCTGCACAACAACGCTCCCGAGCCGGTGCTGGTGCAGGTCGAGACCTTCGCCTGGCCGCGCTCGGCCGCCACGGCCGATCTCGAGGCCACCACCCGTCTCGTCGCCGTGCCGCCGGTGTTCTCGCTGCCGCCCGACGGCAAGCAGGTGATCCGGGTGGCGCTGCGGGAGCCGCACGACGGCGCGGCCGAGGAGGCCTACCGCCTGCTGATCACCGAGGTCCCGAAGGAGGGGCCGACCGGCGGCGTGCAGTTCGCCCTGCGCCTCAGCCTGCCGGTGTTCGCGACGCCCGAAGGTGCCGTGGCGCAGCCGCAATGGTCGATAGGCGGCAGCGACGGAAAGGCCCGGCTGGAGCTGGTGAATGCCGGAACGGCGCATGTCCAGATCCAGGAGATCCGGCTGAAGAGCGGCAGCGGCGCGCAACAGACCATCGGGGAGCCGAGCTACGTGCTCGCCGGCCAGCGGCGATCCTGGGATCTGCGACTGCCGGTCGAGGCCGGTACGACGGTGGCCCTCGAAGCCGACACCAGTCTTGGCAAGCTGGCCCGATCGCTGGCCGCGGCCGGGCGCTAGGCTGGGGGCGGCGCTGCTCCTGGCCGCTGCATCCCCGCAGGCGCTGGCCGACGAGCCGTCCCATGCCGGCGCCGCCCCGGCACCCGCTGTAGTCACGCCCGTCTGGCCGCCGCGAGGCGGCGGGCCGCAGCCGGAGCCCGGCCCCCGTCGCGACCCGGTGGATCCGCCGCTGCTCGATGCCGGCGCCTGGAACACCTGGGTGCTGGCGGTGCAGCTCAACGGCCGCGAGGTCAGCCAGGGCAGCGTGGTGCTGGAGGAGCCGCAATACGGCCGGCTGGTGGCGCCCGTCAGCCAGCTCCGGCTGTGGCGCGTCCGACTGGACGAGAGCCGCATCCTGGCCTTCCAGGGCGAGGCCTTCTACCCGCTGGACGCCATTCCCGGCGCCGAGGTCGGCCTCGACCGCGCGCAGCTCGTGCTGGCGCTGCAGATCCCGTCGGCCCAGCTCCTGCCGTTCGACATGGCCCAGGAGAGCCCGGACAGGCCCGAGCCGGTGGCGGCCGCCGGCGGATTCTTCGACTACGACATGCTGCTGACCGCGGGCACCGGCATCGATACCAGGCTGGACGGCCTGGCCGAGATCGGGGTGTTCAACCGCCTGGGCGTGCTGACCACCGGCCTGCAGGCCTCCGATCTCGCCGCCGCCCCTTCGGTCACCCGGCTCGACACCACCTTCACCCGCGACCTGCCCGAGCGCCGCGAGAGCCTGCGGCTGGGCGACAGCCTGACCAACAGCGGATCCCTCGCCCCGCCGGTGCGCTTCGCCGGTGTGCAATGGGGCACCAACTTCGCCACCGATCCCAGCTTCGTGACCTTTCCGACCCCGGCGATCGGCGGCCTCGCCGACCAGGATTCCGTGGTCGACGTGTTCGTGAACAATCTGCGCCAGGCGACCGGCCAGGTCCCGGCCGGACCGTTCCGCATCGACAATGTCCCGGTCGTGACCGGGGCGGGCGAGGTGCAACTCGTCGTGCGCGACCTGCTCGGGCGCGAGCGCATCGTCACCCAGCCCTACTATGTCAGCGGCAGGCTGCTGCGCGCCGGGCTGCACGACTACTCCTACGAGCTCGGGTTCGAGCGGCAACGCTACGGCGAGCGCAGCTTCGCCTATGGCGATCCGCTGGCAGCCGCCACGCACCGCTACGGCATTTCCGAGCTGCTGACCGGCGAGGTGCATGCCGACGTCCAGCCGGGCACCGTCGGCGGTGCTGTCGGCGCGTCGTTGCGGGCCGGGCATCTCGGGGTGTTCAGCGGCGGCCTGGGCGCCAGCGTCGACGAAGGCTCGGCCGGCGGCATGGGCCAGATCGCCTACGAGTACCAGGCCAGCCGCTTCAGCTTCGGCGCCCAGACCCGCTACGCCACCGCCGACTTCGTCCAGGCCGGCGACGGCAGCCACCGGACGCGGCGCGTCGACCAGCTCAATCTCGGCTTCGATCTCGGGGATCTGGGTCGAGTGGGCGTCCTGGCGCTCAACCAGGACAACCGCGAGCGCGAGACGACGCGATCGCTGGCCGCGACCTACAGCCTGGCGGTCGGGCCTGGCAGCTTCCTGCTGCGCGGGGCGCAGTTCCTCGAGCCCGAGAGCGATTGGGTGGTCACCGTGACCTACGCCCTGCCGCTGGGCGGCACGCGCTCGGCCTCGGTCGAGGTCGAGCGCAGCCAGCACGGCCAGCGCGCCCGTGCGCAATACCGCCAGGGGCGCGGGCCTTCCGATCTCGGGCTGGACTACCGGCTGGCGGCCGAGCTCGGGGACGAGGCCAGGAATGTCGACGCGCGCTTCTCCTACCAGACGGTCCACGGCGCCGGCGAGCTGGACCTCGAGCGGTTCGACGACGAGAACAACCTGCGCGCCGGGGTCAGCGGCAGCGTCGGCCTGGTCGATGGCGTGGTCCGGCCGTCGCGGCGGATCGGCCGCGCGTTCGGCATGGTGGCGACCCCGGGATTCTCGGACGTGCGTGTCTACCTCGACAATCGCGAGGTCGGCCGGACCGACAAGGCCGGCTACCTGATGCTGCCGGCGCTCAGGCCCTACGAGGCCAACCGGGTGCGGCTCGAGGTCGAGGACCTGCCGCTCGACGCGCGGATCGGCAGCGCCGAGGCGGTGGCGGTGCCGTTCGACCGGGCCGGCGTGGCGGTGGATTTCGACGTCCGGCACGAGCGCCAGGCGACGGCGCGGCTGCTCGACACCGACGGCAGGCCGCTGCCGGCGGGGTTGCAGCTCGCCAGCGAGGACGGCTTGGCGTCGGCCTGGGTGGCGAAGTCGGGGTTCTCGCGCATCGTCGGCGGCGACGGCCCCGTCGAGGTGACGGGGCGCGATGCCATGCAGCGGGCCTGGACCTGCGCCCTGCCGGCGGTTCCGGCCGACACCACCCTGCCGGACCTCGGCGGGATCGTGTGCCGATGAGGACGCTGGTGGCCTGTCTCGCCGCCGCGTGGCTCCTGGCGCCGGTCGAGGCGCGGGCGGTCTGCGGCATCCAGCTCCAGGGCGTGAGCTTCGGCACCATCGACGTGATGCGGCGCGAGGAGAGCACCGGCAGCGTGCGGGTGTCGTGCGACGAGGCCGTGGCCTTCTCGGTCGAGATCGGCGGAGGGTCGACGGGCGGCGAGCGCCGGATGTACGCCGCCGGCGGCGGCTCGCTGCGCTACCAGCTCTATGCGGATGCCGCCACCACCCGGCCGTGGGGAGACGGCCTGACCGTCGGCTCGGCCGTTGGCGGCTCCAGCGACGGCGCCAACCCGCAGACCTTCACGATCTACGGCGTCATCCCATCGCAGCCGGGTACGCTCCCGGGCGTTTACACGGATTCGCCGTTGGTGACGCTCGGCTTCTAGGCCCTGATCCTCAAGGAGCTATCCACGACAGTCACGTAGCTTGGCTAACAGAACTTAACGCGACACATGAAGATCGGTGCTAGGTTCCTCCGCGTGAACGGCGGGCCGCTGTCCTGCGGCCTCGGAGGAGCGCCGCGATGCGAACGCACCGGATATTGGCCGGCATCATCCTGCCCGCAGCCTTCGTCTCCGGCGGCCTGTCGGCCACGGCGGAAGCCGGGCAGCGAACCGGCAGGTTGAGCGTATCGGTCCAGGTCGTCGACAGCTGCGCATCGACGTCGAGCGGCGGCACCGCCGGCCATTCCTGCGCCGGATCGACCACGCCGGTCGCGATCGTCCGGGAGAATCCGTCCGCCGGTGCTGCCTCGCGGCCACAAGTCGCCGATGCCGTCACCGGCATCGAGAATGAACAGGGAATGATCACCATCATCTATTGACGCGTGGCGTCGACCGACCGAAAACAACGATATCCAGCCGTACTGCTATCAACCGCAGGTGCAATGTCCGACGCTTTCGTGCCCACGCGCCGCCATGTGCTCCAGGCGTCGGTCGCGCTGGCGGCCGCGGCCTGCCCGGACACCGGGCTCGCCGCCCCGAGCTTCCCGCAATGGTTGCAGGAATTCCGCGCCGAGGCGGCCAAGGCCGGCATCAGCCGCGCCACGCTCGACCGCGCCTTCGACGGCATGAAGCCGCTCGATCGGGTGATCGAGCTCGATCGCCGGCAGCCGGAATCGCAGATGAGCTTCGCCGAATACCGGCGCAAGGTGATCAGCGACACGCGCATCCGGCGCGGCCGCGACCTGCGCCGCCAGCACGCCGCGGCGCTGGCGCGGGTGCGCGACCGCTACGGCGTGCCGCCGGAGATCGTCGTGGCGCTGTGGGGCGTGGAGTCGAGCTACGGCGACTTCAAGGGCACCTTCAAGGTCGTCGACGCCCTGGCGACCCTGGCGTGGGAGGGACGGCGGGCGTCGTTCTTCCGCAAGGAGCTGATCAGCGCGCTGCGCATCCTGGACCGCGGCGACATCACGCCGGCTGGGATGTACGGCTCCTGGGCGGGGGCGATGGGCCAGTGCCAGTTCATGCCCTCGACCTTCCTGCACTACGCCGCCGACGGCGACGGCGACGGCCGCCGCGACATCTGGAACAGCCTGCCCGACGTCTTCGCCTCGATCGCCAGCTATCTGTCGGGCGCCGGCTGGGATGCCGGCGACCGCTGGGGCCGCGAGGTCCGGGTGCCGGGCCGCGGCAAGGAGCTGCGCACCGGCCTCGACCACAAGGCCCCCCTGCGCATCTGGGCCGAGCTGGGGGTCCGGCCGCTCGACGGCGACGTGCTGCCGACCCCGGCGATGAACGCCTCGCTGCTCGACATGGGCAGCGGCGGTGGCCCCAACTTTCTCGTCTACGACAATTTCCGCACGCTGATGATCTGGAACAGGTCGACCTATTTCGCGCTCAGTGTCGGCCTGATCTCCGACATGATCCGCCAGGGCTGAGACGGGACGTGCGGACCCGGCGCCGGGCGGCGGTGAGGGAGGCGGGGATGCGGCATCTCCTGTTGGGCGTGCTGGCGCTGGCGCTGGCCGCCTGCAGCTCCTCAGGGCCCGACGAGCCGCCGTCCACGCCGACGGTCGCCGGCAGCGGCACCTACAAGGTCGGCAAGCCCTACAAGGTCAGCGGGCGCTGGTACTATCCGAAGACCGATCCGAGCTACGACCGTATCGGCACCGCCTCGTGGTACGGCGAGGACTTCCACGGCCTGAAGACCGCCAATGGTGAGATCTTCGACATGAACCGGGTCAGCGCGGCCCACCCGACGCTGCCGCTGCCCAGCCTCGTGCGCGTCACCAACATGGAGAACGGCCGGAGCATCGTGCTGCGGGTCAACGACCGCGGTCCGTTCGTCGACGACCGGCTGATCGACCTGTCGCAGGCGGCGGCGCGCGAGCTGGGCTACGAGCGCAACGGCCTCGCCAAGGTGCGGGTGCAGTTCGTGCAGATCGCCGACGACGCCGCGGCTCCCGTTACGGCGAAGGCGCAGAGGCGGGTGGCTCCACGGCCGCCGGTGGTGGCGGAGCCCGAGCCGGTCATCGCGGCGGCCAGCGCGCCGGTCACCACGGTCTCGGCGCCGGTGCAGGTCGCCGCCGCCCGCCAGGAGGCCGTCATCGTCCCGCGCACCGCCCCGGCGGCCTTGCCGAGCTGCGCCGCCGGCGGTTGGGTGGTACAGGTGGGGGCCTTCGCCGACGCCGCCAGCGTCCGCGCCGTCGCGAGCCAGGTCTCGACGCTGGAGCGGGTGAGGGTGGAGCCGGCCTTCGCCAACGGCACGGCGGTGGCGCGCGTCCGCCTGGGACCGTTGGCCAGCCGTGACCGTGCCGGCATGCTGCTGGGCGAGGTCAAGGCGCTCGGCCACGACCAGGCCTTCGTCACCTGCGGCGCCGCCGCCCCGGGGCTCGGCGTCGGCTGAGTCCGCATACCTCGTTCTCCCGTCGCTCACGGAAGCTTCCATGAACCTCCGCCGATTGGCCCTGCTGCTCCTCCCGCTCACCTGCCTTCTCGCCCGTCCCGGGCTGGCGTTCGAGACCGCCGCCAAGGCGGCGATCATGCTCGACAACCGGACCGGCCAGGTGCTGTTCGCCAAGGACGCGGACGTGGCGCTGCCGCCGGCCTCGATGAGCAAGCTGATGACCGCCTACATGGTGTTCGAGCAGCTGAGACAGGGCCGGCTGAAGCTCGACGACATGCTGCCGGTCAGCGAGCACGCCTGGAAGATGGGCGGCTCGCAGATGTTCCTCGAGGTGGGCGACCGCGTCAGCGTCGGCGATCTGCTGCGCGGCATCATCATCCAGTCGGGAAACGACGCCTGCGTCGTCGTGGCCGAGGCGCTGGCCGGCAGCGAGCCGGCGTTCGCCGAGATGATGAACGCCAGGGCCGCCGAGCTCGGCCTGACCGCCAGCCACTTCGCCAACTCGAACGGCCTCGACGAGCCCGGCCACCTGATGAGCGTGCGCGACCTCGCCGTGCTGGCGCGCCGCATCATCCAGGACTTCCCGGAATTCTACTCGATCTACTCCGAGCGCGAGTACACCTACGGCGGGATCAAGCAGCAGAACCGCAACCCACTGCTGCAGGCCGGCGTGCCGGGCGTCGACGGCATGAAGACCGGCTATACCAGCCAGGCCGGCTACGGCCTCGTCACCTCGGCACAGCGGGGCGACCAGCGGCTGATCCTGGTGATCGCCGGCCTGCCGTCGCTGAAGGCGCGCAGCGCCGAGGCGGCGCGGCTGCTGGAGTACGGCTTCCGCGAGTTCCAGGAATATGCGGTGTTCAAGCCCGGCCAGGTGGTGCGCGAGGCCGATGTCTGGTTCGGCGAGCAGCCGAAGGTGCCGCTGGTGGCGGCCGACATGGTGGCGGTGACGCTGTCGCGCGAGGCCCGCAAGGGCATGGTGGTCAAGCTGTTCTACGACAGCCCGGCGCCCGCGCCGATCACCAGGGACCAGCCGCTGGGCCGTGTCGAGGTGACGGCCCCCGGTTCCGAGCCGTTCAGCGTGCCGCTGCTCGCCGCCGCCGACGTGCCCGAGGCCGGCATGCTGGGCCGGCTCACCGGCGCCCTCAACTATCTCATCTGGGGCCGGTCCTGAGCGTCGGCCGGTTCGTCACCTTCGAGGGCGGCGAGGGCGCCGGCAAGAGCACGCAGCAGGCGCTGCTGGCCGAGCGGCTGCGCGCCCTGGGCGTCGCCGTCGTCACCACCCGCGAGCCCGGCGGCACGGCGGGCGCCGAGGCGATCAGGGCGCTGGTCGTCCGGGGAGCCGCCGACAGATGGGCGCCGAGCACCGAGCTGCTGCTGCTGGCGGCGGCCCGCGACGACCATGTCCGCAGGGTGATCCAGCCGGCGCTCGCCGCCGGCACCTGGGTGTTGTGCGACCGGTTCGTCGATTCGACGCGGGTCTACCAGGGCCTCGCCGGCGGCATCGGCGTCGAGCGGGTCGACAGGCTGCACGAGCTGCTGCTGCCGCCCCTGCGGCCCGACCTGACCCTGCTGCTCGACCTCGACCCCGAGCTGGGCCTGCGGCGGCGCGGCCTCGATGGCCCGGAGGGGCGTTTCGAGAGCAAGGGGCCGGCCTTCCACCTGCTGGTCCGCGACGGCTTTCGTCGGCTCGCGGCCGGCGAGCCGGGGCGCTTCGCCCTGGTCGACGCGCGAGGGACGCCGGCGGAGGTTGCCGAGGCGGTCTGGACGGCGGTGTCCGGGCGACTGTCGGTCGGGCGATGAGCGCGCCGTCGCCGGCCGCCAACCCGCTGCTGCTCGGCCAGGAGGTGGCGGAACGGCGGTGGCGGCAGGTGCTGGATTCCGGCCGCGTGCCGCATGGCTGGCTGCTGACCGGGCCGCCGGGGATCGGCAAGGCGACGCTGGCCTATCGCATGGCGCGCCGGCTGCTGGCCGGTCGTGGGGCCCCCGCCGACAGCGACGATCCGGCCAGTGCGGTGTTCCGCATGGTGGCGAGCGGCGGCCATCCCGATCTCAAGGTGATCGACGAGCCGATCAGCCCGGAGGACGGCAAGCCCAAGGCCAACGTTCCGGTGAAGCTGGTCCGCCAGCGCATGGACGAGATGTACCGGACCGCGGCCATGGACGGGCAGCGCGTGCTGCTGCTCGACCCGACGGTCGATCTCGGCGCCAGCTCGGCCAACGCGCTGCTCAAGCTGCTCGAGGAGCCGCCGCCGGGCGTGATCCTGATCATCGTGGCCCAGCCGTTCCTCGCCCTGCCGCCGACCATCGCCTCGCGCTGCGCCAGGCTGCGCCTGCGGCCGCTGCCGACGGCGACGGTGATCGAGGGCCTGCGCCAGCTGGCACCGGACATCGGCGGCGACGAGGCCGGCAAGCTGGCCGAGCTGGCCGGCGGCAGCATCGGCCGCGCGCTGTTCCTGCACGGCATCGACTGGCCGGCCCAGTACGGCCGGGTGCTGGCCGAGCTCGGCGAGGGCCGCGTGATCGAGGTCGCCGAGCGGCTGCTGAAGCTCGCCGGCAAGGCCGGCGGGATCCTGGTGGCGGCCGACCTGCTGGGCCATGTGGTGCTGCGGGCGGCGCGTCATGCCGCCGGCCGGCCGCCCGGGCTGGCGCTGTCGCCCGACGAGCCGCGGGTCCTGGCGGCGCTGGCCGGGGCTCGCAGCCTTGATCGCTGCGTGGCGCTGTGGGACAAGCTGCGCAGCTCGGCCGTTCAGGCCGAGGCCTTGAATCTCGACCCGATGCAGACCCTTGTCGGCCTCGCCCACGGGCTGGTAACGCCGCCGGCGGGCGGGCGGCCCGCATCGGCTCGCTGATCGCCGGAGTTGCGATGGCCGCCGCCGACTGCTTCTACATCACGACGCCGATCTACTACGTCAACGATTCGCCGCATATCGGCCACGCCTACACGACGCTGGCCTGCGATGCGGTGGCGCGGTTCATGCGGCTGGACGGCCGGCGGGTGATGTTCCTCACCGGCACTGACGAGCACGGCCAGAAGGTCGAGAAGGCGGCGCGCGACGCCGGCTCCGATCCGCAGAGCTTCACCGACCGGGTCTCCGGCCGGTTCCGCGAGCTCGCCGCCGCCATGGCGATCAGCAACGACGACTTCATCCGGACCACCGAGGAGCGCCACAAGCGCGCCGTGACGACGCTGTGGCGGAAGCTCGTCGAGAGTGGCGACATCTATCTCGGCACCTATGCCGGCTGGTACTCGGTGCGCGACGAGGCGTTCTATGCCGAGAGCGAGCTGGTCGACGGCAAGGCGCCGACGGGCGCGCCGGTCGAGTGGGTCGAGGAGCCGTCCTACTTCTTCCGCCTGTCGGCCTGGGGCGACCGGCTCTTGGCGTTCTACGACGCCAATCCCGACTGCATCCTGCCGATCGCCCGCCGCAACGAGGTGGTCAGCTTCGTCAGGGGCGGGCTGCAGGACCTCTCGGTGTCGCGGACCAGCTTCCGCTGGGGCATCCCGGTGCCGGGCGATCCGGCGCATGTGATGTATGTCTGGCTGGACGCGCTCACCAACTACATGTCGGCGGTGGGCTACCCCGATACGGACAGCGACAGCTTCCGCGACTTCTGGCCGGCGGACATGCATGTCGTCGGCAAGGACATCCTGCGCTTCCATGCCGTCTATTGGCCGGCCTTCCTGATGTCGGCCGGGATCGAGCCCGCCAAGCGTGTCTTCGCGCATGGCTGGTGGACCAACGAGGGGCAGAAGATCTCGAAGTCGCTGGGCAACGTCATCGACCCCTACGCGCTGCTCGAGCGCTACGGCCGCGATGCCACGCGCTATTTCCTGCTGCGCGAGGTGCCGTTCGGCGCCGACGGCGATTTTCGCGCCGCCGCCGTGCTGCGCCGCGCCAATGCCGATCTCGCCAACGATTATGGCAACCTGGCGCAGCGGGTGCTGTCGATGATCGCGCGCAACTGCGAAGGCAGGGTGCCCGAGCCCGGGCCGCTGGGGCCCGAGGACGATGCGCTGCTGGGCGCCGTCGGCCGCCTCCTGCCACGGCTGCGCGAGGACATGGCGGTGCCGGCGCCGCACCGCGCCCTGGAGGCGATCTGGGAGGTCATCGGCCAGGCCAATCGTTGGGTCGATGCCCAGGCCCCCTGGACCTTGCGCAAGACCGATCCGGCACGCATGCGCACCGTGCTGTGGGTGTTGGCCGAGACCGTCCGTCGCCTTGCCATCCTGACCCAGCCCTATATGCCCGACGCCTCGGGCAGGCTGCTGGACCAGCTCGCCGTGCCCGCCGACCGTCGCGACTTCGCAGCACTGGCGGCGCCGTTGGCGGCAGGCACGGCATTGCCGGCGCCGCAGGGCGTTTTCCCGCGGCTGGCCGAGGAAGGGTGATGCTCGTCGACAGCCACTGCCACCTCGACTATCCCGGCCTCGCCGAGGACGAGGCCGGGGTGGTGGCGCGCGCCCGGGCGGCGGGCGTCACGGTGATGCAGACCATCGGCACGAGGCTGTCGGCGTTCCAGCAGACCCTGGCGGTGGCCGAGCGGCACGAAGGTGTGTGGTGCTCGGTCGGCGTGCATCCGCACGAGGCCGGCCGCGAGGGCATCGACGAGCCGGGACCGCTGCTGCGCTGGACCGGCCATCCCAAGGTGATCGGGATCGGCGAGAGCGGCCTCGACTATTTCTACGATCACGCCCCGCGGGACCGCCAGGCGGCGAGCTTCCGCGCCCATATCGCCGCCTCGCGGCAGAGTGGGCTGCCGCTCGTCATCCACACCCGCGACGCCGACGACGACATGGCGACGATGCTGGAGCAGGAGATGGCGCGCGGGCCCTTCGCCGGGGTCGTCCACTGCTACAGCTCGGGCCGGCAGCTGGGCGAGCGTGCGACCGCGCTGGGGCTGCATCTCGGCATCGGTGGCATCCTGACCTTCAGGCGGTCGGACGAGCTGCGGGCGATCGTCGCCGACATGCCGCGGCAACTGTTGCTGCTCGAGACCGATTCGCCCTATCTGGCTCCGGTCCCGAAGCGCGGCCGGACCAACGAGCCGGCCTACACCGCCTTCGTCGCCCGGGTGCTGGCCGACGTGCTGGGGACGGATGTCGAGGATGTCGCCGCGCTGACCACCGGCAACTTCTTCCGCCTGTTCCGCAAGGCCGCGCCTGTGGGTGCCGTGGCGGCGTGAGGGTCACCGTCCTCGGCTGCGGCACGTCCTCGGGCGTGCCGATGATCGGCTGCGGCTGCGCGGTCTGCCGCTCGCCCGATCCGCGCAACAAGCGCCGCCGCTGCTCGATCCTGATCGAGGCGCTGGACCAGGTCATCCTGGTGGACAGCGGCCCCGACATGCGCATGCAGCTGCTCGATGCCGACGTGCGGCGGATCGATGCGATGATCTACACCCATGCGCATGCCGACCATGTGCACGGGATCGATGACTTCCGGGCCCTCAACAATGCCATGAACCGGTCGATCCCCGCCTATGGCGAGGCCGGCGTGCTCGATCACATCCGCGGTCGCTTCACATATGCCTTCCAGCAGAGCCGCACCGAGCACGGCTACTGGCGACCGCAGCTCGACCCCGTGCCGTTCGACGGGCCGTTCGCCATCGGGCCGGTCGGCGTCGTGCCGTTCAGGCAGCGTCACGGACGCAGCGACAGCTGGGGGCTGCGGGTGGGGGATTTCGCCTACTCGACCGACTGCGACCAGCTCTACGACGAGGCGCTGGCGGCCCTCGAGGGCGTCGAGGCGTGGGTGGTCGACGCGCTGCGCGACAGTCCGCACCCCAGCCACGCCCATCTGGAGCGGACCCTGGGCTGGATCGAGCGGATCGGGCCGAGCCGGGCCTGGCTCACCCACATGAACCACGAGGTCGACTACGCCACCTGGCTCGCCAGGCTGCCGGCCGGCATCGAGCCCGCCTATGACGGCCAGGTGATCGAGCTGCCGGATCCGCTGCAGGCCTAGCGAAGGCCACTCACCACCACCTTTCGCTGGCCGTAAGCGCAGCGTCGATCGCGGCGGCCAGCCCGGCATCGTCCCTGTTTCGGGCGAGCTCCCGCCTGCGATGGAGGTGGAGGCGGACGAGCGGCGGGACGGTCGCGGCGTCGAGGCCGATGCGGCGGGCGAAGGCGTCGAGGACCGGTCGATGCCGGTTCAGGACCTCGGCCACGGGCCTGCGCCCGGCGACATGGCCGACCGCCAGGTGCCAGCCGATCAGGTCCTGCAGGGGCAGGCCGGGGATGCGCGCATCCTCCCAGTCGAGCAGCCGCAGCCTGCCGCGATCGAGGCGGAGGTTCCAGGGCGCGAAATCGCCGTGCTCGATATAGGCCGGCAGATGCTCCGGCAGTCCGTCCGCCCCGGTGGGCGTGGCGTGACCGAGGCGCAGCGAGGCCAGCAGGTCCAATACCGGCTCGTCCAGGCGGGCCGGCGGCAGGCTGCCGTCGATCCATGCGGTGCGCATCGAGCCGCCGGTGGATCCCAGGAGCTCGGGTGCGAGCCCGGGGCGCAGCTGCGCCACGGCCTCGAGGGTGGCGGCCTCGCGCGCCACCGCGGCATGGGCATCGTCGTGGATCGCGACCTTCTCGACCGTGACGGGGTCCGGGCCGTGAAACAGCACGGCCTTCTGCCGGCGGTCGGGCGTGCCCAGGTGGATGCAGGGCCCGAGCGTCGCCCGGCTGCCCGCGATCCAGATGCGATCGACGCCGGGCAGCAGGGCCGCCACGCCGAGGCGCCAGGCGGCGACGAGGACCCGCCACTCGAGGGCCGCGATCCGGTCGTGCGGCGACCACGAGCGGACGGCCACGAATGCGCTCCGCCGGGTGTGCGCCGGCAACAGCCAGCGCGGACCGCTGGCGCCGCTCACCACGAGATAGGCGGCGGCGCCGGGATACGGGGAGCGGGAGAGCCCGGCCTCGGCCCCGAAGCAACGCTCGACCACATGCTCCAGCGGCGTCGGCAGCGGCGGCCCCGCGGCTAGGCGCCGGACCGCGGCCGGACGGCGACGCCTTCGATCACGTCGACATGCTCGATGCGGGCGGATTCGAGCTCGAAACCGGCGCGCTCGTAGTTGGGCAAGGCGGCCTCGTGGTCGAGGCTGCAGGTCTGCACTCGGACCTCGCCGGCGCCGAGCTCCCAGGCGCGGTCGACCGCCCAGTCGAGGAAGCGGCCGCCCAGCCGTCTGCCGATGAACTCGGGCACCAGGCCGAAATAGGCGATCCAGATCGCCGGCATCTCGTCGGCGGCGAACTCGACGTAGCCGGCTGGAACGCCGCCCGCCCACAGCACGTCGATCTCCACGCCGGGATCCCGCACCCGGCGCAGCAGCTCGTCGTCGTCGATCAGGCGCCGTGCCGTCCAGCACCAGGGACCGCCCACGGTATCGTAGAGATAGCGGTAGAACGACGCCGTGATCCGCTCCGCGCGGACGATGTCGGTGCCGAGTGGCGGCACGGTCGGCGGACGCGCCGGCCGTGTCCGCATCACCAGCGACCAGATACGGGCCTCGGCCCGGCCGGTGACCGGGGGCGGCCTGTAGGCCGGGACGGTCGTCACCGGTCGATCGGCGTATCGGTCCGGCTGCCCCATTCCGACCACGAGCCGTCGTACACGGCGGCCCCGGGATGGCCGAGGGTGAACAGGGCCAGGCTCAGCACGGCCGCCGACACGCCCGAGCCGCAGGAGGTGACGATCGGTCGTTCGAGATCGATGCCGGCCTGCGCCACCCGCTCCTGCAGCACATCCCGGGGGTTGAGCGTGGCGTCGGCGGCGACGAGATCGGAGAAGGGCAGGTTGACGCTGCCGGGAATGTGGCCCGCGCGCAGCCCTGGGCGCGGCTCGGGATCGGTGGCGTTGAAGCGGCCGGCGCTGCGCACATCGACGACCTGCTCCATGCGCCGTGCCAGATTGGCGCGCATCTGGTCGAGGTCGCGCACCAGCATGTTGTTCAGCCGTGCGGTGAAATGGCGCTCGACCGGTCGGACCGGACGATCGTCGACCGGCCGGTCTTCGGCGCGCCACTTGCCGAGCCCGCCGTCCAGCACCGTCACGTCGCCGTGGCCGAACAGCCGGAACATCCACCAGACGCGCGCCGAGGCCATGAAGCGGTTGGCGTCGTAGACGACGATGCGCACGCCGTCGCCGAGGCCGAGCTTGCGGACGCGCGAGCTGAATTTGGCAGGGCTCGGCAGCATGTGCGGCAGGGAGGAGCCGTCGTCGGCTATGTCGTCTATGTCGAAATAGACGGCACCCGGGATGTGCGCCGCGGCGTGCTCGGCCTTGGCGTCGCGGCCCTGGTTCGGCAGGTACCAAGTGGCATCCACGACGCGCACGTCCGGCGAGCCCAGATGGCCGGCCAGCCATTCGGTCGAGACCAGCGCTTCGGAAACGGGCATGGACGGCCTCACGACAGCCAGGACGGGGCGGGCAGGCCCCGCTCCCGCAGGAAGGCGGGGTTGAACAGCTTGCTCTGGTAGCGGTTGCCGTAGTCGCACAGCACCGTCACCACGGTGTGGCCCGGCCCGAGGTCGCGTGCGACCCGGATGGCGCCGGCGACGTTGATGCCCGACGAGCCGCCCAGCACCAGCCCCTCCTCGATGACGAGGTCGAAGATGATGGGCAGCGCCTCGGCGTCGGTGATCTGCACGGCGTCGTCGACGGGAGCACCCTCGAGGTTGGCGGTGATGCGGCCCTGGCCGATACCCTCGGTGATCGAGCTGCCCTCGGCCTTGAGCTCGCCGTGCTTGTAGAAGTTGTAGAGTGCGGCCCCCATCGGATCGGCGCAGACGATGCGCACGGCCGGGTTGCGCTCCTTCAGGAACATGCCGACGCCGCCCAGCGTGCCGCCGCTGCCGACGGCGCAGGTGAAGGCGTCGACCTCACCGGCGGTCTGCTCCCAGATCTCGGGGCCCGTGGTCTCGTAGTGGCCGCGCCGGTTGGCGGTATTGTCGAACTGGTTGGCCCATATGGCGCCGTTGGGTTCGCTCTCGGCCAGCTCGGCGGCGAGCCGGCCGGAATATTTCACATAATTGTTGGGATCACGGTAGGGCACCGCCGGCACCAGCCGCAGGTCGCAGCCGATCAGCCGGAGCATGTCCTTCTTCTCTTCGCTCTGGGTCTCCGGCATCACGATGACGGTGCGGTAGCCGCGGACATTGCCGACGAGGCCGAGACCGATGCCGGTGTTGCCGGCCGTGCCCTCGACGATGACGCCGCCCGGCTTCAGCAGGCCGCGGGCCTCGGCGTCCTTGACGATGGCGAGGGCGGCCCGGTCCTTGATGCTGCCGCCGGGATTGAGGAACTCGCACTTCCCCAGGATCTCGCAGCCGGTCAGCTCGGACGCCTTGTTCAACCGGACAAGGGGCGTGTTGCCGATCAGGTCGACGAATCCGGCTCGAGTTCCCATCGTGTCCCTGTCTTTCCACCGAGGGGTTCGGCGTTCATGTAGACAGGCAGGGGGGCGGTCGCAAGCGCAGGGGCCGCCCCGCGCGGCGGCGACAGGGGCTGGGTGGATGAGCGACGAGCAGGCGGAGGTGATCACCTTCCTCGGGGGTGCCGCGTTCGCCCGGCCGGTCGAGAGGGTCGACACCCATGCCGCGATCGTCTTTCTCGAAGACGGCCGCGCCTGGAAGATGAAGCGGGCCGTGACATTCAGCTTCCTCGACTTCTCGACGCTCGCCCGGCGCGAGCAGGCGTTGCGCGACGAGCTCCGGCTCAACCGGCGCACGGCTCCGATGATCTACGAGGCGGTCCGGCCCGTGACCCGGGATGCCGGGGGGCGCTTAGCCGTCGACGGCGGCGGCCAGCCGGTCGAATGGCTGCTGCAGATGCGGCGCTTTCCCGGCGATGCTCTCTACAGCCAGCTCGCCGAGCGCGGCGAGCTCGACCGTCGTCGCATCGACGAGCTGGCGGAGGAGATCGCGCGCTTCCATGCGGCTGCCGAGGTCCGGCCCGAGGAGGGCGGCTGGGCGGGCATGAACGAGGTCGTCGAGGGCAATGCCCAGGATCTGGCCCGGCTGTCGCGCGACCTCCTGCCGGCGGATGCGGTGGCGGCGGTCGACGCCGCCAGCCGCGCCCAGCTGCGCCGGCAGCGGGAGCTGCTCGAGCGGCGCCGCCGCGACGGCCGCGTCAGGCATTGTCACGGCGATCTGCATCTCCGCAACGTCGTGCTGCTGGACGACCGGCCGGTGCTGTTCGACTGCATCGAGTTCGACGAGAGCTTCGCCTGCATCGACGTGCTCTACGACCTGGCCTTCCTGGTGATGGATCTGGTCGAGCGGGCGCTGGAGCCGCAGGCCTGGATGCTGCTGCAGCGCTATGTCGAGATCACCGGCGAGGTCGAGGGGCTGGCGCTGATGCCGCTGTTCATCGGCGTGCGCGCGGCGATCCGTGCCAAGGTCGAGGGCTTCGGCACCGAGAACCAGCCGGAAGCCGTCGAGCGGGGCGAGGCCGCCGCGCGGGCCAGGGCCTATCTGGCGCTGGCGCGGACGGCCCTCGAGCCGCAGCCCGTGAGGCTGGTCGCCATCGGCGGTCGATCGGGCACCGGCAAGTCGTCGGTCGCGGCGGAGCTGGCACCGTCGCTCGGACCGCTGCCCGGGGCGGTGGTGGTCCGCAGCGACGTCGTGCGCAAGCGGCTGTTCGGACGGCAGCCGACCGAACGGCTGCCGGAGGAAGCCTATCGGCCCGAGGTCAGCGAGCGGGTGTTCGAGGAAGTGGCGCAGCTGGCGGCCCGGCTGCTGCATGCAGGCCGGACCGTCATCGCCGACGGGGTCTATGGCAGGCCCGAGCAGCGGGCGCGCATCGAGGCCGTGGCGGCCTCGGCAGGGGTGCCATTCACAGGCATATGGCTCACGGCACCCGAGGAGATGCTGGAGCGCCGCGTCGAGAGCCGCAGGCACGATGCCTCGGATGCCGACGCCCGGGTGGTACGGCTGCAGCGGGCGATCGACGACACACCCATCGCCTGGCCGCACGTCAGGGCCGACCGGCCGCTCGGCGAGGTGGCGGCCGATGCCCGCGGACTGCTGAGCTAGGCGGCGGGCGACGCCGCCGGCTGCTGCGGTGTCAAGCCGCGATACTCGCCGACATCCTCGCCCAGCCGCGCATTGTTCTGCGCCCGGACGCGCGCTGCCGCCTCGTCGTAGAGGAACGGCAGGAAGGCGTAGCGCTTGCCGTCGGTGACCTTGTGGACCTTGTGCAGCAACGAGCAGGAGAACACGACGGCGCCGCCGGTGGGTGCGCGGTACTGGCGGGTCCCGAACTCCGGGAAGCTGAGGTCGCCGCCCTGGTAGGACTCGGCGTTGAGATTGATGGTGCAGGCGAAGCGCCGGTGCGCCGTGCCGAACGTGGTGTCGTCGCGATGGGCGTTGAAATGGCCGCCGCTCTCGGCATCGTAGCAGGCGACGATATAGCGCTCCATCCGCGTGACCTTGAACTGGAAGCACTTGCGGATCTCTGGGATCAGCCGCCGCTCGATGCGCGAGCGGGCGGCGTTGCGCAGGTCCTCGTCCTCGATGGTGCAGTCGAATCGCTGCTTGTGGGCACGGTCGACGATGCCGACGGTCTTGCCGCCGACGTCGCGCATGAAGCCGGATTCCTTGCCGCCCTGGTCGTCGTAGTAGCCGATCAGCCGGCGACAGAGGTCGGGCTCGAACACCCTGGGCAGCACCAGCACCGGCGCGAACTGGACGGTCTCGGCGTGGTGATCGACCGGCGGCAGCCGGCGCAGCAGGCTCATGATGGCGGCGACGTGCCGGTCGTCGGTCGTGAAGGCCACCCGGCCGACGACCCGCAGCATCGGATCGAGCACCAGCCAGAAGCAGCGATAGGCGTTGGACTGGCTGTCGGGCCCCTGCTCGAAGGCGCCGAACTGCTTCGCGACGGCGAGGTCGGCGTCGAAGAAGTAGCGGATACCGGGCAGGACGGTCGGGCAGTGCGGCTCGGCGCGTTCGCGCGGGTCGGAGGTGATGCCGAAGAAGCAGAGCTTGTCGTCGTCGAACAGCTCGCGATTGCCGGCGATCGCTGCCCTGCAGACGCGGGCCATCTCGCCGTCGGCCGGGCCGAAGAAGGCCAGCAGGACGTATCGTCCGGCGACGGTGTCGAAGCTGTAGTTGGGATTGGTGCCGCAGTGCGCCTTGAACCAGGGTGCCGGATCGCCAGGGCGCATCTGGATCGTCGGCGTCATTTCGGGTCCTTTCCGCTCGAGACTCGTCAGAAATCTAACGCCGGGCGCTTCGCCGTGCAATTATTCACGCCTGCCCGAGGCAACGAGGTATGGCCGTGCGCGACGACGGGCGCCGCTGGAGCGAGGAAGCGGTCAGGCGGCTGGAGGCCGACTCCCACCGCTCGGCGGATACCCATCTCGTGCCGCTGGATCTGCCGGCATTCCCGGGCATCCGGCTCTACTTCAAGGACGAGTCGACCCATCCCAGCGGCAGCCTGAAGCACCGGCTGGCGCGCTCGCTGTTCCTCTACGGCCTGTGCAACGGCTGGATCGGCGAGGGCACGACCATCGTCGAGGCGTCCTCGGGCTCGACCGCGGTGTCGGAGGCCTACTTCGCCCGCCTGCTGGGGCTGCCGTTCGTGGCCGTGATGCCGGCCACGACCAGCCCCGAGAAGATCGCCGCCATCGCGTTCCAGGGCGGTCGCTGCGCCCTGGTCGACGATCCCACGACGGTCGAGGCCGAGAGTCGGCGCATCGCCGCCGAGCTCGGCGGCCATTTCATGGACCAGTTCACCTTCGCCGAGCGGGCGACGGACTGGCGCGGCAACAACAACATCGCCGAATCGATCTTCCAGCAACTGGCGCTGGAGCCGCATCCCGTGCCGTCGTGGATCGTGGTCGGCGCCGGCACGGGCGGCACGTCGGCGACGATCGGCCGCTTCATCCGCTATCGTCGCCTGCCCACCCGGCTCTGTGTGGTCGATCCCGAGCACTCGGCGTTCTTCGACGGCTACCGCAGCGGCCGGCGCGATGTCGCGCTGCCGCGCGGCTCGGCGATCGAGGGCATCGGCCGGCCGCGCGTCGAGGCCTCGTTCCTGCCCGAGATCGTCGACCGGATGTACAAGGTTCCGGATGCGGTCAGCCTGGCGGCGCTCGGCGAGCTGGAGCGGCTGCTGGGCCGGCGCTGCGGCGGATCGACCGGCACCAATTTCGCCGGCGTGCTGGCGCTCGCCGCCGAGATGAGGGCGGCGGGGCGACAGGGCAGCATCGTCACGCTGATCTGCGATGGCGGCGAGCGCTATCGCGGCAGCTACTACGACGAGGCCTGGCTGGCCGGCCGAGGCTATGCCATGGCCGCGACCCGCGCCGCACTCGCGGCGGCGGTCGAGGGTAGGGCCGAGGGCCTCGGCCTGACCCTCGGCACACGGCCCGGCTAGGGCGCGCCGCCCTTTCTGGCGAGCAGATCGCGGATCTCGGCGAGCAGGGCCACGTCGGCGGGTATCGGTGCGGCCGTCTCTTTGACGGCCTCCTGCTTCTCGATCAGCTTCTTCAGGTTGTTGAACTGCTTGATGACCATGAACAGCGCGAAGGCGACGATCACGAACTTGATGATGGCATTGATGAACGAGCCGAAGGCGATCACCGCCGCCCCCGCCGCCCGTGCCGCCGCCAGGGACGGGAAGGTCTGATCGCGCAGCGTCAGCTGGATGTATTTGTCGCTGAAGTCGACGCCACCGAGGATGACGCCCAAGGGCGGCATGATCACGTCGTCGACGAGCGATGTGACGATCGAGGTGAACGCGGCACCGATGATGATGCCGACGGCCAGGTCGAGCACGTTGCCCTTGAGGGCAAAATCCTTGAATTCCTTGAGCATTCCCCGGTCCCCCGCTGGCGAGGCTGGCAAGGACGCTAGTGCGGATGGCGGCGCATGGCAATCGAAAGCCCGCGGCCGCCTGTTCCCG
>DAOLFG010000116.1:0-10638 GCA_035326425.1 Geminicoccus sp. | reverse complement strand
CCCTGGACCAGACCCGCGCCGGCCAGCCGCTCAACCGCGAGCAGCGGCGCAGGCTCGCCGCCGTGCAGCGCAAGGCGGCGTAGCCTCGGCGCTCAGCTGCCGACCTTGGCCAGCACCTCGGCCTTCAGGAAGCGCTCGATCACCAGCATGAACCCCACCGACGGCAGCAGCAGCACCAGCGCCGTGATCGAGGCGATCTGGTAGTTGCCGCCCATGCTGGCGTTGAACATCAGCAGCGGCAGGGTGGTGACGTCGGGCACGCCGACGAAATAAGTGCCGGTGAACTCGTCGAGCGATTCCAGGAACACGAAGATCGAGGCGGCCATGATGCCGGGCAGGGCCAGGGGCAGGGTGATAGTGAGAAAGCAGCGCATCGGCCCGGCGCCGATGTTTCTCGCCGCCTCCTCGAGCTGGCGGTCGACGGCCGAGAAGGCGGCGGTGGTGATCCATACCGCGAACACCAGGCCGTGGACGGTGTGGACCAGCACCACGCCGAGGATCGTGCCGTTGAGGCCCAGCGAATAGAAGATGCGGGCGACGTTGATGTAGACCGACAGGTTGGGAAAGGCCTGGGGGAGCAGGAACATCAAGAGGATCAGCGCCCGGCCCGGCAGCTTCAGGCGGGCCAGCGCCCAGCCGGCCGGCACGGCCAGCGCCGTCGAGAGCGCCACGGTCAGGCAGGCGATCAGCACGGAGGTGCCGAGCGAGGCCATGGCGTTGCTGCGCGGCGCGAACACCCGGCCCCAGAAGGTCAGGCCGAACTCGGCCGGCAGCTTGTGGGGAAAGTACCAGCGCTCGGCGAAGGCCCAGAGCACCAGGTTGAGCAGCGGCCCGAAGATGACGAACACCAGCAGGCCCAGCACGATGCCGCGCGGGATCCAGCGCCAGGCGGGACTCATGTGCCGCCACCCCGCCGCACGCCGTGGCGCAGGTAGATCCAGGCCACGGCCCCGGTCATCAGGCAGGAGATCGTCCCCAGCGCGTTGGCGACCGGATAGTCGCCATAGGCGGTGATGCGGAAGGCCATGTCGACGGTGATCAGCGTCGGGCTGCCGGCGTTGATCATCACCGGCACCGACAGCACCGACATCATGGTGACGAAGGACAGCACCAGGCCCACCAGCAGCGGCTGGCGCACCAGCGGCAGCACGATGCCCATGAGGATGCGCAGCCGGCCGGCACCCAGGTTGCGGGCGGCCTCGGTCAGCGAGCGGTCGAGCGAGGCCATGGCGCCGGCCACCATCAGCGCCACGAACGGCGTCTGCTTCCAGACGAAGGTGACGACGACGCCGCGCCAGTCGAGCAGGCTCTGCGCCTGGATCGGCTCGATCAGGCCGATGCCGGTCAGCGCATGGTTCATCAGCCCGTTCTTGGCCAGGAACGAGCGCATGGTCTGGGCGGCGACGATGAAGGGGATGAACAGCGGCCAGCGGTAGAGCCAGCGCAGCGCCGCCACGGCGGGGGCGCACTCGCCCAGCGTCAGGTAGCCGCCGATCGCCACCGACAGCAGCGCCACCCATGCGACCGACAGGCCGACGATGACCAGGGTGAAGCCGATGTCGTAGCCGTAGAGCTCGAAGGCCTTGTGGAAGTTGGCCCAGGACCAGCCGCCGGCCGGATCGGCGAAGGCCAGCACGAAGGAGGAGCTGAGCGGATAGAGGAACAGCAGCGCCACGGTGGCGAGCGCCGGCAGGACCAGCAGGATCCCGAGCAGCCGCTCGCCACCGACGCTGCCGTCGTCAGTTGGCGACGGTGCGCTCATAGCTCTCGAGGATGTCGTTGAAGTACTGCGTCAGCGGGAAGGGCTTGCCCTTCTCGGCCAGATCCTCGGGCTTGACGTCGGTGAACAGCTTTTCCCAGGTCGCCTTGTCGAGGTTGGGCTGGACGTGCTGAGCGTCGATGCCCGGATACCAGTTGAAGCGCTTGACGATGCCCTCGGCCTGGACCTCGGGGCTGGTCGCCATTTCGATGAACTTGGCGCCCAGGTCGCCGTGCGCCGCCTTGGCCGGGACGACGTAGTACATCGGCTGGCCGGGCAGGCCGGGGCCGATCAGCGCCAGCTTGGTGTCGGGGTTGAGACGGCCGTCGGCCTGCCAAGTGTAGAACATGTCGACCCAGACCGGCCCCATGGCGATCTCGCCGCGGTTCAGCGCGTCGAGCGTACCGGCATTGCCCGGGGTCATGGTGACGTTCTGATTGAAGGCTTTGAGCGATTCCAGCGACTTGTCGATCGCCGGCTTCAGCGCCGGATCGTACGGGCCCTTCTCCAGCTTGTCGCCGAACTCGCCGTTGGCCTCGACCCAGCCGGCGACGAAGCCCACGCCCGACATGCCGCCCTTGATGCCGTTGTAGCCGAACTGCTTGGGATTGGCGGCGGCCCAGGTCGCCAGCTCGGCATAGGTGCCGGGCGGGTCGGCCACGAGCGCCGGATTGTAGGCCAGCGCGATCTGGCTGTGGAACATCGGCAGCACGTAGCCGGTGACGTCCGCCCCCAGCGCGTTGTCGGCGGTGTCGCGCGTCACCAGCTTGCCGGTGGCGATCTTGTCGCGATAGTCGGCCAGCAGCTTCTCGCCCACCATCTGGCCCGCCATCTTCTGGTGGACCACGGCGACGTCGACGTCCCAGGCGGCGGTGCCGGCCTGCGACTGGGCGGCCAGCTTCTCGTAGATCTTCTGCGAGCCGGCATCGCCCGGGCCGGTGCCGGCGGCCTGCACCTTCACCCCCGGATTGGCCGCCTCGAACTTGGGCCCGAGATAGTCGTTGATGTAGTCGACCATGTTCTGGTCGCCGGCGGTGACGACGTTGAGCACCGTCTCGGCGTGCAGGCTGCCTGCGGCGGCGAGAAGTGCGAAGCCGCAGCTGGCGGCCAGCAGGTGACGACGGATCATGCCTCTACCTCCTCTTTCGCCCCGACCGGCGAGGCGGTGCCGTGAAGCGGGAACAGATGCAGGGCGTCGGGCGGGATGGCGACGGCCACGGCCTCGCCTTCGGCGCGCCTGCGCGGCGCGTCGATGAGAAACTGCCGGCCGCCCACGACAATGCCGTGTCGCCAGGCCTCGCCGAGATAGGCCGCCTGCGCCACCCGGCCGCGCAGCACCAGGCCGTCGGCCCGTCCGCCCTCGTCGACGAAGCCCGCCGAGCCGCCGCGGAAATGGGCGGCGAACCGGCCCCTGCCTCGCGCCGCGGCGTGAACGCCCGCCTCGCCGAGACCGAGCACGGCAGCGCCATGGTCGGCGCCGGCCGCGATCCGAACCGCCGCCTCGTCGATCAGGGCCTCCACCTCGACGACGTTGTCGGCCCCCATGAAGGAGGCGACGAAGGGCGAGGCCGGGCGGTGCCAGAGATCCTCGGGCGTGCCGATCTGGGCGATGGTGCCCGCCCGCATGATGACGATGCGGTCGGCCATCACCATGGCCTCCTCGCGGTCGTGGGTGACGTGAACGGCGGTGATGCCCAGCCGCTGCTGCAGGCCGCGGATCTCGTGGCGCAGCTCATGGCGGATGCGGGCGTCGAGGTTGGAAAGCGGCTCGTCCAGCAGCAAGAGCGCCGGCTCGACCGCCAGCGCCCGGCCCAGCGCCACGCGCTGGCGCTGGCCGCCGGAGAGCTGGGTGACGTTGCGCTCGGCCAGCCCGTCGAGCTGCAGCAGCGCCAGCATCTCGCCGACCCGTGCCTTGATGCGCTGGCGCGGCCAGCCGCGGACCTTCAGGCCGTAGCCGATGTTCTGGGCCGCGGTCATGTGCGGCCACAGCGCATAGTTCTGGAAGACCAGCGCCATGTTGCGCCGCTCGGGCGGCAGACGCGAGACGTCCCGGCCTTCGACCAGGATCCGGCCGCCGCGCACCGGCACGAAGCCGCAGATGGCGCGCAAGAGCGTGGTCTTGCCGCAGCCCGAGCTGCCGAGCAGCGCCACCAGCTCGCCCCTGTCCACCGCCAGCGACAGCCCGGACAGCACCGGCGTGCCGCCATAGCCGACGACGATCTCCTCCACGGCCAGAAACAGCGACGTGGCACGTTCCTCCACCGCAGACGGCATCGCGGCCGACCGTCTGCTGCCTCCCTGCGACGATTTGATGACAGCCGTCCCCGGCTGGCAAGCGCATTGCCGATTCCATGGCCTTGAAGCGGCTGTGGGATAGCTTATAGTCTTGGAGCGATTCTAAAGAATGGGACACCCGGAGATGATCGAGGACGGCAACCAGGGCATCGTGGGCGACAAGAACGTCATCGCCGCCTTGAACCTCGGGCTGAAGGGCGAGCTGACCGCCATCAACCAGTACTTCCTGCACGCCCGCATGCTGGAGAACTGGGGGTTCAAGAAGCGTGGCAAGGAGGAGTACGAGGAGTCGATCGAGGAGATGCGCCACGCCGACCGGCTGATCCAGCGCATCCTGCTGCTCGGCGGCCTGCCCAACCTGCAGGATCTCGGCAAGCTCTACATCGGCGAGAATCTGAAGGAGCTGATCGAGTGCGACCTCAGGCTCGAGCTCGAAGGCATCCGCAACTACCGCGAGGCCATCAAGATCTGCGAGGAGGCGCACGACTATGTCAGCCGCGACCTCATCATCGACATCCTCGGCGACGAGGAGGAGCACCAGGACCACGCCCGCACCGAGCTGGAGCTGATCGAGAAGATCGGCATCCAGAACTTCGGCCAGTCGCAGGTCTAGCCGCGATCCTGCCCGACCAGCCGGCGCGCCGAAGGCAGCGCCGGCTCGGCGGCGCTCACCCCCTGGGGAACCGGGGCGTAGCTGCGCCTGCGCACCTTCTTGGTGGTGACGGCTTCGACCGGCGGCAGGTAGATGCGCTTCTCGGCCTCGATCAGCACCACGCCCGACAGCTGCGAGGCGAACCTCAGGCCCAGCCGCTCGACCGGCACCGCGAACCGCAGCACGAGGCCCGAGCCGGTCGGCGGCAGGTAGAGGGCCCTGCGCATCGCCAGCGGCTCGAACAGGTAGCTGCGCAGCATCCGCTCGAGCTGGCCGGCGCTGTAGGGCTGGCCGTAGCCGAACGGCGTGCGCTCGCTCCAGCACCAGACGCCGCGGCGGTTCGGCACCACGGCGACCAGCCGGCCGCCATCGGCCAGCACCCGCCAGACCTCGCGCATCAGCCGCCGGGTCTTGGGACTGGTCTCCAGCGCGTGCGCCAGCAGCAGCCGGTCGACCGAACCGTCGGCCAGCGGCAGATCATCGTCCTGCACGAAGGCGATGCGGCCGACGCCCTCGACGACGGCGAGCGTCGCCTCGCGCGCCGGCTGCGGCAGCAGCGCCAGCGCCCGCTCGGCACCCTCGAGCGCAGGCAGGAACGGCACGGCATAGCCGAGGCCGACGACGGTGCGCCCGCGGAGGTCGCCCCACAGCTGGCGGAGCTGGTGGCCGATCAGCCGCCGCGCCAGCTGCCCCTGGCGGCTGGCATAGAATTCCTGGAGCTCGGCGATGTCGGCATGCATCGTCGGTCGGCGGGCTCATCGATCCTGGTCACGATCGCTCAGATATGGTCCTGCTAGCCGCCGATGTCACCCCTGGGAGGACGCCGACCATGCTCGAGATCGAGCGACTGCCGCTGCTGCAGGACAATTATGCCTGGCTGCTGCTCGATCCCGACACCGGCACCTCGGGCATCGTCGATCCGGCGGTGGCGGCACCGGTGCTGGCGCGGCTGGCGCAGCTCGGCCGCGGGCTCGACTGGATCCTGGTCACCCACCACCATGGCGACCATGTCGGCGGCGTGCTGGAGATCAAGGCCGCCACCGGCTGCGAGGTCGCCGGCGCCGATGTCGACGCGCATCGCATTCCCGGCATCGACGTCCGGCTGCGCGAGGGCGACCGATTCGCCTTCGGCAGCCGAGGGGCCGAGATCATCGCCACGCCCGGCCATACCTCCGGCCACATCTCCTACTGGTTCGAGGCCGACAGGGCGCTGTTCTGCGCCGATACGCTGTTCGCCATCGGCTGCGGCCGGCTGCTGGAGGGCGACGCCGCCACCATGCAGCGCTCGCTGGCCAAGCTGCGCGCCCTGCCGGACGACACCCGGGTCTATTGCGGCCACGAATACACGCTGGCCAACGCCCGCTTCGCCCTGACGGTCGACCCCGGCAACGAGGCGCTGAAGCGGCGGGCGGCGCAGGTGGCGGCGATGCGCGAGAAGGGCGAGGCGACGGTGCCCTCGACGCTGGGCGAGGAGAAGGCCACCAACCCGTTCCTGCGCTGGGACGATCCGGCGATCCGTCGCGGGCTCGGCATGGCCGATGCCGGCGACGCCGAGGTGCTGGGCGAAGTGCGCGCCCGCAAGGATCGATTCTGACCCTGCGGACGTTGGGGCAGAGGACGAACTCGCCGCTGGCGGCCGGCAATCCACGCAGGATTAAATGTAGGTGACGAAGCTTTTCGGTCGCGCAATGATTGTGACGCGCAACAAGGGAGGATGACCGCGCCAATGAGCACGCTCACGGGCTCTCCGGCGTGGCGGGCGCTGGCGAGCCATGCCGCCTCGCTTCGCGACGTCCACCTGCGCGAGCTCTTCGCCGCCGACCCCGACCGGTTCGGCAGGCTGTCCTTCCGCTTCGAGGACATGCTGGTCGACATCTCCAAGCACCGCGTCGTCGACGAGACGCTGCGCCTGCTGCTCGACCTGGCGCGGGCCTGCGACGTGGAAGGCTGGCGCGACCGGATGTTCGCCGGCGAGGCGATCAACAACACCGAAGGCCGTGCCGTGCTGCACATCGCCCTGCGCAACCGCGCCGGCACGGCGATCGAGGTCGACGGCGTCGACGTGATGCCGGGCGTGAACGAGGTGCTGGCGCGTATCGGGGCCTTCAGCGAGCAGGTGCGCAGCGGAGCCTGGCTCGGCCATACCGGCCAGCCGATCACCGACGTCGTCAACATCGGTATCGGCGGCTCGGATCTCGGGCCGCTGATGGTCTGCCGGGCGCTGGAGCCCTATGCCTCGCCGAAGCTGCGGGCGCATTTCGTCTCCAATGTCGACGGCGCCCAGCTCTTCCACACCTTGCGCGGCCTCGACCCGGCGACGACGCTGTTCATCGTCGCCTCCAAGACCTTCACCACCCAGGAGACGATGACCAATGCCGGCTCGGCGCGGGCCTGGCTGGTCGAGAGGCTGGGTGGCGAGGAGGCGGTGGCCCGGCATTTCGTCGCCGTCTCGACCAATGCCAGGGCGGTGTCGGCCTTCGGCATCGACACCGACAACATGTTCGGCTTCTGGGACTGGGTCGGCGGCCGCTACTCCTTGTGGTCGGCGATCGGCCTGCCGATTGCCCTGCATGTCGGCTACGAGCGCTTCGTCGAGCTGCTGGCTGGCGCCCATGCCATGGACCGGCACTTCGCCGAGACGCCGCTGGAGAGGAACATCCCGGCGCTCCTGGGTGTCCTGGGCGTCTGGTACAACAATTTCCTGGGTGCCGAGAGCTGGGCGGTGCTGCCCTACGACCAGCACTTGGCGCGCCTGCCGGCCTATCTCCAGCAGGGCGACATGGAGAGCAACGGCAAGGGGGTGCGCCGCGACGGCAGCCGCGTCGACTACCAGACCGGCCCGATCATCTGGGGCGAGCCCGGCACCAACGGCCAGCATGCCTTCTACCAGCTCATCCACCAGGGCACCAAGCTGGTGCCGTGCGACTTCCTGGCCGCCGCCGTCAGCCTGACTCCGATGGGCGACCATCACCCCAAGCTGCTGGCCAACTTCTTCGCCCAGACCGAGGCGCTGGCCTTCGGCAAGACCTCCGAGGAGGTCAGGGTAGAGCTGGAAGGGCAGGGGATGAGCGGTGCCGCCCTGGAGGCGCTGCTGCCGCACAAGGTCTTTCCCGGCAACCGGCCCTCGACCTCGATCCTCTACCGGAAGCTGACGCCGCATCGGCTGGGCTCGTTGATCGCCCTCTACGAGCACCGCATCTTCGTGCAGGGCGTGATCTGGGGCATCAACAGCTACGACCAGTGGGGCGTCGAGCTGGGCAAGCAGCTGGCCTCGCGCATCCTGCCGGAGCTGGCCGACGACCGGCCGGTGGCTTCGCACGACGGCTCGACCAACGGCCTGATCGCCCACTTCAAGCGGTTGCGAGGCGGCTGAGATGGCGCGCCAGCCGACCTCCCGCCTGCCCGACGCCGAGGTCACGGCCCTCGTCGAGGCGAGGCACGGCGATCCGTTCGCGGTGCTGGGTCCGCGCGAGGCCAAGGGCGGCGTGCTGATCCGCGCCCTGGTGCCAGGGGCGGAGCGGGTCGAGGTGGTCGAGGCCGCCACCGGCGAGACGGTGGGCGAGCTGCCGCTGCGTCACGATGCCGGCCTGTTCGAGGGCCTGATCAAGGGCAAGCCGGTCTGGCTCGGCTACCGGCTGCGGGCCAGCAATGCCGGCGGCACCTGGGAGTTGGAGGATCCCTACCGCTTCGGCCCGGTGCTGGGCGAGCTCGACGACTACCTGATGCGCGAGGGCACGCATCGGCGGCTGTGGGAGAAGCTGGGCGCCCACGCCATCGAGCACCAGGGCCAGGCCGGCGTGCATTTCGCCGTCTGGGCGCCCAATGCGTCGCGCGTCTCGGTGGTGGGCGACTTCAACGGCTGGGACGGCCGGCGCAATGTCATGCGCACCCGACCGGGCGCGGGCGTGTGGGAGATCTTCATCCCCGGCCTCGCCGAGGGCGTGGTCTACAAATACGAGATCCGTGCCGCTGACGGCACGCTGCTGCCGCTCAAGGCCGATCCGCTGGGCACCGGCGGCGAGCTGCGGCCCCAGACCGCCTCGGTGGTCCGGCGGATCGACGATTTCACCTGGAGCGACGAGACTTGGCTGGAGAGGCGGGCCGCCGCCCAGTCGACGGCCGCGCCGATCTCGATCATGGAGGTGCATCTCGGCTCGTGGCAGCGCGGCGAGGGCAACCGGTTCCTCACCTATGCCGAGCTGGCCGAGCGGCTGATCCCCTATGCCCTGGATCTCGGCTTCACCCATCTCGAGCTGCTGCCGATCAACGAGCACCCGTTCGACGGCTCCTGGGGCTACCAGCCGATCGGGCTGTTCGCGCCGACCAGCCGGCACGGCACGCCGGCCGACTTCGCCCGCTTCGTCGACAGCTGCCACCGCGCCGGCCTCGGCATCCTGCTCGACTGGGTGCCCGGCCACTTCCCCACCGACGCGCACGGCCTCGGCCGCTTCGACGGCACGGCCCTCTACGAGCACCAGGATCCACGCCAGGGCTTCCACCAGGACTGGAACACCCTGATCTACAATTTCGGTCGCGGCGAGGTCGTCAACTTCCTGCACGCCAACGCGCTGTTCTGGCTCGACCGCTACCATGTCGACGGGCTGCGGGTCGATGCGGTGGCCTCGATGCTCTACCTCGACTATTCGCGCAAGGAGGGCGAGTGGGTGCCCAACCGCTTCGGCGGGCGGGAGAACCTCGAGGCCGTCGACTTCCTGCGGCGAATGAACGAGCTGACCTATGGCGAGCATCCTGGCATCGTGACGGTGGCCGAGGAGTCGACCTCCTGGCCGGCGGTGTCGCGTCCGACCTGGACCGGCGGCCTGGGCTTCGGCTTCAAGTGGAACATGGGCTGGATGAACGATACGCTCAGCTACATGGCCAAGGATCCGATCTACCGTCGCTGGCACCACCACCAGATGACCTTCGGCCTGATCTATGCCTTCAGCGAGAACTTCGTGCTGCCGTTGAGCCATGACGAGGTGGTTCACGGCAAGGGCTCGATCCTCGGTCGCATGCCGGGCGACGCTTGGCAGAAGTTCGCCAACGTCCGGGCCTATTACGGCTTCATGTGGGGCCATCCCGGCAAGAAGCTGCTGTTCATGGGCCAGGAGTTCGCGCAAGGCCGCGAATGGGACGCCCGGCACGGCCTGGACTGGCACCTGCTCGATATCCACTGGCACAAGGGCGTGCAGGCCCTGGTCCGCGACCTCAACCAGGCCTATCGCGAGCTGCCGGCGCTGCATCGGCGCGACTGCGACGGCCGTGGCTTCGAGTGGGTGGAGGCCAACGACGCCGAGGCTTCGGTCTATGCCTGGCTGCGCTACGGCGACGGCGACAGCGCGCCGGTCCTGGTCGTGGTCAACATGACCCCGCAGCCGCACGAGGGCTGGCGCGTCGGCCTGCCGGCCGGCGGCCGCTGGCGCGAGCGGCTCAACACCGACGCCACCGTCTATGGCGGATCGGGCATGGGCAACATGGGGGGTGTCCAAGCCGAGGCCGTGAGCTGGCACGGCCGGCCGTTCTCGGCCAGCATCACCCTGCCGCCGCTGGCGACGGTCTATTTCGTCAGAGACAACTGAGCAGAGAGCCTGAGACGAGGCCGCCGGAGGCTTGATGTCGAATACCCAACGCTCCTCGACCCTCGCCCGCAACGCGATGGCCTACGTGCTGGCGGGCGGCCGCGGCTCGCGCCTGATGGAGCTGACCGACCGCCGCGCCAAGCCGGCGGTCTATTTCGGCGGCAAGACCCGCATCATCGACTTCGCGCTCAGCAACGCGCTGAACTCGGGCATCCGCCGCATGGCGGTGGCGACGCAGTACAAGGCGCACAGCCTGATCCGCCACCTGCAGCGCGGCTGGAACTTCCTGCGTGTCGAGCGCAACGAGAGCTTCGACATCCTGCCGGCGAGCCAGCGCGTCTCCGAGACGCAAT
>DAOLFG010000115.1:0-10688 GCA_035326425.1 Geminicoccus sp. | reverse complement strand
CTAGAACGTTTTCGGCGCGGCCGAAAAGGCTCCTCTTCCGATTGCCTATCGGCCCAACCGAGGCTGGAGCGCTTCCACGAGCATGGAAACACTCCAGCGATCGCCGCTCACTTCAGCCTGCCGCGCGCCGCCACCCGCCAGACGGATTCGACCCTGCCGCGGCGGATGCCGACGATCTCCTCGTGCAGGTGGATGGTGGTGTCGGAATAGCCGACCACGAGCTCGAGTCGGTCGCCGACCTTCGGCGTGTCCGACGGTGCCCGCAGCTCGATGGTCGAATGCTCGGCCGAGCAGCTCACCGCCGCGTGCGCGTCGAGGCCCAGCGGCTGCGGCACCGCCGTGTCGGTGCTCATCGCCTTCTTGCCGGCATCAGTGATGATCCGCGTCGGCGTCGGCCGGCTGGTGACGGTGGCGAGGATGGTCAGGGCACAGGGCAGCTCGACGCGGCAGCCCTCGCGGTAGCGGACGTCGCTGAAGATGCCGCCGCCGACCTGCACCTCCGTCACGCCGGGCTGGCACGTGCAGTGGGGAAAGGTGCCGGTGCCGCCGCAGCTGACGATCGGCACCTCGAGCCCGGTGCTTCGGCAGTCCCCGGCGCTCGCCACCAGCCGCCGGATGGCGCCGGCCACCGCCGCCGCCTTCTCCGCCGGCTCGGCGATGGTCATGGTGTGGCTCTCCCAGGTCATCACCCCGGCGAACAGCAGGCCCTCGCAGGCTGCGATCCGGCGCGCCAGCGCCACGACCGCCTCGGGCGCCACCCCGGCCCGCCCCATGCCGGTATCGACCTCGATCACCACCCGCAGCCGCAGGCCCGCCCGGGCGGCGGCCGCGTCGAGCTCGCGGACATTGTCCAGGCCGTCGACCGCGACGACGACATCGGCGCGCGCCCGCAGCTCCATCAGCCGGCCGATCTTGATGGCGCCGACGATCTGGTTGGCGATCAGGATGTCGCCTATGCCGGCATCGGCCATCACCTCGGCCTCGCCCAGCTTGGCGCAGGTGACGCCGATGGCACCCGCCGCCAGCTGCATCCGGGCGATCTCGGGCGTCTTGTGGGCCTTCACATGCGGCCGCCAGGCGATCCCGTGCTCGCGGCAGGCCGCCGCCACCCGGGCGATGTTGGCCTCCATGACGTCGAGGTCGACCAGCAGGGCCGGCGTGTCGATGCTGTCCCTGCCGAGGCCGATGGTGCTCAAGGGGCACTCCCCGCCGGTGGATGCTGGCCGGCGGCGAGATAGGCATGCTCGACCAGCCGCAGGGTCTCGAGGTTGTCGACGGCGTCGGTCTCGAACGGCGCGCCCGAGCGCAGGCAGGCCACGAAATGCCCGATCGCGGCATCGAAGCTGTGCTGGTAGCCGGCCTCGACGTCGAACAGCGCCTGCCGCCGCTCGGGCCCCAGCAGCTGCAGCCGGCCGTCCTCGAAGGTCAGGCTGGCGCGCGTGCCCACGATCTCCAACCGGTCGCCCGAGCGCGCCGGATAGCCGGGCGCGGCATTGCTCCCGGTCACCTCGACCGGCCGGCCGGCCGAGGTCTCGAGGAAGACGGCGGCGAAGGTCTCGCCCCTGATGTCGGCCAGCGAGCGGTGGGTGCGGGCCGCCACCACCCTGAGCGGGCCGCACAGGTAGCGCATGACGTCGAGATGGTGGATCAGCCCTTCGGCGATCATCAGCCGGTGCTCGTTGGCGGTGAAGGGCTGCCGCGCCAGCGCCCGGCGCACGCCCTGCTCGTCCGGCAGCATCGACGAGGACAGGTTGGACATGCGCGCCAGCTGCACCTCGCCGATGCCGCCGTCGGCGATCCAGCGCCGCGCCTCGCGATACCACGGCCGGAAGCGCCAGTTCTCGTGCACCATCAACCGGGCGCGCCCGCCGACCGCCCGCAGCAGCGCATCGGCTTCCCCGAGCGTCGGCGTCAGCGGCTTCTGGCACAAGGTGGCGATGCCGCGCCCGGCGGCGGCAGCACCCAGGCGGCATGGGTCTCGCGCGGGCTCGCCACGTCCAGCGCGTCGATGGCCACCCCGTCCAGCATCGCCTCGGCGCTGTCGTGGACACCGGCGATGCCGAACTCGCCGGCGCGGGCCTCGGCACGGCTCCGGTCCGGGTCGCAAACCGCCACGACCTCGACCTCGGGCGCCAGCTTCCGCCAGGCCAGCAGATGATGCCGGCTGATCATGCCGGCGCCGGCAATGGCGATCCTCAAGCTGCCCCGCGCCTGCTGTCGAATCGAATGATGCCGGGCCTCAAGGCTCGAGATCGCCCACGATGTCACCCTCGTCGTCGAAGCGCAGCGGCTCCGGCTGGCCCAGCACCTCGAACTCGCTCGACCCCGCCACCTCGTCGAGCACGGCCTGCGAGACCGCGATCTTCTCCAGGTGCTTGGTGTCGCGGATGCGCACCACCTTGGCCTGCTCCGGCGACTTGCCGAAGCAGGTCTGCAGCGCCCCCATCAGGGCGTCGCGGTCGTTGGCCAGGATCACCGGCAGCCTGGCGCCTCGCATCACGCGGGCCGAGAAGGCGTTGGTGTACATCGCGACATAGTCGATCTGCTCGACGACGCGCCGCGTGGTGAAGTCGGCAAGGCCGATGCCGACGGCGTTGCCGTGGGTCCGCTCGGTCAGGCCGCGGACGATGATCTTCTCGATCGGTGGGGCGGTGAAGCCGGGCATGTTGGTGGCGGAGCGGCCGGTGACGTTGGGATCCATGCCGGAGCCGCTGACGTCCTTGCCGATGCGGTCGACGATCAGCACGTCGATCTCCGGCAGCAGCAGCCGGCTGATCAGCTGCTTGGCCTCGACCAGGATCTCGGCCTCGCGCGCCAGGATGTGGCGGGGCCGGATCGCCTCGATGAGGGCCGGCCGGCCCCAGGCGTTCTCAACCAGCCCGAGGCCGAACAGCACCGGCAGGTCGGCGATCAGGCGCTCGGCGGCGCGCGGGATCAGCTCGGCGAACACCGCCATGCCGCAGCCGTGGATGGCGCGGGCACCGGCATGCTTGCCGAGCCCGATGACCAGCATCTTGGCGAGCCCGCTCTCGATCGGCCCCTTGAAGCCGGTGTGCGGCTTGATCTTGTTGAACACCACGATGCCGTCGGCGGCGGCGGCGTACCTGTCGGCATGCAGCTCGGTGCCGTCGGGCAGCCGATCGACCACGACGGTCTCCATCGTGGCACGAATGGGAGCACCGATCGCCTGCTCGACCACGCCGTAGCTCGCCAGCACCTCGATCTGGCCCTCGGCCGTGGCCCCGCCATGGCTGCCCATGGCCGGCACCACGAACGGGCTGGCTCCCCGCTCGACCAGGGCCGCCACCGTCGCCTTCAGCACCTGCACGATGCCGGGGATGCCGCGGCTGCCGGCGGTGATGGCCACGCTCTTGCCGTCGAGCCTGCCGAGCTCCAGCCGCTCGATCGCGGCCCGGGTAGCCGCCGTGACGTCGTCGACCTGCACGCGCCGAAAATGCTGCGCCAACGGCGCCAGCGGCGGGATCGCGACCTCGTAGCCGCCCGGGACGACCGGCCGTACCGGATCGAAGCGCATGTCGATCAGCCCCCCTGCATCTTCGGCCGGCCGCGACCCGGTCGGCTCAACCTTCCGGGATGCCGGTATGCGACCTCAGGCCGGCGGCGGCAATCCCGGCGACGGCGCAGGCCTCGTCCATCTCGCCCTTGTCGCCGGAGATGCCGACCGCGCCCACGATCTCGCCCTCGTCGTCGGCGACCAGCACGCCGCCGGGCGAGGGCGCCACCCGGCCTCCCGACATCGTCGCCAGGGCGTTGACGAAGGTGGCCGACCGGTTGGCCAACTCGCGGGTGCCGAAGCCCATGCCGAGGGCACCCCAGGCCTTGGCGAAGGCGATCTCGAAACGGAGGATGCCGGCGCGGTCCTCGCGCTTGAAGGCGACGAGATGGCCGCCGGCATCCAGCACCGCCACGGCCAGCGGGGCGAGGCCGCGGCGGCGGGCCTCGGCGATCGCCGTGTCGACGATCAGGCTCGCCGCCTCCAGGCCGAGCCGCCGCATGGCGCGGCGCTCTCCTGTCCTCGCCTCGCCTCAGCCCTTGTGCCTGGCGGCGATCTTCTCCATCTCCGCCTGCCCCCAGGCCACCGCATCGTCCACCGGCATGTTGTCGACGAGGATCTTCTGGCCGACATTGGTCATGATCTTGGCGGCGAAGATTTCCGAGGCCAGCGCGGTCGGCGGGCCGGCATAGCCGTCGATGATGCCGGAAGTCGCCATGTCCTTGAACTGGGCGAAGGCCGGCGTGTCCTTGAACAGCGGGATGTCCATCATCGCCGGATAGATCGGCGCCCAGCGGCCGCCGACGGTCTCGATGATCTTCTGGTAGCGCGCCGGCTCCAGGAAGTAGCGCAGCCAGTCCTTGGCCGCCTCCTGCTGCTCGCTCTGCTTGGCGACGATCCACACCCAGGACGACGCCGTGGCGCCGTTGCGGCCCTTCTCGCCTGGCCCCTTGGGGATGTTGATCAGCGAGGTGAAGCCCAGCAGCTCCTGGTCGTTGTCGCGCATCCACTGATAGGTGCTGGGCGGGTTGATGATGAAGGCGGCGCGCCGCGTCTGGTAGGCTTGGTTGTTGCCGGCATCGTCCCAGGTGAGGGCACTGCGCGGAATCGTCCTGTCGTTCTTGAACACGTCGGCGAGGAAGGCGTAGGCCGCACGGGTCTCGGGCGAGTCGAACAGGATGGTCTTGCCGTCCTCGGCGAACATCTGCCCGCCGAAGGACCACATCAGCATCCGGACCTGCACTTCGGCGTCGTTGGCGTTGCTCAGGGTCAGCCCGAGAGTCTGCATCATCGGGTTGGCGGCCTGGATCTTCTTCGAGACCTCGCGCAGCTCCTCCCAGGTCTCGGGCAGCTTGCCGCCGACCGCCTCGATCAGGTCGCGCCGCGCGAACATCGGCACTACGTCGACCTGGAACGGCAGGGCCTGCAGCGTCCCGTCGTACATGCCCTGCGGCAGCATGTTCTCGTAGATGCCGCCCTGCACCTTCCTCATGTCGGCCAGGACGTCCTCGAGCGGGACGGTCAGGCTCTGGCTCGCATAGTACTGGCCCATCTGCGAGGTGGTCATGAAGGCGTCGGGCGGCGTGCCGGCCTCGAAGGCCGCGGCCAGGCGCTCGTTCAGCACATTGGCCGGCACCACCACATATTCGGCATCGATGCCCTTGGACTTGCCGTACTCGACCACCAGCTCGCCGATCAGCGCGTCGGCCTGCTGGTTGAAGGCCTGCAACCCCCAGACGGACAGATCCGCCGCCATCGCGCCGGCCGAGAGCCCTATGGCGGCAACCCCGACCGCCAGCCTTCCGATGAATCTCCGCATCCGCTTACTCCCCGATCGTCCGGTTATTGCTTCACCCCGCCGGCGGCGAGGCCTTCGACGATGTAGCGCTGGGCCACGATATAGATCGCCAGCACCGGCAGGATAGCGATCACCGAGCTCGCCATCAGCTGCCCCCAGATGAACACGTCGCCCATGATCAGGCCGGTGAGCCCGGCCGTGAAGGTCTTCGCATTGTTGGAGTAGACGAACACCAGGGCGTAGAGGAACTCGTTCCAGGCATGGGTGAAGGCGAACAGCGCCACCACGCTCAGGCCCGGCAGCGCCAGCGGCATCACCACTCGGCGCAGGGTCTGCAGCCGCGTCGCCCCGTCGATGCGCGCCGCCTCGTCGAGCTCCATCGGAATGGTGCGGAAATAGCCGATCAGCATCCAGGTGCAGAACGGCACGGTGAAGGTCAGGTAGGCCACGACGAGGCCCGGAATGCTGTCGGCCAGCGCCAGGCGCTGCAGCACGATGAACAGCGGGATGAACAGCAGCGTCGGCGGCAGCAGGTAGGTGACGACGATCGAGCGGCCGACCAGCGACTTGCCCTTGAAGCGCAGCCGGGCGATCGCATAGGCGGCGAGGGCCGCGATCACGATCGACATCGAGGTGACCCCCAGGGCCACGAGCGCGCTGTTGCGCACGAACAGCGGAAACGGCGAGGCGAACAGCGCCTTCTGGTAGTTGGCGAGCGTCGGTGCCGCCGGCACGAAGGTCGGCACCATGGCATAGATTTCCTGGTCCGGCTTCAGCGAGGTGACGACGATCCAGTAGATCGGCGCCAGCGACCAGAACAGGAAGAAGGCAACGCCGAGGCCGGTGCCCAGCCTCCTCGTCCAGCGCGCGGTCGGCGAGGTCACCATCTCAGGCATCCCGCTCGCGCAGCATGCGCCTGGTCAGCAGCGCGATGATGACCATGAACACCGGGATCACCGCCACCATCACGGCGGCCCCCATGCCGAGCTGGCTGCGGCCGATGCCGTACTCGTAGGCCAGGGTCGGCAGGATGTGGGTGCGGTAGGCCGGGCCGCCGCCGGTCAGGATGAACACCATGTGGAAGCTGTTGAAGGTCCAGATGGAGGACAGCATCACGGTGATGGCGATGACGTCCTTCAGCTGCGGCAGCGTCACCCGCCAGAGCTGCGTCCAGGCCCCTGCCCCGTCGATCGCGGCCGCCTCGTTCAGCTCACGCGGCACGGCGGCCAGGCCCGCCAGGAACATCATGATGAAGAACGGCAGGCCGTGCCAGACATTGGCGATGATGATGGAGATCTTGCCCATCGCCGGGTCGGACAGCCAGTAGACGAAGGTCTCGGTGATGCCACCGGCGATCAGGATGTAGTTGAGGATGCCGGCCTGCTCGTCGTAGATCCATTTCCAGGTGAGGCCGGCGATCAGGCCCGGCACCGCCCAGGGCAGGAACACCAGGGCTCGCACCAGGCCGCGCAGCGGGAACTCCTGCGACAGCACCAGCGCCCCGATCAGCCCCAGCACCAGCTTCAGCGCCACCGCCCCCACGGTCATGTAGACCGAGTTCCAGATGGCCAGCCGGAAGATCGGGTCGCGCCACAGCTCGACGAAGTTGGTGAAGCCGACAAAATGGCCGGCCTTGGCGACCGCCCGGTCGGTGAAGGCGGTGGCGACCCCGTCGATCAGCGGATAGGCGACGAGGCCGACCAGCACCGCCGCCGCCGGCGCCAGCAGCGCATAGGCCAGCAGCCCCTCGGGCAGCTCCGCCAGCCCGCGCGACCGGGCCGGCGCCATGGCCTGGATGGCTGCCATCGGCCGCGTCAGCCGGCCTTCCGCGCCAGCATCGCGTCGACTCCCTCGAGCAGGCCCTTCATGTAGCCGATGGCGAACAGCCGGCCGCGCGGCTCGTAGCCCGGGAAGGTGTTGGCGTCGCCGGTCATCGACGGCGTGTGGTCCGGCCGCATTGGGCCTTCGAAGCCGACCTCGCGGTAGGCCTTCATGGCGGCGAACATGTCGGTCTTGCCGTCGTCGTGGAAGGTCTCGGTGAGGTTGGTGGCGTCGCCGATGAGATCGCGGAAATGCACGAAGTGCATCAGCCCGGTCCTGCCGAAGCGGCGGATCTGTGCCGGGATGTCGTCGACCCCCAGCATCGCCGCGAAATTGCCCTGGCAGAAGGTGATGCCGTTGGCCTCGCTCGGGGCGATGCCGATCAGCCGCTCGAACGCCTCGGGCGTGCGCATGATCCGCCCCACCCCGGCGATCGGCGACAGCGGCGGATCATCGGGATGCATCGCCAGCTTCACGCCCGCCTTCTCGGCCACCGGCACCACCTTGTGCAGGAAGCCGGTCAGCGTCTCCCAGAGCTTGTCCTCGGTGATCTTGACCTTGTCCGCCCCCGGCGAGGCCTGCATCACCTTGTGGTCGTAGCTCGTGGTCAGCGCCCCGCCGCGGGTGCGCGTGGTGACCGAGGTCCGCATCCAGTTGAAGAAGGTCATCCAATTGTAGCACATGATGGGGATGCCCAGCGCCCCCATGTTGCGCAAAATCTGGCAGAAGACCTCGGTCTCCTCCTCGGCCCCGGGCAATCCCTGCTTGGTCTTCTCCAGCGGGAAGCCCATCTCGAGCACGGCGAGATCGAAGCCGAAATCCTCGTAGGTCTTCTTCATCCGCGACAGGGTCAGGTAGTCCCACAGGGCCACCTGCCCGGTCTTCGGCCCGCCGATCGCCACCGCCTGGGTGATCCCCATCTCGCGCGCGAGGTACCACTTCTCGTTGACCTCGGGCTCGAGCGCGTGCGCGAACTGGACCATGAAGCTGCTCCCTGAAGCCGGCTGCGTGCGGCGCTTGGCGGCCTTCAAGCACAATCGGGAGGGGATGGCGAGCGGGGGAGTTGGCGGCTTGCAATCGAACACCCCGGCTTTAGACTAGACAATCAGACTAGACGAAAAGGTCGTTTCCGATGGCCTCCGTAGGCGCCTTCGAGGCAAAGACCCATCTGTCGGCACTGCTGGAGCGTGTCGCCGGCGGCGAGGAGATCGAGATCACCAGACATGGCAAGGCCATCGCCCGGCTCGTCCCCGCGCGGCAGCCGGAGCCTCTCGCGGCAGCCCAGCGCGTCGAGCGCATGAAGGCCTTGAGCCGCGGCAACCGCCTCGACGGGCTGTCCTGGAAGGAGTTGCGCGACGAGGGCCGACGTTGAGCGCCTTTGTCCTCGACACCTCGGCGACGCTGGCCTGGTTCTTCGAGGACGAGGCGTCGGACGCCGGCTGGGAGCTGCTGGCCTCGGCACAGCAGGCCGGCGTCTGGGTGCCGTCGCTGTGGGCGCTGGAAGTGGGCAACATCCTGCTCGCCGCCGAGCGCCGGCAACGGACGACCGCCGCGCGGATCGCCGCGTTCATCGACGAGTTGGCCGACATGCCGATCAACGTCGACCAGGAGACGATGGCACGGGCAATGCGCGACGTGCTGATGCTGGCGCGGGCCGAGCGTTTGACGACCTACGATGCAGCCTATCTCGAGCTGGCCATGCGACGCGGCCTGCCGCTGGCGACGAAGGATGCGGCGTTGGCGGCGGCGGCTCGAAGGCTGGGTGTCGAGGTCAAGATATTCTGATGACTGCCGCCGGAATCGGGCTAGAACACATCGATCATTCTACAAGACGCAATACGCGAATTGTTGCTTCTGTGCTTGAGAGATCTATGTTCTTAGCGGTTATGTCAAGAACCATATCCTGGACGATTTTACGCCCACTATAAATACAAGTAAAGGTAATACCTAGAGTGATTGCTTCTACATCATTGCGATTCTCTGATGCTGATCCACAAGGCTGTCCGTCTATAGAAATAGAGAAAGAAAATGACTTGTTCGCACTATTTTTTTGAATAGCGGCAGAGCCATTGAGACTGATCACAAAAGTACGGCCAGGAGAAATCTCAATGCGTGTTGAGCTGCGATGCACAGGAAGTGATGGAGACCGATCAGTAGCTGTAAAGGAAGCCAGAGTTGGTCTCTTTATTTCAAGCAGCGGGAGCCGTTCGGGTGATGAGCATTCAGATGTCCATCCCGTATTAAATCCGAACAATTGAAAGCAATCCCCACGAAAATAAGAATAAACAACGAGAAAGACAATGACGGTCGTTGCAAGAGTAATTAGCCATACAGGAATGACAATTCTCATATTTGTTTGGGGTACATCTATCGCTGACTGTTCGCCCATCATAAGCTCCAAACATCATGCTAGCTTAAACTGGCAAAGCTCGCGTTGACGCTGATCTCGATAACAATCCGACATTGACAGCTCACGCCTTCGTCGCCCCGGCCGTCAGCCCCGACACCATGTACTTCCGCACAGCATAATACAAGGCCGCCGGCGGCAGGGCGTAGATGATCGCCGTCGCCATCAGCAGCGGCCAGGGGGAATCGTCCGTCACCAGGAAATACCCCATCGCCACCGGCAGGGTGTGCTGCCGCTCCGCCGTCGAGAGCAGGAAGGCGTAGAGATACTCGTTCCAGGCCAGCAAGAGCGCGTAGGTGCCGATGGCGATCAGCGCAGGGCGGAGCAGGGGGATGTAGACCATGGTGAAGATCTGCAGCGGCGTGGCGCCGTCGACCTTGGCGGCCTCGTCGAGCTCGAAGGGGATCGAATCGCTGTACTGGCGCAGCACCCAGATGGCGTAGGGGATGGCGAAGGTCGACATGGCGAAGACCAGCGCCCAGCGGGAGCCGAGCAGGCCGTAGTCGCCCATCACCCGGTAGAACGGGATGGCGAGGAAGGCCGCCGGGATCAGGTAGGTGAGCAGGGCGGCGTTGGAGATCATGTGGCCGAAGCGCAGCTTCATGCGGCTGATGGCGAAGCTGGCGGTGCTGGCGACGAACAGCACCAGCGCCATGGTGGCCACAGCCGTGAACAGCGAGTTGCCGAGCTGGATCCAGAAGTTCTGCAAAAAGAAGTGGTCCTGCTCGACCACCATGCGGAAGTTCTCGAGCGTCGGCGCCAGTGGCCAGTAGCGGCCGGCGAAGGCCTCGCTCAGCGGGGTCACCGACAGCATCAGCATGTGGTAGATCGGCAGCAGCGTCCAGACCAGCACGACGAGGCCGACGAGCACGAGGCCGACCTCGCCCAGGCCGCGCTGCAGGGCGTAGACGCCGCCGTGGCGGATGGTGGGGGTGGCGCGCATCACTCGGCTCCCTTGCCGAGGCGGCGGATCAGCACGATCACCAGCGGCACCAGCACCGGCAGGGCGATCATGACGCTGGCCATGCCGATGCCGATCTCGTGGAGGTTGAAGGCATAGCGGATGCCCAGCGTCGCCAGGACGTGGGTCAGTTCGGCCGGGCCGCCGCCGGTCAGCAGGTAGACGCTGTTGAAGTCGCCGAGCGACC
>DAOLFG010000114.1:0-10864 GCA_035326425.1 Geminicoccus sp. | reverse complement strand
CACGCGGTCGAGAATCTCGGGCGGGGCGTCCTTGTAGTTGTACTTGGCGCCGGGGACCGGGCCGGTGGCGAGGATGCCGGAGTTGTAGGGGCCGCCGAGGAGGAAGCTGAACTTCTGCTTCTCCGCCAGGGGCAGCAGGTCGTCTAGGCCGCCCTGCTCGAGGAGGGTGTAGCGGCCGGCCAGGAGGAAGCAGTCGATCTCGCAGTGGGTAGCGAAGCGGACACAGGGCTCGGTCTCGTTGACGCCGACGCCGACCGCCCGGATCACGCCCTGCTGGCGCAGCTCGTTCAGGACCTTGTAGGCGCCGTTCATGGCGATCGGCAGTTGGCGCTCGTATTCCTCACGCGAGCCGTGGCTCCAGATGTCGATGTCGTGGATCAGCAGGATGTCGATGCGGTCGACGCCGAGGCGCTGGAAGCTCTGGTCGATGGCGCGCTTGGTGCCGTCGTAGGTGTAGTCGTAGGTCCACTTCATCGGCAGGCCGCCCTGCCACTGGCCGCGGTCGAGGCTCCCGGGATCGTGCGGCGTCAGCCAGCGGCCGACCTTGGTCGAGAGCACGTAGGTGTCGCGCGGCTTGACGCGCAGCACGTGGCCGAAGCGGTGCTCGCTGAGGCCGTGGCCGTAGAGCGGGGCGGTGTCGAACAGGCGGGTGCCGAGCTCGTAGCCCTTCTCGATGGTGGCGTAGGCCTGCTCGGGCGTGTAGCGGCCGTAGAGGTCGCCGAGCGGCGCACCGCCCAAGCCCAGGACGGGAACCTGCAGGCCGGTCTTGCCAAGCTCGCGGGTCGGAAGGGCGGCCATCGTCGTCGTCCCCAGCGGAAGGTGTCGGGTGCCTGCTCAGGAGAGCTTCAGCAAGTGAGCGCGCCATCGATGATGTGGATGGCACCGGTCGTATAGCTGCTCTCGTCCGAGGCGAGGTAGAGGGCGAGAGCCGCGATCTCCTCGGCCTTGCCGAGCCGGCCCATGGGCTGGCGGGCGATGAAGGCGGCGCGGGCCTTCTCGACGTCGCCCTGGGCGGCGATGCGGTCGCCCAGCGACGGGGTTTCCACCGTGCCGGGGCAGATGGCGTTGCAGCGGATGCCCTTGGTGACGAAGTCGATGGCGACCGACTTGGTGAGCCCGATGACGGCGGCCTTGGAGGCGCCGTAGACGAAGCGGTTGGGCACGCCCTTCACGCTGCCCGAGACGCTGGCCATGTTGACGATGTTGCCATGCCCCTGTGCCACCATGCCGGGCAGGAAGGCCCTGATGGTGCGGAACATCGCCTTGGCGTTGAGGTCGAAGGAGAAATCCCAGTCCTTCTCGGAGGTCTCGAGGATGGTGCCGTGGTGGACGAAGCCGGCGCAGTTGAACAGCACGTCGATGGCGCCGGTGCGACGGGCGAAATCCTCGATGGCCGAGGCGTCGGTGACGTCGAGGCGCTCGGTACGGCAGCTCAGGCCGGCCAGCTTGTCGAGGTCGCGGTCGGTGGCGACGACATCCGCACCCTCGGCGATGAACAGCTCGGCCGAGGCGCGGCCGATGCCCTGCGCCGCCGCGGTGATGACGCATTTCTTGCCGTTGAGCCTGCCGGCCATGTCGCTCGCCTCCCCTGGTGCGGGCGGCAGTTATCGGCTGCCCGCGACGGGCGTCAAGCGCCCGTCGTCGCGACGGGCGCGCGGGCGTCGAGGCCGGGGCGGCAGGATTGCAGGCCCGCGTCCGCCGACCTATTCTTACTTTGTAGAGTAAGAGAGGATCGGCGATGCGGATCACCAGCAAGGGCCAGGTGACCATCCCGGTGGCGATCCGCGAGCGGGCGGGGCTGCTGCCAGGGGCCGAGGTGGCGTTCGAGCTCGACGAGCGCGGCGGCGTGCGAATCGTGCCGGCCGCCGCCGCCAAGGGCGAGAGTCGCGGGCAGCGGCTGGTGCGGCACTTGCGCGGGCGTGGCAGCGGGCGGATGACGACCGACGAGATCATGGCGCTGACCCGCGGCGAATGAGCGGCGTGCTGGTCGACAGCAATGTGCTGCTCGACCTCTTCACCGAGGATCCGGTGTGGGCCGGGTGGTCCGGGGCGGCGCTGGAACGTGTCGGCGAGACCTCGACCCTGGTCATCAATCCGATCATCTACGCCGAGGTCTCCGTGCGGTTCCCGACGATCGAGGAGGTCGACGAGGCGCTCTCGGGCTCCTTCTTTCGCCGGGAGCCCTTGTCCTGGGCCGCGGCGTTTCTCGCCGGGAAAAGCTTCGCGCGCTATCGCCGTAACGGCGGCGCGAAACGCTCGCCGCTACCGGACTTCCTCATTGGCGCGCACGCCGCGGTCATGGATTATGAGATTCTGACACGGGATGCTGCCCGATATCGGACCTATTTCCCCACGGTGCAGCTGATCGCGCCGTGAACGGTTGGAGTGTCCGCACATGGAAATTCGTCGACCCCACGACAGCCCGCCTGTCGCCGGCCCTTCGAGCGACTTCACCGGCGCGGTGAAGCTCGAGCGGCTGGTGGCGGCACAGGCGCCGGCGCGGATGCAGCTGGTGCGGGTGAGCTTCGATGCCGGGGCACGGACGGTGTGGCACACCCACCCGTTCGGCCAGGCCATCCATGTGCTGAGCGGCGTCGGCCGGGCGCAGAGCCGGGGCGGGCCGGTGCGGGAGATCCGGCCGGGCGACACGGTGTGGTTCGCGCCGGGCGAGGAGCACTGGCACGGGGCGGCGCCGGACGCGGCGATGGTGCATCTGGCCGTGCAGGAGGCCGACGAGCGCGGTATCGCGGTGGTGTGGCTGGAGCCGGTGGCGGAGGCGGATTTTCGCGCCGCACCGCAGGAGGCCACGGGCTGAGGAGGGCAATGCCTTCCGAGACGCCGAGACGGCGATCGAGCGTGGCCGGCGGCAGGGATCGACGGTAGGAAAAACACCAGATCAGGCAGCGGCGCGGCTCGAGGCAAGCCTTGACGCCCCGTTTCGGCGCTACTATTTAACCAATAGGCTATTTAACTGACAAGTTCGACACCCGAATGCCCATGGACCACCTCAGCGCCACCTTCTCCGCCCTCTCGGATCCCACCCGGCGGGCCATCCTGGCAAGGCTCGCCACCGGCGAGACCACCGTCACCGAGCTCGCCGAGCCGTTCGAGATGAGCCTGCCCGCCATCTCCAAGCACCTGAAGGTGCTGGAGCGGGCGGGGCTGATCACCAGGGGGCGGGAGGCGCAGTGGCGGCCCTGCCGGCTCGAGGCCTCGCGACTGAAGGAAGCCTCCGACTGGCTCGAGCGTTACAGACAATTCTGGGAGCAGAGCCTCGACCGGCTGGAGAGCTATCTCGAGGAGCTGCAGGCCAAGGAGAAAGGCGGCGCGGGTGGCAACTGACGCTCGAGCCAATCAGAGAGGAGTTTCGTCGTGAAGAATGTCGAGCCGCAGAAGGAGCATCTCTGGCTCTTGCGCATGGTCGGCGAGTGGACGGCCGAGGGCGAGGCCGTGATGGGCCCCGACCAGCCGCCGGTGAAGTTCGGCTGGACCGATACGACGCGGCCGATCGGCCAGGCCTGGATCGTCTCCGAGGGCGACGGGCAGATGCCCGACGGCAGCCCGTCCAAGACTCTGCTGACGCTGGGCTACGACCCGGCCAGGCAACGCTTCGTCGGCACCTGGCTCGGGTCGATGATGACGTATTTGTGGATCTACGAAGGCACGCTGGACGCATCCGGCAAGGTGCTGACGCTGAACGCCGAGGGCCCGGCGATGTCGGGCGACAAGATCGCCAAGTACCAGGACATCGTCACCCAGGAGAGCGACGACCACCGCACCCTGACCTCGCGCATGCTGGGCGAGGACGGCGAGTGGCGCGAGTTCATGAAGGTGCAGTTCCGGCGCAAGCGTTGAAGCCCACCAAGGAGGAATGAGCGATGGAACATCGTGTCGTGTCCCAGCAGGACTGGGTCGAGGCGCGGCGGCGGCTGCTGGCCAAGGAGAAGGCCTTCACGCATGCCCGCGACGCTCTCAGCGCCGAACGGCGCGAGCTGCCCTGGGTGAAGGTCGAGAAGAGCTATGTCTTCGACGGTCCCCACGGCAAATGCACGCTGGCCGACCTGTTCGACGGCCGCAGCCAGCTGCTGGTCTATCACTTCATGTTCGGCCCCGACTGGGAGGAGGGTTGCCCGAGCTGCTCCTACATGGCCGACCATTTCGACGGGCAGCGCCAGCATCTGGTGCAACGCGACCTGAATCTGGTCGCCGTGGCGGGAGCACCCATCGCCAAGATCGAGGCGTTCAGGAAGCGGATGGGGTGGCGATTCCCGTTCGTGTCGTCCTTCGGCAGCGACTTCAACCGCGACTTCGACGTCTCGTTCGACAAGGCCGGGCCGGGCACCGAGGTCTACTACAACTACGCGATGGCAGAGTTCTCGTCGGACGAGGCGCCCGGCGTCAGCGCGTTCTACAAGAACGAGGCCGGCGAGATCTTCCACACCTACTCGGCCTATGCCCGCGGGCTCGACATCCTGGTGGGCGCCTACAACTGGCTCGACATCGCCCCCAAGGGTCGCGACGAGGACGGCCTGGAATGGTCGATGGCCTGGGTGCGGCATCACGACCGCTACGAGAGCCAAAGCCCGTCGCACTGCTGCCAGGCGGCCTGAACGATGACGATCATCCTCTACGAGTTCCCGCCCACCCGCTCCGACCGCGTGCGCTGGACGCTGCTGGAGCTGGGCCTGCCGTTCGAATCGATCGCCGGGCGGCACCTGTTCGGCTCGGCCGAGCTGAAGGCGGTGTCGCCGCTGGGCAAGCTGCCGGGGCTGATCGACGGCGGCCGGCCGCTGTTCGAATCGGCGGCGATCTGCACCTGGCTGGCGGACAGCCACCCCGAGAAGGGGCTGGTCGCACCTTCGGGGAGCTGGGACCGGGCGCTGCACGACCAGTGGGTGTCGTTCTGCCTCACCGAGATCGAGGCGCATTTGTGGAGCACCGCCCGCAACAGCTTCCTCTACCCGGAAGGGGAGCGGCTGGCCGCGGTGCTGCCGCAGAACGAGGCCGAGGGCCGCAAGTCGCTGAAGGTGCTGGACGACCATCTGGCGGCCACACCCTATCTGGTCGGCGGCAGGTTCACCGTCGCCGACATCGTGATGGGCCACGTCACCAATTGGGCACGCGCCGTCGGCTGGAGCGATGGCCTGGAGCACGTGCTGGACTACAATGCCCGCCTGCTGGCGCGGCCGCTCTGTCCTCTTCCCAAGGGAGAGCTCTGATGGGCGAGAAAATCCTCGTCTTGATCGGCACCAAGAAGGGCGCGTTCATCCTGGAGAGCACCGACGGCCGGAAGTCGTGGGAGCTGCGCGGGCCGCTCTGCGAGACCTGGCCGCTCAACCATGTGGCGGCCGATCCCGCCACCGGCGCGATCTATGGCGGCGGCGGCAGCGAGTGGTTCGGGCCGGCGGTGTGGAAGTCGACCGATTTCGGCCGGAGCTGGACGCACTCCAGCCAGGGCCTCGCCTACGATACCGGCGAGCCGCCGATCAAGTCGGTGTGGAGCCTCGCTGCGCGCAACGGCAGCCTCTATGCCGGCGTCGAGCCGGCCGGGCTGTTCCGCAGCGACGACGGCGGCGAGAGCTGGCGGCACATCGCGGGCTTGCGCGAGCACCCGTCGCGGCCTGACTGGCAGCCGGGCGGCGCGGGGCTGATCCTGCACTCGCTGGTGCCCGATACGCACGACGACCGGCAGATCTGGGTCGGCATCTCGGCGGCCGGCGTGTTCCGCACCGGCGACGGCGGCGCCAGCTGGGAGCCGCGCAACCGCGGCACGCGCTGCGATTTCCTGCCCGAGGAGCAGCGCTATCCGGAGCTGGGCCAGTGCGTGCACTGCGTCGTGCAGGCGCCGGGGGTGCCGGATCTGCTCTACCAGCAGAATCATTGCGGCATGTACCGCAGCAGCGACGGCGGCCGGAGCTGGGAAAGCATCGAGATCGGCCTGCCCTCCTCGTTCGGCTTCGCCGCCGCCACCCATCCGCGCGATCCCGGGACGCTCTACCTGCTGCCGCTCAACGGCGATTCGGTCGGCCGCTACGTGCCGGAAGGCAAGGCCGCGGCCTACCGCACGCGCGACGGCGGACGGAGCTGGCAGGCCCTGCGCGAGGGCCTGCCGCAGAAGGACACCTATTTCGGCGTGCTGCGCCAGGCGATGGCGACCGACCGGCTGGAGCCGGCGGGGGTCTATTTCGGCACCAATACCGGGTCGCTCTACGCCAGCGCCGACGAGGGCGACAGCTGGAGCTGCATCGCCCAGCACCTGCCGACGATCTGCTCGGTCGAGACGCTGGTGGTGAGCTGAGCGCCATGGCTGCCACCGTCACCGTCCGCCTGCCGCCGGCCCTGACCAGCCTGTTCCCGGCAGCACCCGAGCGGATCGAGGTCGAGGCGGCGACGGTGGCGGAGGCCATCGCGGCGCTGGATGCGCGCTGGCCGGGCATGCGGGACCGCCTGTGCGATTCGACGCCGAAGATCCGGCGCAACATCAACGTGTTCGTCGGCGGCAGGAAGGCGCGGCTCGACACCGGGGTGGCGGCGGGCGGCGAGGTGGTGGTGATGACGGCGGTGACGGGCTGAGCCGGATTGGCCCCCTTCGGGTCGGTCGCACTGGATTGGACAAGGGAGGGGTGGCGTCCGATGCTCCTGCTCCCATCGGCAAGCGAGCGCCCAGGCATGAGCCCCACCCGTCCCTCCGCCGTTCCCACCGTCCAGGTCGACAACGAGCGCGTGCGCGTCACCGAATGGCGCTTCGCGCCGGGTGCGGCGACCGGCTGGCATCGGCACGAGCTGGACTATGTGGTGGTGCCGATGACCACCGGGCGGCTGCTGCTGGAGCAACCCGACGGCAGCACCCGCCACGGCGACCTGACGGCGGGCGTGAGCTATGCGCGACAGGCCGGGGTCGAGCACGACGTGATCAACGACAACGGCTTCGAGTTCGTGTTCGTCGAGATCGAGGTGAAGTGAGCGATCGACAGGAGACCGTGGCCCTATGCCGCCTTGGCCGCTATCCGCGATCGCCGATAGCCTAGTCCTGTGCCCGGATGTGCCTCGTGGTTGCCCACAAGATCGCGGAACTGTGGAGACACCGGGCGTGGAGGCCTCGGTGGCGGCACCGGCAGACGCAGGGGCGGCAACAGCTTGAGCGGGCTCGGGATTGGCGAATGGCCGAACGCCTGCTCCAACAATGCCCGGCCCAAGACCTCGGCCAGCAGCGGCGGGACTGCATTCCCGATTTGACGTACGGCCGAGTTGCGTCCCCCGACGATGACAACGTCGTCGGGAAAGGTCTGTAGTCGGCACAGCTCTCGGATTGTCAGACGTCGATTGTCCCAATGAAATGGGCCCGTCGCTGGCCCGGGCTGGGCTTGCAAGGTCCACGATGGTCGGTCCTTGGCGAGCTTCAACAGGAACGACCAATAGCGTCGCCGCCAGCCAAAAAGCGGCATTCCGCCGCCTCGATCCGTATGAAAAAGGTAATTCTGCCCTTCCGGGATGCTGGGCAACAGCTCGGCCCATTTGCCGCGGAGCCGCACATCCTCATTGCCCGGTCCGAGGTCGCCGATGGCATCCCAGGCGGTGCGCCACGGCTCCAGGCCGGGGCCGTGCGTCGGCGGCGGCAAACGGAAGCGCACCCCGTTCCGAATGCCCACGACGATCATGCGATGCCGCATCTGTGGCACGCCATAGCCGGTGGCCTCGACACGCATCACCACAGGATCATAGGCCGTCCCGCAATCGCGATTGATCGCCGAAACCTCCCGCAGCAGGAGGTCCAACCCTTCGGCCTTGCCTCGATAGGCGAGCCCTTCGACATTCTCGAGCAGGAACGCGCGCGGTAGGCTCTCGCGCAGCACGCGCAGATAGGCCGCGAGTGTCGAGGCGCGCGGATCTTCGAGCCGCCGACTGCCCCCGGTGGCCCACCAGCCGGACTTCGAGAAAGGCTGGCAAGGCGGCCCGCCGACAAGGATCGTCTCGGAACGAGGACTGACGCCGGCCTGGACCAGCAGGTCGCCGGTGCCGATGCTGTGGATATCACCTTCGATGACAGGCCATTCGGCAGCCCGCATCGTAGCGCAGCAGTCGGCATCGAGCTCGACGGTAGCGCCGGTACGGAAGCCCGCCGCCTCCAGACCGTGGTCGAGACCACCAGCACCGGAGAAGAGGCTGAGACTGGCTACGCGCGTCATCCGTTGCTCATTCTGGACGGTTGAGGCCTATAGGCTCCGGACTGCCTCTGCAAGATCCGCGGTCCAGCTCCCATCGATGACAACGCGATCGCTGAGGCGCGGCGCGCATCTCCTGTGCGGCTCCATTAGGCGCGTTGCCTTGAATCTGAATTCCCATCTGTCTGTAACAGGGTGCAGGCATGCTGCCACGAGATCGAATTCCTCGGGCGCGTAGTAGCGTCGGCATGGATCGCCTTTTGGCGCGCGCGTTCGTTGAAAATCAACCTTAGGCAGCATGTTCGCCGTGGTCTGGCGTAGCGTGTTCTTGCATTCCACCAGGATCGGCCGGCCGGGCCCGATTCCATCGATCAGTTGCACGTCGAAATCCGGCTTTCCGTCCATCTCGATCTGGCGGGCGCTGGCTACGATCGATAGTTGGGCCAAGTGCTGCGCCAAGTGCCGCTGCGCCGTCCAGCCGCGAACCGCCATGAGGAGCCGAGGAGCGCCCATGATCATGTCGAGGATTTGGTCGGGCTCGGTCTGGAGCTGCACGGCGAGATCGTGATTGCTTCGTCCAGCCAAGGATCGGAGCCGGCTGGGCGATACGTCGAGCCACTTGTCTGCGAGCCGATGCCGGTATTCGGGCGTCAAGCCGTGCGCCGCACGCTCAAAGAGCAACAGGTCGAGGAGACGTGGTCTCGTTGCGCCGACCAGTGTCTCGGTCGTTGCCGCCTGCTCTTCAGGAATGGGGATGCCGTGTTGATCGAAAGCTCGCCGGTCTCGCTCCCAAGCGAGCCATCCCTCTGAGCGTATGGCCGCCATATGCCGATGCTTGTACTCGATCGACACGAAGAATTTGGTCGGGGTGTGCGCGAGAGGATCGGCTGACACGATTAGGTCATGCTCGACATCGACTCCACATAGCAGGGTAGTCCACATTCCCGTCGTGTCGACGAATAGATCATACAGATTGGCGTCGGTCTTGGCGCCGAACTTGAGCTGGAACCGTGCCTCATCCTTGGGGCGTCTGGCTGTCTCGCGCGAGGTGGCCGTGCAGAGATAGGCGATAATTCCGAGCCTTTCTCCAGTCCAAGGCAGCTCGACGACGATCACGAAGGGGGCGCGCCGCAGATCCGGATGCACCAATACCCGACAGCCCGCCTCGCTCAGGCCATCCAGTAGCCACTGTATTGCTGGTCGACGTTTCGAAGCACTTGTTCCAAAGGTGGGCACCGAAGGGAGCAGAACTAGTGGATCAGGCACAGAATGGGGCGCTCACACATGGAGTCGGCAACGCGCACCAGGGTAATGCGCTCAATCAGAAAACGCGACACCCAACCCGAGCTTCTGGTCCGACGCGCTCTCCACGCCGCCGGCCTGCGGTTCCGCCTCTACCGCAGCGATCTGCCAGGGAATCCCGACATCATCATGCCTAGGCGCCGGCTCGCGCTTCTCATCCATGGCTGCTTCTGGCATCAGCATCCAGGGTGCCGGCTGTGCCGCCAGCCCTCTCGCAACATCGATTACTGGTTGCCTAAGCTTGCTCGCAATGTGGCCCGCGATGCCCGGACGCGCAGTGAACTCGAAGCACTCGGCTGGCGCGTGCTAGTGATCTGGGAGTGCGAGGCCCGCGACCCTGCAAGGGTCTCGGAGATTATCACGGCAATCAAGGCTGCGGCTCCCACATGATCCGTCTGCCGTGCCTCCGGCGGATCATTCCCCCTCACATTCTCTCCACCCCCGCCTCCACCAGCGCCCGGCACTCGGCCAGGATGTAGACCGGCCGGGTGTCCTTGCCCTTGCGGTCCGGGATGTGGCCGATGGCGGCGCCGGTCATCACCATGCCGGACGGGCATTGCCAGCTGTGGGCGCCGATCAGGTGCGGGCTCGCCGGCGGGATGCGGTCGGTCACGCGGAGATCGTCGGGCCGCTCGCCGTTCCGGCCGGCGTCGTGGATCGCCTGGGCCTTCTGGTGCATCAGCCCGACCTGCAACAGGCTCTCGCGCAGCTGCAGCCTGTTCCAGACCTCGAAGATGCCCATGGTCACGTTGGAGGTCGGCACGGTGGTCTCGTAGAGTGTGCCTTCGCGCTCGTAGTTGAACAGGAACGGCGCCTTCTCGAAGGAGGCGCCGACGCTGCCGTCGGGCCGCAGGTCGCGGCAGGAGAAGCGGAAGCTCTGCCAGGTGCGGTTGTTGATCTCCTTGATGAACAGGCCCTGCAGCACGCCGTTCGGATAGATGTCGAGGCAGGAATGGAACTCGCTCTCGACCACCTTGTCCTTGACGAAGTCGAGGTCGTTGCAGGCCACCCAGACCGAGCCGACCAGGCCACGCTTCGGCAGGTTCTTCGGCACGCAGCCGGCGACGATGAAGGTGCGGTGCTCATTGGCGGTGCGGCTGCCGAGCTCCGGGTCGAGCGGGGTCCTGTCGATGGCGAGTCCGGCCCGGGCATCCGTCGCCGCGAGGCCGCCCAGCAGGCCGAGGCCGACGGCCACCGCCTTCGCCGATCGTCGCAGGAAAACGAACTGCCGCGTCATGGCACGATCTCACGGGAACGAGGACGGAAAAGCGGACCGGACCGCAGGGCCGGTGTGGCCCTGCGGTCCGGGTTTCCGCCCAGGGCCGGAGCCCCGGGGGCGGTGATCAGAGGACGAAGTCGGCGGAGGTGAGGTTGTAGTTGCCGTAGAGCTTGAACACCGC
>DAOLFG010000113.1:0-10895 GCA_035326425.1 Geminicoccus sp. | reverse complement strand
GCATCGGCTCACCGCCTACGACGCAACGTATCTGGAATTGGCGATACGTCTCGGACTACCGCTGGCGACCAACGACGTGGACCTCGCCGCTGCAGCACAGCGCTCCGGCGTCCATCTTCTTCCGACTTCCTGAAGCAGCCCATCATCCGAGCGAGGGCCGAGGATCCCATGGAAAACGCTGTCAACAAGCTCGGCCGCCGTATCCGTCTCGGCGTGGTCGGCGGCGGCGGTGCCGCCCTGATCGGGCCGGTCCATCGCGCCGCCGCCCGGCTCGACGACATGATGGAGGTGACGGCCGGCGTGCTGTCCTCGAACGCCGAGCGCTGCGTCGCCGACGCCCGGCGGCTGATGATCCCGGCCGGCTATCCCGACCTCGGTGCCATGCTGGCCGGCGAGGGCGACCGCCTCGACGCCGTCGCCGTCATGACCCCCAACGACAGCCACGGCCCCTTGTCGCTGCAGGCGCTGGCCGCCGGCCGGCACGTCATCTGCGACAAGCCGCTGACCAACGACCTCGCCGAGGCCAGGCAGCTGGTCGAGGCGGTGCGTCGTTCCGGCCTGGTCTTCGGCCTGACCCACAACTACAGCGGCTACCCGATGATCCGGCAGGCCCGCGCCATGGTCGAGGCCGGCGAGCTGGGCGCCATCCGCCTCGTCCACGTCGTCTATGCGCAAGGCTCGCTGGCGGCGCGCGTCGAGGACGACCCGGCCAGCATCCCGCCGCGCCTGCGCTGGCGCATCGATCCTGCCAAGGGCGGCGCCAGCCATGTCATGGGCGACATCGGCACCCACGCCCACCAGCTCGCCACCTACATCACCGGCCTCGAGGTCGAGCGCGTGCTGGCCGATGTCGGCGCCGTCGTCCCCGGCCGCACCGCCCACGACACCGCCAGCCTGCTGCTGCGCCTCGAGGGCGGTGCGCGCGGTGTCTTGTGGGCCACCAAGGCCGCGACCGGCGCCGAGAACGCCATGTCGATCGAGGTCTACGGCGAGAAGGGCGGTCTCTACTGGGAGCATGCCAGCGCCAACGCCCTGCGCTTCATGCGCAACGCCGAGCCCGCCATGCTGCTGACCCGCGGCCTGCCCGGCCTGCACCCGCTGGCCCGCCGCGCCGCCCGCGTGCCGCCCGGCCACCCCGAGGGCTTCCACGAGGGCTTCGGCAACCTCTACCGCGACTTCGCCCTGCAGGTGGCGGCCCGCATCCTGGGCGAGCAGCCGGACCCGCTGGCGATGACGCTGCCTACCGTCGAGGAGGGTGCGCGCGGCCTGGCACTGATCGAGGCGGCGCTGCGCTCCACCGAGACCGGCTCCTGGGCCGAGGTCGAGCGCATCGGCTGAGTGGGCGCTTCTGCCACAGCCCCTCGCGACCGAGCGGTGTGGCGCGATAGCGTCCAGGAGCTAGGTTCCCGCCAAAGCTCGGGCAATGGATCATCGGGGAATCGCCATGCTGCACATCGACCTGCCCACGAAGGCCGAGATCGAGAAGCTCGCCGCCCATCGCGGCAGCCCCTCGCTGTCGATCTACCTGCGCACCACGCCCCTGACACAGGAGACCAGGGTCGATCGCCTCGAGCTGAAGAACCTGCTGAAGGCCGCCGTCGCCGAGATGGAGGCGGCGGACACCCCCAAGCGCAGCATCTGGCCGGTGGAGCAGGCGGTCGACGCCCTGGTCGAGGACGACGATTTCTGGGTCGAGCAGGCCAACAGCCTCGCCATCTTCGCCACGCCCGAGTCGATCCGCACCTTCCGCCTGCCCAACAAGCTCGCGAACATCGTCGAGGTGTCGGACCGCTTCCATCTCAAGCCGCTGATCCGCTCGGTCACTTTCCCCCACCACGCCTACGTCCTGGCGATCGGCATGGGTGCCGTCCGCCTCGTCGAGGTCTCGGCCGAGCTGCCGCCGCACGAGGTCAGGGTGCCGGGCCTGCCGCGCGACGCGGCATCGGCGCTGGGCCGCCGCAGCCACACGGCGAAGAGCGGGGACATGACGGGAGCCGGGGACTCGAGCGAGCACGCCCTGCTCACCCGTTACGCCCGCGCCGTCGACCAGGCGCTCCGGCCCGTGCTCGCCGGCCACGAGCGGCCGCTGATCGTCGCCGCCGCCGAGCCGATGGCCTCGATCTATCGCAGCGTCGCCAGCTACCCGCATGTCGCCGAGCAGGTGATCGCCGGCAGCGCCGACCACAAGCCGGATCACGAGCTGGCCGCCGGCGCGCGCGAGGTGCTCGACGCCATCTATGCCGCTGAGATCGAGCGGCTGGCTGGCCTCTACGCCACGCGCGAGACGCAGGGACGCGCCACCACCGACATCGCCCAGGCCGCTCGCGCCGCGACCTTCGGCGCCGTCGACACCCTGCTGGTCGACATGGATGCGGTGGTACCCGGCACCGTCGGCGACGAGGACGGCGTCGTCGAGCTGGCCGAGCAGGCCGATGGCGTGAACTACGGCGTCGTCGACGAGATCGCCCGGCGGGCGCTGCAGTCCGGCGCCCGGGTGGTGTCCGCCCGCCGCGCCGACATCCCCGGCGGCGGCGACCTCGCCGCGATCCTGCGCTACGCCGTCTGAACGCTGCTGCCGAGTCGGCCGGCCGGTCAGCCGGCCGACCGCAGCCGCTCGTGAATTTCCCGGTAGCCGATCAGCTCGATCCCCTGCTCCGCCACGAAGCGGTGGAAGGCCGGATCGCCGCACAGCCGATGCTCGTCGGTCCGCCAGGGCGCCCAGCGCGGCGAGATCGCCTCGATGTCGCCCGGCGCGTTGCAGTGGAGCGAGAAGAAGGTGGTGCCTTCCGGCAAGTCGGCCACCATCTGCCGATAGACCCTGTCGCTCTCGGAAGGATCGACGCAGGGCGTGATGATGAACCGCTCGGCGCCGATCGCCTCCGGCTGGCTCGCGGCCTCGGCATAGACCGAACGATCGGCATCGCCGATCGGCAGGACATCGAGATAGCTGCCGATCTCGCGCGGCAGCAGCACCGGCAGCCGATAGTCACGGCCGAGGCGCAGGTAGATGCCCAGCAGCTCCGGCACCGCCGCCGCACCCATGTGGGTGTCGAGATGCGTCGCATCGATGCCCGCCGCCAGCGCCCGCTCGATCTGCGCCCGCAGCTCCTCCTCGGCCGCCGCCGGATCGACCCGGGCCCTGAGCGCCGGCACGTTGCGCCACATGTAGCCGTCGTCGTCCAGCAGGCCCGAGGCCCGGCTCGCCGTCGAGATCGGCGCCCAGCGGTAGCCGGTCCACTCGCTGGTCAGCGTCAGGTGCACGCCGAGGTCGAAGTCCGGCCGGCCCCGGGCGATCTCGGCCATCTCCGGGAACCACGGGCACGGCACCATCACCGAGCCCGAGGTGACGAAGCCCTTGCCGAACAGGTCGACATAGGCGGCGTTGGCGCCGTGGCACATGCCGACATCGTCGATATGGGCGATCAGCCGGCGGCTCATGGGCGAAGCTCCAGAGGCTGAGCCAGCACCATGTCCTGGCTCTTGAACCACAACCGCAGCGTCCGCCGTTCCGAGCGTCCGACACCCGCCTTCTCGGCGAAAAGCTGGGCGTGATGGGTGCGGTTGTCGTCGAAGCGGAAGCCGCCGTCCGGCCCGGTCTCGGTGCGGCTGCGCTCCGAGAAGGTGGTGACGTTCTGCTCCAGCAGCACCACCGCGGCGCCGGCCACGGGGCTCCCGTCGGGGCCGACGACCCGGCCCTCGACCAGCCCGTGGGCGTGCTGCCCCACCCAGGCGTTCCAGCCGATGGTGACGACCGCGATCGAGGCGGGGACGACGACCCAGCGGCTGAGCAGCCAGGACGGGATCATCCCTTGGTGGCCCCGGAGGTCAGCCCGCGCACGAACTCCTTCTGCGCCATCAGGAACACGACGATGCCGGGCGCCAGCACCATGACGCAGAAGGCGTAGAGGGCGCCTGTGGTGTCCTCGTGGATGCTGAGGAAGCGGGCGAGGCCCAAGGGCAGGGTCTGCATCGACTCGTCGCGGGTGATGATCAGCGGCCAGAGGAAATTGTTCCACGACCAGATGAAGGCCAGGATGACGTTGGTGGCGATGGCCGGCTTGGCCAGGGGCATCATCACCCGCATCAGGATGCGCAGGTCCGACAGCCCGTCGATGCGCGCGGCGTCGATCAGCGAGCGCGGCACGGCGTCGAAGCTGGCCTTGAACACGAAGATGCAGATGATGGTCGAGAGCAGCGGCAGCGCCAGCCCGAGATGGCTGTTGAGCATGCCGAGCTGGCCGGTGATCAGGTAGGCCGGGATGATGGTGGTCTGGAACGGCACCATCATGCAGGAGATGAACAGCATCAGCACGAGCCGCTTGCCGGTGAACTCGCGGGTCAGAGCGTAGCCGGCCATGGCGTTGAAGATCAGGTTGCCGATGATCGCGATCGCCGAGACGATCACCGAGTTCAGGAAATAGAGCGCGAACGGAATCGCGTACCAGACGTCGACATAGTAGAACAGATGCGGGTTGCGCGGCAGGAACGACGGCGGCCAGGCGAAGATGTTGTCGCCGGTGACGCTGGTCTTGACCACCCAGTAGACCGGCAGCAGCATCAGGAAGCTGATCGCGATCAGGGCGGCGTGGATCGGCAGGGTCGAGTGCCGGCGCATGGCCTCAGCCGGTCCTGACCGCGCCGGCATCGCCGCCCGACAGCCGGTTGGCGATCCAGGCGATGACCACCAGCAGCACGAACAGCACCGTCGTCAGCGCCGCCGCGTAGTCGAAGGCGGTCTGCGCGAAGGCCTGCTTGTAGATATAGGTGACGAGCAGCTCGGTGGCGTGGCCGGGGCCGCCGCCGGTCATCACCCAGACCAGGTCGAAGGCGGTGAACGAGTTCAGCATGCCGATGATGAAGCACAGGAAGATCGCCGGCTTCAGCATCGGCAGCGTGATCCGCCAGAACTGCGCCCATCGCGGCGCCCCGTCGATCGCCGCCGCCTCGTAGAGATTGTGCGGAATGTTCTGCAGCCCCGTCAGCAGCACGATCATGTAGAAGCCGAGCACCTGCCAGATATTGGCCAGGATCACCGCCGGCAGCGACCACTCGAAGGTCTGCAGGAAGGCGATCGGCTCGTCGATAATCCCCGCCGAGCGCAGCACGAAGTTGAACAGCCCGACCCGCTCGTCATAGAGCCAGCGCCAGATGATGCCGACGGCCACGGTCATCAGCGGATAGGAGAGAAAGACGATGGTGCGGTAGATCTCGCGGCCCCTGATCTCGGCGTTGACCAGCAGTGCTATGCCCAGCGCCAGCACGATGCCGAGCGGACCGCTGGCGATGAAGATCAGCGTGTTCCACAAGGCCTGCCAGAACACGTCGTCGTAGAAGAACATTTCCTCGTAGTGATAGAGCCCGGCGAACTCGGCCGGCCGCATCGGCGACCATTGCTGGAACGACAGCCAGACGTTCCAGACCAGCGGCAGCACGCGGTAGAGGAAGAAGATGACGAGCGACGGCATCAGGAAGCACCAGACCAGCACGGCCTGACGCGTCCGCTTGGCGCCGAGCAGCGTGCCGCGGGCGCGGCCGGCCTCGCTCGCCATCTTCGTCGGCTGCCCTGGTCTCGGGCTCAGGCGCGACTGAGCACGCGGGCGACCTTGCGGTCGGCCTCGTCGAGCGCCTCCTTGACCGGCTTCTGGCCGAGCAGCGCCGCCTGCATCTCCGGCCAGAACGCCTCCTTGATCCGGCTGTCGGCGGCGGTGCGCCAGTTGCCGGTCTGCTTGTCGGTGTGCTCGAGCTGGGTCTTCAGCACCTCGACCGCCAGGGGGTCGTCCTTCTCGAAGGTGGCGATGATCTTGGGATCGGCGACGGCGTTGCCCGGCAGCACCTTGTAGATGCTGCCGAACCGGAAGGCCCAGTCCTCCTCGGTCATCATCTTGAGGAAGGCCCAGGCCAGCTCGGGGTTCTTCGAGCCCTTGGAGATGCCCAGCCCGTGGCTGTTGGGCGTGGCCCAGCCGCCCGGCGCGTGCGCCGCACCCAGCGTCTCCGGGCCGACCCACGGACCCTGGCCTTTGATGGCGAAATAGGCCGGCGAGTGGGCGTGGTGCATGCCGACCGTGCCGGCGGCGAAGGCGCCGTTCGGCTCGACCCAGCGGCCTGTCCAGGCGATCTTGTTGATCGAGCCGTCGGCGGTGCCGGCGGCCAGCCGCTCGACGACCTCGCGGGTCTTGTCGGTGTTGAACACCGCCTCCTTGAGGTCGGGCGACAGCAGGTCGATCCCGTTCATCTTCATCAGCGGCCAGTACAGCCAGTCGAAGTTCAAGGTCAGCATGCCGGTCTTCTCGCCGCCCTTGATCTTGGAGGCGAAGGCCAGCATGTCGTCGAAGCTCTGCGGCGGGCCGGACAGGCCGGCCTCGGCGAACAGCTTCTTGTTGTAGAACAGCAGAGTCTTGGTGATGTAGAACGGGAACATGAAGTTCCTGTCCTCATAGGTCCAGTTCTTCAGGTAGTCGGCGTTGAACCGGGCCTTGACGTCGGGCTCCTGCTCGAACATCGGCGTCAGGTCCATGAGCGCGCCGCCGGCGGCATATTCCAGCCACAAGGCACCCTGGGTGTTGATGATGTCGGGCGGCGTGCCGGCGACCAGCTGCGTCTGATAGAACGCCGGCAGCTCGGGCCCCTTCTTGTCGAGCCATTCGAGCTCCGCACCGGTGCGCTTCTTGAACTCCTCTCCCCAGGCCATGATCAGGTCCTTGAGGTGCGGGATGTTCCAGGTCAGCAGGCTGATCTTCTTGTCCTGCGCATGCACCGCCGGCGCCCTGCCGGTGAGCGCCAGGGCACCCAGTGCCGCCGTGGTCCCGAGAAGCTGTCGTCGTTGCATGGCCGGAGCCTCCGTTCCTTCCTTCTCACGCCCAGTCTAGCGGTACCTGGCACCCCTCGCGCAAGGCCCGCTCCGCCTCCAGACAAACCACCACCGCCCGCCGCCCGGCCTCGGCCGGCACCAGCGTCCGGCCGGCGGCGAACGCCGCCGCCACCTCGCGGATCTGCGCCGCCAGCTCGACCAGCTCGCCCGACTGCGGGATCTCGACCGCCTCCGGCGACGAGGCACCCGCCCGCTGCACCTCCAGCCGGAACCGTGGCTGGTCGCTGCGCGCATCCGCCGCCGACCACCAGCTCCGCATCGCCCCTCCGGAGCCGGCGATCTCCAGCGCCAGATGGTGGCCGAAGCCCGCCAGCGACTGCGTCACCGTGGCGTAGGCCCCGCCCTCGAAGCCGAGCCAGGACGAGAAATTGTCGAACATGCCGCTGCCGACGGCGGTGCCCCTGGCCTGCACCGACACCGGCGGCCCCAGCCGCTCCAGGTACCACATGATCAGGTCGTAGAAGTGGATCGGCTCCTCCAGGATCCACGAGCCCACCCTCGCCGGATCGCGCCGCCAGCCGCCGCCGCCCGGGCGGTAGGGGAAGCGGAACAGCGACAGGTTGACGTAGCGCGGCGTGCCGATCGCACCCTCGTCGATCAGCCGCTTGACCGGCGCCCACTGCGCCGACAGCCGCAGCTCGTGGCCGACCGACAGCTGCCGGCCGCTGCGCCGCACCGCCTCGCAGATCCCGGCCGCATCCTCGAGCGAGGTCGCCATCGGCTTTTCCAGCAGCACATGCTTGCCGGCGTCGAGTGCTGCGATCGCCATCTCGGCGTGCAGGTGGTTCGGCGCCACGATGTCGACGGCGTCGATGTCGGAGGCACCGACCAGCTCGCGCCAGTCGGCCAGCACCCGCGCACCCGGATGGTCCGCCGCGGCCGCCGCCCGGTTGGCCTCGGAAGTCGTGGCGATGGCCCTGAGCTCGACGCCCTCTGTGGTGGCGAGGCAGCGGGCGTGGCAGCGCCCGAACAGGCCGTAGCCGACGAGGCCGAAGCGCATCATGCCGCCAGCGCCCGGCCGCTCGCGGCATCGAACAGGTGCAGCCGCGTCGGATCGGCCGACAGCGTCAGCGTCTCGCCCGGCTGGGCCGGGAACTGCGGCGGCAGCCGTGCGACCACCTCGCCGCCGGGCCCGGCCATGAACACCAGCGTGTCGCTGCCCAGGGGCTCCACCACCTCGACCACGCCCCGCAACGGCATGCCGCCGCCTGCCGGCGCCAGCGATTCCGGCCGCAGCCCGAGCTTGATCCTGCCCGGCGACGCCGGCCTCGCCGGCAGCGACCATGTCGAGCCGTCGGCCAGCCGCACCGCCGCCGCGCCGCCGTCGGCCAGCAGCTCGGCGTCCAGCAGGTTCATGGTGGGTGCGCCGATGAAGCCCGCGACATAGACCGTCGCCGGCCGGTTGTAGAGGTCGTCCGGCGTGCCGACCTGCTCGATCACACCCTTGCGCATCAGCACGATCCGGTCGGCCAGCGTCATCGCCTCGACCTGGTCGTGGGTGACGTAGACCACCGTCGTCGAGACGCGCTGGTGCAGCCGCTTGATCTCGGTGCGCATCTGCACCCGGAGCTTGGCGTCGAGGTTCGACAGGGGCTCGTCGAACAGGAACACCTTGGGATCGCGCACGATGGCGCGCCCCATCGCCACCCGCTGCCGCTGGCCGCCCGACAGCTGGCGCGGATAGCGGCCCAGCAGCTCGCCGATGCCGAGGATCGCCGCCGCCTCCTGCGTCCGCCCGGCGATGTCGGCCCGCCTGTAGCCCCGGTAGCGCAGCCCGAAGCCGATGTTCTCGGCCACCGTCAGGTGCGGGTAGAGCGCATAGTCCTGGAAGACCATGGCGATGTCGCGGTCCTTGGGCTCCAGCTCGTCGACCTGCCTGCCGCCGATCCAGATCTCGCCGCCCGTCGCCTCCTCGAGCCCGGCGATCATCCGCAAGGTCGTGCTCTTGCCGCAGCCGGAAGCGCCCACCAGCACCACGAACTCGCGGTCGGCGATCTCGAGATCGATCCCGGCCACCGCCTCGACCGTGCCGTAGCTCTTGCGCAACCCCCTGATCGATACCGGCGCCATCCGCTCGTCCCGCTGGGCGGCCAACGCCGCGGGGTCAGGTTTGGCGGGAGGAGCGCGTCAGCGCAAGGGTGGGGCACGGCTGTGGCGACACCGCTCCCCGGAACCCGCTTGCGGGCGAAGATGTTCAGCACCCGGGTGGGAGCCGAGTCGCGAAGGGCTCGAAAACGTCGGTTCAGCTCCGGCCGGGACAGGAATGGCAACACATGCACCCGCGGCGCTCGCCTTCGCCAAGCTCCATTCGTCCCGCAGCCCGCGCCGAGATCCCGAAGCTCTCGACGTTGATCGCTGCTGCCTTCGCGCCGTTCGAGGGCAAGGTGCCCGCAATCCCCTTCGGCCTCTATGTCGAGAACTCATGCAATATCGGCGAACGCTGGGACGAGGCCGAGGTCCTGGTGGCCGTGAACGGCGGCCGCATCGCCGGCACGGTCACGTTCTATTCGGATGCCAGCCGGGAACAGCTGGGGCTCTCGGCCGACTGGTCGGGCTTCCGCACGCTTGCCGTGCATCCCGCGATGCGTCGACGCGGACTGGGACGTCTCCTCGTGGAGGAATGCATCGCCAAGGCCCGTCGTCTCGGCAGCCCGGTGATCGGCATCCATACCGCCGCCTTCATGGAATCGGCATGTCGGCTCTACGAGGCCATGGGCTTCGTTCGTTGCCCCGAATACGATCTCCTGGCGTCCAGCCTCTATGACTTCGACAGGGCGGCCGGCGATGTCCCGGTGATCGCCTATCGCCGCGACCTGACGAGCACGCCGTAGGGCGCAAGCGCGAGTTCGGCTTGCCGCCGGCCAGATACTGCAGGCAGATCTCGTCAGCGAGGATCGCCGCTCCAGCTTCGTAAGGCGAACACCAGGCGATCGAGGCTGGCGCCCATGGAGGAACACGCATGTCATTCTACCGAGGCATGACCTGCCAAAACGTGACCATCGACGGCGACAAGGGAGCCCCGATCACCGCCTACGTGGCCAAGCCCGAGGGCTCCGGCCCCTTTCCCGGCGTGGTGCTGATCCACCATCTCCCCGGCTGGAGCGAGTTCTACATCGAGACGACGCGGCGCTTCGCGCATCATGGCTGTCTCGCGATCTGCGCCAACCTCTATGAGCGCGCCGGCGACGGCAACCCGGACGACGTCGCCGCCAAGGTGCGCGCCGAGGGCGGCGTTGCCGACGCCCAGGTGATCGGCGATACCGAGGCCGCGGTGAGATGGATGCGCGAGCAGCCCGAGCACAACGGCAAGGTGGGCCTGTTCGGCTCCTGCTCCGGCGGCCGCCACGCCTTCCTCTATGCCTGCCGGAAGAAGGACGTCGACGCCTGCGCCGAGCTGTGGGGCGGCCGCGTGGTGATGCCCAAGGAGGATCTCAACGACAAGACGCCGGTGGCGCCGATCGACCTGACCAAGGATCTCTCCTGCCCGCTGATCGGCATCTTCGGCAACGACGACCGGGCACCCAGCCCCGAGCAGGTGGACCGGCACGAAGCCGAGCTGAAGAGGCACGGCAAGAGCTGCGAGTTCCACCGCTACGACGGCGCCGGCCACGGCTTCTTCTATTGGCACCGTCCCCTGTACCGCCCCGAGCAGGCCATGGACGGCTGGAGCAGGATCTTCGCGTTCTTCGGGAAACACCTGGCGAAGTAGGAGACGTTCACATGTGCACGTCCATCGTCGAGATCGTCCGCGCCGAGGGCATGGCCAAACGCGGCGACGAATGGTTTCCGCTGACGCAGGCCGTGGTCGCCTACGACCACGCTCGCCACGCACCTCTGGCCGACGTCATCACGCTCGACTTCATTAATTCAGGCCTTGAGCCTGGCGCGCGCGCCGGCGTCGAGCTGACGCTGGAGACGGCGAAGGAGCTGTGCGCCGCCCTCGGCCTCGCCATCGCCGCCGCCGAGCTCGAGGAGGCGGAGGTGCGGGGCAAGGATGCCGTACCGCGCCTCGTCCGGGCGGCGTGAC
>DAOLFG010000034.1:0-53232 GCA_035326425.1 Geminicoccus sp. | reverse complement strand
CGGCGTCATCGCCGATTTCGACGTCGCCGAGGAGATGATCAAGCATTTCATCCGCCGCGTGCACCAGCGTCGCGGCTTCGCCAGCCCGCGCGTCATCATCTGCGTGCCGTCGGGATCGACCGCCGTCGAGCGGCGGGCGATCCAGGAGAGTGCGGAGAGCGCCGGCGCCCGGCGGGTGTTCCTGATCGAGGAGCCGATGGCGGCGGCGATCGGCGCCGGCCTGCCGGTCACCGAGCCCACCGGCTCGATGGTGGTCGACATCGGCGGCGGCACCACCGAGGTCGCCATCATGTCGCTGGGCGGCATCGTCTATGCCCGCTCGATCCGCGTCGGCGGCAACAAGATGGACGAGGCGATCATCAACTACGTCCGCCGCAACCACAACCTGCTGATCGGCGAGGCCACGGCCGAGAACATCAAGAAGCGCATCGGCTCGGCCTGCCTGCCCGAGGATGGCAACGGCGAGGTGCTGGAGATCAAGGGCCGCGACCTGATGAACGGCGTGCCCAAGGAGATCGTCATCAGCCAGCGCCAGATCGCCGAGGCGCTGGCCGAGCCGGTCAACGCCATCGTCGAGGCGGTGAAGGTCGCCCTCGAGCACACCGCACCGGAGCTGTCGGCCGACATCGTCGACAAGGGCATCGTGCTGACCGGCGGCGGCGCGCTGCTGGGCAATCTCGACTTCGTGCTGCGCCACGCCACCGGCCTGCCGGTGAGCCTGGCCGACGAGCCCCTGACCTGCGTCGCCATGGGCACCGGCCGCTGCCTCGAGGAGATGCGCACCTTGAAGCACGTGCTGCACACCGCCTACTGACGGCATGACGCCATGCCTGCGCCCCGCCGCCACCGCCTGAGCGCCGGCCGTCCGGGATAGCGGCCATGCGCTTCGCCCACCGCCGCTTCGGACGCGTGATCGAGCCGTTCCGCTCGCTGGCCGATCGCTTCGCCATGGGGGCGCTGGTCAGCTTGTGCGTCGGCCTGCTGGTGCTGGCCAAGGCCGACGTCAAGCTGCTGAGCTACGCGTCCGAGGGGGCGGCCGACTTGGCGGTGCCGGCGCTGCAGCTGCTCAACCAGCCGGTGCTGGCGGTGCGCGGGCTCGCCGACAAGGCCGGCAAGCTGCTGGCGCTGCACGAGGAGAACCGCCGGCTGCGCGACGAGAACCGCCGCCTGCTGGCCTGGCAGAGCGAGGCGACGCGTCTCGGCGTCGAGAACAAAGCCCTGCGCGAGATGCTGCGCGTGCCGATGGTCGAGCAGGCGCCGATGTGGACCGCCGCCCGCATCGTCGGCGATTCCGGCGGCCCCTTCACCCAGACCCGGCTGATCGACGCCGGCAGCAACCGCGGCATCGCCAACGGCATGGCGGTGGTCACCGAGAACGGCCTCGCCGGCCGCGTCGTCCAGACCGGCGAGCGCAGCGCCAGGGTCATGCTGCTCACCGACTTCAACTCCCGCATCCCGGTGATCGTCGAGAGCTCGCGCGACCGCGCCATCCTGCAGGGCGACAACGGCCCCGACCCGCGGCTCGACTTCCTGCCGCTCAACCCCCGGCTCGCCGCCGGCGATCGCGTGCTGACCTCCGGCGACGGCGGCCTGCTGCCCGCCGGCCTCGTGGTCGGCCAAGTGGCGTCGGTGAGCGAGGACGGCGTGACGGTGGCCCCCTATGTCGACTGGGCGCGGCTCGACTGGGTGACCATCCTGCGCACCGAGCCCCTGCCGCCGCCCGACGAGGCCAAGGTGGCATCGGCACAGCAGCTGCGCGGCGGCCGCCCGTGATCCAGGACAGCCTCGTCGGCTCGCTGGGCACCGCCCTTCGACGCTCCACGCCTTTCCTGACCGCCGTGGCGGCGGTGCTGGTGGATCTGCTGCCGCTTCCCGACGCGGCCCCACTGGCGCTCGCACCCTTCACCACCGTCGCCGTGGTGTTCTTCTGGTCCGTGCACCGGCCCGACCTGATGACGCCGCTGGCGGCCGTGGCGGCGGGGCTGCTGTTCGACGCCCTGGCCGGCCTGCCGCTCGGCCTCACCGGTCTCGCGCTGCTGTTCACCCGGGCGCTCGGCGCCACGCCCGACCCGATCCTGCACGACCGCCCGCCTTTGCTGGTGTGGGGCTCGTTCGTGCTGGTGGCGGCCGGTGCGGTGCTGCTGCGCTGGATCGTGGCGTCGCTGTGGTCGATGCAGCTGTTCGAGCTGCGGCCGGTGCTGTTCGAGCTCGGCCTGACGGTGGCGGTCTATCCACTGGTGGCGGCCCTGCTCGGCCGCATCGACCTCGCGGTGCTGGGAAGGCGCCATGCGGCAAGAGGCTGACCGGGTCAAATCCTTCGGCCGGCGCGCCTTGTTCGTCGGTGCCGTGCAGTCGGCGCTGGTCGGCGGCCTGGTGGCGCGGCTGTGGCACCTGCAGTCGGCCGAGGGCGAGCGCTACCGGCTGCTGGCCGAGGACAATCGCGTCAACCAACGGTTGCTGATCCCGCCGCGTGGCCGCATCCTCGACCGGACGGGCCGGCCCCTGGCGCGCAACATCCAGACCTATCGCGTGCGGGTGGTGCGCAACCAGCTGCGCGATCCCCGCCGCACGCTGGAGACGCTGGCCGGCCTGATCGATCTCGACTCCCAGAAGATCGAGGACGCGCTGCGCCTGATCATGGCCGGGCGGCCGTTCGTTCCGGTGACGGTGCGCGACGGCCTGACCTGGGAAGAGGTGTCGCGGGTGGCCGTCCGCTCCCCCGAGCTGCCCGGCGTCATCCTGGATTCCGGCCTGCTGCGCGACTATCCGCAAGGCGAGGTGCTGGCGCACATCCTGGGCTATCTCGGCCCGCCCAACGAGCGCGACCAGGCCGAGGACCGCGACCCTCTGCTGACCCTGCCCGAGTTCCGCCTCGGCAAGAGCGGCATCGAGCGCTCCTACGACCGCGAGCTGCGCGGCCGCTCCGGCCTGTCGCGCATCGAGGTCAACGCCGTCGGTCGCGAGATCCGCGAGCTCGACCGCGACACCGGCGACGCCGGCCAGGACCTGCAGCTCAGCCTCGACCTCGACCTGCAGCGCTACTGCTTCGAGCGCCTGTCCGGCGAGCTGGCGGCGAGTGCGGTGGTCGTCGAGGTGGCGACAGGCGCCGTGCTGGCGCTGGCCTCGGTACCGAGCTACGAGCCCAGGGCCTTCCTCAACGGCATCAGCCACGCCAGCTGGAACGAGCTGCGCGACAATCCGCGCACGCCGCTCGTCAACAAGTGCATCCGCGGCCAGTACCCGCCCGGCTCGACCTTCAAGATGATCACCGGCCTCGCGGCGCTCGAGGCGGGGGCCGTGACGCCGACCAGCCGCGTGGTCTGCCCCGGCTACATGAGCCTGGGCTCGGCGCGCTTCCATTGCTGGCGGGAGCATGGCCACGGTGCGGTGAACATCGTCGAGGCGCTGGAGCAGTCCTGCGACGTGTTCTTCTACGAGATGGCACGCCGCGTCGGTGTCGACGCGGTCTCGGCGATGGGCCGCCGTTTCGGCCTCGGCGCCACCCTCGGCCTCGACCTGCCGGGTGAGTTGCCCGGCCTGATGCCGACCCGCGACTGGAAGCGCGCCCGCTTCAAGCAGCAGTGGCACAAGGGCGAGACGCTGGTGGCCGGCATCGGCCAGGGCTACGTGCTGGCGACACCGCTGCAGCTGGCGGTGATGACCGCCCGGCTGTGCAACGGCGGCCGCGCCGTCACGCCGTGGTTCGCGCGGCCCGGCCTCGTCGGCGCGCCGCCACCGGCCGCACCGGAGGTCGGCGTCTCCAGGGCCAGTCTCGAGCTGGTGCTCGAGGGCATGCACGACGTGATCCACGGCAAGCGCGGCACGGCCCGCACCGCGGCGCTGCAGATCGAGGGCATCGAGATGGCTGGCAAGACCGGCACCTCGCAGGTCAAGCGCATCAGCAAGGCCGACCGTGCCACGGGCGCCCACAAGCGCAAGGGCCGGCCATGGAAGGAGCGCGAGCACGCGCTGTTCGTCTGCTTCGCCCCCTACGACGCGCCGCGCTACGCCATCTCGGTGATCGTCGAGCATGGCGAGGGCGGTGGCGCCGTGGCGGGGCCGATCGCGCGCGACATCATGCGCCGCTGCCTGGAGATCGCTCCGTCGACCGACGAGCTGCGGGCCTCGCTGCAGCCGGCGGTCCGGGGCTGAGGCGGTGGCGGCGAGCCTCGGGGCGCGGCGGCCGACCCTCGGCCTGGTCGAGAAGCTGACCCAGCTGCACTGGCCGCTGCTGGTGGTGATCGGCCTCATCGGCGTCGCCGGCTACTTCCTGCTCTATTCCGCCGGCGGCGGCTCGCACGAGCCCTGGGCATGGCGGCACGCCGTGCGGCTGGGCGTCGGCGCCGTCATCATGCTGGCGGTGGCGCTGATCGACCTGCGCTTCTGGTTCAAGATCGCCTATCCGCTGTTCGCCGTCGTGCTGCTGATGCTGGTGGCGGTCGACCTCGTCGGCAATCTCAGCAAGGGTGCCCAGCGCTGGCTCGACCTCGGCTTCATCCAGCTCCAGCCGTCCGAGCTGATGAAGGTCTCGCTGGTGCTGGTGCTGGCCCGCTACTTCCACAGCGCCTACCTCGAGGAGGTGAGGCGGCCGCTCTATCTGCTGCCGCCGGTGCTGATGGTCGTCCTCCCGGTGCTGCTGGTGCTGGTCCAGCCGGACCTCGGCACCGCGCTGATGCTGACCGCGGTCGGCGGTGCCATGCTGTTTCTGGCGGGCGTGCGGCTGTGGAAGTTCGGCGTGGTGCTGGCGGCGGTCGGGGCGGCGGGCCCGATCCTGTGGAGCCGCATGCACGACTACCAGCGACAGCGCGTCTTCACCTTCCTCGACCCGGAGAGCGACCCGCTGGGCAGCGGCTACCACATCATCCAGTCGAAGATCGCCGTCGGCTCCGGAGGGCTGTGGGGCAAGGGCTACCTGCACGGCACCCAGGCCCAGCTCAGCTTCCTGCCGGAGAAGCACACCGATTTCGCCTTCACCATGCTGGCCGAGGAGACCGGCTTCGCGGGTGCCGTGCTGGTGCTGGGCCTGTTCCTGGTGGCGGTCCTGCTCGGCCTGTCGATCGCGCTGCGGGCCCGCAGCCAGTTCGGCCGGCTGCTCGCCGCCGGCATCGTGGTCAATTTCTCGCTCTACATCGTCATCAACGTCGCCATGGTGACCGGCCTGATCCCGGTCGTCGGCGTGCCGCTGCCGATGATCTCCTATGGCGGCACGGCCATGCTGACGGTGCTGCTGGGATTCGGGCTGGTGCTGAGCGCCGACATCCATCGCGACGCCTCGCTGCCGCGCTTCCCCGCCGACGTCTGATCGGCCCGGCCGGCCTCGGGTCCGACCCCAGGTTGCGACCTCGCGTCGCCGAAGCTATCGGTGCGGTGGTCCACCAGCCGGGAGCGGGCATGCCGGCCGTCGAGAGCGATCGCAGCCGCCGCGCATGGCGGTGGAGCCTCTTCTGCCTGCTGCTGGCCTCGGCGCTGGCCGCCTGCGGCGGCTCCGGCCCCGAGCCGGGACCCGCTCCCGAGGCGCTGCCGGCACCGGCGCCGCAGCCGCCGCCGGAGCTGTCGGCGGCTGCCCGGATCGACCGGCTGTGCTCGTCGCTGCGCCGGATCGTCGCCGCCGAGATCAAAGGCTTCGCCGAGCTGCGCGGCCACCCGTCCGGCGATCGGCAATGGCAGGGTATCGAGACGCCACCGTCGATGGCCTCCTGCGTGGTCGAGGGCGACTTCTTCCCGGCGGCGCAATATGTCTGCCGCGGCGCGCAGTCCGGGCGCGGCCGGCCGGAGACGCTCGACGCCACCTTCTTCGGCACCGCCGACGACCTCGACGCCTGCCTCCGCCGGCCGGAATGGGGCGGGCGCGGCTGGACGCGCGGTCAGGCCTTCGTCTTCGCCGCCGGCGAGCGCCAGATCCTCTGGCGATTCGGCGGCAACGTCCAGCGGCCCGGGCTCAGCCTCAAGATCGAGGAGGACATCGGCCGCGGCATCTGGTTCATCCGCCTGGCGGCGATGACGCTGCGCTGAGCCGGCGCCGCAGACGCAGCTGCAGCTCGCGGGTTCCGGCATAGGCCTCGCCATAGGCCTCGAGGAGTGCCATGGAGGCCTCGGCCCAGGCGGGATCGGGCGTCACCTCGCGGAAGGCCGGCCGCATCGCAGCCTGGGCCGCGGCCAGATCGGCGAACAGCCCGGCGGCGACGCCGGCCAGCATCGCAGCACCCAGGCTGGTGCTCTCGGTGGTCTCGGCGACGTCGATCGGCAGGCCGAGCAGGCTGGCCTTGACGCGCATGAGCAGCCGGTTGCGGGTGCTGCCGCCGATCGCCACCAGGCGCCGCGGCGCCGCCTGGCCGGCGCCCGCCAGCATGGCCCTCAGCATGTGGGCGGCGTCCAGCGCCACGCCCTCGATGACGGCGCGGAACAGGGCGCCGCGGCCGCTGCGGTCGCTGAGCCCCAGGAAGGCGCCGCGCGCCACCGGGTCGGGCCAGGGCGGCGAGCCGATGCGCAGGTGCGGCAGGAACAGCAAGCCGTTGCCGCCGAACGGCTCCCGCTCCGCCTCCTCGATCAGGCCGGCATGGCCGGCATCGCCGCCCAGTGCCGCGCGGAACCACTCGACGCAGGCCGCCGAGGTCGGCAGGCCGCCGAAGGCGTACAGCAGCCGCGGCCGGCCGCGCACCGCCCCCTGGTTGAAGCCGAGCCTGCCATAGCCGGCATCGGTGATCGGCCTGTCGAGGGCGAAGGTCAGCGCCTCGGCGGTTCCCATGCTGTCCAGCACGGCACCCTGCCGGTCGGCCGCCACCGCCAGCATGCCGCAGACATGGTCGTGGCCGGCGACGCCGACCGCGATGCCGGCCTCGAGGCCGGTGGCGGCCGCCGCCTCGGCCGTCAGCCGTCCCAGGAGCTGGCCCGGGTCGGCGAGCGGACGGAACAGCCCGGGCTCGATGCCGACCTCCTCGACCAGCGCCGACGCCCAGCGGCCGGCGGCGAGATCGAGCGCCATGGTGCGCGACGCCAGGCTGATGTCGGTCGCCATCTCGCCCGACAGCCGCCAGGCCAGGAAGTCGGCGATGTGCAGCCAGGCCGTGGCACGGGCGAAGGCCGCGGCATCGTGTCGGCGCAGCCAGAGCAGCTTCAGGAGGCTGAAGGTCGGGTCCGGACACAGGCCGGTCAGCCGGTGCAGCCGCTCGAAGCCGATGCGCTCGACCAGCTCGGCCAGCAGAGGCGCCGTGCGGTTGTCGAACCAGGCGATCACCGGGCCGGCCGGCCGGCCGGCGGCGTCGAGCGCCACGCCCGCCTCGCCGAAGCTGGCGACGGCGATGCCGCGCACCCGCGCCGGATCGTCGAGCCGCGCCGCCGCGGCGGCGATGGCCCGCGTCGCCGCCGCCCACAGGGCTTCGGCGTCGTGCTCGGCCATCCCCGGCCCGAGCGGCGAGGTCGGGGTCGGCACCGCCGCCTCGGCGACCTGCCGGCCGTCGGTCTCGAAGACGATGGCGCGGATGCGGCTGGTGCCGGCGTCGACCCCGCAGAGCAGCGGACCGGCGCTCAACGCGGCAGCAGCGCGGCCGCCTCGCGGCCGCTGGCGCCCTCGTGGATGACGGCCTTCAGCGCCCGCACCATCGCACCCGGGTCACGGTGCTGCCAGATGTTGCGGCCGAACACCACGCCCTTGCCGCCGACGGTGATGCTGTCGGCCACCATCTGCAGCACGGCGGCGTCGTCGGGCAGCTTGGGGCCGCCGGCGATCAGCACCGGCACCGGGCAGCCGTCGACCACCGTCCGGAAGCTCTCCGGCGAGCCGGTGTAGTAGGTCTTGGCGATGTCGGCGCCGTGCTCGAAGGCGATGCGGCAGGCGTCCGCCATCGTCTTCGCATCGAGCGGGTCGGGGATGCCGGGCGACGGGCAGGGCAGGGCCTCGACCATCACCGGCACGTCGTCCTTCAGGCACTCGTTGCAGACCTCGGCCACGATCTCGAGCGTGCGCATCTCGCAGGGAGCGCCCATGAAGTACATCAGGCAGACGCCGTCGACGCCCAGCGCGTCGGCCTCGTCCAGCGTGTGCAGCAGGCTCCACTCGGTGTTGGCGAGCCAAGCCTCCTTGACGATGCTGGGCCCGCCGTCGAGCCTGAGGAACACCGGCACCCGCCCGACCAGCCGGTCGCGCCAGCGCTTGACCACGCCGAAGCTGGTCATGATGCCGTCCGCACCGTTGGCGATCACGGTGTCGATGACCCTGCCCGGATCCTCGAGCCCGGCGACGGCGCCCAGCGCCCGGCCATGGTCCATGGCGACGATGAGCTGGTTGCGGCGCGCGTCGAACGACGGCATCGGGCCTCCCCCTGGCAGCCTGGCGGGCCGGACGATAGACGAGCGCCGACCCGGCGCAAGGCCGGCCTGTTCTGCGGCCCAGGTGTTAAGCTCGCGTTAACGCCCATGCGGCATCATCGGCGGCGGGAAGAGCTGCCGAGGGTATCCCAGATGCGCAATCCGTCGACCCCGGGTCTCTGCGGGACCCTGCGCCGCTTCGCCCGGGACAGGGGGGGCATGGTGGCGGTGATCACCGCCATGCTGGTGATCCCGCTGGTGCTGGCGATCGGCCTCGCCGTCGACGCCTCGCGGATGTTCCTGGTGCGCGCCAAGCTCTCCCAGGCTGTCGACGCCGCGGCACTGGCGGCGGGGCAGGCGGTCGACCTGGAATCCGTGACGGCCGACGCCCAGCGGATCTTCGCCGTCAACTATCCCGAGGCCTATATGGGCGCCGGCGTTGACGAGCCCGAGATCAACTACGACGAGGACACCGGCCAGGTAGAGGTCATCGCCCGCACCGAGTTGCCGACCATGTTCATGCGCCTGGCGCACGTCGACACGCTGGATCTCGAAGCCCGCGCGCTGGTGGTTCGCGAGCAGACCGGCCTCGAGCTTGCGCTGGTGCTCGACACCACGGGTTCGATGTGCGACCCCTGCTCCAAGCGTGATGCGCTGAAACAGGCGGCCAAAGACCTCGTCGACATCATTTATGGTCCGAACGATACCGGCGAGGATCTCTACGTCGCCGTCGTGCCCTTCTCGGCTCGCGTCAATGTCGGGACATCCAGAGCCGAATGGCTCAGCACAGCCAAGCCGAACAACTGGAAAGGTTGCGTCGAGCAGCGCACTGGCGACGAAGCCTTCAACGACGCTCCGCTCAGTGTCGAGAAGTTTCCCCCGAGCAAGAAGGTCACCAAGTACGATCGGCACGGCAATCCGGACGGCACCGTGACGCCGTCCTGCCCACAGGCCGAAGTGCTGCCGCTGACGGCCAGCAAGGCCACGGTCAAGAACAAGATCGGCAGCCTGGGCGCCGATGGCAATACGCGCATTGACGTCGGAGCGGGCTGGGGTTGGCGGACACTCTCCGAGCGGTGGCAGGGCGCCTGGAAGACCCCTGGCCTGCCATTGAGCAACGATGCCGAGACGGCCAAGGCCATCGTGATCATGACGGACGGCAAGAACGAGCCGGACAGCGACTACGAGACGGTCACCTCCGGCCAGGCAGACGACAACCTCAGCGCCACCTGCGAGGCCATGAAAGCGGAGGACTACGTCGTCTTCACCGTGGCCTTCCAGGCCCCGACATCGGTGCAGCCGCTCTTGCGCGACTGCGCCAGCTCCTCCAGCCACTTCTTCAACTCGCCGACGGCGGCCGATCTCAAGCGGGCGTTCCGGCAGATCGCGGGCCGGCTGAGCGCCCTGCGCTTGGCTGAGTAGGCTGGAAGATGACCCCTGCACGCGGCTGTCGTTCGTCCCGACTTCCCCCGTTCCTGCGCCGCCTCGCCGCGGCGCGGGAGGGCGCGTCGGCGGTGGACTTCGCCTTCATCGCCCCGGTGTTCCTGCTGTTCGTCATGGGCATCCTGGAGTTCTCGATGCTGATGGTGGGCGAGACCCTGCTGCAGAGTGCCGTCACCGACGCCTCGCGCTTCGGGCTCACCGGCCGGACGCTGGTCGGCCAGACCCGCGAGGAGGTGATCGCCGATCTCGTGGCCTCGCGGACCTTCGGGCTGATCGACGCCGAGCGGCTGGAGTTCGAGACGCTGGTCTATCCGAGCTTCGACAGCGTCGGACGGCCGGAGCCGTTCACCGACCAGAATGGCAACGGCGAGTGGGAGGCCGGCGAGCCCTTCGTCGACACCAACGGCAATGGCGGGTGGGACAGCGACATGGGGGCCGCCGGGCTCGGCGGACCCGACGACGTCGTGCTCTACCGCGTCCGCTACGACTGGCGGATGCTGACACCGATGTTCCGGGCGATCTTCCCGCCCTCGGGCGTGGTGCCGATGGAGGCCAGCCTCGCCATCCGCAACGAGCCCTTTCCGGCCGGAGCCTGAGATGACCGGAGCGACGGCCCCGCAGTCGAGGCGCTTGCGATCCCTGCTGCCGATGCGCCTGCGGGCGCTGCTGGGCGAGCGGCGCGGCACCATCCCGATCGAGATGGCGCTGGTGGCGCCGGTGCTGATCACCATGCTGCTGGGGACGCTCGACGTCGGCTGGTACATGATCATGCAGCACAAGATCTCGCGGGTCGCCGCCACGGTGGCCGACCTGACCTCGCGCGGCGAGACCGTCAACGAGGCCCAGCTCGCCGACATCTTCGCCGCCGCCAGCGCCGTGGCCGACCCGTTCGACTTCGATATCGAGGGCCGGGCGATCGTCAGCAGCCTCACCAACCCCGACGGCGACGGTGCCGTCATCGCCTGGCAGCGCCGGAGTCCGAGCGGCCTCGACGTCGACAGCCATCTGGGCGCCGCCGGCGCGGCACCGTCGCTCGCCGCCGGCTTCGCGGTGGCGGCCAACGAGAACATCGTGATCGCGGAATCCTTCTTCGATTTCCAGCCGCTGGTCGGCTTCATCCTGCGCGGCACGCAGTCCGTCTACGTCCAGGCGGTGCAGCGGCCACGGCTCGGAACGCTCGACCAGGTCATGCCCTGAGCGCCGGCCGGCGGCGCTGGGCCTTGTCTCGAACCGGCGGCCGGGGGCCGACCGGGTCGCCTGGGCGGCGACGATGCGTCATGTGCCACCGCCGCTCGACATGGCGGGGGCCGACCGGGTTGCCTGGACGGCGTCGATGCGCCATGTGCCGGCGTCGGCCGGCGTGGCGGGACGCGCAGCCCCGTCGGCCGACGGTCCCGCCGGCACCGCGCCCCGGAGTCTCGATGACCCTCGTTCCAGCCAGCACTGCCCGCATCGCCGATGCCGTGGTGTTCTTCGTCAACGGCCTGGGCCTCGGCCTGTGGGCCGGGCATATCCCGATACTGCAGGCGCTGCACGGCCTCGACGAGGCGGCGCTGGGCGTGACACTGCTCTGCATGGCGTTGGGCGCCATCGTGGCGATGCCGCTGACCGGCCCGGCCGCCGCCCGCTACGGCAGCCGCCGCTGCACCGTCGCCGCCGGCGTCGTCTACGGCCTGGCGCTCGGCCTGCCGTTCCTGGCGAGCGGGCCGGTGGCGCTGGCGGCCGCCGTGCTGCTGCTGGGAGCCGCCAACGGTGCCATGGACGTGTCGATGAACACCCAGGCCAGCGCCATCGAGCGGCAGCAGGGTCGGGCGATCATGTCGTCGTTCCACGCCTTCTTCAGCCTGGGCGGTGTCGCCGGCGCGCTGCTGGCGGGCCTGCTGGTCGCATCGGCGCCCACGGCCGCATCGGGCATGCTGCCCTGCGGGATGGCGATCGCGATCGCCGTGGTGGTGGCCGGCCGTTGGCTGATCGCCGATTCCGGCCATGCCCACGGCTTCAGCCTGCCGGGACGGGCGGCCATTGGGGTCGGTCTGCTGGCCCTGCTGGCGATGACGGCCGAGGGTGCCGTGCTCGACTGGAGTGCCGTCTTCATCGCCTCCGGCACCGGTGCCACCGCCCCGGTGGCGGCCATGGGCTATGCCGCCTTCTCGGTCGCCATGACGGTGGGCAGGCTGACCGGCGACGCCGTGGTGCGCCGGCTCGGCCGCGGCCGCACCCTCGGCCTTTCGGCGGCCCTGGCGGCGCTGGCGATCCTGCTGGCGCTGTCGGGCGGCACCGCGCTGGCGATCCTGGGCTTCGGCATCGCCGGGCTCGGCCTCGCCAACGCCGTGCCGGTGCTGTTCTCGGCCGGCGCGGCCCTGCCGGGCCTGGCGCCCGGCGTCGGCGTCGCCATGGTGGCGACGATGGGCTATGCCGGCTTCCTGCTCGGACCGCCGCTGATCGGGATCACCGCCGAGGCGGCGGGACTGCGCTGGGCGCTGCTGCTGGTGGTGCCCGGACTGGTGGTGGTGGCGCTGGCCGGCGCCCGGCTGGTCGGCTCGCCCGCCGCCGCCCCGCGCATCCGAGCTGCCGGGAGCGATGCCTCGATGCCGCCGATCGGCGACCGGCCGGCGCGCAGCCGGCCCTGACAGGCTGCTGAAGAACGATAGCGGTTGTTCGCCTGACGTGATTCTTTCACCTGGATCGATGGCGTCGTCGGGGTGGCGTGGATGCGGGGCGCGGACAACTCCAGCGAGGGCCTGTTCGGCTATGCGAGCTGTGGGGCGCGGGTGCCGGCCGATCATCCGCTGCGGCCGATCAGGGCGGTAGTGGACGAGGCGCCGGGGCCGCTGCCAGACGAGTTCCAGCGGCTCCACGCTCACATAGGCCGCCCATCGATCCCGCCGGAGAAGCTCCCGCGCCCTGCTGCCACAGGCATTCTACCCGGTGCGTTCCGAGCGGCAGCTGATGGAGCAGCTCGACGACAATCTGCTCTTCCGCCCGCCGATGTCTCGCGACAGCGGCTGCTTCGCAGATGGATGATCCGCCTGCTGGCGGATCATGGTTCGTCGGGCTGTCGATGGATGCCCCGGTCGGGGACGCTCCGACCTTCTCGAAGAACCGCGACCGCCTGCTCGCGGGCGACGTCGCGCACGGCTCGCTGGCGGCCGCAGTGGCGCGGCCTCGGGTGAAGGCGCCGATGTCGGACGGGCACTTCCCGGTCGACGGCACGCTGACCCAGGCCCTCCGGCGGCCTTGCCGCCGGTTGCTGTGCGGATGGATCGAGCGCCTTGCGCTCGATGGGCCAGCCACAAGTCGTTTCGGCCGAGGGACGGGAATGGGAAACCACCTGTCCCGCCGGCGGGCGGGGCCCGTAATGCCGAAGCCGACTGGCGGGGCAGAGGCGGAGCAACGAGGCCCATGCCAGCACGGGCTTTGCCAGGACCCGCCATCGCGGCCTCGACCGCGTCGGCTGGACCTTCGTCCTCACCGCTGCCGCCTACAACCTCGTTCGACTGCCCGGCCTGTTGCGCTCGGTCGGTCGAGACCGCCCGTGCACCCAGCCGCCGCGAGCCGTCGGGCGCTCCAACCCCAAAGCAGAGCGGCGAACACCGAAATCCGCCGCCGGTCACTTCTTCGGCAGGCTGCTAGCCTTCCGACTCGCCCGGCCGTGCCGGGGCGGATGTCGGCCGGGGGCGGCGGGCCCGCGGCAGCAGGCGCTCGCGGGTCACCCGCTCCAGCGCCTCCAGGGTCTCGTCGCTGACATGGTGCTCGAGCCCTTCGGCGTCGATGCCGGCGGTGGCGTCGCTGACGCCGATGGCCTTCAGGAAATCCAGCACGATGCGATGGCGGCGCCGGCAGTGCTCGGCGAGGTCGCGCCCGGCATCGGTCAGGAAGATCGAGCGGTAGGGCTCGGAATGGACGAGGCCGGCGCGCTGCAGGCGAGCGACGGTGCCGTTCACCGTCGCCGGCGTCACCCCGAGCCGGCCGGCCAGGTCGACGGCGCGGGCCTCGCCCTTGGCGTCGATCAGGTCGGCGATCAGCTCGACATAGTCCTCGGCGATCTCGCTGCGATGGTCGTTGCGCGTGCGGTCGAAGCTCGCCGCCTGGGTCTCGATCCGCGCCAGCCGCGCCCTGCTCCTGTCCGCCACGTCCCGGCCACCCCCGGCGCTGCTTTTGCCGGATCATAGGGCGCCGGCCCGGCTTCACCAACCTCCGGGCAGGGTGTAGCAGGGGCCGCATGGCCGACAACGTCATCGCCGCCAGGGGACTGGAGAAGCGCTTCGGCGACCTGCATGCCGTGCAAGGCATCGACCTCGACGTGTCGTCCGGCATCTGCCTCGGCCTGCTCGGCCCCAACGGCGCCGGCAAGACCACCACCATGCGCATGATCATGGGCCTGACGCGGCCGAGCGCCGGCCGGCTGACGCTGTTCGGCCACGAGGTCGCGGCCCTGCCACGCCGGCAGCGCCGGCGCATCGGCCTGGTGCCGCAGGAGGACAATCTCGATCCCGACCTGTCGGTGACGCAGAACCTGTGGGTCTATGGCCGCTATTTCGGCCTGCCGTCGGCCGTCATCGCCGGGCGCGTGCCCGAGCTCCTCGCCTTCATGCAGCTGTCCGAGAAGGCCGATGCCCGGGTGATGCAGCTCTCGGGCGGCATGAAGCGGCGGCTGGTGATCGCCCGCTCGCTGATCGCCTCGCCCGAGCTGATCGTCCTCGACGAGCCCACCACCGGCCTCGATCCGCAGGCGCGGGTGCTGATCTGGCGACAGCTCCAGTCCCTGAAGGCCGGGGGCACGACGCTGCTGCTCACCACCCACTACATGGACGAGGCGCAGCGGCTGTGCGACCGCATCGTGCTGATCGACGGCGGCCGCATCCTCGACCAGGGCAGCCCGGCCGAGCTGATCGCCCGCCACGTCAAGGGCCATGTCATCGAGGTCCAAAAGCCGCTGCCCGCCGGCATTCCCGAGGCCATCGCCGCCGAGGACATCGGCCATTCCGTGCTGTTCTACGTCACCCAGCCGGCTGATCTGGTCGCCCACCTGCCCGAGGATGCCGTCTACCTGCACCGGCCGGCCAACCTCGAGGACGTGTTCCTGCGCCTCACCGGCCGCAAGCTCAGGGAGAACTGATGCGCCCTCTCGCCGGCGCCTGTGCCGTCTGGCTGCGCCAGCTCCTGGTGTGGCGCAAGCTCATCTGGTCGTCGCTGGCGGTCAATGTGCTGAACCCGATCCTGTTCCTGTTCGCCTTCGGCTTCGGCCTCGGCGCCGTGGTGCAGCAGCAGGGCGGCGTGCCCTACCTCGCCTTCGTCGTGCCGGGCATGATGTGCTACTCGATCATGTTCGTGTCGGGCTTCGAGACCACGATCAGCGCCTTCGCGCGCTTCTCGATGCAGCGCACCTGGGACGCCACCCTCGCGACACCGGTGACGCTCACCGAGCTGCTGGCGGGAGAGGCCTTCTGGGCCGCCAGCAAGGCGATGTTCTCGGCGATGTGCGTGCTGGCGGTGGGCGGCCTGTGGGGCGGCATCCTGTCGTGGAGCGGTGCTGCGCTGGCGGTGCCGATCCTGCTGGTCGGCGGCCTCGGCTTCGCCGCCCAGGGCCTGCTCTGGACCTCGCTCGCCCGCAGCTTCGACTTCTTCAGCTATTTCTTCACCTTCTGGACCACGCCGATGTTCGTGTTCTCCGGCGTGTTCTTCGAGCTCGAGCGCTTTCCGCCCTTCGTGCGCGGCCTCGCCTGGATCCTGCCGATGCCACACCTGATAGCACTGGTGCGGCCGCTGACCACCGCCCAGCCGCTCGACCTGCTGCCGGCCGCCGGCCACCTGGCCTATCTGCTGCTGTTCGCGGTGGTGCCGTTCGAGATCGCCCGCCGGCGCATCGCCGCCCGCATGTTCGACTGACGGCCCGCGGCACTCAGTCGGTGTTGACGAGGTTGTAGCGCCGCAGCTCGGCGGGCGACAGCCAATGGATCGCGTCGTAGGCCGTGCCGATGCTGGGTGTCATCACCTGCAGCGACACCGCCATCTCGACGAGGAACGCCGACTGGCGGGCGGCGATGTGGGCGGCATACTGCTCGATGCGCCGGATCACGCGCGCCGCGACGTCCGAGCCGTTCGTGCGGATGTCGCGGCTGATGGCGGCGACCAGCTCGGCATTGCCGGTGGCCGTGAACATGTGGACGCCGACGCGGCCGTCGCCGTCGACCGCGCGAAGCGGCGCGCCGGCCAGCACGTAGACGCAGGCGCTGGCGCACACCGCCTCCGACGGCACGCGTGCGGCCAGTCCGTGCCGGCGCAGCAGACGGCCGATCTCCATCCCCTCGTTGAGATTGCCGCCGTCCGAACGCAGCCAGACCTCGTCGACCCGGCCGGCTTCGCGGATCGCCCGCTCGACGCGATCGGCATCGCCCTTCTCGATGCCGCCCGCCACCAGCAGCACACGGCTGCCGGCGACGTCGGCCAGCTCCGTGGTCGCGGCCAGGGCAGGGCCGGCGAGGAGCAGGGCCGCGAGCGCGAGGGCAGCTGCCGGGCACAGCCTCATGCCTGTCGGACCCAGCCGCCGCCGGCGGCGGGCCGGCAGTAGGTGACCTCCTGCCGCAGCTCCTCGCCGGCGACATAGGCGACCTCGTGCACCAGCCTGCAGGTCCCGCCGCCGTCGCCGCGCTCGGACGACAGCACGGTGCTCGACCCGTGCACCGAGCCGTCGCGCTCGCTGGCCCAGGCGACCGAAGGGCGTGGTGCCGAAGGGGATTCCGGCTCGTAGTCGAGCGCCGTCTGGCTGGCCTGGGCGGCGAGCGCCCGGTCGGCGGCATCGAGGTGCTGGGCGATCTCGCCGCCGATGAAGGCACCGAGGGCGGCACCCACCATGCCGCCGACGGCGATGGCGACGTCGCCGCCGACCTCGCTGCCGATGGCGACGCCGGCCGCCACGCCGGCCACCAGCCCCACGACCTCGCCCAGCTGCCTCGCCTGCTCCCGGCTCAGCGAGCTGCAGCCGGCCAGCGGCCAGGACAGCAGCAGGAACAGGCACAGCAGACGGCCGGCGCGGCGGATGTCATGGGCCAGTCCGGACATGAGGCGCGATCTCCTGCCAGGGTGAGCGGTCGAAGCGCCCTACCTCGCCCCGGTCAGCCGGAAGGCGCGCAGCTCGTCGCGCGACAGCCAGTGGACACGGTCTGGCGGGGTGGCGAAGGTCGGGATGAGCAGCGACAGCGGGATCGCCATCTCCTCGAGGTAGGCCGCGACCTCAAGGGTCATGGCGGCCGAGCGCTGCTCCAGCCGGCGGGCGACGATGGCGGCACCCTCCTGGCCGTGCTCGCGTACCAGCTGGGCGATCATCGCCAGCACGTCGCCGCCATGCGTCGAGGCGTACATGTGAACGCCGATCCGGCCTTCCGGCCCGACCTGCCGGTCGCGGGCGCCGGCGAAGGCGTAGACGCAGGCGCTGGCGCAGACGGCACCGTCGGGGACGCGGGCGGCGACGCGCTGGCGGCGCAGCAGGCGGCCGATGGCGAAGGCCTCGGTGAGGTTGCCGCCAGTGGAATCGAAGCGGACGGCCACGACCGGCGCCGACAGTCGCAGCAGCCGCTCGACGCGTCCGGCATCGTCGCGGGCGATCTCGCCGCGCAGCGTCAGGACGTGCGCGCCCTGCTGCTCCGTGAGGGCGAATTCCAGCGCACCGGCCCGCAGCGGCGTCAGCGCCAGGACGAGCAGAAGCAGCAGGTTTCGCGGCGACAGCGACACGCGGCGGTTCCCCTTCGCCGCGCCGCGCAGCGTCGGCTGGCGGAACGGCAGGGGCAATGTCGCATCAACAAATCGTTAACAAGCGGCCGATCCTGCCGGCGGCGCACGATGATGCGGCGCGATCGTCCGCCGGCGCGCCGGCTGCGGCCGCGCCGCCGCCGCGACATAGGATCTTAACATTCGCGATCGACAGCGGTGTCCGGCGGCTCGGCCGGCTTCGCCTCGCGGCGGCCCGGTCCCCGCCCCGGCCGGAAACGGCCCACCGATGGTTCTGGAGGAAACGTCATGAGCTGCAGGGGCATCTCCCTGTCGCTGCTCGGCACCGCTGCGCTCGCGGCCACGCTGGTCGGAGCGATGCGGGCCGAGCCCGCGGCATCCGTGGATGCCACGGCCGAGCTGCTCGACCCGGCCAGGGTCGCCGCCAGCGCCTGCCGGCCGCTGCCCAACGGGCGGCTGAGCCTGTGGGCGGTCCTCGACGGCGTGGCGCTGGTGCGGGCGGCGCGGGCGGCCGAGGAGGTGCCCCTGCCGCCGCTGCTCGACGGACTCGGGCCGCGGCGGATCACGATCACTACAGCGAGCGCCGAGGCGCAACGCTATTTCGACCAGGGCTTCGCCTGGAGCAACGGCTTCTATCACGCCGAGGCGGTCCGGGCGTTCCGCGCCGCCCAGCGGCTCGATCCGAGCTGCGCCATGTGCTTCTGGGGCGAGGCGCTGGCGCTCGGACCCAACATCAACCTGCCGATGATGCCGGAGGCCGAGGCGCCGGCGCTGGCGGCCATCGGCCGGGCGCAGGCCCTGGCGGTGGACGCCTCTCCCAAGGAGCGGGCGCTAATCGCGGCGCAGGCCCGACGCCATGCCGCGGGCGGCGACCGGGCGGCGCTCGATCGCGCCTATGCCGACGCGATGCGCGAGGTGGCGCGGCAATACCCGGACGACGGCGATGTCGGCGCCCTGTTCGTCGAGGCGCTGATGGACCTGCAGCCCTGGGACTACTGGGAGGTCGACAGGCGCACGCCCAAGGGCAGCGCCGGCGAGGCCATGGCACTGACGGAGCGCATCCTGGCGGCCGAGCCGGACCACCCGGCGGCGATCCATCTCTACATCCACCTGATGGAGGCCTCGGCGGACGCCGGCAGGGCCGAGGCCGCCGCCGACCGGCTGGGACCGCTGATGCCGGCGGCGGGGCACCTCGTCCACATGCCGTCGCACATCCACTACAGGCTCGGACGCTATCGCGACTCGATCGACGCCAACGAGGCCGCCGTCCGGGCCGACGAGGCGGTGCTGGCCCGCCAGGAGCGTCAACGGGACGTCTACGGACAGCTCTACTATCCGCACAACGTCCACTTCGTGATGGTCTCGGCGATGATGGCCGGGCAAGGCGACCGGGCGATGGCCGCCGCCGACAAGCTGATGGGCCTGATCGATCCCGCGGCGATGGCGGCGGCGCCGCCGCTGCAGGCGATCGACATGGCGCCCTACTTCGCCTACGCGCAGGCGGCGGATCCGGAACGGATCCTGGCGCTGGCCGATCCGGGCGAGGCCGTGGCGCTGACACGCGCCGCCTGGCGCTACGCCCGCGGCGTGGCGCTGGCGCGGCTGGGCCGGCACGCCGAGGCCCTGGCCGAGGCCGACGCCATGCTGGAGATCGGCCAGCAGCCGGTGATGGACGAGCTCGAGGCCTGGATGGTGCCGGGCCGCGACATCCTGCAGATCGGCTGGCACGTCGTCCGTGGCCGGGTCGCCTGGCAGGCGGGCCGACTGGGCGATGCCGAGACCGAGCTGCGCGCCGCCGCCCTGATCCAGGACGCGCTGCCCTACATGGAGCCGCCCTACTGGTACTATCCGGTGCGGCAGACCCTGGGGGCGGTGCAGCTCGCCGCCGGGCGTCCGGCCGATGCCGCGGCGGCCTTCGCCGCCAGCCTGGTCGAGGCGCCGGCCAACGGCTGGTCGCTGTGGGGCCTCGCCGAGGCGCAGAAGGCCATGGGCGACCGGGCGGCGGCCGAGGCGACCCGTCTCCTGCTCGCGCGCGCCTGGGCCGGCGAGGGCAGCCCGGACATGGACCGGCTCTGAGCCCGCCCGCTCCGGCTCGGCCGGGCGAGGCAGGCGCTTCCGGGGGTGGCGAAAGGCGGTGGGACACCTATCTCGCACGAGAGCAGATCCGGCAACCGGGCCAAGCTCCCGGCTTCAGGGCGAAGGGAAACACGCAATGGCGAAGAACACGATCTGCCTCTGGTACGACAAGGATGCCGAGGCCGCCGCCGGCTTCTACTCGGAGACTTTTCCCGACAGCGCGGTGACTGCCGTGCATCGTGCGCCCGGCGACTATCCGTCCGGCAAGCAGGGCGATGTGCTGACGGTCGAGTTCACCGTTGCCGGCATTCCTTGCATCGGCCTCAACGGCGGTCCCGCATTCAAGCACAACGAAGCCTTCTCGTTCCAGATCGCCACCGACGACCAGGAGGAGACCGACCGCTACTGGAACGCCATCGTCGGCAATGGCGGCCAGGAGAGTGCTTGCGGCTGGTGCAAGGACAAGTGGGGCATTTCCTGGCAGATCACGCCGCGCGTGCTGACCGACGCGATGGCGGCCGGCGGCGACGAGGCGAAGCGGGCGTTCACCGCCATGATGACCATGAGGAAGATCGACGTCGCCGCGATCGAGGCGGCGCGGCGAGGCTGACGCTCGACCGCGTTCCCTCCTAGTAGTCGAAAGCGGCCCGGCCGAGGCGGGGCTCGAGCCCGGCGGCCTGCAGCGTGCGCAGGGCATAGTCGCGGCGGACCACGAAGCGGCTGCTGCCGTAGATCGGGTAGCGGGCCTGGTCGGCCTCGCCGCTGAAGTTGACGGTGATGACGTTGGCGCCGGCCGCGAGGCCCCTGGTCTGGCTGCCGGGCGACAGCGTCTCCAGGGCGCTCACCGTCGGGATCAGTGCATGCGGGTAGGCCAGCCGCATCAGGGCTATCACGTTCAGCGTCGTGTCGATGTCGCCGGGCGGCGCGCTCGCCAGCGGCGTGTCGGCCGCCGGGACGAACGGGCTGGCGCTGGTCATGCTCGCACCCAGCTCGCCGGCCAGCAGGATGTCGTCGACGAGCGAGTCGCCGGTCTGTCCGGGAAGGCCCACGATCGTGCCCGTCCCCAGCCGGTAGCCCAGGTCCACCAGGTCGCGGGCGGCCTCGAGCCGGGCCCCGAGATCCGATTCGCGCATGGCGCGATGCAGGCCGGGATCGGAGGTCTCGTGCTTGAGGATGTAGCTGTCGGCGCCCTGGCGGCGCAGGTAGGCGTAGTCCTCCCGCGGCTTGTCGCCGAGGCAGAGCAGCACGTCGACCTCGTCCGAGAACTCGCGCCGGACCTCGGGGATGACCTCGCCGATGGTGCGGGTGGTGCGCGGCACGTCGCCGCCCTGGAACGAGACGACGCCGATCCCCGCCTCGCGCACCCGCCGGGCCGCCGCCAGCAGCTCCTCGCCGCGGCGGTAGTAGCGCTCGATGCGGTTGCCGGAGCGCATCGGGCAGTAGAGGCACTCCCTGAGGCAGGCGCTCGTCACCTCGATCACGCCGCGCACCACCGCGGTGGGACCGAACGCCGCGTCGCGGGCGGCACGGGCCTCGGCGAACAGCCGCTGCTGCTCGTCGCCGCGGGCCTTCAGGCGTGTGGCGATCGCCTCGCGCGAGATGGCCGGCGCGCGGCAGAGCCGCCCGCTTGTCAATGCCTATCCCCGTACCTAGACTGCGAATGCTCGAATTTCGCCACCACCGGCATGGCTCTCAGATCCGTCAATGCGAGTCGAGGATTTCGCGCCGCTTCCCGCACGCATCACCTTTACCGTTGATGTCGAGGATCATGTAGCCCGTCAAGACGGTGTGCCGCGCTATGTCGCGATGACACACCGTATTCTGGAGTTTCTTGGCGAGAGAGGGGTACAGGCGACATTCTTCGTGGTCGGCGACATCACCCGACGAACGCCCCAGTTGATACAGCGTATCGCCGCCGGAGGCCACGAGATCGCGTCGCACTCCTGGCGGCACGTCGCGCTGACCCAGGAGGACCCGGCCGTCTTTCGCCGCGCCGTCGCCGACGACCGGCGCCGGCTCGAGGATCTGGCGGGGGCGCCGGTCCTGGGCTTCAGGGCGCCGCTGTTCTCGCTGACACCGGCTAGCGCCTGGGCGATCGACGCCATCGCCGATGCCGGCTTCGGCTATTCGTCGAGCATCGTTCCCGCGAGGACCTTCGGCCATCACTGGGCCGGGGCGCCGACGGCGCCGTTCCGCTGGCCCAACGGCATCGTCGAGCTGCCCTGCCCGGTGGGCCGAGTGGCGCTCTTCACCATGCCGTTCCTCGGCGGCATGTATCTGCGCTACCTGCCGCCCTGGCGGCTGCGGCAGGCCAGCCGCGGCCGGGCCGAGGGCTGCCTGTGGACCTATTGCCACCCCTACGACTTCGACACCGAGGAGCCGTTCCGCCGCCTGCCGGGACAGCGAACGGCGACGAGCCTGTTCCTGTGGTGGAACCGCGGCTCGATCCTGCACCGCCTCGACCTGATTCTGCGCGGCCGGCGGGCGATGACCTTCGCCGAGCTGCGGCCGACGCTCGGCCAGCTCGCCACCTACGATCCCGCCGCGGGACGGGCGGTGTCCGCGGCAGCCACGGGCGCTATCGCCGGACCGCCAGCCTGACCGCGGCGCCCGCCAGCAGCCGCAGATGCATCCAGGTGAGCAGGAGATTGTCGCGGCCATAGTGGAAATGCGACACGCCGCCCTCGGCCTTCGAGAGATAGCGGACCGGCACGGGCAGGTTGACCGCCGGCACGCCCAGCCAGCTCATCCGCACCACCACCTCGGGGTCGAAGTCGAACCGCCGCATCCAGGGGCTGTCCGACATCGCCCGGACCAGCGGGTCGATCGGGTAGACACGAAAGCCGCACAGCACGTCGTCGATCGCCGCACCCAGTGCCTCCAGCCGCGCCAGCCGGTTCGAGATTTTCCGTCCCTGCACCCGCACGGCGGGGGCCGTGGCGTCGAACAGCGGGGCGCCCAGGATCATGGCCTCCGGCCGTTGCCGCGAGGCCGCCATGAAGGCGGCGATACGGTCCGCCGGGTGCTGGCCGTCGGCATCCATGGTCAGCACATGGGCGAAGCCCTGCCGTCGCGCCTCGACCGCACCCGCCAGCACCGCCGCACCCTTGCCGGCGTTGGGTTGCCGGACGATCACGTGCAGCCCCGGATCGTCGCGCGCGAGATCCCGCAGGGCCTCGCCGGTGCCGTCCGTGCTGCCGTCGACCACCACCCAGACCGGGCTCCACGCCGCCCTGGCGTCGCGGACGGTGCGCAGCACCAGCGGCCCGGTATTGTAGCTCGGGATCAGCACGAGCCGGTCGGCGGCGGCCGTTGCGGTCACGCCGCCGACCGCTGCAGCTCGTCGCGGAAATAGCGCTCGAGATCGGCCACGAACCGCTTGGTCTCGCCCTCGACGCGAAAGCGCCGGCCGACCCGCACGCGGTAGAGCAGCGGGAAGTCGGGCCGCCGCAGCAGCGACCAGCCCTTGCCAAGGAAGGGCGTGTTGGTCTCGATGAACACGGTCTGCACCGGCACGTCGGCCATCTTCGCCATCAGCGCGAAGCCGCTGCGGAACTCGCTCACCGGCGGCCGGCTGGTGCGCGTGCCTTCCGGGAACAGCAGCAATTGCTGGCCCTGCCGCAGCCGCTCGGCCGCCAGCTTGACGAGCTTGATCGGCGCGTCGTTGCGGATGTAGCCGGCCATCCGCATGCCGCCGCCCAGCAGCGGGTTGTCCCACAGCTCGGCCTTGGCGATGCACACCAGCCGCGGCAGCCGCGAGATGAACATCACCGCGTCCAGCATCGAGGGATGGTTCGGCACGATGACGAGGCCGCCCTCGGCGTCGAGCGCATCGAGCTCGGCGAGATCGAACCTGACCCGGCCGGTCGAGGCGAGCAGGCCCAGATACCAGCCGGCGACATGGTGGACGAGCCTGGGGCCGATGCGCTGCCTGACGCGGGCCGGAAGCAGCAGCGTGCCCAGGGCACCCACCAGGCTCCACAGCAGCGACATGACGGCGAACAGCAGCAGGAAGGCGTAGATGAAGGCGAGGTCGAAGGCGTTGCCGAGGCGCCGCGCGATCCGGTGCGCGACCGGTTCCGGGGGGCTCGGCAGCCGCATCTCCGGCATCATCAGGCGTGCCCGATATAGGCCCGCAGCAAGCCGAACTGCGCCTCGGTCCGCGCGTCGGCGAAGCCGGCATGGCGCATCGCCGCCAGGATGGCCTCGGGCGGCACGCAGGATTCCACCGTGTCCCAGTGGTAGCGCATCAGCTCCTCGGCATCGCGGCTGCCGGTGAGCAGCCGCGACAGCGCCGGCACGACATTGCGGAGATAGAGCTTGGCCAGCATCCGGCCCGGCTGCCCGGCCGGCGGCGTCAGCTCGAGCAGCAGCAGCGCCCCGTCCTTCGCCAGGACCCTGGCGAGCTCGGCGAACGCGGCTCCGAGGTCGGCGACGTGGCGGACCGCGTAGCCCAGGCTGACGAAGTCGAAGCTGCCGTCGGCGAACGGCAGATGGTCGATGCGGCCACGCACGAAATGGTCGGCCGCGCCGGTGCGGCGCGCCTGCGCCAGCATGCCGTCGCTGACGTCGAGGCCGACCACCATGCCGTCGCCGGCCAGCAGGCTCCTGGCCTCGCGCGCCATCTGGCCGGTGCCGATGGCGAGGTCCAGCATGCGCATGCCGGGGGCGAGGCCGGCCATCTCCAGCATCTCGCGCCGGTAGCGCCGCCCCCAGCCGAGCGACATGAAGGCGTTGACGCGGTCGTAGTGCACGGCCGTGCGGTCGAACAGGTCGCGCACGAAGCCCGGCCGCTCCTCGGCCGAGCGGTAGTAGCCCGACAGCAGCGGGTGCGGCGGCGAGACGCGGCCGCCCGAGCCCGGTGGCGCGGTGTGCGGCCCGCCATGTTGCGCCCCGTCTCGCGTCATCGCCTCCTCCGCTCGCAGAAAGGCCCGTCTAGCACCGTCGACCTGTCCGATGAAGCCGCCACCGGGCGGGTCGCCGGGGCGGTCCACTGCAACCTTGCGCGCCAGGATGGGCTTGCGATAATTTTCGATCGAGGGCGTGGCCCCTGCGCCCTGCACGCTCACAGGGGAACCGTGTATTTCTTCTCGTCGTCGATACAATGGCGAGTTCGGGAGTTCGAGCGCTTGCCTTCTTCGTCGCCTTTCGAGATCGAGGTCGCATCCCTTCTCATCGAGACGGTGCATATCGAATCGACTGCGGAGGAGATCGACCCGACTGCGCCGTTGTTCGGCGACGGCCTGGGACTCGATTCGATCGACGCGCTGGAGATCGCGCTCGCGGTGTCGCGGCGCTACGGCTTCGAGCTGAAGTCGGACGACGAGCAGAACCACCGGATCTTCGCCTCGCTGCGCAGCCTGTCCGCCCATATCGCCAAGAACCGCAAGCGCGACGTCGCGTCGCTGCCGTTGGACGAGGTCGGCTAGGCGGCCGACGGGGACGACATGCGGGACAGGACCGCCAGGGCTGCATCGACGGACCACCTGCCGCTGACCAGCCGACGCCCGGACGACATCCTCTTCCGGCGCGCCGGCGGCGTCGCCGTCAGCTGCGGGCAGTTCCTGCGCGACGTCGCCGCCGTAGCGGCCGGGCTGCCGGACCGCCCCTACGCCCTCAACCTCTGCACCGACCGCTACCATTTCCTGGTGGCGTTCGCCGCCGTGCTGACCCGCCGGCAGGTCAGCCTGCTGTCGACCGACCGCACGCCGCACGGCCTCGAGCAGCTGGTGGCGGTCTATCCGCAGGCCTACAGCATCGGCGACGAGGCGGCACCGCTGGCCGATCTCGACCATGTGCCGCTGCAGCTGGCCGGGGGATCGCGCGAGCCGGACGGCGTGCCGATGATCCCGGCGCGCCGGGCGGCCGCCATCGTCGCCACCTCCGGCAGCACCGGCAAGCCGGCGCTGCACGCCAAGCCCTGGGGTGCGCTGGTCGCCTGCAGCGAGGCGGCGGCCGAGCGGTTCGGCTTCGGCCGCGGCGGCACCGCCTCGATCGTCGGCACGGTGCCGCCGCAGCACATGTACGGCTTCGAGACGACGGTGCTGCTGCCGCTGCACGCCGATGTCTCGAGCTATGCCGGCAGCACCTTCTTTCCCTACGACATCGCCCAGGCCCTGGCGACGGTGCCCGAGCCGCGCGTGCTGGTGACGACGCCGGTGCAGCTGACGGCGCTGGTGGCGGCCGGCCAGCCGCTGCCGCCGCTGGAGATGGTGATCTCGGCGACCTCGCCGCTCGACGCCGATCTCGCGGCCCGCGTCGAGGCGGGCTGGCGGACCCGGGTGCTCGAGATCTTCGGCGCCACCGAGGTCGGCTCGATCGCCAGCCGGCGGACGGTCGACGGCAGGCCGTGGGAGACCTACCGCTCGGTGCGGCTGCGGCCCGAGGGCGAGGCCGGGATAGCGGTGAGCGTGGCGCAGCTGCCGGGCGAGGTGATGCTGGCCGACCGGGTGGAGCTGCTCGACGCCGGCTCGTTCCGCCTGCTCGGCCGCCGCACCGACCTCATCAAGCGCGCCGGCAAGCGGGCGTCGCTCACCGGTCTCAACGCCATCCTCCAGGGCATCGAAGGTGTCGAGGACGGCATCTTCTTCGCTCCCGACGACCTCGAGACCAATGCCAAGGCGCGGCTCAGCGCCTTCGTGGTGGCGCCGACGCGCTCGCCCGAGGAGATCATCGCCGCCCTGCGCACGCGGATCGAGGCGCCGTTCCTGCCGCGCCGGGTGGTGAAGGTCGAGGCCCTGCCGCGCAACGATGTCGGCAAGATCATGCGCTCGGCCCTGGTCGAACTCTCCGGCGCCGGCGGCCGCGGCCAGAGGCGGTCATGAGGGCGATCCACAGCTTCCGGATCGCCGCCGATCACCCCTGCCTCGCCGGCCATTTCCCCGGCCGGCCGATCGTGCCGGGAGTGCTCGTGCTCGACCATGCGCTGCGCGCCATCGACGCCGAGATACCGCTCGGATGGCCGCTGCGGCTGGGCAGGGTCAAGTTCACCGCACCACTCCTGCCGGGCGAGGCCGCCACCGTGCTGGTGGGCGAGCCGCGCGACCGCCGGCTGGCCTTCGCCTGCGAGGGCCCGGAGGGGCGGATCATGCAGGCCGCGGTCGAGCTCGCGTGAGCTGGACCCGCAAGGTCGAGCGCGGCAGCCCGTTCCTGATGCGGCTGATGACCCGGCTGACGCTGGGGCTGGGCTGGCATGTCGGCCAGGCGCTGCTCTACCCGATCACCGCCTATTTCGTGCTGTCGTCGCCATCCTCGCGGGCGGCGTCGCGCCGCTACCTGGCGCTCGTGCTCGGCCGTCCACCGGGCTGGCGCGACGTCTTCCGCCATCACCTGACCTTCGCCTCGACCATCCTCGACCGGCTGTTCCTGCTGACCGGCAGGACCGCCGGCTACGACATCAGGGTGGAAGGGCTGGAGCTGGTCGCCTCCCGCATCGCCGACGGCCGGGGCTGCCTGCTGCTGGGCGCCCATGTCGGCAGCTTCGAGGTGCTGCGCACGCTGGCCGAGCAGGGCTGCCCGGTGCCCGTCCGGGTGCTGATGTACGGTGCCAACGCCGCACGGGTGAACGCCGTGCTGGGCGCTCTCAATCCGGCGCTGGCCGCCAGCGTCATCCACCTCGGCACGCCCGAGGCCTTCCTGCGGGTGCGCGACGCCCTGTCGGCGGGCGAGCTGGTCGGCATGCTGGGCGACCGCGCCATCGACGGCGACAAGGTGGTGCGGGCGAGCTTCCTCGGCCGCGACGCCCTGCTGCCGGCCGGCCCCGTCATGCTGGCGGCGGCGCTGGCTGTGCCCGTCGTGCTGTTCTCCGGCGTCCATCTCGGCCATCGCCGCTACGAGATCGGCTTCGAGCTGCTGGCCGAGCGGGTGACGCTCGGCCGGGAGACGCGCCAGGCCGACATCGCGGCCGCGGTCCAGGACTACGCCGCCCGCCTCGAGGCCATCTGCCGGGCCCATCCGTACAACTGGTTCAACTTCTATGACTTCTGGGACGAGGGGATCGATTCGGCCGTGGGCGCTGTCGGGCGCCCTGTTGGCGGCGGCGCTGTCCTGCGCCGGCAGGCCGGCGGGGGCGGTCAGCCTCGAGGATTTGATGGCGAGCCTGTCGCGGGTTCGGGTCATCCATAGCGGCTTCGGCGAGGAGAAGCGGCTCGCCGGTCTGAACGCCCCCCTGCTGCTGTCCGGCACGCTGCGCTACGTCGCCCCGTCCTACCTCGAGAAGCGCATCGAGCAGCCGGTCGAGGAGACGGTGCAGGTCGACGGCGACCGGCTGCGCTACAGCAAGCCGGCCGATGGCATCGACCGGTTCGTCGGCCTCGACGACGCGCCGGAGCTGCGTGCCCTGGTCGAGGCGGTGCGGGCGACGCTCGCCGGCGACCTCGTGGCGCTGGAGCACCACTACCGGGTCGCCTATGCCGATGACGGCCCCGGCTGGCGGCTGACCCTGACGCCGCGCGACGCCGGGGTGGCGGCGCTGGTCGAATCGATGCGCATCGAGGGCGAGGCCGCGAGGCTGAGCGCCGTCCTGACGGTCGAGGCCAATGGCGACACCTCGGTGATGACGCTCGACCCGGGCCAGGAAATCCTGCCGCGGCCGTGAGCTTCCGCCGCGCCCTGCCCGTCCTGCTCGTGCTGCTGGCGCTGGTGCTGGCCGGCGCCCTGTCGCTGCTGCGGGTCGTGACGGTCCGGGCCGACATCGCCGACTTCCTGCCGGCGGGGCGGACCGCCGCCACCGAGCTGCTGATGGACCAGCTCCGCTCCGGTGCCGCGGCATCGGTGGTGCTGATCGGCATCGAAGGCGCGCCGCCCGAGGATCTCGCGAGGATCAGCAAGGCGCTCGCCGGCACCCTGCGCGGCTCGCCCACCTTCCGCACGGTCGGCAACGACGCCAGCGGCTTCGCCGAGGGCGAGCGGGATTTCCTGCTGGCGCACCGCTACCTGTTGTCGCCGGCGGTGACGGCGGGGGCCTTCGGCGAGCCGGCGCTGCGCGACCGCCTCAACGCCCTGCTGCAACAGCTCTACGGTGCCACCGCCCCGCTGGCCAAGCGGTTCGGATTCAGCGATCCGGTCGGCGCCTGGATGGCGCTGGCAGGGACCTGGATCGGCACGAGCGAGGTCGACCTCCGCCACGGCGTATGGTTCGCGCGCGACATGGACCGGGCGCTGCTGGTCGCCGACGCCGCGGTCAGCGCGCTCGATCCCGAGACCGGGCGCGCGATGCTGGACGAGATCGGCCGCGCGTTCGCGGCGGCTTCGCCGCGGGAAGCCCGGCTGCTGACGACCGGCCCTGCGGTGTTCGCCGTTGCCTCGGCCGAGGCGATCCGGCGCGACGTGCATCGGGTCTCCGTCCTGTCGGCGATCCTGGTGGCCGGCTTCCTGATCTGGCGGCACCGCTCGGCCTATGTGCTGGCCGCGGCCGCGATCCCGCTCCTGGCCGGCCTGATGGCAGGGGTGCTGGTCACCCAGCTCGCCTTCGGCTTCGTCCACGCCATCGCGCTCGGCTTCGGCGCCACCATGCTGGGGGTGGCCGCCGACTACCCGCTGCTGCTGATCGGCCAGCGCGGCGAGGCCGAGAGCACCCGCCGGGCGGCGCGCCGGATCTGGCCGACCATGGCCCTGGCCGCCGCCTCGGCGGTGGCCGGCCTCACCGCCATGCTGGCGTCGAGCTTTCCCGGCCTGTCGCAGCTCGGGCTGCTGTCGGCAGTGGGACTGGCCACGGCGGCCCTCGTCACGCGCTTCGTCCTGCCGCGGCTGGTGGAGGACGTGGCGTTCCGCGGCCAGCAGGTGACGCCGGGCTGGATCCGCGCCGCCGGCGCGCTGGCCGGGCTGCGGCCGTGGCTGCTCGCCGGGATGGCTGCGGCCGCCGGCTGGCTGCTCCTGGCCGGTGGCCCGTCATGGCAGCGCGACCTCGAAGGGCTCGACACCGCGTCGCCCGAGGCGCGCCGGCTGGATGCCGAGCTGAGGCGGCAGCTGGGCGCGCCCGACGTCCGCCACCTGATCGTCCTTTCGGGTGCCGACATCGAGGCCGTCCTGCAGGCGTCGGAGCGGCTGGCGACGGTCACCGGCCGGCTGGTCGCCGAGGGAGCGATCGGAAGCGCCACGCTGCCCAGCGACTTCCTGCCGAGCCGCCGGACCCAGGCGGCGCGGCAGGCGATGCTGCCGGAGCCGGCCGAGCTGGAGGCGAGGCTGCGGCGTGCCGCGGCCGGAACGCCGTTCATGCCGGAAGCCTTCGGGCCTTTCGTCGCCGCCGTCGCCGGGCAGCGCACGATGCCGCCGGTGACGTTCGCCGATCTCGAACGCCTGCCGGTGCTGGCGGCGCGGCTGGCGCCGTTGCTCGGCAGGCGCGGCGACGGCTGGCACGGACTGGCGCTGCTGGGCGAGGTGCGCGACGCGGCGGCGGTCTCGGCGGCGGTCGCGGCATTGGGCGATCCGTCGCTCGGCCATGTCGACCTGAAGCGCGAGACCGAGGCGATGGTGCTGTCCTACGCCGACGAGGCGATGCTGTGGGCCGGCGCAGGGGCGGCCGTGCTGGTCCTCGTCATGCTGGCCTGCCTGCGCCACCCGCTGATGGTGCTGCGGGTGGCGGCGCCGATCGTCGGAGCCGGTCTCGTCACCCTCCTGGTGCTCGATCTGTTGTCGGTCCGCCTCACCCTGTTCCATCTGGCGGCGCTTCTCTTGATGACCGGCGTCGGCATCGACTATAGCCTGTTCCTCGCTCGGCAAGGAATCGACGATGCCGACGGGCATGCGCGGACATTGGGTTCTGTGCTCAATTGCAGTGCCACCACGCTATTGACATTCGGATTGCTGTCTTTTTGTCGCAATCCGGTGATGAGCAGTATCGGGATCACGGTGGCGGTGGGTGTGCTCGCCAGCGTCGTGCTCGCGATCGGCCTGTCGCGGCCGCGCGGCGCGGCATGAGGTGGCGGTGCCGATGCTGCCGCTGACGCTTTCGGCCTGCACCGCCGCCAGCGCGCTGGGTGTCGGCAAGGCCGCGACCCTCGCGGCGCTGCGGGCCGGCCGCAGCGGCCTCCGCCCCTACGCCGACCGCGGGCTCGCGACCTGGGCCGGCCGCGTCGATGGCCTGGAGGAGGTCCGTCTTCCGGCGGGGCTCGAAGGCTTCGACTGCCGCAACAACCGCCTGGCTGCCCTGGGCCTCGCCGCCGACGGCTTCGCCGGCGCGGCGCGCGCCGCCGCCGGACGCTGGGGGCCGGAGCGCGTCGCCGTCGTGCTCGGCACCAGCACCTCCGGCATCGCCAGCGCCGAGGACGCCTATCGTCGCCGCGACCCCGCCACCGGCCGGCTGCCGGCCGATTTCGACTACCGCCGCACCCAGGATCTGCAGGCGCTCGCCGTCTTCGTACGGGCGGCCCTCGGGCTGCGCGGGCCGGCCTCGGTGCTGTCCACCGCCTGCACCTCGGCCGCCAAGGCCTTCGGCGAGGCTGCCGAGCTGATGGCGGCGGGCCTCTGCGACGCCGCGGTGGTCGGCGGCGTCGATTCGATGTGCGACATGACGCTCTACGGCTTCAACGCCCTGGAGCTGGTGAGCGCCGGCCCGTGCCGGCCGTTCGACGCCGAGCGCGACGGCATCTCGATCGGCGAGGCGGCGGCGTTCGCGCTGCTGGAACGGCCGGCAGCCGGCTCCGCCGGCAGGATCGGGCTGCTGGGCTTCGGCGCCAGCGCCGACGCCCACCACATGTCGACGCCGCATCCCGAGGGTCGCGGTGCCGCCGCCGCCATGACGGCGGCGCTGGCCTCGGCCGGCATCGGCCCCGACACCGTCGACTATGTGAACTTCCACGGCACCGGCACCCGCGCCAACGACGCCGCCGAGGACCGGGCGGTCTGGGAGGTGCTGGGCGACCGCCCGCACTGCAGCTCGACCAAGGGCTGGACCGGCCACGCCCTGGGCACCGCCGGCGCGCTCGAGGCGGTGATCGCGGCCTTGTGCATCGAGCGCGGCCTGGTGCCGGGCTGCCTCGGCACCCGCACGCCCGATCCGGCCTGCCGCTGCCGGATCCTGCTCGACAACGCCGAGCGGCCGGTGCGCTACGTGCTGAGCAACTCCTTCGGCTTCGGCGGCAGCAACTGCAGCCTGCTGCTGGGCGTGCTGCCGTGAGGGTGTTCGTGTCGGCGCCCTCGGTGATCGGCCCCGGCTTGGACGGCTGGGCCGCGGCGCGCGACGTGCTGGCCGGCCGCCGGACCTACGAGGCGGCACCCCTGGTGCCGCCGGTACCGGCGTCGCTGCCGCCTGCCGAGCGCCGCCGCGCCACCGCGGTCATCAGGCTGGCGGTGGCCGCTGCCGCCTCGGCGGTGGAAGCGGCCGGCATCGGCGATCCGCATCGCCTGCAGAGCGTCTTCGCCAGCGCCAACGGCGACGGTGCGGTGATCGGCGCCATCCTGACGGCGCTCGCCGGCCCGGAGCGCGCCGTATCGCCGACCCAGTTCCACAATTCGGTGCACAACAGCCCGGCCGCCTACTGGGCGATCGGCAGCGGCGTCGGCGGCGCCTCGACCAGCCTGGGCGGCTGGGACGGCAGCTTCGCCGCCGGCCTGCTGCATGCCGCCGCCAAGGCGGTGACGCGCCGCGAGCCGGTTCTGCTCTGCGCCTACGACGCCCCGATGCCGTCGCCGCTGTCGGAGGCGCGCGACACCACGCTGGCCTTCGCCACCGCCATGTTGCTGGCGCCGGAGCCCGGACCGGGCTCGCTGGCCGGCCTGGACATCGCCTTCGTCGCCGGCTCCTGCCCGGCCGAGGCCGCCATGCCTCGCCATGGCGGGCTCCGACCGATCTGGCGGGGCAACGCCGCCGCCCGATCGCTGCGCCTGCTGGAGGCGCTGGCCGGCGGCGAGTCCACCGCCATCGCCCTCGACTATCTCGACGACGCCCACCTCACCGTCGGCATGCGGCCTTGCTAGACGCCGCCGCCATCGCTCGGCTGGTGCCGCACCAGGGCGGCATGTGCCTGCTCGGCAGCGTCGATTGCTGGGACGGGCAGGGGATCCGCGCCCGCAGCGGCATGCATGTCGATCCCACCTGTCCCTTGCGGCGCGACGGCCGGCTGCCCAGCGTCTGCCTGATCGAGCTCGGGCTGCAGGCGATGGCGCTGCACGGTGCCCTGCAGCAGGGCGCTCCCCAGCCGCCGGGCTTCGTGGCGACCCTGGCCGATGTCGAGATCGCCGGCCCGTGGGCCGACGGCCTGCCCTCGCCGCTCGTCGTCGAGGCCGAGCGCTTGGCGCACCAGCCGCGCGGCCAGCTCTACCGCTTCCGCATCCTGGCGGACGGCGCACCGGTCGTGACCGCACAGGCCCTCGTGGTGACACCGGAGCAGGCGAGGTGAGGCGTGCCCTGGTCACCGGTGCGAGCAGCCCGATAGGTGCCGCCATCGCCGCCCGGCTTTCGGCCGACGGCGTCGCCGTGATCCTGCACGCCCATCGCGGCGTCGAGCGTACGGCCGCCGTGGCCGAGCGGCTGCGGCAGGCCGGCGGCACCGCCGCGACGGCGGCCTTCGACCTCACCGACGCCGACGCCACCGCCAGCGCGGTCGCCGCCGTGCTGGCCGAGGGGCCGGTGCAAATCCTCGTCCACAATGCCGGCACCCACGACGACGTGCCGATGGCCGGGATGAGCCGAGAGCGCTGGCGCAGGGTCATCGACGTCTCGCTCGACGGCTTCTTCAACGTCACCCAGCCGCTGCTGCTGCCGATGCTGGCGACCCGCTGGGGGCGGATCGTCGCCATGTCGTCGCTGTCGGCGATCATGGGCAATCGCGGCCAGGTCAACTATGCCGCCGCCAAGGCCGGCCTCAACGGGGCCGTGCGCGCGCTGTCGCTCGAATGTGCCGGCCGCGGCGTCACCGTCAACGGCGTGGCGCCCGGCATCATCGAATCGCCGGCCGTCGATGCCGTGCTGAGCCGCGAGAAGATCGCGGCGCTGGTGCCGATGCGACGGGCCGGAAGGCCGGAGGAGGTGGCCGAGCTCGTGGGCTTCCTGGCCTCCGACCGCGCCGCCTACATCTCCGGGCAGATCATCTCGATCAACGGCGGACTGGCTTGACGGACATGCTGACCAACGAGATTCCACCCGCCGGCTGTGACGTGCTGGTGATCGGCGGCGGACCCGCCGGCTCGACCGCCGCCACGGTGCTGGCGCAGCGCGGCCGCAAGGTGGTGATGCTGGAGAAGGATCGGCATCCACGCTTCCACATCGGCGAATCGCTGCTGCCGCAGAGCCTGGCGCTGTTCGAGCGGCTGGGCGTGCTGGCCGAGGTCGAGCGGATCGGCGTGTTCAAGCCGGGCGCCGAGTTCGTGGCGGCCGAGAACGATGCCCGCAGTGTCGTCTTCAGGTTCGTCGACGGCCTCGACCCGAGCCTGACCCACAGCTACCAGGTGCGCCGCTCCGAGCTGGACGAGCTGTTGTTCCGCAATGCCCAGCGCCACGGCGTCGAGGCCCACGAGGGCGTGCGGGTCACCGCCGTCGAGCGCGGCCCGGCGGGATCGGAGGTGATCGCCGTGGCCGAGGATGGCTCGGTGCGGCACTGGCAGGCCCGCTTCGTCGTCGACGCCTCGGGCCGCGACACCCATCTGGCAGGCAAGCTCGGCATGAAGACGGCCGACAAGAGCAACAACACCGCCGCCATGTTCGGCCATTTCCGCGGCGTGGCGCCGCTGCACGGGCAGGAGACCGGCAACATCGCCGTCCACCTGTTCGACGAGGGCTGGTGCTGGGCGATCCCGCTGCGCCAGGGGGTGACCAGCATCGGGCTGGTCGGCAAGGCATCCTTCTTCAAGACGCGCGGCCACACCGACGTCGAGACGTTCTTCCTGGCAGGCATCCGCCGCAACCTCCGCCTCGCCGAGCGGCTGGCCGGCGCCGAGCTGGTCTCGCCCGTGACCGCCACCGGCAACTACTCCTACCGGGCGCGGACGATGATCGGCGAGGGTCACATCCTGGTCGGCGACGCCTTCGGCTTCATCGACCCGGTGTTCTCGAGCGGCGTGCATCTCGCCGTCTCGGGCGCGACGCTCGGCGCCGAGGCGGTCGACGTCTGGCTGGATTCGCCCGAGAAGGCGCGCGAGCCGCTGCGCCGTTTCGACCGGGCGGTCCGGCGCTCGCTCGATACCTTCTCCTGGCTGATCTACCGGATCAACACGCCGGTCTTCCGCGCCATGCTGCTCAACCCGCGCAACCGCTTCCGCATGCGCGACGGCCTGGTGAGCGTGCTGGCCGGCGACAGCCGGCCGGATCCCCGGCTGCAGCTGGCGATCCTGGCCTTCAAGGCCGCCTACTACAGCCTGACGCTGGCCTATCGGCTGGGCTGGCGGCTCGAGGACGGCCGGCTGGCCCGGCCGGCACGGGCGGCCGCGCCTTGAGCCCAGGCGGCCTCGCCGACCTCCACCGACGTGTCGAGGCCCACTACGGCGGCAGGAGCCGCTTCACGCGCGGCTTCGTGCACTGGAAGCTGCGGCTCGACCCGGTGCTCCGCGCCGTGCTCGACCTCGCTGGCGACGAGCCCCTGGGCAGCGTCGTCGATGTCGGCTGCGGCCGCGGCCAGCTCGGCATCGCGCTCCTGGAGGCCGGGGTGGCCGAGCGGCTCACCGGCCTCGACTGGGACGAGGCGCTGCTGGCCGATGCCGAGGCCGCGGCCGGCGGGCGGGGCAGCTTCGTCCGCGCCGACATGCGCACGGCCGAGGTGCCGCCGGGCGACACCGTGCTGCTGATCGACCTGCTCTACCTGATGCCGGCGGAGGCGCAGCTCGCCCTGCTGAAGCGTGCCGCCGCCGCCGCCCGCGGCCGGCTGGTGCTGCGCGTCTTCGATCCCGAGCGCGGCTGGCGCAGCGCCGTCGGCTGGCTGTCCGAGGCCGGCATCCGGCTGGCCCGGCTCTACCGCCGCACAGAGACCCGGCCGCTGCCGCTCGACGCCATCAGGGCGGGGTTGGCCGAGGCCAGTTTCGCCTGCACCGTCGAGCCCTGCTGGGGAGTGATGCCGTTGCCGAACGTCCTGCTGGTGGCGCGGCGGCTGCCGTGAGGCCCTGCGCGCTGCTGGCCTGGCTCGCCCTGGCGACACCGGCCCTGGCCGCCGAGGCCGAGCGCCCGCTGCTGGAGCTGGGCGCGGTCGCCATCGGCGGCACGTTTCCGGACTATCCCGCCGCCGACCAGAACCACTGGCAGGGCGCTCCCTTGCCCTACGTGATCTATCGCGGCGACATCCTGCGCAGCGACGAGAGCGGCATCCGCGGCGAGCTGCTGCGCGGCGAGCGCGTCCAGCTCGACGTCAGCCTGAACGGCTCGCTGCCGGTGGATTCCAGCGACAACGACGCCCGCGAGGACATGCCCGACCTCGACCTGATGGGCGAGATCGGCCCCAACCTGCGCTTCATCCTGCTGCGCGAGCCGGAGGTGCGGCGCCTCGACCTCGACATCGGCCTGCGCGCCGCCTTCACCACCGACTTCTCCTCCATCGACCATCGCGGCTTCGTGCTGGCGCCCGAGCTCTCCTACAAGCGGCTCGGCCTCGGGCTGCCGGACAGCCGGCTCCGGCTCGGTCTCGGCCCGGTCTTCGGCACCGAGCGCTACATGGACTATTTCTACGAGGTCGAGCCACGCTATGCGCGTCCCGGCCGGCCCGCCTACGACGCCGATGCCGGCTATCTCGGCACCCGGCTGCAGGGCTCCTATCGTCTTTCACTGGGCCAGCGCCTGTCGGTCGTGGCCGGTGGACGGGCCGAAGGCTTCTGGGGAGCCATCAATGACGACAGCCCGCTGTTCCGCCGCAACGTCAACCTGGCGGCGCTGCTCGGCGTCTCCTACTCGTTCTACCAGTCCGACGCCCGGGCGCGGGTCAGCTACGATCCGCTGGACTGAGCCCGCGGCCGGAAGATCGGTCCGGGTGCCTCACGACGGCCGGTAGACGATCATGTTGTAGGTGAGCTGGTCGGCCGCGATCTCCTTCACGCGGCCCTGGTTGTCCCAGAGGATCTGGTAGGGCCCGAAGCTCGACACCCAGTAGCGCCAGAGATCCGAATCCAGCGAGGGGTTCTCGCTGGTCATTGGATAGCCGATCGACATGAGGACCTGCTCGCGGGTCATGCCGACCTTGACCTTGCCCTTGCGGATGGCGTCCTGCACGTCGGCCGGATAGCCGGCCAGCCGCGTCTTGGGATCCTCGGTGACGACGATCTTCTCGACGAACTGCTGCAGCGTCTCCTGCTCGCGGCCGTAGTCGTGGCCCAGCCGCATCGGCTTGCCGTCGATCTGCACCGAGGCGTAGTGCCGACCGTAGCCGGTGACGGTGGCCGGTGCCCCGGCGCCGATCATCGGCAGCTCGGCATAGTTGCCGTCGTTGATCCAGTCGCTCTCGTAGTGGAGGTTGCAGCAGGTGTAGCCGGTGCGCTGCACCTCGGTCTCGCCGCCGGGCAGGCCCATCTTGGTGAGCGTCTGCTGCGTCTGCTGGCAGCCGGCGACCGCTGCCACTATCGCGACCACCCCGGCCTGCATGCCCATCCGCCGATGAAATGCCATCCTGCGCTCTCCATGCTTTTCGAATGCGATCTCTACTATCGCGCTTCGTCACGTTGGCGCGGGCGCCGCCATCCCGGCAAGGGCCTTTGTGGCCGCCGGCAGCCGTGGGGCGGCCGTCCGGCGCCCACCACGGCCGCCTGGGATTACTCGCTGGTCAGCTCGGTGATCTTCTGGCCCTCGACCTTGACGCCGGCCATCAGGCCCTGCTGGCCGAAGATCCACACCACCACCGGCTTCTGCAGGGTGGAGGACGAGATCTCGCCCGAGGTGCCCATGTCGGCGACGGCGAAGTCGAGCCCGGCGCCGACCTCGAAGCCCTTGGTGGACCGGAAGGTGCGCAGCGCCTCGGGCGTGGTGAACATGTAGACCTGCGAGAAGCTCTGCGCGCCGATCTGCAGGCCGAACGAGCCGCCGGTGATGTTGTAGTAGCCGGCGGGTACGCCGCCCTCGAACAGCACGCCTTCGCCGTACTGCCCGCCGACCACGAAGCCGGCCTGGGTGACGCTCGGGAAGACCAGCACGCCGGCGGACTTCTCGGCCACCGCCCTGGCCGCCGGCACGGTGCGGAACAGCTCGTCGCGGGCGGCGACGGCGCGGACGTCGAGGTCGCTGCGCTCGTTCTCGGTCGTGCTGCAGGCGGCGATCGCGGTGCCGGTCAGCAGCACGAGCCCGGCCAGCAGGCCGCGGCGGGTCGGTGACATGGGCAATCTCTCCCTTGCGCCGCGGATGCGGGCGGCGAGCGTTCAACGCGACATATTCCGTGTGGTTTCCGGGCCGTCGTCGATCACGCGCACATGCACCCGGCCGGTGATGCCGCAGAGCAGCTCGTAGGCGATGGTGCCGGCGAGCGAGGCGATGCCCTCGATGGCCAGTCCCGGTCCCCACAGGACGACCTCGTCACCCTGCCCGGCCTCGGGCAGCTGCGACAGGTCGAGTGCCACCATGTCCATCGAGACCCGTCCGACCAACGGCACGGTGCGGCCGCGCACCAGCACCGGCGTGCCGCTGGGCGCATGGCGCGGATAGCCGTCGCCGTAGCCCATGGCGGCGATGCCGATGCGGCCGTCGCCGGGTGATGTCCAGCTCGCGGCATAGCCCACGGTCTCGTGCGCCCGCACCTCCTTGACCGCGATCAGCCGGGTCGCCAGCGTCATCACCGGCAGCAGGCCCTCGTCCTCGCCGGTGCGGTCGAGCAATGGCGAGACGCCATAGAGCATGATGCCCGGCCGCACCCAGTCGCCATGCGCCTCGGGCCAGGCCAGCACGGCCGCCGAGTTGGCGAGGCTGCGCTGGCCGGGCAGCCCCAGCCGGGCGAAGCGGGCGAGCTGGCTCGGGGTGTGCGTGTCCTCCGGCATGTCGGCATTGGCGAAATGCGTCATCAGGCGGATATCGCCGACGTTCGGGCAGTCGCGCAGCCGCCGCCACGCCGCCTCGGCGGCCTCGGGCCGGAAGCCCAGCCGGGTCATGCCGGTGTCGACCTTGAGCCAGGCGACGAGCGGCCGATCCAGCCGCGACCGCTCCAGCATGGCGATCTGGCCCGGCTCGTGGACGGCGATCTCGAAGCCCAGCCGGGCGCAGTCGGCGAGCTCGGCCGCCTCGAACACGCCCTCCATCAGCAGGACCGGCTGCCGCGCCGCCGCCTCGCGCAGCGCCAGGGCCTCCTCGATGCAGGCCACCCCCAGCATGTCGGCCTCGCCGAGCCCCGGCAGCAGGCGGGCGGCACCGTGGCCGTAGCCGTTGGCCTTGACCACGGCCACGACCCGGCTGTGCGGCGCCAGCTCTCGCACCCGCCGCAGGTTGTGGCGCAGTGCCGCGAGGTCGATGGTGGCGACGGCCGGACGCATCAGCCGTACCGCGCGATCGACAGGTCGCGGGCGTCGATCGCCGGCGCCCGCCCCGCCATCAGGTCGGCCAGCACGTGGCCGGAGCCGCAGGCCATGGTCCAGCCGAGCGTGCCGTGGCCGGTGTTCAGCCACAGGTTGCGGTAGCGGGTCGGGCCGATCAGCGGCGGCCCGTCCGGCGTCATCGGCCTGAGGCCGCACCAGAAGGTGGCGCGGGCGACGTCGCCGCCGTCGGGATAGAGGTCGGTCACCACATGCTCCAGCGTGGCCCGGCGGGCCTCGCGGAGCTTCAGGTTGTAGCCGGCGAGCTCGGCGGTGCCGCCGACGCGGATGCGGTCGCCGAGGCGGGTGACGGCCACCTTGTGGGTCTCGTCCATCACCGTCGATTCCGGTGCCGCCGCCGGATCGGTGATCGGCACGGTGATCGAGTAGCCCTTCACCGGATAGATCGGGGCCGAGATGCCGATGCGCCGCAGCAGCAGCGGCGAGTAGCTGCCCAGCGCCACCACATAGGCGTCGGCCGTGAGCGGGCCGGCGCTCGTCGCCACCTCGACGATGCGGTCGCCCTGGATGTCGACGCCCTGGATGGCGACACCCCAGCGGAAGTCGACGCCGCGCCCGCGGCACATCGACTCCAGCGCATTGGTGAACTCGAAGCAGTCGCCGGTCTCGTCGCCCGGCAGGCGCAGCCCGCCGACGAACTTCTCCCGCGTCCGCGCCAGCGCCGGCTCGACCGCGATGCAGCCGTCCATGTCCAGCAGCTCGCAGGGCACGCCGAGCTCGTCCAGGATCTCGATGTCCTCGGCGGTGCCGTCGAGCATCTTCCGGGTGCGGAAAAGCTGCAGCGTGCCCTGCGATCGCTCGTCGTAGGCGATGCCGGTCTCGGCCCTCAGTGCCCGCAGCAGGTCGCGGCTGTGCTCGGCCAGCGGCACCATCCGCGCCTTGTTGCGGTGGTAGCGGGCGGCCGTGCAGTTGCGCAGCATGGCGAGGCCCCAGGCGATCATGTGGATGTCGGGCTTCGGCCAGATCACCAGCGGCCGGAACCGCATGAACAGCCATTTCAGGGCCTTGAGCGGGATGCCCGGCGCGGCCCAGGGGGCGGAATAGCCGGGCGAGACCTCGCCGGCATTGGCGAAGCTGGTCTCCAGCGCCGGGCCCGGCTGGCGGTCGACGACCGTGACCTCGTGGCCGTCGCCGGCGAGGTACCACGCGGCGGTGGTGCCGATGACGCCGCCGCCCAGGATGAGCACCCGCATGCCGCCTCCGTCGCGCCCGATGCCTCAGGCTGTCGGCAAACCCGGCCGCCTGTCCAGAGGCGAGTTGTCCCTCAGGTCTCGTGGCCGAGGGCGGCCGGCGGCGGCGAGCGGGTCTCGGTGGCCGAGGTCGGCCCGGCGGGCTCGGCCCGGCCGGCGACGAGCGCGTCCTCGGGCATCGGACCGATATAGCTCCGCCGGTTCGGGTCGGCGATCTCGATGCCCAGCTCCTGGAAGCGCTTCTTCATGCGGCGGTTGAACTCGCGCTGCACGCCCCAGCGGCCGGAGTCCAGGCAGCGGATCTGGCCGACGATGGTCACACCGTCGCCGCCGACCTTGTCGACGCCCCACAGCGCCATGTCGTCGAGGATTGAGGGCGCGAAATTCGGATCCCGCCGGAGCTCGGCGCCGATCGACTTCAGCACCTCGCCGACGCGGTCGGTATCCTCCGCGTAGTCGACCGTGACGCTGATGGCGGCGTTGCCGATGCCGCGGTTGGTGTTGGTGACGGTGGTGACCGAGCTGAACGGTACCACATGCACCGAGCCGTCGCCGGCGCGCAGCCGGATCGTGCGGATCGACAGGTTCTCGACCGAGCCCGAGAGGCCCGACACCGTCACCCAGTCGCCGACGTTCATGACGTTCTCCAGCAGCAGGAACACGCCGGTGATGACGTCCTGCACCAGCTTCTGCGAGCCGAAGCCGATGGCGACGCCGACGATGCCGGCGCCGGCCAGCAGGGGAGCGATGTTGACGCCGATCTCGCTCAGCGCGGTCAGGCCGACGATGGCGAGCACGAACAGCAGGAGCGTCGTGCGCAGCAACGGCATCAGCGTGCGCAGCCGCGCCGCCTTGGCACGCTCGCCGCGATGGCCCAGCGCGTCGAGATGGCGGTCGACGGCGTAGTTGACGCTCTCCCACAGCGCCAGGGCGACGATGCCGGCAATGGCGACGATCATCGCCGCCGACAGCAGCCGGCTGCCGATGCCGTCGGCGCCGAACCAGTCGGCGACGCTCACGCCCCAGACCTGCAGCAGCAGCAGGAAGGTCAGGACGAAGACGAGCGTGGTGACCAGCCTGCGCAGCACGGGGTAGTAGCGGGTGGCCCGCTCCTGCACGAGCGAGAAGCGGCCGTGATCGCGGGCCTCGAGCACGAACATGCGGTCCAGCGCCTTCATCACCGCCGTCGACAGGATCTGGGCACCGACGAGGATCAGTGCGGTCGAGAAGAAGTAGCGCAGCATCAGCAGATAGCCGCCGCGCACATCGGCCGCCCAGATCACCCACAGGGCCAGCAGGAAGAAGATGGCGGCGAGATGCCAGGCGGTGCCGGCCCAGCCGCGTATCAGATCGACGGTGCCCGGCCGGGCACCGGTGCCGCGGATCCATCTCGCGACCGGCTCACGGACATGCAGGACCGCCATGATCAGCATGACATGGGCCACCAGGACCACGAGCTTGAGCAGCGCCGAGTAGGCCATGTAGCCGATGCCCAGCACGCGCGCGATCTCGAGCGCGGCCAGCGCGTAGACGACGAAGGTGAGAAGGCGCCGGACGGTGCGGTAGGCGTAGTCGGCGCCGGCATCCGTCATCGGCAGGAGGCGCAGGCGGTGGATGTCGGACGAGATCACCCTGTGGGCCAGGGCCGTCAGCACGGCCCAGGCGACGTGGGCGTTGATGAGGATCATGATGATGAGCCGGGCGGCCGGCTGCTGCTGCGAGGCCAGGGCCACCACCAGCGTGCCGATGGCGGCGGCGGCGATGCCGACTACGGCGAAGGCGAGGATCGGCAGCATGTCGAGCGCGAAGCAGCCGCAGGCCAGCAGGAAGCGGCGGCGGAGCGGCAGTCGCGCCGGGAGGCCCTCGGTGGCCGGGGCGGCCAGGGTCGACGGGGGAGCGGCCGCGGCGACCAGCGCCCGCCTCGGCCGGGCCAGCGCGCGCCGGACGGCCCATTCGGCGATCAGCGCCAGCCCGAGGGCCGCGATCACCTTCCAGGTGGCGTCGAGGATCAGGGCGCGGGTGTCGGGATCGAACGGCGCCTCGGCGATCCAGGCGAGCGCCGAGGGCAGGCCGGAGAGCGGGCGCACCATGGTCAGCACGCGGTCGATCACGGCGTCGGCACCGCTCGAGATGCTGACCAGCAGCTGCGACAGCAGGCCGCCGCGCTCGATCGTGACCGGGGTCGTGGGCTCGGGCGCCGGTGCCGCGGCGGCCGGCTCGGCGGCATCGGCCGGGGAGCCGGTGGGAGCCGCCGTGGCCAGCGTCCGCAGCAGCTCGACGACCTCGGCACGGCGCGTCTCGTCGCCGAGGATGGCGAGCGCCCGCCGGGCCTGCTCGGGCGTGACCTGCGGTGCGGCGGCCGGCGGGACGGATGGGCTGGCCGTCTCCTGCGCGCGGACGGAGGCGAGGCTCGCCGGCATCGTCGCCAGCAGCACCAGAAGGAGCGCCATGGCCGTGTGCCGGCCCAGGTCGCGCCATTCCCGCTTCGCCCGCATCGTCGCTCCCCTCCGAGGCCCTCGACCGGCTTGACCTAGCGGCGCACCGCCGCCTCGGGTAGTGTGCAACGCAACGAGACACGTCGGGGAGGCCGATGATGGCCGGCAAGAAGATCCTGATGCTGACGGGCGAGTTCAGCGAGGAGTACGAGATCTTCGTCTTCGAGCAGGCGATGCACGCGGTGGGCCACACCGTGCACGTGGTCTGCCCGGACAAGAAGGCCGGCGACAACATCAAGACCAGCCTGCACGACTTCGAGGGCGACCAGACCTACACCGAGAAGCCGGGCCACCTCTATACGCTGAACAAGACCTTCTCGGAGGTCGACCCGGCGCAGTACGACGCGGTCTATGTCGCCGGCGGGCGCGGCCCCGAATACATCCGCATCGACCCGCGCGTGCAGCGGATCGTCCGCCACTTCCACGAGGCCGACAAGCCGATCTTCACGATCTGCCACGGCGCCCAGGTGCTGATGGCGGTGGATGGCGTGCTGAAGGGCAAGCGCTGCGCCGCCCTGCACTATTGCGAGCCCGAGGTCCGGCTCGCCGGCGGCATCTATGTCGACGTCGAGCCCACCGGCGCGTGCGTCGACGGCAAGCTGGTCTCGGCCAAGGGCTGGCCGGGCCTCGCCGCCTTCATGCGCGAGTGCCTGAAGGTCCTGGGGACGGAGATCCGCTGCTAGCGGGCACACGCAGGCACACACGCACCCCGTTGCCGCCCGCCAGCTCGAGGCTGCCGCCGAGCTGGCGGGCGAAGCTGCGCATCAGCATGGTGCCGAGGCCGCCGCGGTCGAGGCTGCCGGCCTGTGCGCCCATGCCGTCGTCCTCGATCGACAGCTCGAAGCCGTCGCCGTCGCCCGGCACCAGCGAGACCAGGATGCGGCCGCCCCGGTCGGCGCCGAAGCCGTGGCGCAGGGCGTTGCTGATCGCCTCGTTCGCCAGCAGCAGGAAGGGCTCGAGCCGGGCGACGGTCAACGGCATGCTGCCGCAACGGAACTCTACCGACACCTTGCCGTCCAGCGGTGCCACCAACGACTGCGCCAGCTCCTCCAGCGCCGGTCCGGCATCGATGATCGCCTCGCGGCCGAGGCCGTCGAGCCGGCGTTGCACCAGCATCACCGCTTCGAGCTGCTCCAGCGCATCGCCCAGGGCCTCGACCACGGCCGGGTCCTGCGCGCGGGTCATCCTGATGCGCAGCAGGCTCATGACGAGCTGCATGGCGCCGTTGACGCGGTGGCGGAGGTCGCGCAGCAGCATGTCGCGGCCGTCCTCGACGACCGAGCCCGGCAGCGGCAGCTCGTCCTGGACTCCCAGCAGGTAGGGCGGCCGGCCGTCGACCGGGATCGGCTCGATGCGCAGCCGGTTGACGAACGGCTCGCCGTTCTTGCGGTAGTTGACGAGATCGACGGTGACGGCGCGTCCGTTGGCGACGGCGCCGCGCAGGCGTTCCACCGCCGCCACGTCGGTGCCGGCTCCCTGCAGGAAGCGGCAATTGCGGCCCAGCGCCTCGCCCTCGGCGTAGCCGGTGAGCGTGGTGAATCCCGGGCTCGCATGGACGATGGGGTTGTCCGGGAGCTGCGGATCGGTGACGACCAGCGCCAGCCGATCCAGCAGGACGTCGGCCAGCGCGTCGCGGATCGGTCCCGCCGACAGGCGGGGAGCCAACGAGATGTCGGTCGGCATTTCCTCTCCCGCTAAGCAATGGTGCCGGAAGGCGCGCGGCGCTAGTCTTCTTGCGCCGCGATCGTCGGTCAGGCTTTAACATTTGACATGGCGGGCATGCGAAATCCCGCCGAGGATTCCGGCGTGCAGCCCAGGCCCATAACCGTCCCCTGCCAGCAGTGCCCGCTGCGGCGCCTGGAGGTGTTCCGGCCGTTCAGCGAGACCGAGCTCGCCTTCATCGCGGGCTTCAAGGCCGGCGAGCTCAACGTCGCCGCCGGCCACGACCTCCTGCTCACCGGCAACAACAGCCCGCACGTCTACACGCTGCTGCGCGGCTGGGCGTTCCGCTACGTGCTGCTCGAGGACGGCCGGCGGCAGATCCTGAACTTCGTGCTGCCCGGCGACTTCCTGGGCCTGCAGACCTCGGTGTTCGAGGTGATGGAGCATTCGGTGCAGGCGCTGACCGACGTCCAGCTCTGCCTGTTCCCGCGCGCCCGCTTGTGGGATCTCTATCGCGAGCAGCCGGGCCTCGGCTTCGACGTCACCTGGCTGGCGGCCCACGAGGAGAGCCTGGTCGACGAGAACCTGGCGAGCGTCGGCCAGCGCAGCGCCCTCGAGCGCATGGCGTTCCTGATCCTGCACATCGTGCAGCGGATCGACGGGCTGGGCCTGGTCAGGAACGATGCCTGCGAGTTTCCGCTGACCCAGCAGCACATCGCCGACGCCATGGGACTGTCGCTGGTCCATACCAACAAGACCTTGCGCAGGCTCGTGCGCGACGGTTATGCCGAGATCGGCGGCGGGAAGCTGCGCATCCGCAAGCGCCGGGCGCTCGAGAGGCTGGCGGGGCAGGCACCCGGGCCGCAGCGGCTGCGGCCGCTGATCTGAGCGGCTGCCGCGGCCGCGGGGGAAGGCTGGACACCAACGAAGGAAGGGCGATGACCGTTCGCCGGTCTGCGGCCGATCTCGTGCTGGAGGGCGTGGTCAAGCGCTATGGCGCGGTCACCGCCCTGGACGGCCTGTCGCTCGACGTCGCGGCCGGCGAGTTCTTCTGCCTGCTCGGCCCCTCGGCTGCCGGCAAGACCACGACGCTGCGGGCCATCGCCGGCCTCGAGCGGCTGCAGGGCGGGCGCATCCTGTTCGGCGGCACGGACGTCACCGCGGCACCGGTGCAGGGCCGCGGCATCGCCATGATCTTCCAGACCTTCGCGCTCTACCCGCACCTGAGCGTGCGCGACAACCTGGCCTACCCCTTGCGCGAGGCCAGGCTGGACAAGGCCGAGATCGGCCGGCGCGTCGACGAGATGGCGGAGCTCCTGCGCATCCGCCACACGCTCGAGCGCAAGCCCGGCACCGCGTCCGGCGGCGAGCAGCAGCGCATCGCCATCGGCCGGGCGCTGATCCGGCGGCCGGGCCTGCTGCTGCTCGACGAGCCCCTGACCAATCTCGATGCCAAGCTGCGCCACGACACCCGCGCCGAGTTCAAGCGGCTGCACCGCGAGCTCGGCATGACCATGCTCTACGCCACGCCGGACGAGCTGGAGGCGCTGAGCCTCGGCCAGCGCATCGGGGTGATCCGGCAGGGCCGCATGGTCCAGGTCGGCACGCCCGACGCGATGTTCGACGAGCCCGGCAACGTCTTCGTCGCCTCGCAGGTCGGCTCGCCCAAGATGAACCTGGTCGAGGGCGTGAGCAGCGGCGACGGCGGCCGGGTGAGGCTGCCGTTCGGCGAGGTGGCGAGCGGCCCCTGGACGCAGGCGCTGCGTGCCTTCCCGGTGGGCACCCGGGTGCTGATGGGCATCCGGCCGCACGACGTGCAGCCGGCGAGCGGCGAGGCGAGGGGGCCGCGGCTCGGCTCGCGGATCCATCTGACCGAGCCCCTGGGCGACGTCACCCTGCTCGACCTCGTCGTCGGCGGGGTGCCCTTGAAGATGGTGCTGCCCGAGGAACGGGCGGTGACCTACCGGGAGGGCGACGAGCTGGAGGTCGAGCTCAGGCTCGAGCACAGCCATCTCTTCGCACTCGACACCGGAACGGCGATCCGATAACCGATTGGTCACCGGTGGTGGGTGATCATTCGCTCATCGACTGAGAAGAAAGCGGGAGGCTTGGGATGCAGAGGCTCGTGAAAGCCTTGGCGTTGGCTGGCGTCGCCCTGGGCGCGCTCGCTGCCGCCGCGCCTGTCGAGGCCAACGACATCGTGCTGAAGATGGCGGTACCGGACTGGCCGCCGACCCGGATCATGCAGGATCTCGCCAACGAGAAATACAAGGCGGCGTCCGGCAACAACGTCAAGCTCGAGGCCGATTTCATTCCGTGGGGCGTGTATTACGAGCGCCTGGCGGCCTCGTTGACCTCCGGCGAGAAGAAGTACCAGATGGCCGTCTCCGACAGCCAGTGGCTCGGCGCCTTCGTCGAAGGCGGCTATTACATGAAGATCAATCAGTTCATCGACAACGATCCGGAGTGGCAGGCGATCTTCAAGGACCTGCATCCGAACCTGGTGGCGGCCTACAGCACCTATCCGCACAAGTCCGGGAACTACTACGGCTTCCCGCAGATGCCGGACGTGCTGGTGACCTACTACCGCAACGACCTGTTCTGCGACGCATCCGAGCAGGCAGCCTTCCAGGCCAAGTACAGCAAGAAGCTGCCCTGCACCGGCGAGGAGATGGACGATCTCGACTGGGACACCTTCGGTCAGATCGGCGAGTTCTTCATGCGCAAGAAGGGCGACAAGCTCGCCGGCCAGACGCTCGACGACGATTTCTACGGCGTGGCCTATCAGGCCGGCAAGGACTACGACTTCGCCATCATGCAGGTGAACGGCTTCATCTGGCAGCATGGCGCGGACATCTGGGACGAGACCAAGGCGCCCGAGGGCCAGGCCGAGGGTGTCGTCAACTCGCCCGAGGCGGTCAAGGCGCTCGAGCAGTACCTGTCCTATGTCAAGTACATGCCGCCGGTGGTCAAGACCGGCACCATGGACATCTTCAAGACCGACGAGCTGTTCCGCGAAGGCAAGGTGGCGCTGAACGTCAACTGGATCGGCTTCGCCGAGAGCGCCATCGCCCCCGAGACCTCGAAGGTGGCGGGCAAGATCGCCTTCGCCCAGCCGCCGGGCATCCGCGGCTCGGACGGCAAGATCGTGCGCTGGCAGAACATCGGCGGCCAGCCCTTCGTGCTCACCACCTGGAACAGCGACGAGGTGACGAAGGAGTCGCTGGCGTTCTGCAAGTGGTGGCTGTCGGACGAGATCCAGACCGAATATGCCCGCCGCGGCGGCCAGAGCGGCCTGCAGAGCGTCTACAACAAGCCCGACTACAACACCTTCCGTCCCTGGAACCGGGCCTGGGCGCCCAGCCTCGACTGGCAGAAGGACGTCTGGCACGTGCCGGATTTCTACGAGCTGCTGGTCAACTCGCAGGAGGAATACGTCAAGGCGATCACCGGCCAGCAGGACGCCAAGACCACGATGGACAACATCGCGGCCTTCCAGCAGAACCTGCTGACCGAGGCCGGCCTGATCAAGTAGCATCGCGGCATCGGGGGCGGTCGGCGCCGCCCCCACCGCGCTCCGTCCTCCAGTCGGTTTCCCCATGAACGCGACGAGCATGGCCGCCGGACGGCCCGGACTGTTGACCCCGCATCGGGCCAACTGGCGGCTGGCGCTGGTGGCGGCGGTGATCGTAACTCCGCTGGCGATCTTCGCCCTGCCGCCGCAGATCTCGTTCTGGGTGACGCTGATCGCGGTGCTGGCGGTGGCGGTGACGGCGGTGGTCAACGCCTGGGGGCGGCACACCGGCGGCCTGCTGGTGGCGCCGGCGATCGCCCTGCTGTTCGTGATGAACATCTTCCCGCTGATGTGGTCGTTCGGCCTCAGCTTCTTCAGCTTCCGCGCCAACCGCATCGCGCCGCCGACCTTCGTCGGCCTGAACAACTACGAGACCGTGCTGGCCGACCCCGTGGTGTGGAACCGCCTCCAGCTCACCGCCCTGGCCGTCGTGCTCACCGTCAGCCTGCAGATGGTGTTCGGCTTCCTGCTGGCGATGCTGTTCGAGAAGCAGTTCCCCGGCCGGCGCTTTCTGCTGATCCTGGTGCTGACGCCGATGATGCTGTCCTTCGTCGCGGTCGGCGCCTTCTTCCGCTATTACTACGAGCCGACCTTCGGCCTCCTGAGCCAGGCCGTCCGCCTCTTCACCGGCGAGCCGTTCGTCCTGCTGGAGACGCCGGCCGGGGCGATCGCCGGCGTGGTGTTCGCCGATGCCTGGATGTGGTCACCCTTCGTCATGCTGCTGGTGCTGGCCGGCCTGGTGTCGGTGCCGAAATATCTCTACGAGGCGGCCGAGATCGACCGGGCGACGTGGTGGCGCAAGTTCAGCACCATCACCTTCCCCTACATCCGCGGCCTGCTGCTGCTGGCGCTGCTGTTCCGCACCATCGAGGCCTTCAAGCTGTTCGACGTGGTGTTCCTGATCACCAATGGCGGCCCGGGAACGGCCACCGAGACCATCGCGGTCTATGTCTACCGCCTGGCCTTCCAGTATTTCCGCACCAGCCAGAGTGCCGCGCTGGCCTATATCCTGCTGTTCATCGTGGTCGTGCTGACCAACCTCTATCTCTACTTCGTCAACCGGCGGGCGGCGGAGGCCTGAGATGGCGGCACGGCGCAGGCCGATCGGCGAGGCGGGCTGGGGCTGGGCGGCGGGCGCCGCCGTCGTCAGCCTGATCTGGTTCTTCCCGGTGCTGTGGATCATCCTGACCGCCTTCAAGACCCACAACGACGCGCTGGCCGTGCCGCCGGTGTGGCTGTTCGTGCCCACCTTCGAGAACTTCGTGGCGGTGTTCAGCCGGGCCTACAGCGCCGGGGCCGAGGCGATCGACACCGGATTCGCCCGCTTCTTCTTCAACTCGATCTTCATCTCGGGCGTGTCGGTGCTGGTGGCCATCGTGCTCGGCACCAGCGCCGCCTACGGCTTCTCGCGCTTCCCGCTCAAGGGCAACGACACCTACCTCTTCATCATCCTGACCACTCGCATGATGCCGGCGATCGTCGTCATCATCCCGATCTTCCTGATGTTCCAGGTGACGGGCCTCGCCGGCAGCTATCTCGGCATCATCCTGCTCTACACCGCCTTCAACCTGCCGTTCACGGTATGGATGATGAAGAGCTTCTTCGACGAGCTGTCGCCCGATGTCGAGGACGCCGCCCGGATGGACGGCAGCAGCGAGAGCCGGGTGTTCTTCAAGATCTGTCTGCCGCAGGTGATGGCGGGGATCGCCGCCACCGCGGTGTTCGGGCTGATCCTGACCTGGAACGAGTTCCTGTTCGCGCTGCTGCTGACCGGCGTGGAGACCCGCACCATCCCGGTGGCGATGGCCCAGACCATCGGCGGCGACATCGGCGTGCGCTGGGGCCTGCTCGCTGCCATCGAGACGCTGTTCCTGATCCCGGTGATCGTCGTGGTGTTCGTGCTGCAGAACCACCTGCTGCGCGGCGTCACCTTCGGCACCATCAAGCGCTAGGAGGTTTCCACAATGAGTGAAACCCCCCGAGCCTCATGTAGGCCGAAGGCCGATAGGCCAGGAATCTAGGGGGCCGGCGATGTCGACGATCTCGCTGCGCCAGGTGACCAAGCGCTTCGACAAGCTGACGGCGGTCGACAGGGTCGACCTCGACGTGGCGGCGGGCGAGGTGGTCTGCCTGCTCGGGCCCTCGGGCTGCGGCAAGACCACCACGCTGCGCATGATCGCCGGGCTCGAGAGCGCCAGCGAGGGCGATGTCGTGGTGGCGAGGCGCCGGGTCAACGACGAGGGGCCGGCGCAACGCGACATCGCCATGGTCTTCCAGTTCTACGCCCTCTACCCGAGCCTGACCGTGCGCGAGAACCTGGCCTTTCCGCTGCACGCCGAGGCCATCTCGGCCGCCGAGCGCGAGGAGCGGGTGATGCGGGTGGCGCGCACGCTCGACCTCGTCGAGGTGCTGGGCCGCATCCCCGGCCGCCTCGCCGAGGGCGAGAAGCAGCGCGTGGCGGTCGGCCGGGCGATCGTGCGCGATCCGAGCTGCTTCCTGTTCGACGAGCCGCTGTCGCGCCTCGACGTCGAGCTGCGCCAGCAGATGCGCGGCAAGATCAAGGAGGTGCTGAACGGGCTCAGCAAGGCCACGGTGATCGTGACCCACGACCAGCTGGAGGCGCTGACCATGGCCGACCGCATCGCCGTGATGCGCGACGGCCGGATCGAGCAGGTGGCGAGCCCGCACGAGATTTTCGCGCGGCCGGCCAACCTGTTCGTGGCCAGCTTCATCGGCACGCCGCAGATGAACCTGATCGAGGCCGGCTATGCCGGCGACGGCCGGTTCGCGGTCGACGGCCGGGAGATCCGCCTGCCGGTCGAGGGGGCGGTGGCGCAGTTGCGGCCGGGCGGCAAGGTCACGCTGGGCATCCGTCCGCGCGCCTTCGAGCTGGCCTCCGAGGCCGGCGCCGACACGCTGGCGGCCGAGGCCGACCTCATCGAGCCGATGGGTGCCGAGACGCTGATCCACATGGTCGAGGCCGGCCGCGACATCCGCGTCGTCGTCGACCGGACGCGGCGCGTCGGCAGCGGCACGCGCCTGCACCTGCGGCCGAAGCCGGGGCAGGTGCATCTGTTCGACGACAGCGGCAAGCGGGTGCAGGCATGAGCGCCATCACGGCGAGGCGGGGCATGTCGGCTTCCACCGCCCGCACGGTCGAGGCCACGATCATCGGCCTGTGCATTGTATCGCTGGTCCTCATCTTCCAGCCGTTCAGCAAGTGGCTGTCCGGCCTCGGCATGGGACTGGTCGTGCTGGGCGGCCTCGCCTTCAATCTGGTTCCCTTGTGCCAGCCCGGCCGCCCGACGCACGACCTCGTGCGTGCCGCCACGATCGTCGTCATCGTCTTCGTGGTGGTGGCGGCCCTGGCCATCGGCTCGGCCTATCTCTATGGCGAGTACCTGCGGATGAGCCGGGGATAGCCTCCGCGCCTCACGTCGGGAAACGCGCCCGCACATCGGCCACCTGCGGCGGCGTCAGCGGCCGGATGGCGCTGCCCCGCAGCAGCAGGTACAGCTTGGCGGTCTCCTCCAGCTCCTCGACGGCGTTGACGGCGGCATCGAGGGTGACGCCGGCGACGACGGGGCCGTGATTGGCCAGCAGCACGGCATGGTGCCGGTCGGCCAGCGCCTCGACGGCGGGGCCTAGCGCCGGGTCGCCCGGACGGTAGTAGGGAACGAGCGGCAGCGAGCCGACGCGCATCACGTAGTAGGCGGTGAGCGGCGGCAGCACGTCGGCGGGATCGACATCGGCCAGGATGCTGGCGGCCACCGAGTAGGTGGAGTGCAGGTGGACGACGGCACCGGCGGTGGTGCGCCGTCGGTACATGCCGAGGTGGAGGAACACCTCCTTGGTCGGCGCGTCGCCGCCGACATGGCGGCCGTCGGCGTCGAGGCGGCTGAGACGGTCGGGGTCGAGGGCGCCCAGCGTGACGTTGGTGGGCGTGGTCAGCCAGCCGTCGGCCAGCCTGACGCTGATGTTGCCGGAGCTGCCGAAGGTCAGGCCGCGCTCGAACAGCGATTTCCCTATGCGGCAGATGGCGTCGCGCGCCGCGGCCTCGTTCACGGCATGCGCTCCAGGGCCTTGGTGAAGAAGTCGACCGCACCGAAATTGCCCGACTTCAGGGCCATCGCCATGGCCGGATTTCCCAGGGAGACCGTGCAGGGCACGCCGGGGTCGATCTGGGCGCCGATGCGCAGGCCCTCGACACCGAGGGCACCGACCACGGCGCCCGAGGTCTCGCCGCCGGCGACCACCAGGCGGCGCACACCGGCCGCGACCAGGCCCTTGGCGACGCCGGCCATCGCAGATTCCACCAGCTCGCCCGCCCGCTCGCGGCCGAGCCTGGCCTGCACCGCGCTCACCTGCTCGGGCGGGGCGCTGGCGTAGATCAGGACGGGTCCATCGGCCAGCTTCGGCACTGCCCAGGCCAGCGCGCGCTCGACGGCGCCCGCCTGCAGCAGCCCTTCGGGCTCCAGGCGAAGCGCCGGGCGGGACTTCGCCATCGCCTCGACCTGTCCGAGTGTCGCTGCCGAGCAGGAGCCGGCGAGCACCGCCGCATGGCCCGCGATGGCGGGCAGGGATTCCGCATCCGTCTGCGCCGGCATCAGTCCGGCGGCGCGGAAATTGTCCGGCAGGCCCATGGCGATGCCCGAGCCACCGGTGAGCAGCGGCTGATCGGCGACGGCATGGCCCAGCGCCACGAGGTCGGAATCCTCGATGGCATCGGTGACGGCGTAGCCATGGCCCGACCGGGCGAGGGCCGCGAGGGCCTCGCGGATCGCCTCCGGCCCCTGGTGGACCACGCTCCACGGTATCAGGCCGACCTTGCGCCGGCTCTGCCGTGCCAGCACCCGCACGAGATTGCTGTCGGTCATCGGCGTCAGCGGGTGGCTGCGCATGTGGGTGTCGGAGAGCAGGGCGTCGCCGACGAACAGGTGGCCGCGATAGATGGTGCGGCCGGTCTCGGGGAAGGCCGGGCAGACCAGGGCGACGCAGGGCAGCCGTTCGAGCATGGCATCGCCGACCGGCCCGATATTGCCGGCATCGGTGCTGTCGAAGGTCGAGCAATATTTGAACAGGATCTGCCTGGCGCCGGCCGCCTGCAGCCAGTCGAGCGCTTCGAGCGACTGCCGCACGGCGTCGGCCGCCGGGATCGTGCGCGACTTCAGCGCCACCACCACCGCCTCGGCCTCGGGGATCTCGAGGTCCTTGCGCGGCACGCCGATCAGCTGGACCGCCCGCATGCCGTTGCGGACCAGCGTGTTGCAGAGATCCGTGGCCCCGGTGAAATCGTCGGCGATGCATCCCAGCAGCACCGGCATAGGCAGCCCTCCCC
>DAOLFG010000152.1:0-2235 GCA_035326425.1 Geminicoccus sp. | reverse complement strand
GTGCACTGCAGCGGGAAGGTGCCGGCCCGCTGCGGCTGGAAATAGACGTCGACCGTCTGCCCCGCTGCCAGCTCGATCGTGCCCCCGCCGGCCCGCAGCTCCGCCGAGGCCGCGTCTTCACGCAATGCCGCCGAGGCGAAGAACGCCGGGGCGGAGAAGCTGTGGCCGACGCCGCCGCTGTTCTGCAGGCGCAGATGGTAGAGGTGTTCCCGATCGAAACGGAGCTGGCTCGGGCCGAACTCGAACTCGGTCGCCGTCACATCGACGGTCTCGGCCTGCGACCAGTCGGCGGCCGAGAGATCGGCGGAGACGCCGGCATCCGTCCGGAGTGGCTCGGACTTCCCGGCACAGCCCGCGACCAGCGTCAGCAGGGCCACTACTGTCCAGCGCACCATGACATCCCTCCCACGCACCGCGGATCAACTGCATATGGGGCATCGCTACCGCTCGACGATGCCGGCGTCGCGCAGGCGCTCCACGACATGGTCGGCCATGCGCGCGCACCGGCCGCCGCCGAAGGGGAACAGGCCGGCGAACTCGCCGCCGAGCTGCTCGGCAATGGCCGAGCGCATGAGCCGGCGCGCCCGGTGCAGCCGCGTCTTCACCGTTTCGGCTTTCAGGGAAAGCTGTGCCGCGGTCTCTTCCGTGCTCAGGCCCTCGAGGTCGCGGAGGACGAGCACGATGCGGAACGGCTCCGGCAGGCCGTCGACGGCGCGCTCCAGGACCAGCCGAACCTGGCCCCGGCCCGTCTCCGTCTCGGGGTTGGCGGGCGATGACGGCATGGGGAACATGATCACGCTTCCACCCTGGCTGTCGTCCCCCGCATCGAGCTCGTCGAGGTCGACCGTCGGCCGCCGGCGACGCATCCGGCCGAGCGCCTCGTTCAGCGCGATCCGGGTGAGCCAGGTCGAGAACAGGGCCTCGCCGCGAAACGCCCCGAGATGGGTGAAGGCGCGGACATAGGTCTCCTGCACGATGTCCTCGGCCTCGGCGTCGTCGCCCGTGATGCCGCGCGCCACCCGGAACAGCCGCTGATTGTGGCGCTTCACCAGGATGCGCACCGCAGCCTCGTCGCCATGCCGCGCCAGGCCCACCAGCTCCGCGTCGCCTCGCGCCTCGAGATCGACGCGGTCCATAGCGATAGCCAGCTGCATCATTCGACATCACCTTCGGCTCGCCCGCGAAGGGCATCAGGCCGCCCGCCCGCGAAGGGCATCAGGAACGGCGGACGATCCTGTCGCGCATGATAGCCTCGACAGACGGAAATGCCCGCAACGCCGCTTTCGGCAGGCCGCCGTCGTCGGCAGCGGCGAGCCAGCCTTCCGGCTGCGGGGCGTCGACCACGATGCGGCCGACCATGCCCGCGTGCTCGTGCGGCAGGCAGCAATAGTCGTAGACGCCGCGTTCGGTCAGCGTGACGGCGAAGGTTTCGTTCGGCAGCAGATAGTCCGAGCTCCACGGCTCGGCGGCTGCTGGTATCCGCCGTGGCCGGTCGAGGTTGACCGGGGCGTAGGCGGTGCTGGTGTGGGCGTTGCCGGGATCGAGGTTGATCCAGCGCAACGTCTGCCCGGCGGCGATGCGGATACCGATCGGATCGAACCACACCTGCGAGCCGTCCGGTCGGCCTTGCATGCGAATCTCGACCACGCCGTCGGCCCCGGCCGGACGGAGCGGCAGGGAAAGGGCGGCGAGAATTCCGCCGCCGATCCCCAGAATCTTCCGGCGCGTCGCGATCATTTGGCGACCAGGTCCTCGTCAACCGCCGGGACATGCCAGAGCACGACATGGGTGTGCGGCTTCTCGACGCCGGGATGGCCGGCATTGTAGTAGACGTCGAGATGATCGACGCTGCCGCCGGGTGCCGCGAGATCGTCGAAGCTCTTGTTCGGGTTGAGATCCTCGATCGGCAGCATGTAGATCGTGCTGACGAGCTCGCCCGAGTGGTCGTAGGCCAGGAACGGGCCGGCCGGCAGCGTCGACGGGTCGACGTAGAGCTGGCCGAGCCCGGGAATGAAGTCCGGCAGCTTCACCAGCTTGCTCACTTGCTGGTAGGCGCCGGCCGGGGGAGCCTTGGCGACCTGGTCCGCTGCGAGCGCCGGCAGTGCCGCGGTGGCGACGAGGGCCAGGGCGAGGCCGAGGGATTTCATCGGTGCGATCCTTCGTGCGACAGCCGCCCGGTCGGCGGCTTCACGCGTTGGATGGCGATCGGCTGCAAAGGTTCCCGGCAATCGCAGC